>DELT01000036.1 GCA_002354555.1 Methylophaga sp. UBA2689
CAGGACGAAAATGCTTACAAACCCTGTTACAAGCTGCTGGATTAAGCCAGTAGCTCAGGTTTAATCATGCAGATGAAAGACTTTATTCATCACCTGCCATTTGCCATCAATTTTTAATAAATTGAAAAAATCGGTAAAGCGATGACCGGTCCAGTTATCTGATTCGAGTCTGACACTGGCTGCCGTACCAACCACATCGATATGGGTAATTTTGGACTGCATCTCTTTGGCCGGTCCATTTTCATCATTCCAGTCATACAAGCCCTGAATGGGGCCGGCAAATAAATCCGGACCAACATAACCATAAATGGTGGCATCCTGATGAAACGCCGGTTTCATTAATTCACCTCGGCCTGCCACAGCACCATCAATATAATGTTGAATCAATTTGCTGATGGCCTCGTAATCATCGATTGAAATAGCGGTATTCGGCATAATTAACTCCTTGTTGTTAATTCAAGCAGTCAACATAGCATATACATTTCGGGGAGATTTCCCGCTAAAATCAGCTGTCAGGAAATGATTTTCAATTGCTTCACATAGATCAGTTCACAGGCATTGGCACCGGTATCTTCACGGGTTAAGGAACTGCGCCAGCGCCAACCATCATCAGCATTCACATTCACCAGATAACCCTGCAGAGTCACTAATTGTCCCGGACGGATCTGCTTAAGCGTTCTGGCGACTTCATCATTCGCCGGAATCAAATGCATATTGGCGCTTTGGGTTTCAATGTTGCGACGAGGAATCGGAAATGACTCGACCTGCCAGAAATACCAACGCCCGGACTGACGAATGTTAATCTGTTTAACAACTTGGGGATCCGCCATTTCTCCCCACCCCAATACTAAATCGGTGGGTGACAAATCGGCTTCACGTCCCAACCAATAGTCTTCCCGTGCTAATACTCTGGCTTCCAGTGTAAATTCAGCCATCGGCTGTATTGCATAGTCATCAAAAGGAATAGGCAGAAGATCTGCTACTTCGGCTTGTACAGGTGCTTTATCTATGACTTCATCAGGCGCGGCGTAATGGATGATGTCGGGTGAACAGTAACGCCAGCCTATAAAGATCACCACGACAATGAATAGCCAACGCCACATAAGTTAATCAGTTAACCATCAATTCGAAAACGTCGGGCAGCCAGGAAGACCAACAACAATACCGGTATCCCCATTAAAGCTGTCATCAAAAAGAACTGCTCATAACCAATACTTTCTACCATCGTCCCGGAATACCCCCCAAGGATTTTCGGCAACAAGGTCATCAACGAACTGAAGATGGCATATTGCACCGCGGTAAACGAGATATTGGTCAGGCTGGATAAAAACGCAATAAATGCTGCACTGGCCATACCGCCGGACAGATTATCAGCAGAAATCACGATATACAGCATCCAGATATCATTGCCCATTTGTGCCAGTAGCATAAACAACAGATTGGTCAACGCCGATAACACGGCCCCTAAAAACAGGATCCGCATCACCCCGAAACGTAAGGCTAAAATACCACCAAGAAAACCGCCAACAATGGTCATAAACAAACCAAAGGTTTTCACCACCGTGGCAATCTCTGGCTTGGTGAAGCCCATATCCTGATAAAAAATATTGGCGACAACCCCCAGCACAATATCGGAAATTCGATACAACCCAATCAAAGAAAGCAGTAACAGCGCCATCGATAGTCCGTAGCGTTTGAAGAAATCCTGCACCGGTTCAACATAGCTGCGATGCACAATACTTTTCTGTACCCAGCCCATTAATATCAACACTCTGGCAATAATCACTGCCACAATGGTGGCCAGCACTAAGCGCACTAACTCAATGCCAACCGCCGACATAGGACCATTATTAAATACGTTAAGTAACTGCAGACGTGCCTGACCAGCCCAGTCACTGGTGAGGTAGAAACAGGCAATAAAACCACTTATCGACAACGCAAACGTCAGCATCAAACCCAGGTAATCGCGCTTGCGATCCTCATGAACCTTTTTATTTACTTCCGGTTCAGGGCTTAACAAGGTGGTGATCACACCAATCAGCATCAGCGCCGCCATAATCAAATAGCTTTGCCGCCACGCCAGATAATCATATTCGCCCATTTCCGAGCCAAAATAACTGGCTAACATCAACGCGCCAGCCCCAGCCATCAGCATGCCGATGCGATATCCGGCGATATAACTGGCGGACATTAATGCCTGCAAACGGGTATCGGCAGACTCGATACGATAGGCATCAATCACCACATCCTGCGTCGCAGCTGAAAAACCCAGTAATACTGCAGCGACAGCCATTAAGGTCAGCGAGTGCGTTGCCGGATCGACCATCGCCATCATTATGATCGAAGCGATAATCATCAGCTGTGACAGAAATAACCAGCTACGCCGTCGACCTAACAGACGATGCAAAATCGGTAATGGCAGAATATCCAGCAGCGGAGCCCAGACAAATTTGAAGGAATAACCCAACGCCGCCCAACTGAAATAAGTGACTGCGCTGCGATCAACACCGGCTTCACGTAACCATAGGCTGAGTGAGGAAAAAATCAGTAATAACGGCAACCCCGCCGCAATGCCGAGAAACAGCATGGTGACAACTTGGGGGGTAAAAAAAGCCCGCAGACTTTCCTGCCAGGAACGGATACTTGCTATCAAACGTAAGTCCACTGATGAGGTTTAATTCGCTAAAGTAACATTGACGCCTCCTGCAATCCACTCTGAAATGACTGTTGGATCAAGATAAGAATATCTATTGGCACATCAGCATGTAGTTTATGAGAAAATATCGAGAACTCATCAACACTAATCATTAATGGCTAAACAACGAAAAATCATTCACGTGGATATGGACGCGTTTTATGCATCGGTTGAACAACGCGACTTTCCCGAGCTGAAAGGCAAACCGCTTATCGTCGGTGGTCAACCCGATAGCCGTGGCGTCGTTGCGGCGTGCAGCTATGAAGCGCGCAAGTTTGGTATTCATTCAGCAATGGCTTCGTCTCGCGCTTATCGTTTATGTCCTGAAGCTATTTTTGTCCGGCCTCGTTTTGACGCCTATAAAGAAGCCTCCAATATTATTCGTGAAATCTTCTGGCGCTATGCTTCTGAAGTTGAACCGCTGTCACTCGATGAAGCCTATCTGGATGTCACTTACACCGAATCGTTTAATGGCTCTGCCACATTGATTGCCAAAGCCATTAAAAGTGAAATCCTCGCCGAGACCGGACTCATTGCCTCGGCTGGTGTCTCCTATAATAAATTTCTCGCCAAAATTGCCTCTGATATGGATAAACCCGATGGTCTTTATCTGATCCGTCCCGAACAAGGCCAGGAATTTGTAAACAAACTACCCATCGGTAAATTTCACGGTATCGGCCCCGCCACCGAAGCCAAAATGAAAAACCTCGGCATCCATACCGGCAATGACTTACGGCAGAAAACTCTAGCTGAACTAACAGAACGCTTCGGCAAATCCGGCCAGTATTATTACAACATCGCCCGAGCCATTGATGAACGACCAGTCCGCAGTCAACGTATCCGTAAATCGCTGGGCAAGGAAACGACTTTTGCCGAAGACATTCTTTCCATACCAGATCTAAACAACATCCTGCTCGACCTCGCCGAACAAGTACTCGACAGCCTTAACAAACACAACATGCAAGGCAGGACGGTTACCGTTAAAGTGAAATATGCCGACTTTCAGCAAGTCACTCGTGCTCAGACGCTGGATCACAGAATTGGCTTTTCTGATTTACAGGAATGGATTCCGAATCTGTTGGTTCGGACTGAAGCTGGGCATAAACCGGTTAGGTTAGTTGGGTTGAGTTTGAGTGGGTTTGAATTGCCGGTTGTTGATGATAAGGGGCAGGCGCAGTTGGATTTGTTGTTGAATGATGTATTTTAAGCAAAGAAACCAGTTACTTTTTGCTTCGTAACCGTTTTTGGTCAACACTAATATGAGATTCAGCCCGTAGGTTGGGTTGAGGTACGAAACCCAACAGTCGTTACCATGCTTCCAAAAATAAATGGGGTCGCACACGATTGAAAATACGCCCTATTAGCAGGCAATGAAATTGATAGGAGATGGTGATGCCAGTTTTATTTATTGCTTTATTAGTTGCGGCTTATTTTTTTTCGTGGTGGCCATTTGACGATACCGAAAGAGCAATTAACAACAGTGACTTCAACGTATATTTCTATTACCCAAACGAAAAAGAAAAATTTTTAGGGCAAGTTAATGGGTTACCCGCTTGTGGAAGCACCGCGAGTAATCACGCATCATCAAATAATATTAGTAACTGGTCTTACATTTGTTGCAGGATTGATGGTGAGAGTAGTTGTAAATCGAAACATAGATAGACCCAGTGTAACCATTGCTTATCCCGTAGGTTGGGTTGAGGTACAAAACCCAACAATCTGATTGAGATGTTCGACCTTGTCGCTGCCGCTGGACGTTCATTTATTTTGCTTGTCCAAAATAAACGAACCAAACAAAAAGACAGCCCATGCTTGCCCTGCGGGTTCCCTGCGCTTCTCAATCAGTTTGGAACATGACGAAAACTCGCTGCGCTCAAACACTCGTCATGTTTGATCCAAACTGATCTGCGATGCTCGGCTTCGCATAAGGGCGTTATTGAGAGCCTTCCCGTAGGTTGGTGCTGAGCTTGCGAAGCCCAACGTTTGGAATTTCACGCAAAAGATTGTTGGGCTTCATTTCATTCAGCCCAACTTACTGCCATTCCCAAATTCCCCTTTTGTGTTGACGAGTAGCGGCTTTTTGTCAGGATTAGAGACTTACCTGTTTGAGCGAAGCGAGTTTGGTGAGTCTCCCTGACAAAAAACGCAACGCAGTGAAGCCGCAGGCCAACACATGGGGTGCCTTTTCTTTTGGTTCGTTTTCTTTGGGCAAACAAAGAAAATGAACTCGCCCCATAGGGCGAAACCTTGTGCCAAAAATATTTTGATTTGTTGGGTTTCGTACCTCAACCCAACCTACAAATGTCACTAGATTCTTGCCTGCGCGGGAATGCCAGCTTTATTGCATTTGGCCCCATTTAACGGACAACACACTAACCATTTGATTTAAATTTATTTTTTAATATTTTAAAACGACTGAGAGCACATTTCACAAAATTGCCGTCTTTATGTTTGAATTGCTTTTTCAACGCTTTTTTAACTTCCCAGGTGCCTTTATACCCATTCGGGAAAACCACTAAATCACCCGCTTTAAAGGTCGTTGCTGGGCCACCATCGTTAGGCGTCATAACACATTCACCTTCAACGATATAAGCAATTTCTGTAGTCACAAACGACCATGGAAAAACCGATACCCCTTTTTCCCATGTTGGCCAGTGAGCAACGCCCAAGTTTTTTAAAGCTACTTCGCTTGGGTTGCTATCAACTGTAATTTCTTTCATTTACCTTCCTAAAATTTTAGATTTATCCCCAACAGCAGAATGCTTTTGGATGGACGCTGGTGTTTTGCATGCGTTATTTTGCCTGTCTTTTAACGAGAAACCGAATTTATCGTTCACAGCTCTTGTTAAATCATGAGGGATCTCTTGGGTTGGATTGAGGTAACAAACCCAACACTTTATGAAAAATTGGAGAACAATTAACAGCGTTATGTTTAAAACGTGAAGCTCACAAAAAAGCAGCCATTCGCTTGTGCGAATGACTGCTTTTGTTCATAAACTAAGTAAGATTAATAGAAATTTGAATGCAGCCTAATTAATCATCTCCCCAGAATTTCCACCACTGTCTGCGAGATTCATCGTCCTTATCCGCTCCACCAAACTTCCACCATTTCTGACTATGTTCTTCTCTGGATTCCTGGCCCTGTTCTGAGCCTTTTCCCAATTCCTTGCGTTCCTTGTCCATTTTCTTGTCATGATGCTTGTCCATGCTTTGATAATCGCGTTCGTTATTACGCTGTTTTTCATTATCACTGTCATGCTTTTGCATTTTGTCGTCATACTTCTGCTCATGTTTTTCATATTGTTTTTTGCCCTTATCCTGGGCATTTCCCGGTCCTTCATCAGCAAAACTGCTTACAGAGAAAACAGCTAACGCTGTTATGTATAGAATTGTAATGAACTTTTTCATGATGTTATCTCTATCGTAAAGAGGAAATATCCATGACATCCGATTTACTGCCCATGGTTAAAATGAGTATACGCTTGGGGGCAACAAGTTATATTACGTAAATGCGAGTGCCCAATGGTTGGGGGAATAACGAAACTCATCCACTTCTCTGTATTCGTAATATTCTGAACTCGCTATGCGTAATCAGGCTTGATTTGCCATAATGCTCCTTTCATTAAATCACTGAATTTTTTATGCAGCATGTCGGGCAACCCGCGCTGGAAGTGTTACAAAACGTTTTTGGTTACAGCGCTTTTCGTCATAATCAGCAAACTATCGTTGACCATGTAATTGCCGGTGGCGATGCTTTGGTGTTAATGCCGACCGGTGGTGGTAAATCATTGTGTTATCAACTCCCAGCGCTGATTCGTCAGGGAACAGGAGTGGTGGTTTCACCGTTGATTGCCCTGATGCAGGATCAGGTGATGGCGTTGCAACAACTGGGTGTGAACGCGGCATTCCTTAATTCCAGTTTATCCGCTGCTGAAGCCAATGCTGTTGAAGAACAGCTTGAAGCCGGCCAGATAGATTTGCTGTATGTGGCACCCGAACGTTTATTAAACGAACGCACGTTGGCGATGTTGTCGCGGATTCAGGTTTCACTGTTTGCCATTGATGAAGCCCATTGTGTATCGCAATGGGGTCATGATTTCCGGCCGGAATATCAGCAGCTGCGCATGTTGCATGAACGCTTTGCGGATATTCCGCGTGTTGCCCTGACCGCCACCGCAGATAAACGTACCCGCATTGAGATTATTGAGCAGCTTAATCTGCATGACGCCAATGTCTATCTGAACAGTTTTGATCGGAGCAATATTTTTTATGCCATTGCCGAGGCCAATCAGGCCAAGCAACAGCTTTGGCAGTTTATTGAAACCCAACATGCCAACGATGCCGGGATTGTTTATTGCTTGTCGCGTAAAAAAGTTGAAGCAATTGCCGAGTGGCTGACCGACCAGGGTCGGGTAGCTTTACCCTATCACGCCGGTTTAACGTCACAAATGCGGGCACATCATCAACAAAGGTTTTTACGCGAAGAGGGCGTGATTATCGTCGCCACCATAGCCTTTGGTATGGGCATTGATAAACCCGACGTTCGTTTTGTGGCGCATTTAAATCTGCCAAAAAATATCGAAGCCTATTATCAGGAAACCGGCCGTGCTGGTCGTGATGGTTTACCAGCTAATGCCTGGATGGCATACGGGTTGCAGGATGTCATCACCCTGCGTCAGTTTATGCAGAACTCTGATGCGCCTGATATCATCAAACGAGTTGAACATCATAAGCTCGATGCTATGTTGGGCTTATGCGAATCCATCAGTTGCCGCCGGCATGCCCTGCTCGCCTATTTTGATGAAACGTCACCGGAAACCTGTGGTCAGTGTGATAACTGTCAGAACCCGCCAGAACATTTTGATGCCACCGAAGTTGCCCAAAAAGCCTTATCATGTGTGTATCGGACCGATCAGCGCTTTGGGGTGAATTATTTAATTGATGTGTTGGTGGGTAGTGATGATGAACGTATCAAGACTAATCAACATGATCAGCTCAGTACTTTTGGTATTGGCTCAGATCTGACCGCCACCCAGTGGCGCGGTATCTTCCGCCAGCTTATCGCCACCGGATATCTTGATATTGATATCAATCGCTATGGGGCTTTGCGTCTGACTGAGAAATGTCGGGCGATTTTGCGCGGTGAGCAAAAATTGCTGCTGCGTAAACAGCAAGCGAAACAAGCACTGAGCAAAAAAGAAAAAAAACAATCTGCTGTGCGTCCTCAGGATCAGGATCTCTGGGAAGCGTTACGCCAGTTACGAACCGAGATCGCCCAGCAAAATGGTGTACCGCCATTTGTGATATTTCATGATTCAACCTTGCAGGAAATGTGTCAGACCCGACCTAACGATATGCAAGCCATGGCACGTATTTCCGGGGTTGGCGCTCAGAAACTGGAACATTACGGCCAACGGTTTTTAACGGTTATTCAGCAGTTTCCATTATCAGAATTATTAAATAATGGCTTACGTGATACGGTGAATCAGACGTTGATGTTGCATGAACAGGGATTGAGCCCAGATCAAATAGCGAAGCAGCGTGAGTTGAAAGTCAGCACGATATACAGTCATCTGTCAGATGGTATTGAAGCCGGTTTGCTAGATATTAAAAAAGTGCTGGATCTGACTGATAATGAATTTAATGAAATCATCTCGACCATTGATTCACTTGGCGATGAAGCCGATAGCTTAAAAAACGTTTTTGAAGCGTTGGATGAAGCCTATGATTATGGGGTGATTCGGTGTGTTAGGGCTTCGATTTATTAAATTTTTTAATGGTAAAGTTGTTTAGATTCTTACTCTACACATGCGCTGCTGCTTGGCGATATCAACACTTTTCGTAGGTTGGGTTGAGGTACGAAACCCAACAATCTGATTGATATTTTCGACCTTGTCGCTGCCGCTGGGTGTTCATTTATTTTGCGTGCCCAAAATAAACGAACCAAACAAAAGGGCAGCCCATGCTTGCCCTGCGGGTTCCCTGTGCTTCTCGATCTGGTCGGGCATGACGGAAACTCCCTTCGGTCAAACAGCCGTCAAGCTGATCCGACCAGCTCTGCGATGCTCGGCTTCGCATAAGGGCATTATTGAGAGCCTTCCCGTAGGTTGGTGCTGAGCTTGCGAAGCCCAACGTTTGGAATTTCACGCAAAAGATTGTTGGGCTTCATTTCATTCAGCTCAACCTACAGCCATTCCCAAATTCCCCTTTTGTGTTGGCGAGTAGTGGCTTTTTGTCAGGATTAGAGACTTACCTGTCTGATTCGTGGCATCCATGCCACTCACCCTTCGGGCGTCTTCGGCGTCCAAATTCGTTCCAGACAAATTTGTGAGCGCAGCGAGTTTGGTGAGTCTCCCTGACAAAAAACGCAACGCAGTGGAGCCGCAGGCCAACACATGGTGTGCCCTGGGGTTGTTAGGGGAATGGGCACGCATTCCCCTAACTCGACATTAAGTCGAAATAAACTTTATTACGAACCCAGCATTTTTAAAATTCAATTGCTGATTGTTGGGGTTCGTTCCTCAACCAAAACCTACCCCGAGATTAAGATTCAAGCCGCTTGATTTCATCAGCCAACACTTGAGACTCCTCGGTAAGCGTAGCAAATTTCCGTATATCGCCACTGCGCTGTGCGAGCATGGCTTGCTCCTGTTTTTGAGCAAGTTGTTTTTTCAGCTTTTTGACGGGGTCCGACTTGAATAATGAAAACATGGTTTGTTTCTCTCAGATAGATGCTAATCAGAGAGAAACAAACACTGAAAGTTCATTAATCATTTAGTTGGTAATCATAATCAATGGTCAACGGCGCATGATCCGAGAAACGTTCATCCCGATAAATATCGGTGGCTGTAACTTTACCTTTCAGGCTCGGGCTCAGAATATGGTAATCAATGCGCCACCCGGTATTATTGGCCCAGGCCTGTCCACGGTTGGACCACCAGGTGTACTCATGTTCGGCCTGCGGCAGTTCACGGAACGCATCGACAAAATTCATCTCATAAAACAACTTATCCAGCCAGGCACGTTCTTCAGGTAAAAAGCCGGAGTTTTTCTGATTGCCTTTCCAATTGCGGATATCTTCATTCTTATGGGCGATATTCCAGTCACCACAAATAATATAATCTCGACCGGATTCTTTCATTTCCTGCATTTTATTTTCGAAAAACTCCATGCAGCGATATTTAACCTGCTGCCGTTCATCACCTGATGTGCCTGATGGCAGATAGAGGGAGATCACGCTGAGCTTGCCAAATCTGGCTTCAATATACCGACCTTCTATATCGAACTCGGCATTACCCATGCCGGTAATGACTTCGTCCGGCTGAAGCCGGCTGTAGATTGCCACGCCGCTGTAACCTTTTTTGACCGCGTCGTGGTAATAGCAGTGGTAGCCTTCAGGAGTAAAAACCTTGTCTTCCAGCTGATGTACTTGCGCTTTTGTTTCCTGAATACACACCACATCGGCATCTTGTTTTTTTAACCAGTCAAAAAATCCTTTTCGCGCAGCGGCTCGGATCCCGTTCAAATTCGCTGTTATAATTCGCATCATTAACTCGTGCTTAAAAAAAGACAGCATCATACCATTTACAAATGGAAGCAAAATCAGGATAATGCCCGGTTCATATACAAATAGCTGATTCTTAGGAGAAACACTTTGGCAAACTCAGCACAAGCAAAAAAACGCGCCCGTCAGGCGGAAACTCACCGTCAATTAAACGCTAGTCAGCGTTCTGCGATGCGTACTAAAGTAAAAGCACTCAGAAAAGCGATTGCTGTTGGTGATAAAGAACAAGCCGTTGCTGCATTTCAAGCTGCAGTTCCAGTTCTGGATCGCATGGCTCGTAAAGGCCTGATTCACAAAAACACTGCTGCTCGTGGCAAAAGCCGTTTAAACAACGCTATCCGCGCAATGTAATTGACTGTTCTATAGAATCAGCTAAAAAAAAACCGGCCCGCGCCGGTTTTTTTATGTCTGTCATTTATCCAGTCACGACCAGATTATCCCGATGAATTAATTCCGGCTCATCAACATATCCCAATAAGCTTTGAATTGCCTGACTGGGCTGACCCATGATCCTTACGGCCTCATCAGCACTGTAATTCACCAGGCCGCGAGCTACTTCGTGCCCCTGCAAATCGGTGCATAATACCAGTTCACCACGAGTAAATTGTCCATCCACCTGACGTACCCCCACAGGTAAAACACTTCGACCTTGCTGTTTTATCACCGCTACCGCACCATCATCAAGCATCAGACGACCTTTAGGAACCAAATGACCAGCCAGCCACTGCTGTCTTGCTTTAATTGGTTTAATGTCGGGCCATAATAATGTGCCTACGCCCTGACCAGCCGCCAGATGGCGTAAATTCAATGGATGTTTACCAGATAGAATTACCGTAGTCGCACCGGATCTTGCCGCGCGTCTGGCCGCTGCTAGTTTGGTAGCCATACCACCGCGGCCTAATTCGCCTTTACTGTCACCGGCCATGCCATCCAGATTTGGATTATTGGCAGCTGAGGCTGCCAGCATTCTGGCATTTGGATTTAATCGTGGATCGCTATCGAATAAACCATCCTGATCCGTCAGGATAACCAGTACATCAGCTTCAACCAGATTGGCGGTCATAGCCGCCAGAGTGTCATTATCACCAAAACGGATTTCGTCAGTGGCGATGGTATCGTTTTCGTTAACGACCGGAAGAATGCCCATTTCAAGCAGCGTATGTAATGCACTTCGGGCATTTAAATGGCGACCACGATCAGCTAAGTCAGAATGTGTCAGTAGAATTTGGGCGGTATGAATGCCATGTTGTTCACAGGCCGTGGCATAAGCATGGATAAGTCCCATCTGTCCCACACTGGCTGCAGCTTGTAACTGATGCAAGGCATGTGGACGTTTACGCCAGCCCAGTCTTTGCATACCGGCGGCAACAGATCCGGAGGTCACCAGAACGATCTCTTTACCCTGATTTCTCAGTTCAGCAATTTCGCCACTCAGCCAGCGAATACGATCCACATCCAGGCCTTCTCCGGGCTTGGTTAATAAAGCACTACCAATTTTAATCACCCAACGTTTGGTTGATAAAAGTTGCTGATGCGGATTTTCCACAGTTAGTCCTCGATGGGTTTAGCGGGAGGCTGCTCACTCTGACGTAAATCATCCAAGTATTGCATGATATCTTCACACAACTGCGCGCATCCTTCACCAGTTTGTCCACTGATTTTGTAGACAGGTCCTTGCCAATCAAGACGGGTCAACACTTCCTGTGTGAGTTCGTCACGGATATCCTCCGGAACCAAATCCATTTTATTAAGGATCAGCCATTGCGGCTGCTTGCCGAGGGCATCGCTGTAATGGAGTAATTCACGGTTAATAATATTAACGCTCTCCACCGGATCCTGCTTAACATCAACGGGTGCCATATCAACCAGATGTAACAGCAATCGAGTGCGAGTTAAATGCTTAAGGAACTGAATACCCAAACCGGCACCTTCAGCGGCACCTTCCACCAGGCCGGGAATATCGGCAATAACAAAGCTGCGTACATCTCTGAGTGTCACCACACCTAGATTTGGATGCAAAGTCGTAAAAGGATAATCGGCTACTTTAGGTTGAGCAGCAGAAACCTGACTGATAAAGGTCGATTTTCCGGCATTCGGTAAACCCAATAATCCAACATCGGCCAATAGTTTCATTTCAAGGCGTAAGGTACGCTCTTCGCCTGGGGTTCCGTCTGATGTTTGTCGTGGTGCACGATTGATACTCGATTTGTAGCGGGCATTACCTAAACCGTGCCAGCCACCTTTTGCTACCATCAGTTTGTCACCGTGTTTGGCGAGATCACCAATCAGTTCATCAGTGTCTTCATCCCAGGCTTCGGTACCAACGGGTACTTTAATAACCAAATCTTCGCCACGGGCCCCACTGCATAGTTTGCCGCGGCCATGTTCACCACGTTGGGCTTTAAAGTTACGTTTATAGCGGAAATCGATCAGGGTGTTTACCTGTGTATCTGCCAGCAGGTACACATCGCCCCCGTCGCCACCATCACCGCCATCCGGACCACCGAAAGGGATATATTTTTCACGACGAAAGCTCAGGCAACCATTACCGCCGGCACCCGCGCTGATTTTTATTTTCGCTTCATCAACAAATTTCATACTGCCGACCAGATAATTTTTTAATAATTGCCACAAACAAAAAACCCCGCATCAGCGGGGCTTTCAGCTGTTTGCCCCAACGGGCTAACAAATTCTTTATTCTGCGATAACGCTTACAAATGTGCGGTTGTTTGCACCTTTGGTTTCGAATAACACTTTACCGTTTGCTGTCGCGAATAAGGTGTGGTCTCTACCGATACCAACATTACGACCTGCATGGTAACGTGTACCACGTTGACGAACCAGAATGTTGCCGCCTAATACTGCTTCACCACCGAAGCGTTTTACACCAAGGCGTTTCGACTCGGAATCGCGACCGTTGCGGGTACTACCGCCAGCTTTCTTATGAGCCATGTTAAATCCTCTTTAAATTTGTCAAATCTTAGGCAGTGATGCCAGTGATTTCGATTTCTGTATAAGATTGGCGATGTCCCATCTGTTTCCGATGGTGCTTACGACGACGGAATTTGATGATTTTGACTTTGTCCGCACGACCAACTGAGGCCACAGTTGCTGTGACTTTTGCGCCGTCTAAGAAGGGTGCGCCAACTTTAATGTCTTCGCCTTCACCGATCAATAAAACTTCACCCAGCTCAATGGTATCACCCACTTCACCTGGCAATTTTTCAACGCGGAGCTTTTCGCCCTCTTTAACTCGGTACTGCTTACCACCAGTCGCGACAATAGCGTACATCGCTTTCTCCAAAAAAATAAATGTTATTGTGGGTAACCCAACAAAAGACCGGGAATTTTAACCGCTTTCTACATTCAGATCAAATGCAAATTGAATTATTTGCGAATCGCTGTTACCCGTGAGAAAGTACGCGTTTAATTCATCTAGACAGGCAGACAAACGCCCCGTGGATATACAATCCATTTACGCACTCATCCAGCAGGATATTGATTCAGTTGACGCCATGATACAACATCGGCTGCAATCTGAGGTTGTATTAATTAATCAGCTTGGACATTACATTATCAATAGTGGCGGAAAGCGCTTGCGCCCGGCTATTGCTTTGTTAAGTGCCCGTGCCTGCAATCATCAGGCAACTGCGCATATTAATCTTGCCACCATCATTGAATTTATTCACACCGCGACCCTGCTGCATGATGATGTGGTCGACAATTCAACGATGCGCCGCGGCCAGGAAACGGCCAACAGTGTATGGGGAAATGAAGCCAGTGTATTAGTCGGGGATTTTCTCTATACCCGCGCATTTGAAATGATGGTGGAACTGGATTCAATGCGCTTGATGCAGATCCTGTCACATACCACTAACGTGATTGCCGAGGGTGAAGTCTTACAATTACTTAATGTTCACGATGCAGACACCACTGAAGAACGCTATCTGCAGGTCATTCATCACAAAACCGCCAAACTATTTGAAGCGGCCGGGCAGTTAGGTGCATTAATAAGTAATGCCTCAGCGGAAATTGAAACCGCATTAGCACAATATGCGATGCATCTTGGCAGTGCCTTCCAACTGGTGGACGACTTACTCGATTACAGCGCTTCCAGTGAAACTATTGGCAAAAATATTGGTGATGATCTTGCCGAAGGCAAACCGACGTTACCGCTGATTTATGCCATGCAAAATGGCTCTAAGGAACAGTCCGCAGTCATTCGTGAAGCAATTGAACAAGGCCAACGCGATAAAATCAATGACATTATTGACATTATCCACAGCACTGGCGCCATTGACTACACTGCCGCGGCAGCCCGCAAGGAAGTCGAGCAGGCCAAGGCCAATCTCAGTATCGTTCCCGATTCACAATATAAAACAGCCTTAATCGGACTGGCTGATTTTGCTGTTTCCCGCCGTTTTTAAATATGGCTATGAGTAGATATTCATTTTGTATATTTAACTCAGCTTGGTTAGGCTGAAAAGTTATGGCTGAAATATATAAATATCATATGTTCATTTGCACGCATCAACGCGATGATGGCAGTGATTATTGTGAAGAACACGGTGCGCAGTCACTGCGTGATTATGCCAAGCAACGGGTTAAAGATCTCAAACTGAAAAAAGTCCGCGTCAATAATTCCGGCTGCCTCAATCGCTGCAAACTGGGTCCGATCATGGTGATTTATCCGGAAGGAGTCTGGTATCAATATCATGATAGAGCTGATATCGATGAAATCATCGACAGTCACCTGGTCAACGGCAAAATTGTTGAGCGGCTATTAAAATGACACCGCAGCAATATTGCCGGGATAAAGCGGCGAAAAGTGGTTCAAGCTTCTATTATAGTTTCCTTTTTTTACCCACCAAAAAGCGCAATGCCATTATGGCTCTATATGCTTTTTGCCGTGAAGTTGACGATGCTGTTGATGAGATAAGTGATCCGTTAGTTGCAGCACAAACTCTCGCCTGGTGGCGTCAGGAAGTAGCAAATACCTTTATCGGGCAAGCCACTCATCCCGTCGGAAAGGCTCTCGCTGATACGCTGCAGGATTTTGATCTGCATGAAGAATATTTTCACGAGATCATTGATGGCATGGAAATGGATTTAACCCAGCACCGTTACCCAGCCTATAAAAATCTGGCTTTATATTGTCACCGAGTCGCCAGTGTTGTGGGTTTACTGTCAGCACAGATATTCGGTTTTTCCGATCGAAGTACGCTGAAATTTGCCGAGAAACTGGGGCTGGCTTTTCAACTCACCAATATTATTCGTGATGTTCGTGAAGATGCTGAGCGCGGCCGTATTTATCTGCCTTTGGACGAAATGCAACAATTTGGCGTCAGCGAACAAAGTATTCTGGATTTACAGCAAACCGAAGCGCTGACAAAATTACTGGAGTTCCAGACACAGCGTGCTGAGCAGTTTTATCAGGAAGCGATGCAGCTGCTTCCCCCACAAGATCGTTATCATCAATGCACCGCGCTGATTATGGCTGAAATTTATCGTACTACTTTGCAGGAAATTGCTATTGATAATTTCCAAGTAATGAAACAACGAGTCTCGCTTACCCCGATTCGTAAACTATGGCTGGCCTGGTGCACTTACCGACGTGAAAAAAAGCTCGCCAAAAACCACTCATAATATGCAACCCCTCATTATTGGTGGTGGATGGAGTGGACTTGCAGCAACGGTCCGTCTAGCCGAAGCTGGGCAAAAGCCCATTCTGTTCGAAGCAGCAAAACAACTTGGCGGGCGGGCCCGTACCGTCAAATGGCAAGATATCGAAATAGATAATGGTCAGCATCTGATGATTGGTGCATACCAAAACATGCTCGATCTGCTTAAACGAATCGGTATTGAAGAAAACAGCGTTTTTCAGCGGAAAACATTGGATCTAAACATTCTTGATCCTAAGTACCCCCCATTACATTTATCTGCACATCCCCTTTTACCCTGGCAAATTGCTATTTTACCCAGGCTTTATTCCAGTCTGGGCTGGCAAGAATTACGGCTTTTTTTACGATTAGCACGTCAACTTAACGTTCCTTCTTTTACAGATAACATTACTGTAGAACAGTGGTGCCGTCAGACAGGTCAATCGACAAGACTTATCACGCAGTTATGGATTCCACTATGTCTGGCCATTTTAAACACACCGATAGAACAGGCTTCAGCCAGTGTTTTTGCTGCAACTCTCCGGGATAGCCTTACTGCAAAAAGAAAATCAGCTGATTTGCTGATTCCGAAAAAGTCGCTGGGTAATGTTCTGCCTGAACCTGCGAGAGGTTTCATTACAGAGTATGGTGGTGAAGTTAGGTTACAAAGTCGTATTGAAAAAATTGTTATCGAGGCTGGTAAAGTAGCCGGGGTTATTACCGGCAACAAAGAATATATTGCTGCAGATAATATTATTGTCGCCATATCCCCCAGTGTTCTCTATAAATTTTTAGGGGTGCAGCTAAATCTTGCACCCGTTTCTGAATATCCAATAAGCACCATCTACCTGCAGTATTCACCGTACTTCCGGCTCAATGCTCCTATTATTGGTTTGAGCAATTCCTTACCTCAATGGGTATTTGACCGCTCAGATCAGTCTCCGGGATTAATTGCTGTCGTTATCAGCGGTCCAGGAGAACATGAATCACTGACTAAACAGCAACTGACTGATCAGGTTGTTTCAGCGTTAACAGAGCTTTTACCGGAATTACCGGCTAACTATCACACCGCACATGTTATCCGAGAGAAAAGAGCTACATTTTGTTGTGGAGTGATTGAAAACAACCAGAGGCCAAGCTGTAAAACAACCATTGAAGGCCTTTGGATCGCAGGTGATTACGCTGAAAATCCCTATCCAGCAACTCTGGAAAGTGCCGTTAAAAATGGCTATCGGGCTGCTGAAAATATTCTAGCGGGAAAATTCTCCTAACAACATGTCGATATCCTTGCGATTGCTTGTTATACTCGAAGATTAGTTCATTAAACCTAAAGAGGGGATGTCATGTTAAATCGTATGCGTTTAATTTTTACCGGTCTTTTTCTGAGTCTGGCCCTGATCGCCTGTAGTGATGAAAGCGATACTGCTGTTACCGATAGCAGCGAAACAGAGACATCGGCTCCTGCCACTGTTGAATCTGCACCTGAAGCGACAGAAGCAACCTCCGAAGGTAGCGAAGACGGTATCCAAGCTGGAATGACCAGAGACGAACTTATCTCAACTTACGGCGAACCTGATATTGCTCAGGAAAGAACATTAGACCAAATGAATATGGAAACGCTTGAGTGGCATAATGATGACGCTACCATCATTGCACAATTACTTGATGGTAAAGTTACCTACGGACGTATTGTTCCCAAATCTGAATAAAGATCTATATGTTGTCAGAAGCTGAGCAGTCCATACTCAGCGGAAAAGTTGTGCTTGTTACCGGTGCCCTTGGCGGCATCGGTAGCGAAGTCGCATTAGCCTATGCAAGACATGGGGCGACGATTATTCTGCTAGACAAAAATATTGCCCAACTGGAAAAATTGTATGATGTGATTCTGCAGGAAAGCGGCATTGAGCCAGCAATATTTCCCGTAGATTTTAAAGGTGCGGTAGCGGATGACTACCAGCAACTCGCACAGACCATCAAGGAGACTTTCGGTCGACTAGATGGATTAGTGCATTGCGCTGCAGATGTTGGACAATTGGCTCCTATCGCCAATCAAGACATCAAGCAATGGGCAGAAACACTTCAAGTTAATCTGACGGCCGCCTTTTTACTGACGCATGCCTGCCTTCCCCTTTTACAAAATACTGAACAGCAAAGTTTTATTATTTTTACTACCGACAGTCAGCATGATAAGGCTTATCGTGGTGCGTATGGATTGAGTAAAGCGGCTATTGAATGTTTCTGCCACCAGTTAGCCCTGGAAATGGAAGCTGCCGCGAAAGTCAGGGTGAATTGCATTGAACCTGGCCAAGTAAAAACCAAATTACATGCGCGGGTTTATCCAGCAGCAGATCCTCAACACCTCCCCGAACCAAGCGCAGTCATACCGGCATATCTTTATCTCGCCAGTGAGCAAAGCGGCCATTTACATGGTCAATGTGTAAATGCGCAGATGGAGTTGCCCGTCAAAGTTTTGGCATAACGCTGTAACACGCTGTATTTATTGATATATTTAGCTATGGCACATATTTAGCATGGTTAATGTAAATTATCTTATTTACGAGCGTGCTCATGATTCATTCACTGCCTTCAGACACTACAAATTTGCGTCGCCTGGAACAGAATACCGTTTCAGTTATACAAGCGCCTGCTATATCAGTCGAACGCGAAGATGCATTGGCAAAACTCCCTTTAATTCTGCAAACTTCACTGGATACCAGACAGATCCTCAGATTATTTGACGAGCAAATCAAACCATTACTTGCCCACAGTGGTCTTCAGTTTACTCATCCAGATAATAAATTTGAGTTCAGGTTGGGCGCTAAGCGTCATCATAAATGTAATTACCAGCTTGAAATTGATCATGAGTATCTTGGTCAGTTGACGGTTAGTCGTGCATATCGCTTTTCTGATAGCGAAATTAATCTGGTAGAGGATTTATTATGCAAACTGGTTTACCCACTGAGAAACAGTCTGCAATACGCTCGGGCGTTAGATGCTGCATTAACGGATATGTTAACGCAGCTTCCTAACCGGCAGGCTTATAAAAATACCATTGAGCGTGAAATTGATTTAGCTCACCGACTAAAACTGCCGCTTTCGCTGATGGTAGTGGATATTGATTATTTCAAGAAGATTAATGACAGCTTTGGACATCAGGTCGGTGATGATACGTTATGTCGGGTAGCAGACACCTTACTGTCCAGTTTACGTCGCAGTGATGCACTATTTCGAATTGGTGGTGAAGAGTTTGCAATAGTACTCAGCCATAGCAATCATGAAGCTGCTTTGCAGGCTGCAGAAAGATTACGCATGGCGATTAATGAGTTAAACCAGACCAATACCGAACAGAAATTTCCCATTTCAGTCAGCATTGGTCTGGCAGACTTGTGTGTCGGCGAATCAGCCGATAGCTTGTTTCTTAAAGCAGATGAGGCTTTATATCAGGCAAAGTTTGCTGGTCGTAATCAGGTTATTTCATCCCGCGAGATATTTTAACGGTCATTGCGTCCACGAATCCGTGGGCCTCGTTTAGCCGGTTGATCATCAGCTTTTCTGGATCTGGGTGCAGCCTTTTTTGCCGCTTTTGCCGGTTTATCTGGCCATTTGGATTTTGGTGCTTTTTCTACTTCCACATCTTTGACTGCCGGCGCTTTTTCCACATTACCGCGTTTAGTGGTTTTTGTTTTTAAACCCGCTTCTTCGTATAAGTATTCCAACTCTTTGCCTTCCAGCATCATCCAACGGCCAGGTTTGAGTTTATTTGGCATTATGACCGGACCATAACGCAGACGAACCAAACGGCTTACCTGCACGCCCTGGCTTTCCCACAGGCGTCGGACTTCACGGTTACGGCCTTCCTGAATTACCACATGAAACCAGCTGTTTGCGCCTTCACCACCACCTGGTTGAATATCTGAAAAATGGGCTTTGCCATCTTCCAGTTCAACACCATCGCGTAAGGTTTGCATCATCTCTGAAGTGACTTCACCCAGGACACGCACTGCATACTCACGATCCATTTCATTGGATGGATGCATTAACTGATTAGCCAGTTCACCATCCGTGGTCAGGATGATTAAACCACTGGTATTCAAATCCAGTCGTCCCACACTGACCCAGCGGCCTTCTTCCGGTACAGGTAAAGATTGGTATATGGTCCTGCGGCCTTCCGGATCACTGCGAGTACACACTTCACCCACTGGTTTGTGATACAGCAAAACCTGCGGCATGCTTTGTTGCCAGATTCGCTTGGATGATAAAGGTCGACCTTCAAGGGTAACTCTATCCTTCTCAGTAATCTGATCACCCAGCGTTGCTGGTACGCCGTTTACCAGTAATTTGCCATCCTTGATCCAGCTCTCAATCAAACGACGTGAGCCATAGCCGGCACGCGCCAGTACTTTTTGTATTCTTTCAGCCATAATAATTTTTCCTTGGGCCAGTTTATTTTTCATCACCAAACTGCTGGAGACGAGAGTTGTTTATAACAAGGCGGAAATGATGAAATGTAATAATTCTACATGAGTCATTTCTAAGGCAGATGTAGACAAATCTCGTCCCAGCCCTATGGGTTGTGACTGAAAATGTGCCACTTATGTCCACGGATGGACGATATACTGCGCGGCTAGGGAGGCGCGCACCGGTCTAATTTGCTAATCGTTTATTGAGAGCCACTACAAAAACGCCGGGAGTGTTTTTGAGCGCAAGCCTCATAGGGCGTGAAATACATGAATGTATCTCACAAACCTCTCTTCTCTCACCTTGTTTGGATCATGTTCAGTCACAACAGCGATGGCTATTAAAGATAAATTAACCCTGTTGACTATTTATAAGCCAGACCCATCGCAGCTCGAACTTCGCTCAATGTTTCCTGAGCTACTTCTCTTGCTGCAGCACTGCCATCATCAATAATACGTCGTACATCTTCTGGATGTCTGCTGAAATCGTCTGCCCGTTCACGGATAGGTTTGAGTTCGGCAATTACCGAATCGATTAGTGGGCCTTTACAATCAAGGCAGCCGATTGCAGCAGAGCGGCAACCTTCCTGAACCCATTTTTTCTGACCTTCATCTGAATAGACTTCATGTAATTGCCAAACCGGACATTTATCGGGTTCCCCCGGATCGGTGCGGCGTACACGGTTTGGATCGGTTGGCATGCGCTTAATTTTTTCGGCGACAGATTGATCTGATTCACGCAATGAAATGGTATTGCCATAGGATTTGGACATTTTCTGTCCATCCAATCCTGGCATTTTAGGGGCTGGTGTCAGCAGCGCTTTTGGTTCGGGCAGGATGACTTTACCGCCACCTTCCAGAAAACCAAACAAACGCTCCATATCTCCAAGCGCCAGACTTTGTTGATTTTTTAAGAGTTCACGAGCGGTCTGCAATGCTTCTGCATCACCCTGCTCCTGATAAGCTTTACGCAAATGGTTATATAACTTGGCGTTTTTCTTACCCATTTTCTTTACGGCAGCTTCAGCCTTTTCTTCAAAATCCGCTTCACGTCCATAAATATGATTAAAACGACGAGCAATTTCACGCGTTAACTCAACGTGCACCACCTGATCTTCACCAACCGGTACCTGACCCGCCCGATAAATCAAAATATCAGCACTTTGCAGTAGTGGATAACCTAAAAAGCCATAGGTTGATAAATCTTTTTCTTTAAGCTTTTCCTGCTGATCTTTGTAGGTTGGTACACGTTCCAGCCAGGATAATGGCGTGATCATCGATAATAATAAATGCAGCTCAGCATGCTCTGGCACACGAGATTGCAGAAACAATGAAGCGGATGATGGCTCAATTCCGGCCGCCAGCCAATCAATGACCATTTCCCAGACACTGTCTTCAATCACCCGACTATCTTCATAGTGAGTCGTCAATGCATGCCAATCGGCGACGAAAAAGAAGCAATCAAATTCGTGTTGTAATTTAATCCAATTTTTCAGCACACCATGATAATGCCCCAAGTGCAATTGCCCTGTCGGGCGCATGCCTGAAACAATACGACGTGACTGATACGCTACCGTGTCCAAAATAATCTCCTGATGAGCTTGCTCAATTCAGTGTTTTATAAAATAAAGAATACTTGCATTGGCATATCAAAAATAAATGCCAGCAATCCCATATAAGCCTGCATCAAAGGCCATAAAATCATCATAACGATGCCAAAATAGAGTAGCGCCAGCAAGATAAAAAAGCCGTAAGGTTCAACTTTTTCTACTCGCCAGGCCAGGTGAGGCGGCAAAATGCTGACTAATACTCTGCCGCCATCCAGTGGAGGCAAAGGTAACAGATTTAATAACATCAACATGCCATTCACTAATACACCCGCTACCCCCATGTAAATCATCGGTCCGGAAATCAATACGTCATTCACCGCCAACACCAAGCCTAGCTTGGCAACCATGGCCCATAAAAAACCCATTACCAGATTTGCACCGGGTCCAGCCAAAGCCACCCAGGCCATATCTTTTTTGGGATTGCGCAAATTCTGGAAAGTTACCGGAACCGGTTTGGCCCAGCCAAACATAAATCCGGTAAACATAAGCAACAAACCCGGGACAAGAATAGTACCAAGTGGATCAATATGCTTAATTGGATTGAGTGTCAGACGCCCCATCATCTGGGCAGTTTTATCACCCAGTTTTAACGCAGCCCAACCATGAGCGACTTCATGTACGGTAATCGCAAATAGAACCGGTAATGTCCAGATAATGATCTTCTGGATCAGACTAAACTCGTCACCCATGAATTTTATCTACACCGCCCATATAGGCACGAAGTGGCTCGGGAATAATGACGCTACCATCGGCCTTTTGATGATTTTCCAAAATAGCCAATAAGGTCCGACCTACAGCCAGCCCTGAACCGTTGAGCGTATGGACCAATTCTGGTTTACCGGTCTCAGGATTACGCCAGCGCGCTTGCATACGCCGCGCCTGAAAATCACCAAAGTTACTGCAAGATGAGATTTCACGATAGGTATTCTGGCTGGGTAACCAGACTTCCAAATCATAGGTTTTAGTAGATGCAAAGCCCATATCCCCTGTGCAAAGCAGCATCTTACGGTAGGGTAAATCCAGCATTTGCAGAATTTTTTCAGCTTGTCCGGTCAATTGCTCATGCGCTTCAGCCGAGGCTTCCGGTGCAACGATTTGTACCAGTTCGACTTTTTCGAATTGATGCTGACGAATCAAACCACGCACATCCCGCCCATGCGAACCGGCTTCACTACGAAAACACGGAGTATGTGCGACAAACTTCAATGGCAATTGAGCGGCATCAACAATACTGTCACGCACGATATTGGTTACTGGGACTTCGGCGGTTGGAATAAGATAGAGCTGAACATCATCAACGGCAAACAAATCTTCGGCAAACTTTGGCAATTGTCCGGTACCGCGTAATGAATCAGCGTTGACCAGATAAGGCACGTAAGTTTCAGTATAGTTATGCTCAGTAATATGGGTATCCAGCATCAACTGGATTAATGCCCTTTGCAGACGGGCCAGTTGACCGGTTAATGTTACAAATCGCGCACCCGTGATTTTAGCCGCCGTTTCAAAATCCATCTGTTGCAGACCGGCGCCCAGATCGACATGATCTTTCGGTTCAAAATCAAATTGACGCGGCGTACCCCAACGAGAGACTTCTACATTGTCGGCTTCATCTTTACCGGCTGGCACATCAGCCTGCGGAATATTAGGTATCCCCATTGCCAGCTCATTAAGCTGTTCCAGAACTTTAGCTAATCTGGTCTCGGCAGCTTTATGCTGATCGCCTAAATCATCAATTTCGGCCAGTAATGGCGCAATATCCTCACCGGAAGCTTTTGCCTTACCTATCATTTTGGAACGAGCATTGCGCTCGGTTTGCAATGTCTGCGCATCAAGCTGTGCCTGACGACGTTCTGCTTCCAGGGTTTCCAGCAATCCAACGTCAAGCTGAAAGCCACGACGAGCCAAACCTTTTGCAACTTCCTGGGGTTCGGTACGTAATAATTTGAGGTCTAACATGTTAAATTCCGCTTTGAACTGGCCAGCTGACAATATGATCAGCCTCAACCAGTGTTTTTATTGTGTTGATGATATCGTTTATTTGTTCCGGTTTATCAAAAAGTTCTATAACCATTGGCAGATCCGAAGAAAGATCCAATAACGAAGCTTTGTGAACTAACCCGTCTGATCCCAGACCAGCAATGCCACGAAATACGGTAAAGCGAATTTTATTCTGCTCAAGCCACTTAATGACTTGCCGTACTTCATGTCGACCATCAGTTAAATAAATTCTTACCAATGTCAGATTCATAGTTGTCTTCCAAGGCTAATGCCCAACCAGGTGGCCGCCAGACATAATACAACGCTTAAAAACACATTTAATCCTGCTTTGATAAAAGCGCCATTTTCCATCAACGTAAACGTTTCCAGGGAAAAGGTTGAAAACGTGGTAAAAGCACCGAGTAATCCAACCAGCAAGCCGGCACGCCATTCTGCTGCAACGGCCAGTTTTTCAATCAGCAGAATAAAGAGTACCCCGATAAGCAACGAACCCAGGACATTCACTGCTAACGTGCCATAGGGAAAGTCACGACCGAATAATTTATAAACCCCGTTAGACATGGCAAAACGCAATATAGCGCCAACTGCGCCACCTACAGCGATAGCAAATAGTTGTAACACGAGATGTGCCCTGTTATTAGCAAGTGAGTTATTTTACCTGAATCACGGCAAAGACTGGCAGCGAATGTATTCAGGTGGCCTGTTTATCTTTCATAACCACCAGGAAGACTATGCAAGATCAATTCCCTCATCGGGTCTGTTGCTCTTTCAGAGGTGACTTTGAAAGCTCAACAAGCCCTAGCAAATCAACATTAATTTAACTTAGGGGTAAGCTCTCCACTACGATAACGTTCGACCATGTCATGTAATGAAATAGGTTTGATTTTACTGGCATGGCCAGCACTGCCAAACGCTTCATAACGTGCCTGACAGATTGCCTGCATCGCTTTGGTCGCTTCTTTATAAAATTTACGCGGGTCAAACACTGCTGCATTTTTTTCATCGGTCAAAAACTGGCGGATAGAACCGGTCGAAGCCATTCGTAAATCAGTATCAATATTTACCTTACGCACACCGTATTTTATACCTTCAACAATTTCTTCCACGGGAACACCATAGGTCTGGCCGATATTTCCACCATGGGTATTAATAATTTCCAGCCAATCCTGCGGAACAGAACTGGAGCCATGCATCACAAAATGGGTGTTAGGCAATCGTTGTTGCAAGGTCTTCAAATGACTGATTGCCAAAACTTCGCCGGTGGGTGGCTGAGTAAATTTATAAGCGCCATGACTAGTACCTATAGCAACAGCCAACGCATCAACCTGGGTCTGCCTGACAAACTCAACGGCTTCATCAGGATCAGTTAATAACTGACTATGATCTAATTTACCATCAGCACCATGACCATCTTCCTCGCCCATCATGCCGGTCTCCAGTGATCCCAGGCAACCAAGTTCACCTTCGACTGAAACACCACAGGCATGGGCCATTTCACTGACCTTACTGGTCACGTTTACGTTGTAGTCAAAATCTGACGGGGTTTTCATATCTTCCAGCAGAGAGCCGTCCATCATCACCGAGCTGAATCCGGATTGAATAGAACGTGCACAAATTGACGGATTGGCACCATGATCCTGATGCATCACCAAGGGGATGTGCGGATAGGCTTCAATCGCGGCCAAAATCAAATGCCGTAGAAAGGGCTCGCCAGCGTAATCACGTGCTCCGGCACTGCCTTGCATAATTACTGGACTGTCGACGGCATCAGCGGCCTGCATAATGGCATGCACCTGTTCCATATTACTGACATTAAATGCAGGGATGGCAAATTGATGCTCTGCTGCATAATCCAGTAACTGTCGCATAGAAACAAGTGCCATTAGCTAACCTCCAACCATTCATATTTATTCACAACTGCTACCTGATGGACGTGGTTCGACCAACGTTCCAACTTTGACAATTTTCATTGCACTGGTGCTACCCTGAACTTCGAGGTCACCCTTGGTGATGATTACTATATCACCCTCTTTGACAACACCTCGACGCTGTAATTCTTCTATGGCCTCCTTGTTCAAGGTCGCATGGTCAGTATGCTCAACTACAAAACTTACCGGATAGACACCCCGGTATAGCGTAACCCGCCGCCCGGTGGCAACATGAGGAGTTAATGCGAAAATTGGAATTCCAGAACTAATGCGTGACATCCACAAGGGCGTTGCTCCGGATTCTGTCATCGTTGCAATAGCTTTAACATCCAGATGATTCGCGGTATACATCGCCGCCATCGCAATAGCTTCATCAATTCGTTCGAATTTTGAATCCATGCGATGACGTGAAACACGTATTTCACGTTGCTGTTCCGCCTGCAGACAAATACGGTCCATGGCCTCAATGACTTTAACGGGATAATGTCCCACTGCAGTTTCTCCCGAAAGCATCACCGCATCCGTTCCATCCAGCACAGCGTTGGCCACATCAAACACCTCGGCACGGGTTGGAATGGGACTTTCAATCATCGATTCCATCATTTGCGTCGCAGTGATAGTTAATCGATTCATGCGTCTGGCTTTGGCAATTAGTTGTTTTTGAATCGGCGGTAATGCAGCATCCCCCATTTCCACACCTAAATCACCTCGAGCAACCATAATGCCTTCCGAGGCTTCAATAATGGCATCGATATCATCCAGCGCTTCAGCACGTTCAATTTTGGCAATAATACCGCCATAGCCACCAGCTTCACGCAACAGGCGACGGGCCAGATGAATATCTTCAGCACTTCTTGGGAAAGAAACGGCGAGGTAATCAGCCTGCATTTCAGCAGCGGTTTTTATATCGGCCATATCTTTAGCAGTCAGGGCTGAAGCAGATAATCCACCTCCCTGCCGATTAATACCTTTATTGTCGGTAAGCATCCCTCCCACAGTAACGCGGCAGTGGATCTTTTGATCGACAACCGATTCAACCCACAAGACAATGCGGCCATCATCCAATAACAACGTGTCACCGCGTTTTACATCATGGGGAAGTGATTTATAGTCGACGCCTACCTTAGAGCCATCACCTTCATTTTCGGCCAGGGCCGCATCCAGAATAAAAGCCTCATTTTCAACAAGTTTCACACCACCATTTTTGAACCGAGAGATGCGAATTTTTGGCCCCTGCAGATCAACTAATACACCGACCTGACGTCCAAAGTCGCTGGCACGGTTACGAACCCTGTCAGCCATATCAATATGTGATTGTGATGAACCATGAGAGAAATTGAGCCGTACAACATCCATGCCTGCCGATATCATCGCGTCAAGAACGACATGATCTTTTGTCGCAGGCCCCAGGGTAGCAACAATTTTCGTTCTTCGACGGGCAGCCATAATTACTCTCTCATTAATTTACTCGCGGGCACGTTGCTCAAGGATTTCCACTGCAGGTAACTTCTTGCCTTCAAGGAATTCCAGAAAAGCACCACCACCGGTAGAAATATAAGAAACATCATCACAAATTTTGTATTTAGACACTGCAGCCAGCGTATCTCCGCCACCAGCAATCGAGAAAGCATCTGATTCCGCTATTGCCATCGCTATTTCTTTGGTGCCTTCACCAAATTGGCTGAACTCAAAAACACCTAGCGGTCCATTCCATACAACCGTACCAGCTTGTTTAATAATTTCAACCAGCTCCGCTGCGGATTTTGGACCAATATCAAAAATCATGTCGTCATCCGTTACTTTATCTACCGCTTTTAATTCCGCTTCCGCATTTTCGGCAAAATGTTTACCGCAGACCACATCTTTGGGGACTGGAATATTGCCACCACGACTGACAGCTTCTGCTGAAAGCTTTTTACAGGTATCGATTAAATCCGGCTCATAAAGTGATTTACCTACATTATGACCAGCTGCCGCAATAAACGTATTGGCAATGCCACCACCCACAATCAATTGGTCCACTTTTTTCGAGAGGGTTTCCAACACGGTAAGTTTGGTAGACACTTTTGATCCGCCTACGATAGCGACCATTGGCCTGGCAGGATTATCCAGCGCTTTGGATAATGCTTCCAGTTCCGCAGATAATAAAGGCCCGGCACAGGCTACAGTGGCATATTTGGCAATACCGTGTGTTGAAGCCTGAGCACGATGGGCGGTGCCAAATGCATCCATAACAAACACATCACACATATGAGCCATACGTTTTGCCAGATCATCATTATTGGCTTTTTCACCAATGTTGAATCGTACGTTTTCGCACAAAACAACCTCACCCACTTCGACTGGAATAAAATCGGGCTCCAGCCAGTTCTGTTCCAGACGTACCGGTTTTTCCAAGAGGGCCGAGAGATAATTGGCAACCGGTGCTAATGAATATTTATGTTCATATTCTCCCTCAGTCGGTCGTCCGAGATGAGACATAATCATAACCTTGGCACCTTTCTCTAATGCCAGATTTATGGTCGCTAAAGAAGCATGGATGCGCGTGCCATCTGCGACAACACCTGATTTGAGTGGAACATTCAAATCTTGTCGGATCAATACACGTTTTCCAGCCAAGTCCAAATCGGCCATTTTAATTACTGACATAAGGTATTGCCCTCTTGTGTAAATTTTGTGAAACAGTTCTGATTATAGCCTTCAACATACATAAAAAAAGGCCTCCTTGACAGGAGGCCTTGAATTAATTGTTGAATGGCTAAAATAAATTAACGAGCCACATGCTCAACCAAACGCATCATATTGCAGGTATAACCATATTCATTGTCATACCAGGCAACGACTTTTACGAAGGTGCCATCAAGTGCAATACCTGCACCTGCATCAAAATTTGAAGGTGCGGTATGGCCACGGAAATCTGTGGAGACCACATTTTCTTCGGTGTAACCTAAAACACCTTTCAACTCACCGTCAGCGGCAGTTTTCATTGCTGCGCAAATCGATTCATAGCTGGCATCGTTATTTAATTCAACGGTTAAATCGACCACGGAAACATCGGAAGTTGGCACGCGAAAAGCCATCCCGGTCAATTTGCCATTTAATTCCGGCAGCACCTTGCCTACTGCTTTTGCGGCACCGGTAGAAGAAGGAATGATATTTTCCAGAATACCGCGTCCACCACGCCAGTCTTTCATTGATGGGCCATCAACTGTTTTTTGCGTTGCCGTGGCTGCATGCACTGTTGTCATCAAACCACGCTTAATACCAAAACTGTCATGCAGGACCTTGGCAACCGGTGCCAGAGCATTGGTGGTACACGAGGCTGCTGAAACAATTGCCTGACCGGCATAAGTGTCATGGTTCACACCATAAACAAACATTGGCGTGTGATCTTTGGAAGGTGCAGATTGCACCACTTTTTTGGCACCGGCATCAATATGTGCCTGACAGGAATCTTCCGTCAGGAAAAAGCCGGTGCATTCAATAATTAAATCCGCGCCAACTTCATACCATTTCAAATCAGCAGGGTTGCGTTCAGCGGTAACCCGAATGGTTTTACCATCAACAACCAGATGTCCGTCTTTAACCTCAACATCACCGTCAAAGCGGCCATGCACAGAATCATATTTGAGCATATACGCCAGATAATCGGGATCAAGTAAATCGTTGATTGCCACGACTTCAATCTCAGGGAAATCTTTTGCTGCAGCACGAAATGCCATACGGCCGATACGGCCAAAACCATTAATACCCACCTTGATAGTCATTCTGTTTCCTCTGAATCGGTTTGATATTATGTCTCAGAACTGGAATCTTAATAAAAACCACAGTTTTCAGACAATCTAGGGTCTGTTTAAGTTATATAGAAAAATGGCCAGTAGATGAATATGAATATCTACTGGCCATTTCCTTTTTAGCTCGCTAAAAACAGCTCTTTATTACAGAACTGATTTAACAGTTTTTACAACGTTTTCGACAGTAAAGCCGAAGTGTTTCATCAAAACACCGCCTGGAGCAGATTCACCGAAGGTATCGATACCAACAGTGCCACCTTCCAGACCTACGTATTTACGCCAGAAGTCAGTTACACCGGCTTCAACAGAAACACGTTTGACACCAGGTGTCAGGATGCTGTGTTTATAAGCCTGATCCTGACGATCAAAGACGTTGGTTGAAGGCATTGAAACGATGCGTGCTTTAACACCATCTGCTTTCAATTCTTCTTGTGCTTTAACAGCCAAATCAACTTCAGAACCTGTCGCGATGATAATCACGTCAGCTTTGCCACCTTCTGCTTCAGACAGTACGTAAGCACCTTTACGGATTGCTTCGAAATCAGCTGTGTCGTGTTTCCGACCAGGGATACCCTGACGGCTGAATACCAGACTTGAAGGACCATCCATACGTTCAACAGCAGCTGTCCAGGCAACAGCAACTTCAGTTGCATCAGACGGACGCCATACATCCATATTCGGAATGTAACGCAGACCGGCTGTGTTTTCGATTGGTTGGTGAGTCGGACCATCTTCACCCTGACCGATAGAATCATGGGTCAGAACAGCAATGGTACGGATCTTCATCAGCGCAGCCATACGCAAGGCAGACTTCGCATAGTCAGAGAACATGTGGAACGTACCACCGAATGGAATCAAACCGCCGTGCAATGCCATACCGTTCATGATCGCAAACATACCGAATTCACGCACACCGTATGAGATGTAGTTACCTGGCTCTTTACCAGAAACGTGTTTGAAGCTTGGGGCACTTGTCAGGTTAGAACCAGTCAAGTCAGCACTACCACCTAAGAATTCAGGCAATACAGGTGCTAGCTCAGTGATCACCATTTGAGAGGCTTTACGAGAGGCAACACTTGGTGCATCTTCGTTGATCTCAGCGATCATTTTGTCAGTCGCTTCTTTCCAGTTAGCTGGCAACTCACCTGCCATACGACGTTTGAACTCTGCCGCTAATTCTGGATATTCTTTCTCATAGGCTGCAAATTTTTCGTTCCATGCTGCTTCTGCAGCATCGCCTTTATCTTTTGCATTCCAACCTTCATAAACATCTTCTGGAATAACAAATGGCTCGTATTCCCAACCCAGTTGCTTACGGGTCAATTCAACTTCTTCTTCACCCAATGCTGCACCATGGCAATCATGGCTTGAACATTTGTTTGGTGAACCGTAACCAATGATGGTTTTGCAGCAGATCAATGATGGTTTATCAGTGACTTTCTTCGCTTCTGCAATAGCTTTATTGATTGCATCAGCATCATGACCATCGACAGACTGAACATGCCAGCCGTAAGCTTCAAAACGCTTAACAGTGTCATCGGTGTACCAGCCATCAATGTGACCGTCGATAGAGATATTGTTGTCATCCCAGAATGCGACCAGGTTGCCCAGGCCCCAGGTACCGGCTAATGCGCATGCTTCATGAGAAACACCTTCCATTAAACAGCCATCGCCCATAAACACATAGGTGTGGTGGTTAACGATGTCATGACCAGGTTTGTTGAACTGGTCAGCCATTAATTTTTCAGCCATCGCAAAACCAACACCGTTGGTAATACCTTGGCCTAATGGACCAGTTGTTGTTTCTATGCCTGGTGCATAACCGTATTCAGGGTGACCTGCACATTGTGAATGCAGTTGACGGAATGTTCTCAGGGAATCCATCGGCAAATCATAGCCACTCAAATGTAGCAATGAGTAAATCAGCATAGAGCCGTGGCCGTTAGACAAAATGAAACGGTCACGATCAGCCCATTTCGGGTTGTTCGGGTTGTGTTTCATGTGGTCATTCCACAGTACTTCAGCGATATCCGCCATACCCATAGGGGCACCCGGATGGCCGGAATTCGCTTTTTGCACTGCATCCATACTTAACGCACGGATTGCATTTGCTAAATGTCTACGTGTAGCCATTATCTACGTTCTCCTATTAAAAAAAATTAAGCTGCCCGCCATTTGATGGAGCAGCCCATACTGGGTATCTGTTGTTCTGGACCATGACCTGTTTCAGCAACTTGCTTCATCGCTTCAAATAAGTCACGGCGTACGTCCGCTGGAGCGGCTTCTTTGCGGCTGGCATCAAGGCGACCACGGTATTGCAACTTCAATTCTTTGTTGTAACCAAAAAAATCAGGAGTACATACCGCGCCATAGGCTTGAGCAACCTCTTGGCTTTCGTCATACAGATAAGGAAAAGAAAACCCGTTTTGTTCGGCAACAGTTTTCATGTTGTCAAAAGAGTCTTCTGGGTAATCAGCGACATCATTGGCAGAAATTGCCACAGAATTGATGCCCAACTGTTTGAGTTCGTTGGTATCACGGATCAGTCTATCCATTATGGCTTTGACATAAGGACAATGATTACAGATGAACATGATTAACAAGCCATTCTCACCACGACAGTCTTCCAGTGTCCAGATTTTGTTATCTGTGCCCGGCAGGGCAAAGTCTATGGCCGCTTGGCCAAAGTCACAGACGGGTGTCTCTAAAGCCATTAAGATCTCACTTTAGTTCCTGTTTCTAGGCAATTTCGGTGATCTTTAACCACACGAAACCAATTTGGAGTTCAGCATATTACCAGACAATTTAGATAATGCGAAATAAGCCAATTCGCCAGAATATGTTCGCTAGGTTTTTGTATATTGAGACAAAACCGATATATTCACAGGACTTGTTTTAGTCAGCACAACTTATTCAGCAACTTCATTTACCAACATTGCTCTGCGCTCCGCATTATCAGGATGAGAATCAAGATAACTTTGCCAACCCATTCCCTCAGCTGCTTGCCTGATAAGCCAGCCTTTCTGTTGAGCTTGTTGTAAACCACCTGGAGTTTCACACAGGGATGATTGCAAGTTATCTTCAGCTTGTAAGGAAAAATAGGCACGACATCTGATATTGAGTTCAATACGGTCTAATAGATCAGCCAAATGAAAGCCTGCTATCTGATTGGAGTGCATATATCGCAAAGCAAAGCCATCTGCTTCGCGCTCAAAGTCTCTTGAATAGGCATTCTGCATCATCACAATAGGCATCCCCATAAAGAGTTCAGCAATCCCTGATGTGTCACCGATAAAAGCCATTGCCATCACCACCAGCAATGAACTCTGCATCACCGACTGGGTTCCGTGCCGATGGGCCACATGTCCAATCTCGTGCAGCAGTACCGCAATCAGCTCTTCAGGTCGCTCTGCCAGTTTCACCAACTCATCCGTGAACACTATTGTGCCATCCGGCAAGGCAAAGGCATTTGCACCTAAATTACCACCATGTCGAAACTGGATATTTATCGGTGTATCGGGTTGATTACTTAACGACTGAAAGTTTGCTAAAAGCATGTCTTGTTGTTGTTGAGAAAGTTCTGAGGGGGACAAAACCGTCTCATCCAACAAACGAAGTGTATGATTTGCCGCCTTATCAGAAATAGTTGAGGGTAACCAAAAAGCCATTTTCTTTGCTGCAGCTGGCACACCATACTGCATCATGGCGTAGCCAAAACCGACAAACAGTATCAGCGCAAGGAAAACCAGTTGCCAGCGACTTTCAAGTAGATGAATGAATCGGGAAAAGCCATGACCTTTGGCAATAAGCAGTTTATCAATGGTCTCATTATCAGGACTTTCAAATTTCTGGCCCTGCTGAAAGTACAATTGTCGGCTGGTGTTACCCAAACGCGAGGAAATTTTCAGGTCATTCAGTGAACAGCAAGCCAACTGAGTACCATCCGACCTGTCTACAACTTCAATATCCTGCTCGGAAATATGTCTTAAAAAGGCAGCGCGCTGTCTGGAAACACCTTCTTCATACCAGAGGCCATCGATCCGCACACGTTGCCAAAGCGGTTGCATTGTTAAAAACCGACATCCATATCAAACACATCACTGACACCTTCACCCAATGGCCCCACACGTTGACTGACGGCGCTGGAAAACTGATTCAAATCGCCCTCTACCAGCATCTTAGTATGAACTGCCTTATACGACGCCACCCGAACTTTTGCCCATGGAATAAACAAGCCTAAGGTGAGCACAATGGCCACAGTATTACTCAAAACCAACCACATATAAGATGGTGTGGTGTAGTTAGCAGAAAAAGCATGAGAAGAAAGTGTGGCATGATTAAACCGTAAATTCGTCGTCTTTACGGTGAAAAATGCAAACAGCGTGAGATACATCATCACGGTTAACACCATCGTCAGAATTCCCACTGCTTCCCGGTTTAAAAGCGTTGCCAGCAGAAATACACCAAAGGACGTTAGGAGAACGATGCCAATCATCGCCAAAGCAATTTTATAGTAAGCGCTGACTTGAGGTTCGAACTCAAATGCCGTATCACCATAACGCATATTTCTCACCAGAAAACACTGCTGTTTATAAATGGCATAGGGCATCAGCAGAGAAAAAGTCACTAAACCGAGAATCGGCCAGAGAATATAAACCTTGAATGCTTCACTATATTGACCATCAAATCCAAACCGCACATTGCGATACTCACTATAAAAGGCATTGAATGCCAGTGATTTTACGACCAGCCAGGGAAATAACACGATAAACAGTAGACCAAATATCGCGCCTGTAGCCGGAAAAAGTGAAGTAGCAGCGATATAGACCACAAAAAAAGCAAAAGCTATTAGTCGACCTTTGAGAATCTGTAATGGAACGGCTTGATAATTAAAGCTTGCTCCATCAAGCTGAGTATTTGCATAGAAGTACTGTTTATTACGGACTTTGGCCCAGGCTGAATATATGCCCAAAGTCATAATCGTAAGTACGATGTTGACTATCCAAATCCGGAAATATTCAGCGCCTTGACCACTGAAAAAAAATGCCCTTTGTCGAGGCTGTATTTCAGCAGTTTTTTCAGCATCCTGCGTTGGGGCCAAACCATCGCTTTTTGTAGCCTGTTCCATAACCGACAGTCGTGGTTCTTTTCTAACATGCCTTATCAAGTAGGATTCGGCACCAGCACTCTGCAACTTTTCCTGTTGTAGCTGAGCCTGTTCGTAACCCACCCCGTTCAACACAATCGCATGTTTCTGCTGGAACAGTTCGCTCACAGCGTTTTCTGTTAAAGCTAGCAATCTCGCTAGATTTTGTATCACTTCATTAATATTGAATCCATCCAATAATTCTCCACTAAGCATCACGTCATAATGTAATTCTGACACTTTAGACCTCCTTGTCTGTTTTAATGAGTTTTGCCGAAGTATAGAAGCAAGCAGAAATGTCAGCAACTTTTCGTTTTATCGATAGTTATGTGCTGGATATGAAAGATACACAAGCCCTAAAGTAACTATTGAAAAACTTTGCTAATATAAGCGGCACATTGACGATATCCAGCCAAACTAAAGTCTTTAAGGTTTGCCTGACACATTTCGACTGCCATTCTTTCTACTTTCACTCCTCAGGTTATGGTAAGTAAAAAAAATCCCTCTCCATCCCAGCAGCGACGTAATCCTCGCTCTAAAAAAAACCGTAGAGCCTTCATTTCTAAAGGCACACTGTTCAAGTTGCTGTTTATTATTCTGCTTTTGCTCGGGGGGGCAACACTGTATCTGGATCAGCAAATCCGCAGTCAGTTTGAGGGAAAACGCTGGGCTTTACCCGCTAAAGTCTTTGCCAGGCCACTTGAGTTATATGTTGGCGCACCCGTTTCACTCAATGATTTGAAAATTGAACTAAAAGCGTTGGGCTATCAGTTTGTTGATAAAGTCAGCGCACCAGGGCAAGTCGCTTTTTCTGCTTCACGGGCAACGCTGTCTACTCGCGGTTTTTACTTCCCGGACGAACATGAACCAGCCAGACAACTTATTTTAGATTTCAGTGGTGACAACTTAAGTCAAATCCGTTCAGCGGATCAGCATTCACTCACATTAATCCGTCTTGAACCCGCCTTAATCGGCGGTATTTATCCACTTAATAATGAAGATAGAGATTTAATTCAGCTTGAAGAAGCACCGCAGGCATTTATTGATGCATTAATCGCGATTGAAGATCGGGATTTTTATGATCATTTTGGTATTTCACCTAAAGGCATTGCTCGTGCAACATTAGCCAATATTCGTGCAGGGGCATTTGTTCAAGGTGGCAGCACCTTAACCCAGCAATTAATTAAGAACTTTTATCTGACTGCCGATCGTACTTTGCTACGCAAAATGCTGGAATTGCCAATGGCGATGCTCCTCGAATTTCACTACAGCAAAGACGAAATTCTCGAAGCCTATTTGAATGAGGTCTATCTGGGCCAATCCGGCAATCGTGCCATTCATGGCTTCGGCCTGGGTGCGGCACATTATTTTGCCCAGCCTATGCAGGAACTCAAATTACATCAATTGGCGTTATTGGCTGGTCTGGTCAAAGGCCCATCATATTACGATCCACGGCGAAATCCAGAGCGTGCCAAAACGCGACGCAACCTGGTGCTGAGTGTTTTGCATCAGCAAGGTTCGATCACTGATGAAGAATACATGCTGGCCTCAACGGCTGAACTGGATGTCGTACCATCAGGTAGGTCGATGAAAGAGGCTTATCCAGCCTATATTGATTTAGTAAAACGGCAATTACGCCGCGAGTATAAAGATGAAGATCTTGGCTCAGAGGGTCTAAAGATTTTCACCAGCCTGGATCCCATCAGTCAGCATAAAGCAGAAGCTTCCCTGGTCAGCACCATTGAAGATTTAGGCAGAACCTATGGTGAAAGTCTGGCTAAACTTCAGGGCAGCATGGTGGTTACTGATCCACAAACAGGTGAAGTACTGGCATTGATAGGTGATCGCAATACCCGCTTCCAAGGGTTCAACCGTGCCTTAGATGCCAGTCGGCCAATTGGTTCGCTGGTAAAACCTGCTGTTTATCTTACCGCTTTGGAGCAGGGGTATACCCTGATAAGTGAACTGGACGATTCACCTTTCAGCCTGACATTACCCAACCAGCAAACCTGGTCCCCCAAAAACTATGATGGCCAAACCCATGGCATAGTCCCTATGCATGAAGCTTTGACGCATTCCTATAATCTGTCGACCGCGCAGCTGGGGATGGAACTGGGGGTAGAAAAAGTGATCGACACCCTTCAACGTCTTGGGGTTGATCGGCCTATGGATGCCTATCCATCGTTATTATTAGGTGCACAGAGTTTATCGACACTGGAAGTTGCCAGTATGTATCAGACGATTGCCGCAACCGGGTTTCAGATTCCACCACGCACCATTCGTACTGTCACAGACAGTGCAGGTGAACCGCTTTCCAGCTATCCATTTCAATTGCAGCAAAGTATTGATGAGAAACCCATGTTTTTGCTGCAATACAATTTGCAGCAGGTTACCCGAAGTGGCACTGGCCGTAGTATTTATCAACAGTTGCCGATTAATATCAATACTGCCGGCAAAACCGGAACATCAGATCAACAGCGTGACAGTTGGTTTGCCGGGTTTACCGGTAATCGTCTCGCTGTAGTGTGGCTGGGGCTGGATGATAATAGTCCGATGCCGATCACCGGTTCCAGTGGAGCCTTACGTGCCTGGACGCGGTATATTGCACAGGAACCATTACAATCCTACGAGCCGGCGATGCCTGAAGGTATTGAAATGCTCTGGATTGATCCGTTAAGCGGAAAACTTGCCGATGGTTTATGCGAGAATGCCACACAAATACCGTTTATCAGTGGCACACAACCGACAGAAACAGCTGCCTGTGCCACACCAGAAGAAACTTTTATCGAAAATCCAATCAAACGCTCAATCGATTGGGTCAAAGATAT
>DELT01000047.1 GCA_002354555.1 Methylophaga sp. UBA2689
GAATTAAAAGGTTGCTATCCCTACCTGTTGGAAACGTTGGGCGAACAAATGTCCAAACGCTTGCTGACCACGACTCGCAAAGCCACTAATATGGCATTTATGGATGTTTCCGGGCGGGTAGAAGAAGCCTTGCGTGATTTGGCCGCTCAGCCGGATGCAATGCGCCACGAACAGGGTCGGCAAATCAAGATAACCCGTCAGGAAGTCAGTCGCATTGTCGGCTGTTCGCGGGAAATGGTCGGTCGGGTATTAAAAGAATTACAGGAACGCGGCATCTTGTGGGCGCATGGTAAAACGATGGTATTGTTTGACGAAGACCATCGTGGTGTTAATGCCTCAATTAAAAAGGTTGGCTAACGCCTCACCTGGTTCATCTGCCCGCATAAAGGCTTCACCAACCAGGAAACCATTTACACCGTGCTCACGCATGAAAGTGACATCTTCCTTCCCAAGGATACCGCTTTCGGTGATTACTATTGTTTCATCGGGAATGAAATTAAGTAACTTGATAGTGGTTTCCAGCGACGTTTCAAAAGTATGTAAATCACGGTTATTGATGCCTATCAGAGGCAGATTCAATACCAACGCACGATGCAACTCTTCTTCATTATGCACTTCAACCAGCACATCCATATCAAGCTGAATCGCTAACTGACTTAACTGTTCCAGTTGATCATCATCCAAAGCGGCAACGATCAGCAATATGCAATCGGCCCCAATCGCTCTGGCCTCAAATACCTGATAGGGATCGATAATAAAATCTTTACGAATGACCGGTAACTGACAGGCCGTTCGCGCCTGTTTCAGATAGTCTTCGTGTCCCTGGAAAAAATCCTGATCGGTCAATACTGATAAACAGGCCGCGCCACCGTTTTCATAAGACAAGGCAATTTCAGCAGGACGAAAATCTTCCCGCAGCACACCTTTGCTCGGTGAGGCCTTTTTAACTTCAGCAATAACGGCGCTTTGTCCTGCAGCCAGTTTACGTTCAATGGCCTCAACAAAACCGCGTACCGGTTCAGCGTTTTCAGCCAATTGCTGTAACAGATTAATAGGCAAACGTTTACTGCGCTCGGCAATTTCCTGTTGTTTACGTTGCAGAATTTTTTTCAGAATATCGGGTGTATCAGTCATAAACGATCTTTTAAAGTTGGCTGCAGGTGATGAGTGCATCTAGTTTTTGTTGAGCAATACCACTATCAATAAAGTGTTTTGCCTGACGAACGCCTTCAGCAAGGTTGTCAGCTAAATCTGCTGTATAAATGGCAGCGCCGGCATTGAGCACGACGATATCTCTGGCTGGGCCAGGTTCACCGGCAAATACACGCTGAATAATATCGAGACTTTGCTGTGCATTGGTGACGGTCAGCTGACTGATATCAACACGCTGCATCACAAAATCTTCGGGCTTGATAGTGTAGGTGGAAATCTCACCATTTTTAAGCTCGGCGACAAACGTATCGGCGCCAATACTGATTTCATCCATACCATCTTCGGCATGCACCACCATCACATGTTTACTGCCAAGTTTTTGCAGTACCTGCGCGATAGGTTCAACCCATTTCTTGTCAAATACCCCCATTACCTGATGTTTGGCTTTGGCTGGGTTGGTTAGCGGACCGAGTAAATTAAAAATGGTGCGGACACCCATTTCACGGCGCGGACCAACGGTATATTTCATTGCACCATGATGACGTTGGGCAAACATAAAGCCAACACCAGTTGTTTCTACACAGTGGGCTACCTGTTCAGGTGTTAGTTCCAGATTAACACCCGCTGTTTCCAATACATCAGCACTGCCGGAAGTGCTGCTGACGGAACGATTGCCATGTTTTGCGACTTTGCCGCCAGCCGCAGCCACTACAAAGGCACTGGCGGTGGAGACATTAAAGCTGCTGGCACCATCGCCGCCGGTACCACAGGTATCAATAATATGCTCACCGGTGACCTGCACTGGCGTGGCTAATTCACGCATTACCGATGCTGCGGCCGCAATTTCGGTAATGGTTTCGCCTTTCATCTGCAAACCAATTAAGAAGCCACCGATCTGAGCGTCTGTTGCTTCACCGGTCATAATCATTCGCATCGCTGCCGTCATTTGCTGTTCAGACAGATGCTGATGCTGGGTGATCAGCTTGATGGCTGCCTGCATGGTAAATTCATTCTCCGCCATGGTGTTCATCCAGAAAGTTTTTTAATAATTGATGACCTTGCTCAGTCAAAATGGATTCAGGGTGAAACTGCACGCCTTCGATTGGCAGGGTTTTGTGCCGGACACCCATAATTTCATCAATGCTGCCATCCGGGTTTTCTGTCCAGGCAGTTACCTCAAAACAATCGGGCAGCGTTTCTTTTTTAATGACCAGTGAGTGGTAACGAGTTGCCTGCAATGGATTATTCAATCCCTTAAACACACCGACATTGTTGTGATGCACCGGGGAAGTCTTGCCATGCATGATTTCGCGTGCGTGCACCACATTGCCACCAAATGCCTGACCAATTGCCTGATGGCCCAGACAAACACCTAGAATCGGTTTTTTTCCGGCAAATTGATGAATAACATCTAATGAAATTCCCGCTTCATTTGGCGTGCAAGGACCGGGAGAGATCACTATAAGCTCTGGGTTAAGGGTCTCTATGTCGCTAATGGTCAGTTTATCGTTACGCTGTACCTCCACCTCAGCACCCAGTTCAGCAAAATACTGCACCAGGTTGTAGGTGAACGAATCATAGTTATCAATCATTAACAGCATAGGGTGTCCTGTTATTTATTCAGTCGGTTTTGGCGGCTCAAGTCCTGCCTCAGCCATGGCAACAGCTTTGAATATCGCGCGGGCTTTATTCATGGTTTCTTCCCATTCCATTTCCGGAACAGAATCATAGACAATACCGGCACCCGCCTGGATATGCAGTTGCTTGTCTTTGATGACGGCTGTGCGGATAGCAATAGCTGTATCCATATTTCCAGCCCAGGACAAATAACCAATGGCGCCAGCATAAACGCCGCGTTTAACCGGCTCTAATTCGTCAATAATTTCCATTGCACGTACTTTCGGTGCACCGCTGACGGTACCGGCCGGGAAGGTCGCACGGAGTGCATCCATTGCCGTCATTCCGGGGAGAACCTGTCCCGTCACATTGGAAACAATATGCATTACATGTGAATAGCGTTCGATGACCATTTTATCTGTCAGATTTACCGTACCTGTCTGACTGACCCGGCCCACATCATTACGACCCAGATCTATCAGCATCAAATGCTCTGCCAATTCTTTTGGATCGTTAAGCAGTTCCTGCTCCAGGGCTTTGTCCTGTTCTTCCGTCTTACCACGACGACGCGTACCGGCAATAGGTCGCACAGTGACTTCATTGTCTTCCATGCGAACCAGAATTTCCGGAGAAGATCCGACAATGTGGAAGTCTTCGAGGTTCAGGTAATACATGTACGGTGATGGATTTAATGTGCGTAGGGCACGATATAAATCAATTTCCGCCGCATGAAAAGGCACTGACAAACGCTGTGACAGAACCACTTGCATGATATCGCCATCGTTAATGTATTGTTTTGCCTTGCTGACCGCATCGATAAACCCATCATGGGTGAAACCAGAGACAAAATCCTGTTCCGAAATCGAGTTCTGTGGACGTTTATCGTTAAACTTAGGGGTGGATTCACGCAATTCACGAATCAGTTGATCCAGGCGTTGTTGTGCCTGGTCATAGGCTTCGGGCAGTGTTGGATCAGCATGAACGATCAAAAACAATCTTCCACTGAGATTATCAAACACTACGAGTTCGTCAGATACCATCAGCAACACATCAGGGCAGCCCAGAGGATCATTTTCAGGAGCTTCACCTAAACGGGTTTCAACATAACGAACTGTGTCATAGCTGAAATAGCCAACCAGGCCACCGTTGAATTTAGGTAAATGCTCCAATGTAGGTACATTGAACTTGGCCTGAAAATCGGCAATCCAGGTCAATGGGTCTTCATGCTGAATTTCGTTTATCAATACATTACGTTGATAAACTTTGATTTGGTCACCAAATACTTTGATAACGGATTCACAGGGAAGGCCAATAATGGAATAACGTCCCCATTTTTCGCCGCCGTGAACCGACTCGAAAAGATAGGAATAGGGCGCATCTGCCAGTTTAAGATAGGTACTTAATGGCGTGTCTAAATCGGCGAGCACTTCGCGATAAAGAGGGATGCGGTTATAGCCTTCACTGGCCAGTTGGTCGAATTGTGCCTGTTTCATTTTCGGCTTCTAAAAAAGAGTGTTTAACTCAGCAAAACTATCAATCACCGCATCCGGGTTAGCAGAGCGGATATCATTGCCATGGTTATAACCGTAGCTCATACAGACGATTTGAAAACCGGCGGCGCGTGATGCTTTGACATCACTGACCGAGTCGCCAATCATCAAAGCCTGTTGTGGCTCGATTTTAAAATAATTGGCTGCATAAAGCAGCGGTGCAGGATCCGGTTTTTTCTGCGGCAAGGTATCACCGCTGACAATCAGTTCAAAATAATCGCGGATCCCCAGATTATTCAGAATGGGCAGCGTAAACTGCTCATCTTTATTGGTCACACAGCCCAGATAAATGCCTTGATCCTTAAGCCATTGCAACCCTTGTTTTACATCAGGGTATAGCAGACTGCGTTTACTGGTGTTTTCTGCATATAACGCCATAAATATTGGAGCTGCCTGGGCATAAAGTGCTTCAGCAGGTTCACCATCAAGTTGATTTATCAAGGCACGTTTTATCAGCCTTTCAACACCGTTACCTACCCAGTTTCTGACCTTGGCTTCACCACGTTCAGGCAAATTGAGTGCCCGCATGGTCTGATCGGTACACCAGGCCAGGTCCGGCACACTGTCAACCAGTGTGCCGTCGAGATCAATTAACGCAAGCGCTGGCTTGATTAATGCCATTGATTAGATTTTTGCCTGAGCCAATTCAGCACGCAGTGCTGCAATTACGGTTTCATATTTATTAGGGTCATTATCCTGAGCGGCACCAAATACGGCAGAACCAGCAACAAAGGTACGTGCTCCGGCTTCTGCGATTTCACGGATATTCTGAATGTTTACACCGCCATCAATTTCCAAATCGATATCATAGCCACTTTCATCAATCATTTTGCGAGCCTGACGCAATTTTTCCAGTGTGTGGGGGATAAATTTCTGACCGCCAAAACCCGGGTTCACAGACATCAGCAGAATACGATCTACTTTGTCCAGAACATGTTCTGCCAGCGTTAGTGGTGTCGCAGGGTTGAATACCAGACCGGTTTTACAGCCTTCTGCTTTAACCAGTTGCAGACTGCGATCAATGTGATCCGAGGCTTCAGGATGAAAAGTGATGTAACTGGCGCCGGCTTTGGCAAAATCAGGAATAATGCGATCAACCGGTTTCACCATTAAATGTACGTCGATTTCAGCAGTAACACCATGCTTGCGCAAAGCTTCACAGACCAAAGGTCCGATCGTCAGGTTAGGGACATAATGGTTATCCATAACATCGAAGTGAACGATATCAGCACCTGAGGCCAGTACATTTACCACTTCTTCACCAAGGCGGGCAAAGTCAGCGGAGAGGATAGATGGGGCAATTTTGAATTCGGCCATGTCGGATTCTCTCTAAGTTAGTTAAAAATTTGCTATCAAAACCCGTTACTCTACCCCAAAAGCCGGGTTTTTTCAGCTTTTGAAATTCATTATCGCTCTTTATACTGGCGTCAGTTGACCAACCGAGCTAAATAGGAAAACAAGTGCGAATTCACCTACGATTGTTCATTACATTTTTGCTGTTTCTCCCATGCATGCTTTTACAGGCCGGTGCTTTGGATGAAACGAATGTAGCTAAGCCGCAAATATTGCGTCAGGACTCAGTTACAAAAGGCTATGAGCCATTAGCTGTAGATGATCAAAATATAGCGGCTGCGTATTTACCGCAAACCTTAGGTATATCTCGTGGCGCCATTTTGTTACTGCATGACATTAATGAACATATCGACAGTGCTGCGATTGGTATTTTGAGACGACAGTTACCGGCTTATGGCTGGAATACATTATCAATCAAGATCATTCGGTTTACGGAAGCAAGTGAGCAAGAGCCACCCGCCACAGAAGAAGATGCTGATGCAGCGGATGAAGCGGATCCGGCTGAGCAGGCTGAAACAGAGGAAACTGCAGCAACAGAAGCTGAGAATACGCCCGCAGATAATGAAAATACTGAACCAACTGATGCAACTGAAACGGCAGAACCTGCTGAAGCGGAATTTACAGCGATAACCACTGCTCAGCGTCTGGATGCAGCTTTATTAAAGTTACAGCAGGAAGGACATGAAAATATTGTGTTGATTGGTCAGGGGGCAGGAGGAGAGCTGGCCTTAAAAACGCTTAACGAAACCGCGGTTCCGGTTGCCGCATTAATCATGATAAATACCGGTGAATTAGCAGAAGGGACAAACATGACTGAAACAGCGATTCCAATATTGGAAATTCTGGGTAGTCGTCAGCAAGACTCTATTAAACAGGCTGTTCTGCAACGACAGATACAGATGAAAACCGAACAGAAAACCAACTATCAGTTGCGTGAGATCAATGGGGCAGCTCATTATTTTGTCAGCTCGTCCAGGCGATTAACCAATCTGGTCCATGGCTGGTTATATAAACAGTTTTTTGATGAAGAGGATGCACTTTAATGCGTCTTTACTATGGTGGCTCAGTGGTTTATCAAGCCGCTTCTGATGAGGGTATTATTGAAGTCGTTGATATTGGTGATCAGCGATCGCTGCATTTTGGAACCTATCCACGCCAGAGCAGCATGTCATTGCAATCACCTCATCTGCTTGAACTGAGTTATACCCGCGCCATGATGGCCGGTTTATTGTTTCAGCCAAGCCCCAAAACTATCTGTGTGATTGGCCTGGGCGGTGGATCACTGGTTAAGTTTTTGTTACATCATTTTGAAGATTGTCAGATTGATGTAATCGAATATCGGCAGGATGTGATTGATGTGGCACATCGCTATTTTGAAGTGCCGCATAATGATCCCAGACTGCGGATTCATCATGATGATGGTTATCAGTTTGTCAGCAATCAGTTTTTCAGCAATGGCGCGTTTTATGATCTACTGCTGGTCGATGCTTTCGATCATGTGGGAATGTCGGCCAGTGTTGGAGGCCAGGCATTTTTTGATGCCTGTGCCGGGGTGCTTAACGACAATGGACTAATGAGTATCAATTTATGGGGAACCGATCGGCCAGGATTCAGTCAATCGATGCAACGTATAAATCAAAGTTTTGATAATCAGACCTTAGTGCTACCGGTGGC
>DELT01000052.1 GCA_002354555.1 Methylophaga sp. UBA2689
TTGCTGACCGAAGTGACTCCCACAATGTGTGCGTTTCGTGAGGAAACCTTTGGGCCAATTATGGCGGTGATTAAAGCAGAAGATCACGAACACGCACTGGAGATGGCCAATGACACAGAATACGGTTTAGGTGCCAGCATCTGGACTAGAAATGCCGAATTGGCGTCGCATCTGGCCATGCAGCTTCAATCAGGTCAGGTCGCAATAAACGGCATTGTAAAAACTGATCCTCGGTTGCCCAGCGGTGGAATCAAGGGATCCGGTTTTGGTCGAGAGCTCGGCCCACACGGTATCCATGAATTTGTGAACGCCAAACAGGTTTGGATAAAATAATTTCAAGGGTGAGATCATATTGATCTCACCCAATTTAAATCAGAGGTTGGTGATTTCAGCCGCTAGTTTTTCAGCTAATTTATCCAGGTTGCTGCCTAACGCGCGTACCAGTGCAGGATAACCATCACTCGCAAGTGGAGTTTCAATAGTAAATGGCGAAATTAAAAGCATATTTCCTTTACTGTCCTGCAAACGCCATTGCCCGCTGGTCACCGCTTTGCCAGTAAAATGCCCATGAAACTGCTCAATATCCAACTGTAAATTCAACGCCGTTTGTTTTAATCCCCGACTATCTGAAACCACCAGCAACTCTGGGAGTTGTTTGCTCAAGCGGCTACGCAATCCACGCCGTATTTGTTGGCCCAGATTTTCTGCCCAAAGATGCTCATTGGCTTGATGCAGAGTTATATCATCCATCTGCAATGCAATGCGTTCGCTGTCAAGAAATTCAGCCAGACTAATAGAGCCTATTACTAAGACTTGTGCTTCAGGAGTTGAAGCCTGCTCAGAGGATTGAAAGGTTTCTGGCAGGGTATAACGTTGTGTATTAGCTGCTTGATTGGCACAAGCCAATAAACTCAATACCAGAAATAAGCTAAAAAACAATTTATTGATTTTTATCAACATAAATAATCCCGATTATTTTGGCGCTCGTGGTAGAGGATCGTCGCTGTCACGACGATCAAAAATCAGTGCATTGGGTTGTTCGCCCAACGTACGTGCGACTGGTTGAAGGTCACGCAGCAGTTTTTCCAAACGTTGCAGGGTGCCTGTCATCTCTTGATAAGCGGACGAATCAGGTGACAGCCCCTGCAAAGTGGCTCGAATTTCGGTCAGTGTCTGATTAATGTTTTCTGGGATCTGCTGCGTTTCAGAAGCATTGACCAGGCTTTGAATGCTGGCGGTTAACTCTCTGATTTCGTTCAGCATGGTTTCGGAGCTTTCCAGATTACGATCCATGCCAGTTAAAATCGGCTCAACTTCCAGTTGATTGAGTTTATCCAGCAAATTCGAGACCTTCAGTTCGATTTGCGCTAAGCCTGTTGAACTGGTTGGCAGAACCTGATGCCCTTCAAACGTTCTGGCAACGAATTCATAGGTATCATCCCGCTGGAAGTTAAGATCAACAAATAATGAACCGGTCAACAAATTACCTGATTTGAGTGTGGCTCTTAATCCGGCATTCAACATGCGGTCGAAGCGAGCTGCCCAGTCTTTGATATCAACTTTTTCACTACCGCCTAAGCGTTGAGGTTCCAGGCGGATTAATACCGGAATAGCAAAGCCGCTCTGCGCATTGCGTTCGGGTGAAGTAAACTTCCAGGGCACACTCGAAACGGTCCCAATACGAATGCCACGAAATTCAACCGGAGCGCCTTTTGAAAGCCCGCGTACGGTATCTTCGATTAACAGTACATACTCAAGGTATTGAGTATAAGCTTCCTGACGTGCACTCTCCTCATCACCGTAAAGGGTAAAAATACTGTCGGGCTGGGCGCGGGAACCGACCGGTAAATCTTCAAGAACCCCAAATGTTACGCCACCGCCTAATAAGGCTTCTAATGAAGCAATATTGATTTTGAAACCTTCGGAATCCAGTTTTAAATCGACACCACTGGCAGACCAGAAACGGGTGCCTTCAGTCACCAGAACATCGTAAGGGCTTTCAATAAATAACTGATGACGCATTTCACGCTTTTCACTATCAAACTCGGCGCTTTCAACCCTGCCCACATTAAATCCCTGATAAGTTACGGGGTCACCCACTCGGAGTGAATTCCCCAGCTGACTGATCAGATTAATGCGTAAACCTTGCACACCGAGAGTTGAAATAGGCGGTTGTTCCAGAACCTCAAATTCACGTTGTTCGATATTACTATCACCGGGTTGTAATTGAATATAGGCGCCAGATAGAACGGTATTAAGGCCACTGATCCCTTCACGGCCTATACGCGGTTTCACGACCCAGAAGCGGGAGTCATCGACCAGCATCGGTTCGGCCTCTGGATTAATTCGTGCAATGATTAGTGTGTGGGTTAAATCATCTGATAGTCGCACCTGTTCCACCTGACCAATATCCACATTGCGCGTTTTTATCATGGTTTTGCCAGCTTCTATCCCCTCGGCATTTGCCATCGTTAAGGTTATTCTGGGTCCAATTCGACTATAGTTGTCATATATCAGCCATAAGCCAATCATGACCGCGACAATCGGCACAATCCAGATGGGGGAAAGACGAGACTGTCTGCCCGATTTTGCTCGATGCTGGTCGTTCACATTGTCTTCATTAGAGACAGGGGAATCACTCATTCACAGTTTCCTTGGAGTGCGTTTTTTGGTTGTTTCGGGCGTATCCCATATCAGACGTGGATCAAATGTCATTGCCGCTAACATGGTTAAAATAACGACGGCGCCAAATGCTAGTGCTGCAGGACCGGGGGTTATCGACATTAAGTTACCTGCCCGAATTAATGCCACCAGTATAGCGACTACAAATAAATCTACCATGGACCAGCGACCGATAAATTCGGTAATCCGATATAAATTGGTTCGGTTATTGGCGCTGAGATCACTGCTTTTACGTACGACAAATGACAGCCAGATCAATGCCAGCATCTTGCCGACTGGAACCAGAATACTGGCAAAAAAGATCACTGCTGCAATTGGCCAGGAGCCTTTTTGCCACAAATCAATGATGCCTCCAATAATGGTTGCCGGCTGAGTCTGGCCCAGCACCGTTGTTGTCATAATAGGATAGGCGTTTGCTGGAATATACATCACAATTGCTGCCGCCAAAAGCGCCCAGGTACGTTGCAGACTATGCGGTAAACGGAGATGCAGCGGTTCGCCACAGCGGCGACAGTGGCCATGACCTGAATCAGACAGTTCGTTTATCAAACCACAGGTTGAGCAACCTGCCAAACCTTGCGAAGCTGCCGTTTCGCCTGTGCGAATGCCTTTTGGAGCCTGGGGTTCACCTGCAAGTGAAAACCACATCCAGTCCGCATCAATAGAGCGCGTGGTCATTAACAGTAAAACAGCAAAGGCACAAAAAGCCCAGAATGAGGCTCCTAATTCAATCTGTGCCATACCAGCGATTTTTATCAAACTGACTAACGCGGCAATGATAAATACATCCGCCATCATCCAGGGATGCATATGTGATAGCGAACGGGCAATACCACGACTAAATGGAAATGGTTCTGCCCGAAGCAAACCGAATTGTAGCCAAATTACCCCTAATAGATAAACTGCCGGCAACACAATGATCGTTAGTGCCACAATGAGTGCCACCAACGGTTGATGGAAACCAATCATACTGGTGGCGGTTTGAGTAAGCTCAATGTTGTTACTTATCCCTCTGGCTTCAAAGCTCACAAAAGGAAACGAGATTGCCAGAATCACTGCAATTAATGCACTGATGGCATAAGCCATACTTCGCTGAGCTGGTCGAAAATGTCGACGTACCAATATATGTTCGCATCGCGGACAGGTGGCATGCTCACCAGGACGTAATGCAGGTAACACCACAACCCAATCACATTCATGACAGGCACGCATTCTTCTTAAGGAGACACGGCTTTCGGGTGAATACGGAGCAATATCAGCAGGCATGTTTTCGGCAGTTGGGGGTTGTTTCAATTCATTTTTCCATGACGTCGGCCAAGAAATGTAAGGAGAGAACTGGCATTATACGCATTGGTAATAGATATGTTGGGCATCAGTAGAGAGATGTTAATTTCAATCTATTGGTATGACACGGAATTGAAAATGATGTTCATTTATTGCCAGATCAGGGCTTTTTGATCTTTCATCACCGCCGCTGTTGAGAGCTGAAAACACATCAACCGAGAAAGTGTGAGAGCTATCTATGATATATCCATGTATCTCAACTCAAGCTCTGGACTGCACCAAAAACTAAAAGGGATGTTGGTTGATAAATGCTGCTGCCATCCGCTTATGACTAAATATTAAGGAGAAAACTAAGTGAGAGATATCCTGTTTTTTGATTCAATGCTAACGCCTAAAATCATTACGCTGGTTTACTGGTTGTTATTAGGTGCGGCGCTGGTTTCTGGCCTTGGTATGATGTTCGCTGGTGGTATTGGTAGTTTTTTTATGGGAATCTTCACCATGCTGGCGGGCGCTGTCGGCGCGCGTATCTGGTGTGAACTGCTGATCGTATTATTCAAAATTAATGAAAATATGAAAAAAGTAGCCGATCAATAATCATCATAAAAAAAGGGCTCGAATAGAGCCCTTAAATTGCTAAAAAGGTGCTGTCGGTGTCAGGCTTTTTTCACAAACTGCGATTTAAGTTTCATCGCACCAATACCATCAATCTTGCAATCAATATCGTGATCGCCATCAACCAGCCGGATGTTTTTGACCTTGGTGCCAACTTTCACAACCAGCGAAGACCCTTTAACTTTTAAATCTTTTATGACGGTTACCGTATCACCATCCAGCAAAACATTTCCATTGGCATCCAGGATCTCATCGGATGTTTCGACCTTGTCATTCGCCGCATCTGCCGACCATTCATAAGAACATTCCGGACAAATCAGAATATTGTCATCCTGATAGACATATTCTGAATCACACTTAGGACAATTGGGTAAAACGCTCATTTCAAACCTCAGGCTACGTTGGCATAGCGCGGTATAGTACGCCAGCAGACAGTTTTTTGCTGATAAATGAGCGTTAAAACATTCAAAGCAATATTAGGCAAATGGTTTCAGGTTATTGCTTGATAAAGTTAGTAGCCTTGCTGGTAGGCCTGTTCCAACTAAGATATATCCAGTTTTCTCATGGTCAGTAATGCCGACATGGTGGCCGGATCACGTTGCATTTTATCCAGCATAGCGTGCACAATCTGCCAGCAGAAACCAAACTGATCCTGAACCCAGCCAAATTGTAAGGTTCTGTCACCATTTACCAGCAATTTTTCCCAAAGTTGGTCTATTTCGGTTTGTGAATCACAATTAACCAATAATGATATTGAATGGTTAAACGGTGCTTTAGTACTGCCATTGAGAGCGTTCAATGGCTGCCCACAGAGTTCAAACGTGATAGATAGCACTGAACCCTTCTGGGCCGGGGCCTGCACTGTTCTAATAGAGTCGGCAACACTGATTCAGAAAAGCACATGCTGCCAAATCATCATCCAGGTTGATATCAAGCTGGCCGATTTTAAATTTGGTCATCATGCACATGTCCAAATATTGCTGCCAATGATCTTGGTATCTTCTTCGATTGGTAAACTGTAATTCGGCAATCGCTTCAAATGCTCGCACGTCTTCAGCATAACAAGCCATGATTTGTTCTAGATTCTGGCTGATAACCGCTTTTTTCCATTTGTTTTTGGAGTTCAGTATTTACGTTCATATATTTCTCCTTGTTATAAGACTCAGAATGCTGGTCTTATCAACTTGTCGAATAAACAAACGTAAAATCGACAGTCAAAAAAATACAGATTTCTTTTTTCAAGCCGATAACTTAGTTAATTGTAATGTGTCGGCAAAAAAGTATTGATTGAGGTTATAGCAGGTTTTTTTAACCCGGTTAGACTCATTCTAGTGGAAGGGTGCTGACAAAGGATTTGTGAACTAATACCTTATTAAAAATAGCGTAGGTGCTAGCATCTAACGGATTCTATCAGGGAAGATAATTCGATAATTACAACGACAATCTAAAGAAGGATTCCCTGTGAGTCTAAAGAAGTTGAATATAACTTCACAAAAGGCGATGACGCTAATCGAACTGATGTTGGTGATTGCTGTGCTTGGGGTCATCGTGACTATCGCGATACCCAGTTATCAAAGCTATATTGATAAAACTGATAATGCATTGGCTGTTTCGCAAATTGTCACCATCCAATCCGTTATCGAACGCTATTATCTACAAAATCATAGTTATCCCGCCAAACTAGATGATATTGCTGGCAGTTTACCTGACAATGGGCTTGATCCTTGGGGTAACAAATACATTTATTTAAATATTGCTGATGATTGGCCGAGGACAAGAGGACCCTCCAGAAAAGATCGCAATATCAATCCAATTAATACGCAATATGATCTTTACAGCATGGGTAAAGATGGTCAAACCAAAAAACAGGTATCCCAAAAAGATAGCCTGGATGACATTATACTGGCGCGCGATGGACGGTTTATAGGTCTCGCAGCTGATTTTTAGGCTTGATAAATCCTTGATGATAAAAAAAACGCCATACCAACGTAATAAGGTTGCTCGAAGGATTTTGTTGTCTTTTGTAGTTGCTTCACTAATACCGGTCTTAGTTCTGGGCGTATTGTCTTTTCATCAAGTCAGTCAGCAGTTATACCAACAAACCTATGATGCACTGCAAAAAAGCAGTAAAGATTATGGCTTGCGATTTATTGATCGACTGGTATTAGCTGAAAGTGCCTTACGATTATTGGCAAATCGGATTGAACGCTCGAATAATGGTTTACGTGAGCAGAATTTATTTCGTGATCAGAAAATACAAAAACAGTTTAACGATTTAGCAATTATTACTGGCAATGGCCAAAGAGCTTCTTTGTTAGGTGATACACGGATGGTGCCTTATCTCACTGAGAAAGAGATTGAAGCCGTTCGCTCTGGATTAACCCTTATTAAAACGGTTGATAGCGATGAGCGTGGAGTTAAACAAATTTGGATAGCGTTAAATTTTAATCAAAATACCCCTGATGCCGGGATTTTAATGGCTGAATTACATCCCAAAGCATTGTGGGAAGTCGATAATATAGGTATCAATCAGCTTGTAGTAATGACAGATACCGGAGAGTCCTGGTTTAGTTCATTACCCAGCACATTTCTACCCAAAGAACTTTTGGATAAACTTTTAAACAAATTTAGCGGCAACTTTAATCATAATCTGGGAAACAACAACTATCTTGGTGGCTTCTGGCAAGCCCCACTGGGTAATATGTTTGCTTCACCTGATATTATTATTATGCAGGCCCAACCAAAATCAATAGCACTCAGTGCAATCGACTATTTCACTAAAGTTTATCCACCGGTTATTCTACTGACAGTTTTAATTGTCGCATTTCTTAGCACTAAATTGATTGCTAAATACCTCTCACCACTCTCAGCTTTAAAAAAAGCGACTGAGCGTATTGCAGATGGTCAATTTGATTATCAGGTTGAAGTAAACAGCAAAGACGAATTTGAAGCTTTGGCGGATTCATTTAATGAAATGACTCGACGCCTGCGGAGCCAGTTTGAAATTCAGTCCACCATGGCTGAAATCGACAGACAGATCCTCTCTGTACTTAATGCAGATGAAATTGTTGAAACGGCTTTAAATCGTTTACCCGGAATATTATTCAGCGACCTGATATCGATTGCTAAATTTGATGCCGAAAAACAAGTGATCGTAGCAATCCATACTCGTCGAGATGATCAACATTTTGATCTTGAGGAACAGTCGATTGCCATTACCGACGAAGATTTAGCTGAATTGCAGCATAGTCAGAGCAGTGTGCTGGAAATTAACGAAAATCGGCTTTTACCGGTTTACCTGAAGATTTTAAATCTGAAGGAGAACTGGTTTTATTTGGTGATACCCGTGGTTGTGAATGGTCAGGTTTCAGCCTCCATCAGTTTTGCTTATCAGCAGCCTAAAGTCCTCGGTAATGAGCTTAAAGCGATTGCCAGAAGTTTTGGTGATCGTATTGCAGTGGCCTTATCTAATGCTGCATGGGAAGAGAAACTTTTTCAACAAGCACATTTTGATGGATTAACCGGCTTACCGAACCGTCTGGTGTTAAATGAGCGATTACAGCAGGAAATAGCCCGGGCTGATCGTGATTCAAAACAGCTAGCGGTGTTTTTTCTCGATCTGGATCGGTTTAAAAATGTTAATGATTCTCTTGGGCACTCGGCTGGTGATGAGCTATTGATAAAAGTCGCCAATCATTTATCTAAAAGCATTCGCACCACTGATTTGGTGGTTCGCATGAGTGGTGATGAATTTGTTGTATTAATAACGGATATAGATAATCCCGATCTTATCAACATGATTGCCGATAAAGTATTAAAAGCAGTAGATACAACCTCAGTAGTGGCAGGGCAGTCGGTTAAGTCCACCGCGAGTATGGGCATCGCAATGTATCCTGCTGATGCTGGAACGCCTGAAGATCTCCTCAAGTATGCGGATTCGGCAATGTATTATGCGAAAAATGATGGCCGGGCAAATTTCCGATTCTATTCCGCAGAGATGACAGAGAAAGCGCTGGAAAATATCAAGCTTGAACATGACTTACGAGAAGCAATAAGTAAAGACGAAATTGTCGTTTATTACCAACCAAAATTTGATAGCAATAAAAAGATCATCGGTGCTGAAGCATTAATCCGTTGGAATCATTCCGAATTGGGCATGATTTCTCCTGCCAAATTTATCCCTATTGCTGAGCAATCCATGCTGATTGTTGAAATTGGACGTTGGGTACTTGAACAAACCTGTGAATTGATTAAATCATTTACCAACCTTGGAATTGAGCCGGTACCTATTTCAGTGAATATTTCGGGGGTTGAATTCGATCGCCCTGACATTGTTCCCAATGTAGCCGAAATTCTTAAGCGCACACGAGTTAACCCTGATTTTATCGAACTGGAGCTGACTGAAAACGTTGCAATAGGCAATCGTGAAGCCTGCATCGAAAGAATGCATCAATTGAAAGGATTAGGCCTAAGACTGGCGATGGATGATTTTGGCACCGGTTTTTCGTCATTGTCCTATTTGCAGGATTTACCATTGGATGTACTGAAAATTGATCAGCATTTTATTCGTGAGCTGGAAACCGGTATCAATAGCCAGGCGATTGTAAGAGCCATACTCGCCTTGGCGGATGGTTTACAGATGCAGGTGATTGCTGAAGGGGTGGAGACGGAGTCCCAATTAAAATTCCTGCAGGACCATCAATGTAAATTCTTCCAGGGTTTTTTGTTTAGCAGGCCAATTCCAGTAAACGAATTCGTCAAACTACTTCTTGGGAAAGATCAAAAAACTATCCCGGCTTAGGCAATATTGAAATTGGTAATTCAGCGACGCAATTAGAGCACCAGTTTACAGCTTATCCCCTTACAGTATTTACGGTTAATCCAACAGACTTCTATTCTGCTCCAATGAAATCAAATCGCCATGAGCATCCATCCGGGCAGATCGCCTAGAACTTTGTAACAGCATGAATATTACTAAATCGTCTACAGCTGGTTCAGGCAATAATTTGGCTAATAATCTGTCATGAAAAATAGCTGCACTGGCCAAAATAAAATTGGCGATTAAGTGGAATAATGGACTTAGAATTAGTCGTGACTTTGTTTGATAGGTTTGATCGAACAACGGTTTCATTTTGAGATTTAAAGATTGATCAGCTTTAACCCAGCCGACCTGTTACCGATTTTATAAAAGCTTCTTGGATAGGCATTTCACCTTGATACAACTCTTCAATCTGATTAACGGTTTCTGAATGATCCAGGCATTGCAAAATGCAGGCAGCGACATCGGATCTGGAAATAACTTGTTGCTCCTGATCTGACGGGCGAACAGTAGTGATTTTTCCGGTTAAAGGTCCATCGGTTAATCTGCCGGGACGTAGAATGGTGTAGGGCAGGTGACTTTCAATAAGATGTTTATCGGCGAAATATTTACAGATGTTGTAATGCTTAATGGCCTTGGTTCCGTGTTCCGGGTCACCAGCATCACGTGAGCTGACCATAACAAATTGTTTGATGGCGTGTTGTTTTGCCTTATCAACCGCCTTACAGGCACCCCATAAATCCACCAGTATGGTTTTATCAGCACCTGTTTTACCACCGGAACCAGCGGTAAACACTACTTTATCGCAATCAGCAAAAGCATGGTCTGGCAGGTCGGCTTCGAGATCGGCTATTACAACATCAGCCCCCAAATTTTCAAACTCACCAGCCTGTTCTGCGTTACGCAGCATGACTTTAACCGGCATTTTCTGCTCAGTCATCATTTGAATTAATAGCTTACCGATTTGGCCATTGGCGCCAATGACAAGGGTCTGTTTATCTTGCATGTTTTTCTCCTGTGGCTGATTCACGGGATGATTCGGGTGAAAAGTGTCCTTCCAAATGCATATTAATACAGAGTATGGCGGGTATTATGCAGAACTCAAGAGCCGGGAAGTCTGAGTTGCAATAAACCGCCTCCCAAGACGAGAGGCGGTAAAGAGAGTTTAAGCTTCTTGAGAAGCTTGATAGTTTTCTAGAAAGGACTGCAGGCCTTGTTGAACTAAATCGTAGGTTTTATCGATATTGCCAGCAATATCGCCTTCCAGTACTTTCAGACCACCCAGAATATCGCGTGCTTCTTTAAACCCCTGATCAATTCCACCGCCAATCACTTCAACAAATGATTTCAGGGCTTCTTCAAGCGGCATATCCTGACGGGTGCTGTAATAAGCATCAAAAAAAGCCGTACTCATTTGCACAATGCGTTCGGAAGTTGCTTCGGGCGATACATCAATACCTTGTTCATAAGCTTTTTGAATGGCGTTATCGCCAAACTCGGCCTTCAAAGAGTCATTGATACCCTCAAGGGCCGTTTTGAACAGTAATGCCATGGCACCATCGCCATTGCCATCACTGATATTAAATGAGACTTGCAGAATAGAAAGATTCAGTTCGCTATTGGAGTCAGATACTGAAAACTTTTTTTCCTGAGCCAAAACCGAAACCTGCTGACCAAAAGGGCCTTCCTGCTTATTCACAGGATCCTTTGCCATTGAACTAACGGTTTGGCCAAACGGAGCAGTGTTAATAGTCATTTTGTTGTCCTCGAATGGATCTACTCTAAGGGTAGCGGCGACGTGCAGAATGACTTTAATCTCGTTTTAATGAATGGTGATTTATTTTTTCAGCTTCACGAATAGGTGTCAGGGCAAGCAACCATCCCGCAAACATAAATATCAGCATGCCAAGCAAAATCGCTTCAAACTGCACACCACCGTCAATCAGGAAACCTAATACAGCGGGTGCCAGACCGGTTGAAAACACCATAAAAGCTGATTTGACACTTCGCACGCGTCCTAAATGTTCACGACCCCAAAGTACGACTAATAAACTATCTACCACCGGCGATGACATGCCAAGTGAAATACCGGCTCCAATCATTAGAATCAAAACACCCGCATTGCCCCCCACTAATACAGCCAAAATAATAGCTAATGCAAAAGGTGCCAGGTACAAGCGAGCTAGAAGCGATACTCCTAATTCATCTATCCAGCGGCCTCCAAGTAATGCTCCCGGGAAACGGGCAATGCCCATTGCCGTTAAACCTAATGCATATGCGGTGGTGGTGGCATTTAAGTCTATGGTCATTTGCGACTGAAAAATAAAAATGCCGGTTAAAGTGACTGGCAAAGCCATAGTTAATGGAATAATCAGCCAGAAACGTTTTTCCAGCATCGGATTGGGGCCTTTGATTTTGTTACCGCTGCTATCACGTTTGATTTCAGGAGCTTCAGGCCATTTTGCCAAAAGCAGTAGCATCAACCAAATAAGTAAAATGACTAAAGCCACTGCCCACCAGATTTGCTGCCAGCTCAGCCAACCAATTAATAATGCGATAACCGGCGCCAGAATAATTTCACCCAGAGGCATGCCAAGACTGACTAATCCTAGAGCCCGACCCCGATTAATGGTAAATTCGCGGCCAGCTAATGTACTGCCAAAATGGGTCATCAATCCTTGACCGCATAACCGTACCAGTCCCAGACCAATTAAGGCTGGAATCAGCCATGGTGAAGTGGTCAGTAAAATTACGCCCGTCAATAACGCTGTTAGCACTAATAAGGCATATCGCCGGGGAGCAATCCAGTCCAGCTTCTGGCCAAAATGTAGCACCAGAAATCCACTTGCCATTGTAAGTGCGGCATAAACAGCCCCAAATTCACCTGCTGATAAGTTTAATGAGTTGGCGATATCAGACTGAAACAAACCAATGAAAAAACTTTGCCCAAGATTGCCTGTAAACAGTGCAATAAAACCAATAGCCAGTAAACCAAACTGGTTGCGTATCAAACTGAGGTAACTGTTCGCTTGAGGAGAAGTCATAAATTCCGTCGATTGAATAAACAGGATGGCTTTTTCTCTAGGCAGAGAAAAAGTATATGGTCCGAAATTATAGAGTAGAGAACTTTCTCAGGCGAATTTACACAAAAGATGAGTGTGTTATTTTTAACCGCAAACGCAGGGCTCGGACGATTTTCTTCGGCAAACTTAGTAATGACTTAATGCAGAACAACTACATCGCATCATTTCCACCTTTTCGACGAAATGAACCCTCAGCAGTGGTATCTTAAAGATCAACAAGCCCTAAAGCCTTAACAGGTTTTGAATGATCTCGTCTTCAGTTTTTCCTTTAGTGCGAAGGTTGTAATAGTACTGGCAGAGAGCTGAAAAGCTATGCGGAGTCTGTAAAGTCGGAAGTTTAGTAAACCATTCCAACCTGTTTACCGCCGTTTCTTTAATGTTATGTTCGAACAGCATATCTTCCAGCTGGGCGGCACGATTGGCAATCATACGATGACTTTCATCAAACCGATCGGCAGCAGTGATAAGCAGTTCTGCTGTGCGTTCAATTTCAGCTGTTTCATCGTTTATTTCGGCACGACTGCGTTTTACCAGCCACTCCTGGGGTGACATTGCCACTTGTCCATCGAGCCATAGGGGTATTTCGTTTTCATCAAATATTGGCGCAGCTTCCATCTGCGGGATGTCATCATTATTTTGATCACATGCCGTTAACGAAAACATTAACAGTAAGCTTAAGAATAAGGATGTTAAAACCTTGGGCCACTTGTACATATTCACTCCAGAGAAACCTGCTGATGAACAGCAATCTACCGGCATACTAGAGTGCTACGGATGAAAGCACATCAGAGATAATCCTGAAATGTTAAGGAAGATGTCACAAGGTGCCTACAAGCCATTAATCCGGTAGCTTGGATTTAGGCGGTGCAGCTTTTCTTTTTTTGATAAACAGTCTTGGATTTTTGACGATAAATGACCAGATCCAACGTTCGAGAAATGATTTGGCTTTTGCTTTCTTCAAGTATCCGTAGCCGAGTACTGAAATAAACAAAGCGCCTATTGCATCCACAATCAGGTCATACATGGTGTCAGTTAAGCCTGAGTAATCACCGAACATGGGTTTTTGCATATTCATACCAAAAATTTTATCCATGGAAAATTCAAATATCTCCCACAAGGCCCCCATCCCCAAAGCAAACATAAAAGCAAAAAATGCTATAAACCCCGGCATCATCTGCAAATGGATAAATTCATTTTCATTAAGGAGATAAACCAGCAGGAAGCCAATAATACCCAACAGAAACCCCGAGCCAGCGTGCAAAGCAATATCCCACCACCAGAACTTTGTGTAATAGCCATGTACTTCACCCAGAAATACCGATGCAAAGACAAAAGCAATTGCCAGAAGTTGAAATATAGCTGGTACATGAACATTGAATTTTCTTGCCAGCAACACAGGAAATAAGGTGATGATGATAATGCCGAGAGTCACTATCGCATTAAGCCATTGTTGTTCCCAAATAGACCCGCAAAACCCGGCGAACAAAATAAATTGCAACAATAGTGTCAATTTTTTAGGCACAGATTGAGATGTCATTTGAACTCCAGAGACATGATTTTTATCTTAACTTTCTAATGTACAGAACTGTTTTGCATCTTATGAATCAACAAACCCTAGTGTGATTTCTATAGATTAAAAAGAACATACTTTATTAATGGTAGTAAAAATAATTTATTTTTGGGAATATCGAGAGGTTTAAATGCGCCGGTTTCTAAGAGTCTTGCGATGTGGTCTTTTTTTATCGCTGTTTTTTTCAACAATCAGTATGGCAGATCAAGTTATTATTTTGCGCCATGCGCTTGCACCTGGCGTCGGTGATCCCGAAGGATTTGATTTGGAAGAATGCCAGACTCAGAGGGTATTGTCTTCTGAAGGACGCCAACAAGCGATTGAAATAGGCCAAAAACTTCGTGAATCAGGTATTACTGAGGCCGAAGTTTTCTCCAGTGAATGGTGTCGTTGTCTGGAAACTGCAGAATTACTGGGCTTTGGTCCACCGCAAAAGCTGACGGCACTAAACTCTTTTTTTCACGCATCAAATCGCCATTTAAAACAACAGTTTCTGCAAGATTGGAAAGCGCATATCAGCGAAGTGAAAACCGCTAAAACCAAGGTTTACATCACTCATCAGGTTAATATTTCCGGGCTTCTCGACAAGTTTTTGTCATCGGGAGAGGGTGTAGTGGTGGAGGTGAATGAACAAGGGAAACTGAAAATTGTATCGATTTTGCAATGAACCCTTTCGCCTTGATAGAGTCACAGGGTCGTGGCTTTCTCATAGTGACCTCTGTTGTGATTAAAAGATAAACAAGTCTAGGTTCTGTTTATCTTCCAGATCCACCCCTGCTGGAGGCTATGATAGATAAACATAACCTAGAACTGAAAACTACATTTGTTAAGCTGTCGATAGCAAGCAATTGACAGCTTAAATCAATTATTGATCGCTACCTTCGCATCAATCTGAAGCCCTCTGGGCAAATAATAAATTCAAAAAAATAAAACAAAAGGAGATCACAATATCGTGTGGATTTTTGATATGAAATGGAAGTTAACTTCAGCTTTGCTAGTGACATTGTTGTTAACATTCAGTTTGATAACCGAAACGGCTTGGGCCGAACCTGCTCCTCCTACCAATAACGAAAAACATTACTCAGCGCTTGCTGACACCCTCGAAAATGAACAGTCCCGTGAAAAACTTATCGCAGAATTACGCGAATTGGCACAGGCGGCTGAAGCAATGGATGGAGAAGCCACTGCAGAAGAGTTGGTGGATGAACCAACGTTTGCCAGACAGATTGCCAATACGACTCAATCCATTGCACAGCAGATTGTTTCAACAGTCGAAACGGGGTTTTCTGCGGTAGCCGCAATAGGTTCTGATGAAGCTGGCACCTTTGATTTGCAGAAATTGTTGGATGAAAGTTTCTTTTTGCTGGTGGTGATTGCCAGCACATTATTAATGTTTTATGTGTTGCGAAGTCTGGCGCGACATGCTTTTCATCGTGCTAATGATTGGGCTGAAGCGGAAGGAGACTATCCGGAAATTCGCAAATTCAGCGCGATTTTACTGGCAGCTGTAGTGGATTTAATGACAGTAGTATTAGCATGGGTAGCTGGTTATGCCGTTGCCTTGTTTGCCATTGGTAGCAATGGGGAAATGAATGTCAGTCAATCACTATTCCTAAATGCTTTTTTGGCGATTGAAATATTCAAAGTCATTCTCCGTACAGTCTTTGCTGGACGTGACGATGCGTTGCGTTTATTACCAATCTCTGCCGATAGTGCCACTTACTGGCATATCTGGTTAGTAAGGTTAACCAACTATATCGGTTATGGCATGTTGCTGATTGTGCCATTGGTCAATCTGAATATTAATCCGGTAGTCGGCCAGTTGGTCAGTGTACTGGTGGTATTAAGTGCATTTATCTATGCAGTTGTTGTCATCATGCAAAACCGCGTATCCGTTAAGCAGCGTTTGTTTTTTCATGCACAACAGTCTTCTTTCGGCTTTTCAAGAGTCAGTCTGGGGATTTTGGCACGTAGCTGGCACATTCTGGGAATAGTGTATTTTGCAGTGTTAGCCGTAGCTTTATTACTACGTCCGGTAGATGCCCTGCCGATGATGTTAAAGGCCACTTTCCAGACCATTCTAGCGCTGGTGATTGGCGGATTGCTGGCGAAGTTCCTGGCAAAAACCATTGGTCGCCCGATTCATGTTTCAGAAGATTTGCGTTCACGTTTTCCGATGCTGGAACAACGGGTAAACGGGTTTGTACCAAATATCTATAAAACCTTACGTATTTTGCTGGTGGTGGTCGTTGCCGCAGTCATTTTGGATGCCTGGGGAATCCTCAGCCTGACGGCATGGTTAGCGTCAGAGGCGGGTATTCATACTGTTGGTACCTTGATTAGTGTGGCTGCAATCCTTGTCGGAGCGATGGCGGTATGGATTGTTTTGGCAAGTTGGATTGAGCACCGGCTTAATCCTGGTGATGAAACGCATTTGCCAACAGCAAGAGCCAAAACCTTACTGACAATATTCCGTAATGCAGCGGCTATTGCTCTTATCATAATGACCGTCATGATTGTGCTGGCTGAAATTGGCGTCAACATTGGACCATTACTGGCTGGCGCAGGTGTACTTGGTTTAGCCATTGGTTTTGGTGCACAGAAACTGGTGCAAGATATTATTACCGGGGTGTTTATCCAAATGGAAAATGCCATTAATTCCGGTGATATTGTGACTGCAGGCGGCATCACTGGTACAGCTGAGAAATTGACAATACGCTCTTTAGGTCTGCGGGATCTTTCAGGAACCTATCATCTGATTCCATTTTCATCGGTCGATACTGTGTCCAACTTTATGCGCGAATTTGCTTACCATGTTGGTGAGTATGGGGTGGCATATCGTGAAGATACCGATCAGGTAATTGTGCATCTGCGTGAAGCCTTTGCCGAGTTAATGGCAGATGCCGATCAGCGTGAGAAAATTCTGGTCGATGAACTGGAAGTTCATGGTATTACTGCTCTGGCAGATAGTTCAGTCAATATTCGGGTACGGATTAAAACCCTGCCGGGAACGCAGTGGGGTGTAGGCCGAGCTTATAATCGTCTGGTGAAACAGCATCTGGATGCAGCAGGAATTGAGATTCCATTCCCGCATATGACCATTTACTTCGGTCAGGATAAAGATGGATCGGCTCCACCTGCGCCGCTGAGAATGGTTGGAGATTCGGATTCGAACTCTGCCATTCAGTTAGAGCAAAAACCTGAAAAAACTGAAAGCTCAAAATCATCAAAATCCAACCCAAAGGATAAACAGGATTTTGATGAGGAACATTAGAGTTAACATTTCCTAGTTCTCTTTAATCGCAAAAAACACCCTGTTAATTTCAACAGGGTGTTTTTTTTATGGCTATCCGTTTAGACGTTGCTGAATCAATCGTTGCATATTTCGGGTACCGGCGCAGTTATCGCATTCATCAAGTGCGGTTTGTATTGTTGATTGTGCTGAGTGGTAATCCTGTTTCAAATAAAATAAAGTAGCGGTCATCAGCGATTTGTTCTGATAATTTTCCAGTAAATCATCAACGATCAAAAGCAGACCTGAATCAGCACTGAAATATCGCAGATCACTGGTATCGGCAATCAACGCCAGATTTAACGCCCAGAATGCTTTATCTGATTCACCTTGCAAAGCTGTTGCCAGAGCAAAACCAATTTTGGGCAAAGAAGCTTTGGGATCTTTTTGGGATTGTGCTTTAAAAGCATTTATCGCTGTTGTCGATTCATAACGCGATAACGCTTCCCAGCCATCAATATTGGAATAATTGGAAATAGAAGAAGTTGATGGAGAAGCAGGCCTTGCTGCATTGGTTGTATAGCGTCTTACCGGTTTCGTATCACGGTAACCCTGAGAATAAATAATCGGTGCAATCAGAGTGATACTGTTATTTCGAAAACCATAATAGCCTGACCGGTGACGAGGCCGGGTGGTATCGTAATGTCGATAATACGGTTTATAACGAGGTTGTTTAAACTGGTTCAGTCTGGGATCCAATCCAAATGAGCGGTGGCCCGTGATGCCGATTGAGGGATGGCGGTAATGCCGGTTGCCAGAATAGCCATGATGAGGTCGATTATGCAGATTCTGACCAAGTTGCACGTTCACCGACACCTCGGCATAACTGTTTTGACTGGGCACAAGTAGCGTAAGCCCGCTAAGCAAGCTGGCGCTGAAAACGGAAACAAATAGGGTTTTACTGAATGACATAGCCATTACCTCACAGTTGGCTGGCTGATAACCATCAGACTGGTAACCAGTTTAATGGTTCGCTTCCCAGAATGTAAATTAAGGTAAAGCAATGTTTCAGTGAGCTTTTTGGTATCATGCGCGCTATCTTTTCTTCTTTAAAGTTCCTCATGTCTGCTACTGATTTTTCATCGTTAAATTTACCTGCCGAACAACTTGCCGTGCTCGACTCTCTTGGTTATAAACAAATGACTGCTGTGCAGGCGCAAAGCCTGCCGTTAATTCTGCAAGGCAAGGATTTGATTGCCCAGGCCAAAACCGGTAGTGGCAAAACCGCAGCCTTTGGTATTGGCTTATTACAAACTATTCAACCGGATTTCTTTGCTGTTCAAGCGCTGATTATTTGTCCAACCCGTGAATTAGCCGATCAGGTCGGCAAAGAATTACGCCGTCTGGGACGCGCTATACCGAATCTGAAACTGGTGATGTTATGCGGTGGTAAACCGTTAGGACCGCAAATTGCCTCATTGGAATATGGTGCACATATCGTGGTTGGTACACCTGGACGGATTCAGGACCATCTTAAAAAAGCCACACTGAAGCTCAATAAAGTCAAAACCGTGGTGCTTGATGAAGCCGATCGCATGCTGGATATGGGATTTGTTGATGCGATGCAGGAAATCATGGGGCAGACGCCAAGTTCCAGACAGACCTTGTTATTTTCAGCGACGTTTCCCGACAGTATCAAACAAATTAGCCGCAGTATTCAAAGCGATCCGGCACGGGTAACAGTTGAGTCACAACATCAACAGGCTGTAATTGATCAGTTATTTTATGAGATCAAAAAACATGAACGTAACAATGCATTATTAATGTTATTCCAGCATTATCAGCCCAAAAACGCCATTGTGTTCTGCCACACCAAAGTACAGTGCGATGAAGTTGCTGAGATGCTGAGAAATAAAAAAATCGATGCTCAGCCGATTCATGGTGATTTGGAACAGCGGGAACGGGATCAGGTGTTGGTACGTTTTGCCAATCAGAGCTGTCCGGTATTAGTTGCCACCGACGTGGCCGCACGCGGGCTGGATATCAAAGCAATTGAAATGGTCATCAATTATGAATTGCCACGGGATCCCGAAGTGTATATCCACCGCATCGGACGAACTGGTCGGGCGGGGGAGTCTGGTCTGGCAATGAGTCTGGTGGCTGAAGCTGAAGTGCCACGCATGCTGGCGATTGAGAAATATCAGAAAAAACCGTGTCGCTGCGATGTGCTGGCTTCGCTGGATCGTGATGACAGTTTTACGCTTGAAGCCGATATGGTGACTATTCAGCTGGATGCCGGGCGTAAAAATAAACTGCGTCCTGGCGATATTCTGGGCGCTCTAACTGGTGATGCCGGACTTGATGGTGCCGATATTGGCAAAATCGATATTTTTGATATGTCGAGTTATGTCGCTGTAACTAAATCGGCATTGCGACAGGCAATGAATTATCTGGCTGATGGCAAGGTTAAAGGTCGTGCTATTCGTGCCAGAAAAATACGTTAAAAATCTTTAAGAAAACACCAATAGCCATGTTTTAATTGTGGTAATAATTACCCTGAGCTAACTATTTGCAAGAGTGTTGCCATGACCGACCTGATCAATGATATCCCAACCGAAAACGATATCTATAAAACATTGCTGGAATCGACCAAAGCCATTCCGTGGAAGTTAGATTGGGATTCTATGCAATTCACATACATTGGCCCGCAAATTGAGGCTTTGTTAGGTTGGGAGCCATCAAGCTGGAAGTCTGTTGAAGATTGGGCTGTTCGGATGCATGAAGATGAACGGGAATGGGTGGTGGATTACTGCGTTTCCCAATCCAAGTCAGGAAT
>DELT01000061.1:0-4253 GCA_002354555.1 Methylophaga sp. UBA2689
CAGCAGTCATAAGACTACTGACTGATCTTGTTGTTTATGCTGCGAAATTAGCCGCAACAAAGTCCCAATTTACCAGTGTCCAGAATGATTCCAGATATTTAGGACGGGCATTTCGGTAATCAATGTAGTAAGCATGCTCCCAAACATCACAGGTTAATAATGGTGTTTGGCCTGCAGTAAGCGGGCAACCGGCATTGCTGGTATTCACAATCTCAATGCTGCCATCAGCATTTTTTACCAGCCAGGTCCAACCTGAACCGAAGTTAGTGGTAGCCGATTTGGTAAATTGATCTTTAAATTCTGCAAATGAACCAAACTTGGCATCAATTGCTGCTGCCAGATCACCAGAAACCGCATCTTTGCCATTCGGTGTCAGGCAGTTCCAGTAGAAAGTGTGATTCCAAACCTGTGCAGCATTATTGAAAACACCACCACTGGATTTAGTGATAATGGTTTCCAGCGGTTGACCTTCAAATTCGGTTCCAGGAACCAGATTGTTCAGGTTATTTACATATGTTTGGTGATGTTTACCGTAATGGTATTCAAGAGTCTCTGCAGAGATGTGTGGTTCCAAAGCATCTTTTGCATAAGGAAGTGGTGGCAATTCAAAAGCCATAAAAAATCTCCTTGATTGAAAATAACCAACGTAAACCCGTTAGTCTAAGTGAGGGCATGTCTTATAGCAAGTTTTGACCCAACTGCGCTAACATGCCAAGTTCCAGTCCCATCAACACGCCATCTTCCCTGCCCTGTTCAGCAGGATAATAACCTCGACGTACTGACATTTCATTAAAACCGGTTGATAAATAAAGCTGTTGAGCTCTGAAGTTGCTGGCTCGAACTTCTAATACGATAATTGCAGCAGACTGCTCCAGTGCAATCTCAATAACATGATTCAGAATCTGTCTACCAAATCCTTTCCCCTGATGACCGGGTTTGACGCAAATATTCAGTAAATGAACTTCGTCCAGAACAGATTGTACAACGCTATAACCAATTATTTCATTATCTATTGCGTAGAGGAAAGTTCTATAACCGCTTTTAAGACAGTCTTCAAAATTACCTTTGGACCAGGGAAAACGGTTTGACTGTTTTTCAATCTGCCAGACTTTTTCTATATCTGCCAGTTGCATATGACTAATTGCTAATTCAGTCACTCGGTTAAGCTCTTAAGTTCCGAAATTTCTGGATAGTTTGCCACATCTCGAACTTAAGCAGTGGTTGCTCCAGCAATGTTCTCAGACTTGGCCCAACCAACGTTTGCATATTATTTTCGAGCTGCTGGCAGGCTAATGTGTCATGGGGTTTTACGTTCAGTTTGGCTGCCAATTCTGCACCCAATACCAACGATACCGTTTTATCAGCCGAAAACATCTTTAAAACGTTTGCATGCTGCTGCTCCACTACTGTCACATCGTCCAGACTGATACCAATACTACCAAAAATGGCTCGTAACAGACGATTTTCCATGCCGGTCAGCGCATTTTCAGAAATAACTAACCACGAATTTGTATAGTCAATATGATTAACAATTTCACTTTCCGAAATGGTTAAATCTGATTTAACAGCGTCATCTTGTCGTTGCACCCAGACAGGGATACCCATCTGATCAAGTGCAAAATACTGTTCAGCAGATAAACGCATCAGACTTGCGGGTGCGCCCGGTCAGAGGGCAATAACATTTTATTCAGAGCGTTAATGTAAGCTTTGGCGGAGGCGATAACGATATCAGTGTCTGTACCCTGTCCGCTGACAATACGGCCACCTTTTTCCAGCCGGACACTGACTTCTCCCTGAGAATCGGTGCCACTGGTAATGTTGCTTACAGAATACAACTGCAATTCCGTATGGCTCTGCACCATTGATTCAATCGCTTTAAAAGCGGCATCAACCGGTCCACTGCCTTTCATCTCGGTTTTTACTTCACTATCGTCAACTGCAAGGGTGACATTGGCCACCGGTATCTCGCCTGTTTCACTGCAGACCCGCATTGAAATCAAGCGAATACGCTCGTTATCTTCCGTCAAGGTATCACTGACAAGCGCTTGAATATCTTCATCAAATACTTCGTGTTTTTTATCTGCCAATTCTTTAAACCGCATAAATGCTGTGTTTAAATCTTCTTCGGATTCAAGTTCAATTCCCAACTCTTTTAATCGAGATCGAAAAGCGTTACGTCCGGAATGTTTACCCAAAACCATACGATTGGTGTTCCAGCCCACATCTTCAGCACGCATGATTTCATACGTTTCGCGATTTTTCAGTACACCATCCTGATGAATACCAGACTCATGGGCAAAAGCATTGGCACCGACAATCGCCTTATTTGGCTGTACTACAAAACCAGTGACACCTGAAACCAATCGGGAAGCAGCCAATATTTGGGTTGTATCCAGTCGAGTATCACAATCGAACATATCCTGACGGGTTCGCACGGCCATCACTACCTCTTCCAAGGAAGCATTGCCGGCTCTTTCGCCCAGTCCATTGATAGTACATTCCACCTGTCGGGCGCCATTCATAACGGCTGAGAGCGAATTAGCCACCGCCAGACCCAAATCGTTGTGACAGTGCACCGAGAAAATGGCTTTATCCGAGTTTGGAATTCTTTCTCGCAGATTTTTGATTAATTCGCCAAATTGGTGTGGCAGGTTGTAACCCACTGTATCCGGAATATTCAAGGTTTTAGCGCCGGCATCAATCACGGCTTCCAACACCCTGCACAAAAAATCCAGATCGCTGCGTCCGGCATCTTCCGGTGAAAACTCAACATCATCAGTATAGAGTCGTGCCCTTTTCACAGCCTTTACCGCATTTTCAATCACTTCATCCGGTTGCATCCGCAATTTCATCTGCATATGGATTGGTGAGGTGGCAATAAAGGTGTGAATACGAGAGGCATTGGCTGATTTAAGCGCCTCACCGGCCCGATCAATATCTTTGTCCAGGGCACGAGCCAAACCACAGATACGGCTGTCCTTCACCGCTTTAGCAACAGCTTGTACCGCTTCAAAGTCACCAATACTGGCAATCGGAAAACCAGCCTCAATAATATCGACACGCATACGTTCCAGAGATTTGGCAATCCTGACCTTTTCATCTTTGGTCATCGATGCGCCAGGACTCTGCTCCCCATCACGCAATGTGGTATCAAATATTATTAACTGGTCTTTCATTTCGCTCGCTCCGAACATTTTGCCCATCGCTGAGCACATTTTTTATGGTCATTATAATGAGGTTAAATGAGGGTTGCAGAAAGAATTGCAAGATTATTTTCCCTCATAAACATCTATTTCTCGCATTGATGTGAGAAATGATCCGCCTCACCATCCTTGGATTTTATTTTGATTGTGCGCGTTCGTTACGATGCTTACGTAATTGAATCAGTGTAAAAACCGGTCCGGAAATCGCATACAGTAAAAATGCCGTGAAAAGGACAATTGGCGGATCTGTTGCAATAAGTGCAAAAACCAAAACCAGACCGAGCATCACCATAAAGGGTACTTTGCCTCGCAAATCCAGCTCTTTAAAACTGTGATAGCGCACAGTACTGACCATAAGAATAGCTGTGGCAAATGTCAGCGGCACACCTACAAATGATAACAATGACGGATCCAGTTGATTGTTATGTCCTACCCAGACCCAGCCAGCAATACAGGCTGCTGCAGCAGGACTTGGCAATCCTTGAAAATAGCGTTTATCAGCAATTCCTACCTGAGTATTAAAGCGTGCAAGACGCAACGCACCGCAGGCAGCGTAAATAAATGCCACCATCCAACCAAACTTACCTAAACCATTCAAAGCCCATTCAAACATAACCAAAGCAGGAGCCAGACCAAAGGCAACCATATCGGCAAGGCTGTCATACTCTGCTCCAAAAGCGCTTTGAGTATTGGTTAAACGAGCAATGCGGCCATCCAGCCCATCCATCACCATCGCAACAAAGATTGCGACTGCTGCAGTTGTGAAGTCGCCCCTTATCGCAGCAACAATGGCGTAGAAACCAGCGAACAGGCAAGCTGTGGTAAATAAATTCGGTAAAAGGTAAATGCCGCGTTTTTGTTGTTCTTCATGATTATCCATAAATGTCCTGTATTCAGAGAAGAAGTAGTTTCATTATGACATCCGTACCTGCATAAACAAAACAAGGGCAGATTGCCAAGCAACCTGCCCTTGTTTGAGGACAACCCAAAAAACTAATTAGTTTTTGGTTTTATCGACGATTTTTTGAATCCAAGGCATCATTTCACGCA
>DELT01000061.1:4321-5494 GCA_002354555.1 Methylophaga sp. UBA2689
TAGCCAGACTGACCTTCCTGAATAAACTGTTTGGCGTATTTACCTTCCTGAATGTTTTTCAACGCTTCACGCATCGCCCAACGGCTTTCTTCGTTAATGACTTTCGGGCCGGTAACATATTCGCCATATTCTGCATTATTCGAAATTGAATAATTCATGTTGGCGATACCGCCTTCATACATCAGATCAACAATCAGTTTCAGCTCATGTAAGCATTCGAAATAAGCCATTTCCGGCTCATACCCAGCTTCAACCAACGTTTCAAAACCGGCTTTAACCAATTCTACTGCACCACCACATAATACTGCTTGTTCGCCAAACAAATCTGTTTCAGTTTCATCACGGAAAGTGGTTTCAATGATACCAGTACGCCCACCGCCAATAGCTGAGGCATAAGATAAAGCGATTGCTTTGGCTTTACCTGAGGCATCTTGTTCAATAGCGATCAAATCAGGAATACCACCACCACGTGTAAATTCACTGCGAACCGTATGACCAGGTGCTTTAGGCGCTACCATGATAACGTCCAAATCCTGACGGGGCAGAATCTGGTTATAAACAATCGCAAAACCATGAGCGAAAGCCAAAACAGCACCTTGTTTCAGGTTTGGTTCAATTTCATCTTTATACAAAGAGGATTGGAACTCATCCGGTGTGAGCACCATTACCAGATCAGCTTGTTTTACAGCTGAGGCGGTATCGGCAACTTTCAGGCCTGCACCTTCGGCTTTGGCAATAGAAGACGAACCCGCACGCAGAGCCACAGTTACATCAACACCGGAATCTTTCAGGTTACAGGCGTGAGCATGGCCTTGTGAACCATAACCGATAATCGTGACTTTCATGCCACGGATCAGCGACAGGTCACAATCTTTGTCGTAATAGATATTCAAACTCATTATCAATTCCTTCGTTTTTAAATCAATTCAATTGCAGGCATTTTTCGCCACGGGCAATGCCCGAGACGCCACTGCGTACGGTTTCAAGTATTTTATGTTCAGAGAGAGCCTCAATGAACGAGTCAAGTTTACTGCCGGCCCCTGTCAATTCGATCGTGTAAGTCGAGGCGGTCACATCAATAATATGTCCACGGAAAATATCTGACAGACGTTTGACGTCGTCACGTTGGTCCATGGTCGCTGCCTTGACTTTAATCAACATCATTTCCCGCTC
>DELT01000067.1 GCA_002354555.1 Methylophaga sp. UBA2689
GATTGCACCAAACTTGAAAGTCCTTGTAATAATCAGTGTTTATATCTCCTGGCAGATGGCTTATGCTAACCAGTCAGATTATTTATCCAAAGGAGAGATTATGACGATCGAAGTTGGACAACAAATACCCGATGGCAAACTCACAGAGTGTGTTGAGTTTGATCCTCAGAATGGCTGCCCGATGAATCCATCTCCGATGGATGTGCGTGAAATGGCAAAAGGCAAAACCATTGTTTTATTCACGGTTCCCGGCGCTTTTACCCCTTTATGCTCTTCTCAACATCTACCCGGTTTTATTGAACATGCCGAAGCCTTAAAAGCCGCTGGTGCAGATGAAATCTGGTGTTTAGCGGTTAATGATGCATTTGTTATGGCGGCATGGGGCCGTGAACAAAAGGCCAATGGCAAAGTTCGCATGATGGCAGACGGTAGTGCAGAATATATTAAAGCATTAGGTCTGGATCGTGATTTAACCGGTGGTGGAATGGGTGTACGTTCATTCCGCGCAGCGCTGATCATTACCGATGGCGAAGTGAAATACATTGGTGTTGAAGGCTCTGGTGAGTTTGGTAAATCCAAAGCCGAAACCATTCTTGAAGAATTAAAAAAATAAACGAAATACGTATCTTTTTGATGAAGGGCAGTGTTGATCACTGCCCTTTTTTATTCAGGCCTGCAATAACTTGACACCGTCAGATGAGCCAACAAATACGGCTTTGGCAACATCGGCAAAAATTCCATGCTCAACCACGCCCGGCATCACTGTCAGTAAAGCATTAATCTGTGCGGTTTCAAACGTCGTAAACTGCATATCCAGAATCAAATTCCCTGCTGCACTGTAAGCTACATTGTCACCCGCGGCATTTAATCTCAAACTTCCTTTGGCCTGCAATTTGGATAAACGATTCAATACCAGCTGAGCAGCATGGGGCATTACTTCAACAGGAATGGCATTTTTATCGCCTATTTTATTAACCATTTTGCTTTCATCTACCATGACGTAAAAAGCTGTGGCGTGACTGGCAAGCAACTTTTCACAAACCAGATCCTGACCTCTGCCCTTCAGTAAAGTCATATCGCTGGTCACTTCATCTGCTCCATCGACATACATGTCCAGATGCGACAGATGCTCTATGGCAATAACTTTGAGTCCGGCCTGCTCGGCTTTCACACGACTAATCACTGAGCTGGCAACCACTGTTATATCCAGTTGATTTTCTCGTTGACGGCGAGCCAGTTCATCAATAAAAAGATTCGCTGTTGATCCCGTCCCCAGCCCCACAATCATGCCATTGTCGACAATTTCAGCGGCTTTGATTGCCACTTGCTGTTTGGGGCTTTGTGGCGTGGCCTCGGTATTAGTGGACATTGACAAACTCCTTGAATGTTTTGGCAAAATTACGGTTTCAGCTTAGCATGGTTATAAAGCCTGCTCATCTTTGATGGAGAAATTTATGGCCCAACTCAATGAAATTATTCAGCAAATTGAAAGCGTCACCGGACTAAGCTGCCATCCGCATCAACTCTCTTCAGTCGGAGGAGGTTGTATTAATACAGCTTATCAATTGAAAACACCCGACAAGCAATTTTTTATTAAGGTTAACAGCCCTAATCTGGCGGATATGTTTGTTGCAGAAGCGCAGGGATTGCAGGAAATGGCAGCATTGAATGCTGTGCGAGTCCCGGAGGTAATCTGTTTCGGCACCGCTGATAGTCATAGTTATCTGGTGCTGGAATATATTGCTTTAGGCGGCATGCGCGGTGGAGCAAATGCCAAACTCGGTGAACAACTGGCCCTGCTCCACCAACATCCCCAACCTTATTTTGGCTGGCACATGGATAACACCATTGGCAGCACGCCACAAATAAATGATAACTCGAATAATTGGGTAGAGTTCTGGCAACAGCAGCGTTTGGGCAAACAGTTGGAATTTGCTGCAAGTAATGGTTTCAGAGGCAGTCTGCAAAAAAATGGCGAACGGCTTATTGATGAGTTGCCCGCCTTTTTTACCGACTATCAACCGCAGGCTTCTCTATTGCATGGTGATCTGTGGGGAGGTAATGCTGCCGGTGATGAACAGGGTAATCCGGTGATATTTGATCCGGCCTGTTATTACGGTGATGCAGAAACCGATTTGGCGATGACCGAATTATTTGGTGGGTTTGGTGGTGATTTTCATGCGGCTTATCGCACTATTCGTCCTGTCGATCCCGGTTATCGTACACGCAAAACACTTTACAACCTTTATCATATTATTAATCATCTCAACCTGTTTGGTGGCGGCTACCTCGGTCAGGCCGATGCCATGATTTCACAATTACTGGCCGAGCTACGGAGTTAGTTACGAATGAGTCAAATCAAAGTGTTATTTGTCTGCATGGGCAATATCTGTCGTTCCCCCACCGCCGAAGGCGTTTTTATCAGTTTGCTGAAAGCGAAAGGCACCAGTGACAAATTTCTAATCGACTCAGCTGGTACCCATGCTTACCATGTGGGCGAACCACCTGATGCCCGAGCCCAGCAAACGGCTAAACAGCGTGGTATTGATTTGTC
>DELT01000013.1:0-660 GCA_002354555.1 Methylophaga sp. UBA2689
GACAGGCCTGCCTTGCTTTGCAGGAGGATGGGGTAATTGCCTATCCTACCGAAGCAGTGTTTGGCGTTGGCTGTGATCCCTCGAGCGAAACCGCCATTATCAGATTATTGATGATGAAGCGTCGCCCCTTGGAAAAAGGCCTGATTCTGATTGCATCAGACTTCAACCAATTGCAGGATTTTATCCAGCCGTTATCTGCTGACATTCTCGCCAAAGTCACTCAGAGCTGGCCCGGCCCAAACACCTGGTTATTGCCGGTTCGTTCTTCGGTTTCTCCCTTATTAACCGGTGGCCGAGACACACTGGCGGTCAGAGTAACAGCACATCCCTTAGCGGCAGAACTATGCCGCAGATTTGGCGGACCGCTGGTTTCCAGCAGTGCCAATATTACCGGGTTGCGACCTGCCAAAAATGTTCATCAAGTGCATTGGCAGTTACCTGAACTGGATTATGTGCTTCCCGGGGCATTGGGCGGAGCTAACAAGCCATCCACTATTCGGGATGCAGTAACGGGAGAAGTACTGCGATGAGTGGGCCGGATATTAATGCCGTACGTGAGTATTTACTCACTCTACAAGATGCTATCTGTAAAGAGGTTGAAAATTCAGATGGCAAACAGAAATTTGCTGAAGATGACTGGCAGCGCCCAGCCGGTGGTGG
>DELT01000013.1:780-11862 GCA_002354555.1 Methylophaga sp. UBA2689
GTCAATTTCTCCGAAGTCAGCGGTGATAACTTACCGCCATCAGCAACGGCCAGTCGGCCTGAACTTGCCGGGCGCAGTTTTCAGGCGATGGGCGTATCGCTGGTGATTCATCCACATAACCCGTATGTACCAACCTCCCATGCCAATGTACGTTTCTTTATTGCTGAAAAAGCCGGTGAAGAACCTATCTGGTGGTTTGGTGGTGGTTATGATCTGACGCCCTATTACACCTTTGATGACGATGTTATTCATTGGCATCAAACAGCTAAAAATGCCTGCGACCCTTTTGGTGACACGGTATACGATGATTACAAAAAGTGGTGTGATGAGTATTTCTTTCTCAAGCATCGCAACGAACCGCGGGGGGTTGGCGGGCTGTTTTTTGATGATTTGAATCAGCCGGATTTTGAACATTGCTTTGGTTTGTTGCGAAGCGTTGGCAACAGCTACACCGCAGCGTATTTACCAATCGTCGAGCGTCGCAAAGAGTTAAGCTATACCGAAGAACAGCGTGACTTTCAGCTGTATCGTCGTGGTCGTTATGTGGAATTTAATCTGGTTTATGACCGCGGCACCTTGTTTGGTTTGCAGTCGGGTGGACGTACCGAGTCGATCCTGATGTCGTTACCGCCATTGGTCAAATGGCGCTATAAATGGCAACCCGAGCCGGGCTCGGCGGAAGCCAAGTTATATGATTACTACCTCCAACCTCAGGATTGGCTAGCTAAAACCTAGGTCTTTTGATCCTAGGAATCCTTAGACAATAATGCCAGCTGATCCGCCTGGTATTCGCTGATTAACGGATCAATGACCTGATCCAGTTGACCTGACATGACTTCATCCAATTTATATAACGTTAAATTGATTCGATGGTCGGTAATGCGGCCTTGTGGATAGTTATAGGTACGGATACGTTCGCTGCGATCACCGCTACCGACTAACAATCTGCGGGTTTCGGCCTGTTCGGAGGCTTGTTTTTCCTCTTTCGCCGCCATGATGCGTGATTGCAAAACGGACATCGCTTTGGCGCGGTTTTTGTGTTGTGAACGTTCTTCCTGACACTCAACGATAATGCCGGTTGGAATGTGTGTGATACGTACGGCGGAATCAGTAGTATTAACGTGCTGGCCACCGGCACCGGATGAACGGAAGGTATCCATTTTGATATCGGCCGGGTTGATTTCAATCTGATCGATTTCATCGGCTTCCGGCAAAATCGCTACCGTACAGGCTGAGGTATGAATCCGCCCCTGGGATTCAGTTTCCGGCACCCGTTGCACCCGATGGGCGCCAGATTCAAATTTCAACCGTGAGTAGGCACCATCACCAACAATCCGGGCGATGATTTCTTTATAGCCACCATGTTCGCCTTCCTGAGCATTGAGCACTTCAACCTGCCAGCGACGTGATTCAGCATAACGCGTGTACATTCGAAATAAATCACCGGAGAAAATGGCAGCCTCATCACCACCGGTGCCGGCGCGGACTTCGAGAAAGATATTACGTTGATCATTTGGATCTTTAGGTAACAACAGTTTCTGCAAATCAATGGCAAGCTGTTCCTGTTTTTCTTCAGCGATGGCCAGTTCTTCCTTGGCCATTTCACGCATTTCCGGATCACTTTCCTGCATCATTGCCTGAGCATCTTTCAGATCACTTAGGGTCTGCAGATATAAGCCAAAGTGCTTAACAACTGGCTCCAGCTGTGCGTATTCCTGCGATAAGGTGCGGAATTTGTTCTGATTGGCCATGGTTTCCGGATCAGATAGCAGGCCACTGATCTCTTCATGACGATCAACTAATGCTTCAAGTTTATTTCTGATGGAATCTTTCACAGATCAATCCTTAATATTAAATAAACGGCGGGCAGCATCAATCATCGGATTATTTTCATCAGATTCAAATGCTGATTGCCGCAGTTGTCTACTGGGTTCATGCAATAGCTTGTTGGTCAGGGTGCGGGCCAGTTCGGTCAGTACCATTTCAGCATTACCACCCTGTTCCAGCTGGCGTAGGGCTTTATCAACGGCCTGGGTGCTGAGCATCTGTCCGCGCTCCCGAATTGACCGAATGACCGGTACGGTATCCTGACTACGCATCCAGCCGGCAAAATGATCGGCCTGAGTATCAATGATTTCCTCTGCCTGCTTGGCAGCATCACGCCGTGACTGCAGATTTTCTTCAATAATGTCATGCAGATCATCAACGCTATATAGATAAATGTCTTCAAGCTGTCCAACTTCTGCTTCGATATCCCGTGGAACGGCAATATCCACCATAAAAATCGGTTTACGTTTGCGCAGCTTCAATGCACTTTCGACTGTGCCTTTGCCAAGTATGGGCAGCTGACTGGCGGTGGAGCTGATCACAATATCCGCTTCGGCAAGATGTGCCGGAATTTCACTCAGACTAATCGCATAACCATTCACTGAGGTTGCCAGAAGATGAGCTTTCTCAATGGTGCGATTGGCAATAATCAGACGCTTGATGCCGTTATCAAACAGATGACGGGCTACCAGTTCGATGGTTTCGCCGGCACCGATTAGCAGGGCGGTTGATTCGGCCAGATTACTGAAGATCTGTTTTGCCAGACTGACAGCAGCAAAAGCGACGGAAACCGGACTGTTCCCAATAGCGGTATCGGTGCGCACCTGCTTGGCAACGCCAAAGGCATGCTGGAACAGACGTCCCAGCGATTTCCCCAGCGCCTTTGCGTTAAGCGCCTGGCTATAGGCGGTTTTTAACTGACCAAGAATCTGCGGTTCGCCTAAAACTAACGAATCCAGACCACAGGCAACCCGGAATAAATGCCTTACCGCATCAGCACCTTCATAACAATAAAGATAGGACTTGAGGGCATTGGCATCCTGTTGTTGAAAGTTATGCAACCATAACAGGACACTATTGTCATAATCTTCGTCCAGATGACAGTATATTTCGGTGCGGTTGCAGGTTGAGACAATGACAGCTTCAATCACGCTTTCATTCAGCATCAGTGACGCTAAAGCCAAAGGTAATTTATCAGCATCAAAGCTAAGCTTCTCGCGCACATCAACCGGTGCGGTTGTGTGATTAATGCCGTAAGTGACAAGATGCATAATTAAGGAGTCGTGTTGTATGCTGTTAAACTTTACAGCCGTGAGCTAAGTTGTCTTATATCTCGGTCTGGACAAGACTAATTCGCCATTCTATCAAACTCAATCAGTCAGGTCGTTGAATTATGGATTTATTGCAACAGTTACGCGGTCATTCAAAACGGTTCGCCTCATCGGCGGCGTGGGTGATGATACCTATTTTACTGTTTGGATGCGCCGCTACTGCTAAGCAATCAGACGAAAAAACTCCACTACAGCCAGTGGAGGTAAATGAAGCAGAGACAATGGAAACTGCGCAGCCGGAATTGGATTTGCCTCTGACTTCAGAACTGGTTTATTACGTACTTACCGCCGAAATTGCGGGGCAGCGCGGTCAACTTGATATTGCAGTCGACTTATATAATCAGGCTGCTGAATTGACTGACTCGCCTAATCTGGCGGGACGTTCCGCACGAATTTCGACATTTTCACGTGATCCCAAACGTATCGACCGCGCATTGACCCGCTGGCAGGAAGTCTCGCCGGAAGAGGCTGAGGTCTACGTGATGCGGGTTCCATTTTTGTTAATGGAAGATAATTATCCCGAAGTCGTTGTAAACATGAACAAAGCGCTCGCTTTGGAACCGGAGAACAAAGAAAAATATCTGGAAAGCCTGGCCGCTAATTTAAGCGAGAAAGGGGATCCGGAAAGAGGTCTGCAGACGATTCTGGAATTGGACCTGTACAAAAATGATGATCCGGCAGCTCGCTTTACCTATGCCCGACTGGCCGCTTATTTCCAGCGCTTTGATGTGGCTGAAATCGCGGTGGATGAGTTACTGGAAGAAGACCCAAACAACGAAGCTTATCTGAGTCTTAAAGCAGACTTGTTACAGACCCATGGTAAAAATGAAGAAGCATTAAAGTTAATTGCCAAAGCAGCTCAGCGTGAGGGAGCGAGTGAATCCTTACGTTTCACCTACGGGAAATTGTTAGGTGAAAGTGGCGAATCGGAAAAGGCAAAACGTATTTTTGAAGAATTGCATTTGGAGAACCCGGAAAACCCGGATGTGATTTTTGCGCTGGGATTACTGGCTTTGGAACGCGATGATGGAGAAACTGCCAAGTCGTATTTCAGTCAGTTATTACAAATGGGAGATGCCGGAGGTCAGGCCAGCTATTTTATGGGGTTGGCCGAAGAAATGAATGGCAATGTGGATTCTGCTTTGGTCTGGTTCGCCTCAGTGCCTGCCGAAAGCCAGCGGTTTGAAATGGCGCAAACCCGTTATATCAATTTACTGGCCGATCAAGGTGATATTGATAAAGCACGACAGCATCTACAACTGCTGCGTCAGGAGCGTCCTCAGCAAGCCATTGATTTTTATTTGTTTGAAGCCGCCTTTTTGCGGGATCACAGCATGCCGGAAGAGTCGGTTGAGGTGTTAACGGAAGCGCTGAACAATCACCCGGGCAATCTGGACCTTTTATACAGTCGCGCCATGGTAGCCGAATCAATTGGCAGACTGGAGATGCTGGAACAGGATCTGCGCACCATTTTGAAAATTGACCCGGAAAATGCACAGGCGATGAACGCCCTGGGTTATACCCTGACCGATCGTACTGATAGACATGAAGAAGCTTTGCAGTTAATCAATAAAGCTTTGGAATTGCGCCCTAATGATCCTTATTACCTGGATAGTCTGGGATGGGTGTATTACCGGATGGGTGATTTGGAAAAAGCTGAATATTACCTGCGTGAAGCAGTGGAGATTCAGGCCGATGTAGAGTTTGTCGCTCATCTGGGTGAAGTGCTGTGGATGCAGAATAAAAAAAATGAAGCCAGAAAGTATTGGGCTCAAGGGGAGAAACTGGATCCAAATAACAAAGTACTTCAGGAGACCCTGCAGCGGTTGACCAAATGAAACAGCTTCTAGTAGTAACCGGTCTGCTGCTGATGACTGCCTGTACCCCAGTGTGGCAGACAAAACCGTTGGAACCTGCAGAACAGTTGTGGGAAAACCGTCAGACGGTTTTAAAACTAATGGACTATTGGTCTTTTCGTGGTCGTACGGTTATTAGTCAGGACAAAGAAGGCTGGAATGTCGGCGTGACCTGGCAACAGCAGCAGGAAGACTTTAATATCCGCCTGTTTGGTCCCTTTTCTCAAGGGGCGGTGGAGTTAGCCGGTGATGACAAACTGGTCACCATGACATTTTCCGATGGTGAAACCTATTCTGCTGCAACACCGGAAGAGCTTCTGGCAGAAGTACTGGGCTGGTTATTACCGGTCAGTGCCTTGCGTGACTGGGTCAGAGGTTTGCCGCATGCACCTATCAAGATTGATGAGAAAACTCTGGATGAAAAAGGCCGCTTAATCACACTTTCCCAGGCAGGTTGGCAAGTAGAGTTTGTCGATTATGCGCCGCTGGAAGGCAATGATGTGCCGGCCAAGATCTTTATCGAACATCCGCAGTTAAGTATTCGTCTGGTAATGAATGGATGGAAAGCTGGTAAATGAATGAATGGTGGCCCGCACCGGCAAAACTAAATCTGTTTTTACACATCACCGGCAGACGGCCAGATGGATATCATGAATTACAGACGGCATTTCAGTTTCTCGACTATGGTGACAGATTAAAATTTACCGTCACCAAAGATTCGCTAATCACTTTACAAGCCGATCTGCCAGACGTTGCTGATCAGGATAATCTGATTGTAAAAGCCGCCCAACTTTTGCAATCAACCTGCAAATGTCATTCAGGTGCTGTTATCCAACTGGAAAAAAATCTGCCGATGGGCGGTGGTCTGGGAGGAGGCAGTTCCGATGCTGCTACCACCCTCGTTGCGCTGAATAAGCTTTGGCAATGTGATTTATCAGAAGATCAATTAGCTGGTCTGGGGTTGCAATTAGGCGCAGATGTGCCGGTTTTTGTGCGAGGTCACGCGGCGTGGGCCGAGGGTGTAGGAGAAATTTTTACTAAAATTGATCCACCAGAACCTTGGTATTTAGTTATCTTTCCCCAATGCGCCGTCTCTACAGCTGAAATATTTTCTGCAACTGAATTGACACGCGATTGTGAACCCCTCACAATATCGGGCTTCCTTGCGGGGGAAGGCAGTAACATTTGCGAATCGGTGGTGAAAAAATTGCATCCACCAGTTGCACAAGCACTGGCATGGTTGGCACAATATGCTACCATTCCACGAATGACCGGAACAGGGGCTTGTGTATTCGCCCGCTTTGACTCAGCCACTGCGGCTGAAAATGTTTTAGAACATGTGCCGGAACATTGGCATGCTTTTACTGCCAAAGGCTGCAACAGATCACCGTTGAGTTTTTGTGCAAAAGATTTCGATTGAAGTCTTAATGTAACTGCAATTTGATAGAGTTGAGTAAAAACAGTTGGGGTATCGCCAAGCGGTAAGGCAACGGGTTTTGATCCCGTCATTCCCAGGTTCGAATCCTGGTACCCCAGCCACTCTTTTTGTTTATTGAATGAACTCGGCATCTCTATAGTGACTCAAAACCGACTCCTCCAGTTACAACAGCGTTCCGCAGACGACAATATGATGGTCTTCACTGGAAACGCTAATCGTAAACTGTCAGAAAATATCGCCAATTTTCTGAATATCAGCTTGGGTAAAGCCACAGTTGAGAAATTCAGTGATGGCGAGATCATGGTTGAAATTCTCGACAATGTCCGGGGCAAGGACGTGTTTATCGTCCAACCAACCTGTATGCCAACCAATGATAACCTGATGGAATTAATGGTGATGACCGACGCTATCCGTCGTGCCTCAGCCAAACGTATTACCCTGGTTGTCCCCTATTTTGGTTATTCCCGTCAGGATCGCCGTCCTCGTTCAGCTCGTGTTGCCATTACCGCTAAGGTCGTTGCCAATATGCTGACCGGTGTTGGCGCAGACCGCGTTTTAACCGTTGATTTACATGCCGATCAGATCCAGGGCTTTTTTGATTGTCCTGTTGATAATGTCTATGCCTCACCCGTATTGCTGGGTGATATCTGGAAACACAAATACCAGGATTTGGTTGTTGTCTCGCCCGATGTTGGTGGTGTGGTTCGTGCCCGTGCATTAGCCAAACATTTAGATGTTGAACTGGCGATTATTGATAAACGTCGCCCACGCGCCAATGTGGCCAAAGTCATGAACATCATCGGTGATATCGATGGACGTACCTGTGTGATGGTCGATGATATGGTCGATACTGCCGGCACATTGTGTGCTGCGGCAGCTGCTTTGAAAGAACATGGTGCGATTAATGTAGTTGCTTACTGTACCCATCCGGTTTTATCGGGTGCCGCCATTGATAATATCAACAAATCTTTACTCAATGAGTTAGTGGTGACAGATACTATTCCACTGCAGCCCGATGCGGCTGCATGTGACAAAATTCGCGTGTTGAGCATTGCTGAAATGCTTGCCGAAGCGATGTACCGAATTAGTAATGAAGAGTCAGTTAGCTCTTTATATATGGATTAACCAAAAAATTTATTTTGGTTGTATGTGCTGAACCTGGTCGCGGGGGAGGCGAAAAGCCGGAAACGGCATATTAACGGGCCTCGTGTCCGTTTTTTAGTCTTGGAGAAGAAGATGGAAAATTTATTTGAAGTACATGCTGAAGCGCGTACTGACCAGGGGAAAGGTGCGAGCCGCCGCCTACGTCATTCGGGCAAAGTACCAGCAGTAGTCTACGGTGCTGAAAAAGAACCTGTTTCAATTTCAGTAAACCATAACCAGTTCATTCGCCATTTGGCAGAAGAAGCGTTTTACGCTCACATTCTGACATTGGTTATTGATGGCAAGAAAAATCAGGTCGTATTGAAAGATCTGCAACGTCATCCTGCGAACGACAACAAAATCATTCATGCAGACTTCCTGCGTGTTGATGCCAAACATGCAATGACAATGACAATTCCATTGCACTTTATCAATGAAGAAAAAGCGGTTGGTGTTAAAGCCGGTGGTTTGGTTTCGCATCTGATGACAGAGGTTGAAATCTCTTGTCTGCCTAAAGATTTACCAGAATACATCGAAATTGATGTTGCAAAACTGGCTATGGATGAAGCTATCCACCTGAGTGAATTGAAACTGCCTAAAGGTGTCACTCTGACTGCCTTGACGCATACTCAGGATGAGCAGTTGGAAGAAGGTGAACGTTCTTCTTACGATCAAGCCGTTGTCAGTATTCATGAGCCACGTGTTGCTAAAGTGGATCTTGAAGAAGATACAGAAGCTGATGATGAGGAAGAAGCGACTGAAGATTAATTCAGTCGTCGGGAACCGTTATGACAAACTGGATTATCGCCGGTCTGGGCAATCCCGGTTCTCAATATGAACAGACCCGACATAACGTCGGGTTCTGGTGGTTGGATCAGTTGGCTAATGATTTTGGGCTGAGTTTTAAAACAGAGTCCCGGTTTCATGGTCAACTGATTCAATACACAAATCCTGAACACAAAGTCTGGTTGATCAAACCACTTACCTTTATGAATCGCAGCGGTCAATCTGTTGCGGCGCTGGCCAACTTTTATAAAATCCCTGCAGAAAATATTCTCGTTATCCACGATGAATTGGATTTACCCGCCGGTACGGTGCGTCTGAAACGCGGTGGTGGTCATGGCGGACACAATGGTCTGCGTGACATCATCAGCCAACTGGGCAGCAAAGATTTTTTACGTTGCCGGATTGGTATTGATCATCCGGGTAATAGTAAGCAAGTTGCCGATTATGTGCTGAGTAAACCCTCTGCAGCAGATCGGGAAAATATGATGGCAGGTATCGATAACAGCCTGCGTGTTTTACCTGATGTACTTTCAGGAAACCTCGACAAAGCCATGAACTGGCTGCACTCACAGTAAGAATCGTTTTTTACCTCTCTTAATTGTGATCTGCAAAACACCTGCACAGGTGCGAGGAAAGAATTTTATCATTGTTATAAATAACCCCTAAGGATTTCTCATGGGATTTAAATGCGGTATTGTCGGTTTACCTAACGTAGGCAAGTCCACGTTATTTAATGCGTTGACTCAGGCAGGCATCGAAGCTCAAAACTATCCATTCTGTACTATCGAGCCTAACGTTGGCATCGTGCCGGTGCCGGATCCGCGTATGGATAAACTGGCTGCGATCGTCAATCCGCAACGCGTTTTACCCACTACCATGGAATTTGTTGATATTGCCGGTCTGGTTGCCGGGGCTTCCAAAGGTGAAGGCTTAGGTAATAAATTCCTGGCCAATATCCGTGAAACCGATGCTATCGCCCATGTTGTTCGCTGTTTTGAAGATGAAAATGTGGTGCATGTGGCTGGTAAAGTCTCGCCAGTGGATGATATTGAAGTGATCAATACCGAGCTTGCATTAGCGGATCTTGAATCTGTGGAAAAAGCGATCACCAAAACCACAAAAGATGCCAAAGGTGGCGATAAAACAGCCAAAGCACGTTTGGATTTGTTGACGCAGATTCGAGAGCATCTGGACCAAGGTTTGCCTGTTAGAGCAATGAAACTTGATTATGATCAACTGGCATTATTGACCGGCCTGCATTTGTTAACAATCAAACCGACAATGTATATTGCCAATGTTGCTGAAGATGGCTTTGAAAACAATCCTGCTTTGGATGCAGTTATGGCATTGGCTGACAAAGAAAATGCTATTGTTGTATCAATTTGTGCCGCCATTGAATCGGAGATTGCCGATCTGGCAGATGAGGATAAAGCAGAATTCCTTGAGGAACTTGGTCAGGATGAGCCCGGTCTGAATCGAGTAATTCGTAGCGGTTATCAATTGCTTGGATTACATACCTACTTTACCGCTGGTGTGAAAGAAGTGCGTGCCTGGACTGTTGAAGTCGGTGCGACTGCACCAGAAGGTGCCGGTGTTATTCATACTGATTTCCAGAAAGGCTTTATTCGCGCAGAAGTTATCGGCTACGAAGATTTTGTGCAGTTTAATGGTGAACAGGGTGCTAAAGATGCCGGAAAATGGCGTCTGGAAGGCAAAGAATATGTCATTAAAGATGGCGACGTAATGCATTTCAGGTTTAACGTTTAATTGAAAATTTGCCTTTGATCAGTGGATCTCGGAAGGCGCTCTGAAGTAAAGGAATAATCATGAAAAGATGGTTTGTTGGAGTGTTATTAACACCGATACTGATGGGTGCGGCACAGGCTGATCCGGCTATGGATTCTTGCATTTTGTCCAAGATGGCTACTTCCGATGATACGGTTACGGTCGGGGATATTCGCGCAATATGCAGCGCTGACATCAGCTCACAAAAACAGGAATCTTTTGATCCGGTCACTTTGCCAGCATTGAAGCGTGCCGAGGAGCAGACTATCTCGCTTGATGACGATGATGCCACCAGTATTAAAACTGCTGATGGTTCTGCCTTAACACGTCGTTTGGTTTTGGAAAAAAGTCAATCAAATAATCCATTTGCATTCTTGCCGCATCGACCCAATTACTTCATTTTCAGTAACAATGTAGCTTCTTACAATGAAGCACCATTTGAATCCTCCGATCCAGGAAATGATTATGATTTTCAACCCTGGGAAAGCAAATTTCAGATAAGTTTGAAACTTCCGGTGGTTAGAGGTTTGTTTAATAATCGGGCAGATGCCTTTATTGCTTATACAAACCGCTCTTTCTGGCAAATGTTTAATAACGATAACTCACAAGTATTTCGTGATTCCAACCATGAACCAGAAGCCTGGCTTTCATTTGCAAACGATACCGAGTTATTCGGATTTAAAAACTCACTGATTAATGTCGGCTTTAATCATCAATCAAACGGCCAGAGTGGTGAATTATCGCGCAGCTGGAATCGTATATTTGCGGAGTTCGTCGTAGAAAAAGGCGACTTTTATTTTGCTGTTCGCCCATGGTATCGGGTTCCTGAAAGAGATAGTTCGGACGATAACCCGGATATTGAAAAATATATGGGGAATTTTGATTTCACTTCGGTTTATAAATACGGTGATCACAG
>DELT01000013.1:12111-24029 GCA_002354555.1 Methylophaga sp. UBA2689
CTCTTAATGTTGATATTTATTGCCCAGCAACGTAAAATGCTCGGCTTCGTGGCTACATAGCTCAGTTGGTTAGAGCACATCACTCATAATGATGGGGTCCCTAGTTCGAATCTAGGTGTAGCCACCACTTTCTTTTCTCGAGTTGAGGCAAACAATGTTTCCTTGGTTCGTGTCGTTTCCCCCTCTCCCCGTAAGCTTAATCACTAATACTTCATTAGCAGATTTATGAGCATATCACTCTTAGAACTTCGCAGAAGCCTCTGAACTTGCCCCATGTATCTTCTCTCCGTTTTCTCTATCGGGGAGCGGTATATCATCAAGAAACTCAATAGAACGCACAGGCATGGCAAATCTGATTTCTCTTTTGTCCAGCTCTTCCAGCAACGTAAAATTAACATTTTGCTGGATATCCATATAGATATTGTAGTCTGAGCTCAGCACGTAATAGACCACCTCGAATCTCATCGAATAATCATCAAATTTGAATAAATGTGCGCGATCAAATCGGGTTTGGTCGATGGATTCGATGATTTCCTTTATTAATCCTGGTATCTGTCTGGCTTTGGCAACTGGCGTACGGAATGAAATAGCCAGAAAGAAAACCACCCGGCGCTCATTCATGCGTTTGTAATTGTGAATGATTTGCTGCAGCAGATTGGTATTACCGCAAATGATCTGTTCGCCACTCAGGCTTCGTATACGCGTAGTTTTCAGCCCAATATATTCAATGGTGCCGGCAACATCATTAAAAACGATAAAATCGCCGGTTCTGAAAGGCTTGTCGACACCGATGGATGCAGAGGCAAACAAATCTCCCAGCAATGTCTGCAGTGCCAGAGCGATGGCAATACCACCAATACCCAGGCTGGCAACCAGAGCGGTAATGTTGACTCCCAGATTTGCCAATACCGACAGCAATACGACTGCCCAGATGCTGGTACGAACCAGTAATGACACGATGGTGACGGTTAATTGATTTTCACGATCTACCCGCGTTTCGATGGTGTCTATTTTCCACATGACGATGGCAGCATCAATCCACAGCCCAATTTGCAAGGCCAGCACCAGAAACCATATATGACTGACCCGATTATCCCACTCAGGACCAAGATCAACGAGTGCCAGCCCAATTTGTATGGCCATGGCAGCTATTAATAATCGACTTGTATGCCTGAAGACTTCAGCGCCATATCGCCCCCAACGTCCTTTGGAGCGTGAAAGCAGATCGACGCTGCGGGTTATAAAAAATCGCATCACCATGCGAAGTAACATGTAGCTTACAACTGCAATTCCGAGTACCAGGAAGAAATTCACTACGGCTGGTTGAGATATCCATGTCTCCCAATCACTCCCTAAATTCCAGTCAAACATAATGTTCTCCAAAAAGATAAAAACGCGAAGGAAAGCTGGGGCTGAAAACAAGCCCTAGTAACGTAAAACTGTTTGGAATCCAGTCGACGCGGTTACTTGGTTAACGGATTCAACCACCAGTTATGACAATAAATGTATAGCCGGGTTGGCGTTATAAGGCCTGAAATTGCAGTTGCCTGCTTAAATAAACTATCGGGTTGTTTTCGATGAATCAAGTTTGCTGTTTTAGGACAGTTGTCTTAAAGCTAGTGAGCAATAAATATTCTTTATTCCTGAATCATTTAGGGATGATGTCCTGACCTTTGTTCAGAGGGAAACTTTGATTGTTAGCACTGAGTCAGGACTTAGCCATGAACCCTATTTTGATTCAGGAGTTAAATTTTTATGCCCACTAAACTTTCTAATGCCGGTTTGTTTTTTGTTATCGGGGGGCTATTTTGCCTTGTAAACAGCTCGGTTTTAATAGCAGAAGCAAATGAAGCAAATCACTATATTGAGTTTTATGAAGAGTGGGATGAGGATTGTGAGGAGAAAGGTGGGGCCAGAGTATTTGTAAAAAATACCCACCAGACTCAGATCATAGATTTACAACTGGATCGTTATTTTTATGATGTAAGACAGGCGGGAAGGTCAATGTTTCCGCTTAAACCAGACGGTTCACAGGCCCTAGGATGCAGTCGAGTGTTTGATGCTGAACAACGCTGGGAGTTGGTTGCTGCCAGTTTTATCAGCGAGGCTGCTGCAGAAGAACGCTACGGTGACTTTCAATAAACGGTCTGGCCTTCATCATTTGTCAGCCTGATAAACCCGGCAGGTTCGAGCAAACTAATCAGGGAGCGAACCAATGAAACTACTGATAATGTTCCTGGCGATCCAACGTGTTGTGTCCTTCCTGTTTATTTCATTAGTCATTATTGGCATCACCGGGTGTGAAGATGATGCCCAGCAAACGTCTCAATTTGAAGAACAGCAACCAAACTATGCCATTGTCAAACCGGTCCCGCAAAATTTACAGCAAGGAATGCCAGAGACCAAACCAGTCGAAATGTTATCTGTTGCCGATCCAACCCCGCCGGAACAATGGTTGCTATCACTTTATCAACTTAACCCTGATATAGAGCCAGCCCGCGATAAAGGTTATTACCGGAATCTGTTAACGATTATTCAAAAAAGTGTGCATGAGCAACCCCGGGTGATCGCCAACCGTACTGTACAAATCACACGGCAATTACAGGAAATGGGGATTGAGGCAAATGAAGATCAGATTCTGGAGGATTTTGCCGAGCACTTTCAAACCGTGAGCGGCCGTTATGTTTATGGCGAGTTATGTGCCAATTACAGCAATTTAAGACAGCAGAAATTAACACATAAACAGGCTATGCAGAAATTGTTTGAATTGCTTTAAGCACCGGAGCTAAAGATATGCAAGAGCTAATCAATAGTTTGATGGTATGGGCGGTAACATTAACCAGCTATGAACAGCCGCTTAAGTTGCCAGCAGTTGAGGCCGTCAGTCATCAGCAGCTGCTGCAGACATTATGTGATGATCAATTCTGTACCGCCGTTGCCTATTACGACACTGAAACTCGGACTATTTACTTTGATGAGCGAATGGAGTTGGAGCAGGATCAAAGTGCCCGGGGTTTTATAGTGCATGAAATGGTGCATTTTCTTCAGGATATAAATGGCGAACTGGTACCCGATGAAATGAGTTGTGAACAACGCATTGAAAAAGAGCAGCAAGCCTATCGAGTACAGCAATTCTTTCTGCGCGAGCATCGACAACCGACTTATCAGATTGATTTAGCTGTGGCAGTGTTAGCCAATGTTTGTAAAAACTCGACTGACAAGCCCTAGATGATGATTACCTTGCTGAACCAATTTATGTTGAAGCCAATACGGTCACGGATAATTGCAACCTCAAAAGTCAGTCTGGTTTTTTGGTTTCGACATCCACATTATCAAAGCTGACGATAGGTTCTTTACGAGTCGTTTTTTTCGATGTTTCAGTTACATTTTCCGGTGCAGTAACGACAGGTTCCTTTCGCTCAGATCTATTTTGTTGAATAGGGGCAGAAACCTCATCCATCACTACTGGATCCTTGCGAACTGTATTCTGTCTTGCCGCTTCGATACCCGTTTTCATTCCTTTAGGCAGCTGTTCAAAGAATAGCGGATCCAGCCTGCCATTAATGTAACTCAGTGGTTGAGAGTGTTTTTGCTGTTGGCAATAACGAATCACCCCAATCAAGACTTGTCGTACTGCTTCAATATCATTGAGACTGCCGCGTTTATCTTCTGCAAAATAAGCGGCCATAAAACTGAATCGGTTATCAATGGCAAATGGCAATATCTGGCGCCATAAACTATAAATATCTTCAACTTTGATGATTTCTCCGGCAACGGCTCGGTCCAGGCGACGGAACCAGAATAAGATTTCATCCAACAAACTGGCGGTCAGCAAATCTTGTTGATCAGTAATTGTGATCAGCCGATCTCCCATATGCCATGATGTTTCAACTGTTTGAGGGACCTGCCAACGTACTTCCGGCGTCAATGCCAGTGAGAATTCATAGACCAGTTTGGCGTCAAAATTGGATCTGTTGGTTAACCATACCGAAGGTTGATTGTTGATAGCCAGAAATTGGGTTTCCAATTCCTGCAATAAGCGTTGACGTTCCAGTTCTTTATTTGCGGTTGTAGCAGGATTTGCACGTCGTTTCAAAACCCATAAAACAAAGACTGCGATTAGCAAAGCTCCAGCAAGTGTGAGCAAAATGGTCGAGAAATATAATGCCAATTCTGAGGACAACCGCGCCAGTTGGTCGGCCGTTAATGAGGTTGTATCGTCAGAGTTCGCAATATTGTCGATAATCTCTTCAATGCGTTTTTGAAAAAAACCAATAGCCATATATTAAGCCTTATAACTTTATCGAGTGACGAAGTAAGTGTCGGTGGAAAGATCATGAGACCAGGGGCTGTTGATCTTTCAGTTGCAGCTATGAAAGATCCACAGAGCTTATTGTCCGCTAATTTTTACCGACAAATAATTATTTATGTCATATATTCTAAACTGCTGATATAAAAGCCGTAAAAAAGTGTTTTATCAGGAAGTTTATTAAAGTCAAAAAAGGAGAGAGGATATGAGCATGGTACAAGAGTTTAAAAAATTTGCGATGCGTGGCAATGTGATAGATATGGCTGTCGGTATTGTTATTGGTGTCGCTTTTGGCAAAATTGTTTCTTCATTTGTAGCTGATGTGGTTATGCCGCCATTGGGGTTGTTACTGGGGGGAGTGGATTTCAAAGATCTGGCAATAGTGCTTAAGGACGCGATTGGCGATACGCCGGCCGTGGTTATTGCTTATGGACAGTTTATTCAAACCATTGTCGATTTTGTCATTATTGCCTTTGTGATATTTTTGGTCGTTAAAGCGATGAACTCATTGAAAGCAAAAGAAGAGGCTGCTCCTTCAGCACCACCAGCACCAACTAAAGAAGAAGTTCTGTTAACTGAAATTCGTGACCTGCTCAAAGAAAAATAAGCTTTGCAAAATAAACCGGAGATCTTTTGATTTCCGGTGGTTTTTTTGTGCTGCATGATGTTATTGCTTGCCAGAGTTGCTGTAAGTCTTCTTGCTGGTTTATTGCTTGGCGGGATATTTTTTTATGGCTATTTTGCGGGTCTAATCGGTAACCCTTCTTATTATGCAAATTGGCTGGTGCCTCTTTTTTTCGGTGCGGGCATTATATTGTGCCTTGCCGGCGTTATTTTCACGTTAGCCGAGAAGCTGAATTGGACTCGCAGATCATTTGCTGCTGCAATCGTGCTGGTGGTGATATTTGCAGGATATCTGCTTTTGATAGAGCCAAAGCTGCAACAGCGGGAGCAGCAAAATCAAATCAAAACGACGCAGCAGCTATATCAACAGCATTCTCTGCAGCAGCTGGATTGCGATGATAAATTCCAGGTACACCTGAGTAAAATCGAACAGCGTCCGGCTGAGGTAGTGTTATTTCAGATTGGCAATTTTTCTCAACCCGTTCAATACCTGGCGGGATGGGATAAATCGGCCTCAATGAATAATTGTCGATTTATCGAAAACACTTATGCACTTGGCACTCAGAGAAGCTTTCTCAGCCGATGCCTGAATCAACAGCATACTACGCTGGCAGACTTGATTGCCCAGGCTAAACGTCTCGGTTGTCAGTAAGGATAGACAGATCATGCGTCAGTAAATGCTCGATTTCCTGCTCACCTTCCTGTTGCAGATACTCCAGAAATGTTTGTGCAGCAAGCGATAGTCTTTTGCCTTGCCGATGAACGGCATACCAGCGCCGCCTTAATGGAAAATTCTCCACATCTAATACCACCAGTTTTTTTGCTGCCAGCTCTAACCGCAGGCTATGTAGTGATAATACTGCCAGCCCCAGACCCGCCATTACGCCGTGCTTGATTTCATCCGCTCCACCTAATTCCATATACGGTGATATTTTTAAACCATTTTTGGCAAATAATTCTTCCACCGCTTTGCGTGTGCCCGAACCTGGTTCGCGGCCAACCAAACGTTGTTCAGAGATAGTTTTTAATGAAATATTTTTTTGTTTGGCCAATGGGTGGTCGGGGCGGGCGACGATAACCAGAACATTTTCTAAAAACGGGTATTCAACCACTGGCAGATCGTCTGGTACCTGGCCCATGACATAAAGATGATCTTCATTGGCATCCAGCCGTTCGAGTAATCTGGCTCGATTAGTTACCTGTAGCCTTGGTTCAACTTTGGGATAGCGCGCAATAAAATTGCCCAAAAGATAGGGTAGAAAATATTTGGCAGAACTGACAACAACAAGATTTACAGGCCCAGCAACCTCACCATGTAAATCGGCTAATGCGGCGTCCAGATCGGCAAGACGTTGCAAAACATCCCGACAGGCATCGTGAAGTTCATTACCTGCAACAGTAAGATGCAACTGCCGCCCAACGCTTTCAAATAAAGGCATGCCGACGGATTCTTCCAGTTTTTTCATTTGAATCGACACGGCGGGTTGGGTTAAATGTTTTTCTTCTGCCGCACGGGTAATGCTCTTCAGGCGTGCAACCGCTTCGAATAGGCGTAACTGTTGTAATGAGGCATGTAACATATATAACTTTAATTTATGACAAGGATAAAAACTATTAACTTGTTTTAATAGGTCAAGTCAACTATTTTTACCACAGACATGAAATAGTCGCTGGGTTACACTTGGATAAAATTCGCTTTCACAGCCACCATGGCTGGAGACAAAATTTGTCCATCTCAAGAATAGCTATGAGACATACAGGCTCTGACCAACCCAAAGTAACAGTTTGATTAATCTGCTTGCGCATATACCTGGAGAGAACACCATGGCAAAAACTTATCAAGCGGGTGTAAAAGAGTATCGCGAAACATACTGGATGCCCGATTACACTCCCAAAGACACCGACTTTCTGGCCTGTTTCAAGGTCATCCCCCAAGAAGGTGTGCCACGTGAAGAGGCGGCTGCTGCGGTAGCGGCAGAATCATCAACTGGTACCTGGACCACAGTCTGGACCGATTTGCTGACTGATCTGGATTACTACAAAGGCCGTGCTTACGCTATTGAGGACGTTCCAGGCAACGATGAAGCGTTCTATGCCTTTATCGCTTATCCGATCGATTTATTTGAAGAAGGTTCAGTAGTTAACGTGCTGACTTCTCTGGTGGGTAACGTTTTCGGTTTTAAAGCAGTACGTTCTTTGCGTCTGGAAGACGTACGAATTCCTGTTGCGTATGTAATGACTTGTGGTGGGCCTCCTCATGGTATCCAGGTTGAGCGTGACATCATGAATAAATATGGTCGTCCATTACTGGGCTGCACCATCAAGCCAAAGCTGGGCTTGTCTGCGAAAAACTATGGTCGAGCTGTGTATGAATGTTTGCGTGGTGGTCTGGATTTCACCAAAGACGATGAAAACGTTAACTCACAGCCATTTATGCGCTGGAGACAACGTTTTGACTTTGTTATGGAAGCGATCGACAAAGCTGAAATAGAAACGGGTGAACGTAAAGGCCACTATCTGAACGTCACAGCGCCAACCCCTGAAGAAATGTACAAACGTGCCGAGTATGCCAAAGAACTGGGTGCACCAATTATCATGCATGACTACCTGACGGGTGGATTCACGGCCAATACAGGTCTGGCCAACTGGTGTCGTGATAACGGCATGTTGCTGCATATTCACCGGGCAATGCATGCGGTACTGGATCGTAACCCTAATCATGGTATCCACTTCCGTGTATTGACCAAAATGCTGCGTCTGTCAGGTGGTGACCATCTGCACTCAGGCACTGTCGTTGGTAAATTGGAAGGTGATCGTGCTGCGACATTGGGCTGGATCGATATCATGCGTGATTCTTATATCAAAGAAGATCGCAGTCGCGGCATCATGTTTGATCAGGATTGGGCTTCCATGCCTGGTGTTATGCCAGTCGCTTCCGGCGGTATTCACGTATGGCATATGCCTGCACTGGTCAGCATCTTTGGTGATGATTCGGTATTGCAGTTTGGTGGCGGTACATTGGGTCACCCATGGGGTAATGCGGCAGGAGCTGCAGCAAACCGTGTGGCCTTGGAAGCATGTGTAGAAGCACGTAACCACGGCAGAGAGTTGGAAAAAGAAGGTAAAGAAATCCTGACCGCAGCTGCTGAACATAGTCCAGAGTTGAAAGTGGCGATGGAAACCTGGAAAGAAATCAAATTCGAATTCGATACAGTCGACAAATTAGATGTTGCACACAAGTAAGTGATGCTGGTCGGCGTTGCTGACCATCGTTAATTGATATCGAATTCGCCATTATTTGAGGAAATGACAATGAGTGAAATGCAAGATTACGCGTCAAGCCTGGCTGATACATCAAGCCGCAAGTTCGAAACCTTCTCGTATTTGCCAGAAATGGATGCTGCACGCATCCGTAAACAGGTTGAATACATTGTCAGCAAAGGCTGGAACCCTGCAGTAGAACACACTGAACCTGAAAATGCGTTTGGTCACTACTGGTACATGTGGAAGCTGCCTCTATTCGGTGAAACCGATGTGGATCGCATTCTTGCTGAAGCTGAAGCCTGCCACAAGGCGCATCCAAAAAACCATGTGCGTTTGGTGGGGTATGATAATTATGCTCAGTCTAAAGGCGCAGAGATGGTCGTGTTCCGCGGTCAGTCGGTATAACATCAAATCGAATCAGTCCCTGACCTCAGTGTCAGGGATTTTTTCAAATACGTACAACCAATCTTCCCTACGAATACCCCGAGGATACTGCGATGAGCGAGAAAATTGCTGAACAGTATAAAGTCAAAACAGAACCTTTTTACCGTCCGGTCAGTAATGAAGTAGAGCTGTATCAAGCCGCTTACGCGCGCCGTATGCCGGTAATGCTTAAAGGTCCGACTGGCTGCGGTAAGTCGCGTTTTGTCGAATATATGGCTTGGAAGCTAGGTCGCCCGCTGATCACAGTTGCCTGTAATGAAGATATGACCGCCTCCGATCTGGTCGGGCGTTTTCTGCTCGATAAGGATGGCACCAAATGGCAGGATGGTCCCTTGACCACCGCTGCCCGTATTGGTGCCATCTGTTATCTGGATGAAGTGGTTGAAGCTCGTCAGGATACAACGGTGGTTATCCATCCTTTGACCGATCATCGTCGCAGTCTGCCACTGGATAAAAAAGGTGAGCTGGTTGAGGCTCACAAAGATTTTCAACTGGTGATTTCCTACAATCCCGGTTATCAGAGCCTGATGAAAGATCTCAAGCAATCCACCAAACAACGTTTCGGAGCGATGAATTTTGATTATCCGGACGCCGACCTGGAAGCCGAAATTGTCGCCAAGGAAACCGGTGTTGATGCGGAGATAGCCAAAAAACTGGTACAAATTGCGCATCGTGCCCGCAACCTGAAAGGCCATGGCCTGGATGAAGGTATTTCCACCCGTCTTCTGGTCTATGCAGGGCAAATGATTGCAGAAGGGGTTGAGCCTTTGGCTGCCTGCCAGATGACGTTGGTCACACCATTGACGGATGATCCGGATATGCGTGAAACGCTGGAAGCCGCTGTTCATACCTTCTTTGTCAGTTGATAAAGGCTGTCCCGGTTTCTCCGGTTTGGATATTACATCATGAGCGTCAATCTAAACGATTACCGCGAACAGCTTGAAAAAATAGCGCCGGAACTGGTGCATACGCTGGATAGTACTTTTCAGGATGCGGCAAGGATCATGTCGCCTGCCGGTTTACAGGAATATATGGAAGGTGCCAAAGGCCTGGCAGAGCTAGGGAGAGGTAAAGAGCTGGTGATCGCCTTTCTGGAAGATATTCCACAAGTCGTCAAGGAATGTGGCGAGGACGTCATCCGCGATTGCATCAATGCAGCAATGAAATTATCGTCAATGACCTCGGGCGATGTGATAGCACTGATGATTCATAGTCTGCCTACTGCTGCTCGGCGGTTGGGCGACCCGGAGTTATTACGCGGTTATTTAAGCCTGATTCATCAACTGTCTGCCAAAGCTTCCCGTGGCTTAAGGCCAATGTTGGGCATTATTGATGAATTATTGTCTAAACTCACCTTATCCGGTTTAAGACGCTGGGCTAATTTTGGTGCCGAAGCTTACCGTCGCGATCTGAATAATCTCGTCAAATACTTTGCCCTGGAAACCGCTGACAGCAAGAAAATGCTGCAAAAAGAACGTCGTGGCACGCTATTTATCGACACTCAACGTAAGCTGAATTTTTATCTGCGGGCATTATGGGGCAGGGATTTCTTTCTGCGTCCTACTGCGGCGGATTATGAAGGTTTCAAACCCTATATTGAGCATTTTGTTATGCATCTGCCAGATGCGGTGGATGATATTGATGGTGTCAGTGGTCTGGAGCTGTATCGAGCTCAGGCGGCCCATTTGGCTGCTCATATTCAGTATACCCGTGCCCCTATTTCCGCTGAGCAGCTAAGTCCGGCACAGATGTTTTTTATTGGACTGGTGGAAGATGCCCGGGTTGAGTATCTGGCGACACAGGATTTTCCCGGTTTGCAGAAACTCTGGGGTAGTTTGTTAACTATTCCTCAAAGTCAGGAAGTTGAGCATAAGGGACTGCTAAAGCTCGAACAGTTTGCCCGCAGCCTGCATGATGCTTCGATTAAAAACAATGATGACCCACTAAATGCCTTGGCGGACAGATTCCATCAAAATATTGCTGAGCAAGCACAAAATAACCAGTTCAGCTGGGATCTGGGCATGGAATTATTTCATCTATTTGCCGAACAGCGCGAGGTGCCCAGCTTACGAATATTAGAATCCATTCGGTTGCCTTATCGTGACGATAACCGTTTTATCTGGGAGTTTGAAGAATTCGATTTCCTGATGCACGGAGCAGAATATATTCCATCGAGCCAGCGACAAGTTCGGCGATATGTCAGTGCTGTTGAAATGGCCAATGAAGTGGATTGCGAGCTGGCTGGCGATGATGCCCAGGAAATCTGGGTGTGTTCTACCAAGTTCATGCCATATGAAGATGCCGGTGAAGCCACGGTCAGTTTTAATGAGATGTGGGGTAAAGATCCCGTTTCAGAACCCTATCATTATCAGGAATGGGATTATCAGGTACAGTTGTATCGTCCGGACTGGAGTACGGTATATGAATACCGTCCCAAAAAAGGTGATCCGGAAGATATTGATAATATCCTCAAAGAATACAAGCCGGTCGCGCATCGCATCCGCCAGATAATCGATTTGCTGTCGCCGGCCGGTGTCCAGCGGGTTCGTAATATGGAAGATGGTGATGAGATTGATATCAATGCGGCAGTTGATGCGATGATTGCCATCCGTATGGGCGAGCAACCCAATACTCGGATTACCATGCGAAATGTGATAAAAAATCGTGATTTAGCCGTAACAGTGTTATTGGATTTATCGGAATCAACCAATGATGTTATTGAAGGTAGTGATAAGACGGTTCTGGATTTGACGCGTGAAGCAGCAACCTTAGTAGCTACAGCGATTAATGGCATCGGTGATCCATTTGCTTTACATGGCTTTGCTTCGGATGGCCGACATGATGTGCAATACTTCCGCTTTAAAGATTTCAATCAGCCCTTTGATGATGAATCAAAAGCCCGTTTGGCAGGAATGAAAGGTGGTTTATCAACCCGGATGGGTGCGGCAATGCGCCATGCTGCTCAAGACTTGTTAAAACAGCCGGAACGTCGCAGGCTATTGTTGCTGGTCACCGATGGTGAACCTTCGGATATAGATGAACGTGATCCTCAACATTTACGTCATGACACTCGCAAAGCCGTCGATGAGCTGTGGAGCAAAGGCGTGATGACCTATTGTCTGACGCTGGATGCCAATGCTGACAGCTATGTTAAACGTATTTTTGGCGAAAATAACTACACCATTGTTGACCATGTGGATCGATTGCCTGAAAAACTGCCCACGTTATTTGCCAGCCTGACCCGTTAGGGCTTGTTGATCTTTCATCTCCGCCTCTG
>DELT01000101.1:0-161 GCA_002354555.1 Methylophaga sp. UBA2689
GAGATCTTTCTGCGTGAGCTGATTTCCAATGCGGCGGATGCTGCCGACAAATTGCGGTTTGAAGCGTTATCCGATGATGCGTTATACGAAGAAGACGGCGATCTGAATATTCGTGTCGATTTTGATAAAGAAGCCCGGACCATCACCATCACTGATAACGG
>DELT01000101.1:339-1490 GCA_002354555.1 Methylophaga sp. UBA2689
GCCGGTGAAGGTGAGTTCAATATTGAAACCATCGAAAAAGCCACCCGCGGTACCGAAGTCACTCTGCATTTGCGTGAAGATGAGGATGAATTTCTCAATGGCTGGCGTCTGCGTAATGTGATCCGTAAATATTCTGATCACATCAATCTGCCCATCATCATGCAAAAAGAGCCAGTGCCAGATGAAGAAGGCAAAATTGATGAAAGCATTATCGAAGATGAAACCGTCAATAAAGCCACGGCCTTATGGACTTTATCCAAAAACGATATTACTGATGAGCAATACAAAGAGTTTTACAAGCAGATTGCTCACGACTTTCAGGATCCATTGAGCTGGAGCCATAATAAGGTCGAAGGTAATACCGAATACACATCACTGTTATACATTCCATCCAAAGCGCCGTTTGATCTGTGGGATCGCGATCGCATGCACGGCATCAAGCTGTATGTGAAACGCGTGTTTATTATGGAAGACAGCGAACAGCTGATGCCACGTTACTTGCGTTTTATCCGCGGTGTAATTGATACCAATGATCTGCCATTGAATGTGTCGCGTGAAATCCTGCAAAGCAGCAAAGTCATTGATACCATCCGTGCTGCTTCAGTGAAGAAAATTCTCTCTGAACTGAACAAAATGGCTAATAACGAGCCTGAACAATATGCTGAATTCTGGAAAGAATTCGGTCAGGTGATCAAAGAAGGTCCAGGCGAAGACTTTGCCAACAAAGAAGCATTGGCCAAATTACTACGCTTTGCCAGCACTGAAACCGGTAATGCCGAGCAAACCGTTTCACTGGAAGATTATGTCAGCCGGATGAAAGACAAGCAGGACAAAATCTTTTACATCACTGCCGAAAGTTATGCTGCGGCGAAAAACAGTCCGCATCTCGAAGTATTCCGTAAGAAAGGCATTGAAGTCCTGTTGCTCACCGACCGCGTCGATGAATGGCTGGTAAACTCTCTGACTGACTTTGACGGCAAACACCTGCAATCCGTTGCCAAAGGCGATCTGGATCTGGGTGAGCTTGAAGACGAAGAAGAGAAAAAAGCGCACGAAGAAGTCGAGAAAAACTTCGAAGATCTGGTTGAGCGGGTCAAGAAAACCCTGGATGAGAAGGTCAAGGATGTTCGCATCACTCATCGTTTGACCGA
>DELT01000101.1:1652-39117 GCA_002354555.1 Methylophaga sp. UBA2689
GCTAAACTGAAAGACGAACAGAACGATGAACAGTTCAGTGACTGGACATCCATTATCTTCGATCAGGCTTTATTGGCTGAAGGCGGACAACTGGAAGATCCGGCCAGCTTCGTCAAAAAACTAAACGCGATGTTATTACAACGCGCCTAAACGGAAATCAGCCCATTACTCGGTTTGTAAGAGTAATGGGCTTTTTTACCCTGACTGCTTAAACTTAAATCCTAATCTTCGGTTCTACAGAATATTTGCTCATGGAAGGTTGGATTAAAGCATTAAACCCAACAATCCAAGCTTTTTTTAATCACACTTGCCAAAACCCCACATCCGAATCACAATCTAATTCCTCGAAAAGTACCCTAACCATCGCGAGGGACAGTGCTGATGAATATCACTAAAAAACAGCTTGATTCAGCTGTGAAGCAAGAGCTTATCTCCCGGGAACAGGCGGAAAAGCTATTCGTTTTTTTCAAATCCCAACCTTCGACTGGCCCCAGCTTTGACTTTACCCATGTGCTTTATTACATGGGCGGTCTGATTGCCATTGGTGCAATGACCTTGTTTATGACTCTGGGCTGGGAAAGCTTCGGTGGTTGGGGGATCTTTTTTATCAGTCTGGCGTATGCCGGTGTTGGGTTGAAGCTGGCGAATCATTTTCAAGTGAAAGGCTATGGTATTCCTGCCGGGATTTGTGCGACCTTTGTGGTGGCACTGACGCCTTTGGCAATTTACGGTCTGCAGCAGGCACTAGGCTGGTGGCCTGATGATAGTGTCTATCGTGATTATCATCGTTATATTCAGTGGAACTGGCTATATATGGAGCTCGGTACATTATTAGTAGGGGCGATTATTCTCTACCGCTACCGATATCCATTTTTACTGATGCCGATTGCGGTGACGCTGTGGTATTTGTCAATGGATATTGCGGCAATGCTCGTCGGTGGTTATGCCAACTTTGAGTTACGGGCATTGGTATCGATGTATTTTGGTTTGGCGATCACACTGTTTGCGTTCTGGGTGGATATGCGTGGCTACAAATCAGGTGATTATGCGTTCTGGTTATATTTGTTTGGTGTGATCGCTTTCTGGGGCGGCATGACCATGCAATACTCCGACAGTGAACTGGCGAAATTCATCTATTTCACCATCAATTTATTGATGATTGGTGGTGGTGTGGTGATTTCTCGCCGTGTATTTGTAGTATTTGGTGCACTTGGCTCGGCGGGGTATCTCGGTCATCTGGCTAATGTGGTTTTCAAAGACAGTTTGCTATTTCCAGTTGCACTGACGGCGATCGGTTTAGGGCTGATTTATCTGGGTGTTTTGTGGCAGAAACATGAACAACAAATCAGCAAGAATATTCAGTCGCATTTACCAGCTGCTCTGAGGGAGTTTTTAGTCGCCCGAAGTCGCTGATAGTTTATGTCTTGATCTTCTGAGGGTTAAACCCCACTTGTAATCAGATACGTTAAAATGTTGCTATCATTCGGCAGCTTCATTTTCCATATAACCACCCGCTATAGATGCAGTTTGAGGATTCATCATGCAAGACGACGCCATTCAGGCAGATCATTTACAACGTTTCATCTTTGATAATGCCGCCATCCGTGGTGAATGGGTGCAACTTAAAAAAACCTGGCAAACAGTTAAAGTTCAACGGGAATATCCACCAGCAGTGGCTGGCTTGTTGGGAGAAATGCTGGCAGCGGCTGCACTATTGGCTGAAACAGTCAAAATGTCCGGTCGATTGGTATTGCAATGTCGTTCCGATGGTCCGGTATCGTTATTAATGGTTGAATGCACCAGTGATCACACTCTCCGTGGTTTAGCGAACTGGGAGGGGGAAATTGCAGATGATGCCACGATGCAGCAAATGCTCGGCGACGGTAATCTGGCGATTACCATTGAAAATGTTGAAGCCAAACAACCTTATCAGGGTATTGTCAGCGTCCAGGGCGAGTCAATTGCCGAAATGCTGGAAATGTACTTTGCGCAATCTGAGCAATTAAAAACCCGTATCTGGTTATCTACCGATGACCAGACTGCCGGTGGTTTGATGCTGCAACAATTACCTGATCAGGATCCGGAGCAGCATGATGAAAACTGGACGAGAATTAATTTTCTGGCCGATACCGTAACCTACGAAGAACTGCTGAACCTGGATGCAGTCTCTTTGTTATATCGATTATTTAACGAAGAAATGGTACGACTATTGAGCACAACTGTATTGGAATTTGCCTGTACCTGTTCTCGCCAGCGAGTGGCTGATACCATCAAGTTATTGGGACGGCAGGAAGCAGAAGATATTATTGCCGAACGAGGCTTTGTTGAGTTGGCCTGTGAGTTCTGCAATACCCATTATCAATTCGATCCAGTGGATGTGGCAGGCTTGTTCAGTGACCCGCTTAACATTCAGAATGACTCGGATACGCTGCATTAATTCAGGATAGGTATGGCACATATTGTCATTATCGGAGCAAGTACCGGCGGTTTACCCGCTGCTTATGAATGCCGTGCAGCTCTCGATAAAACACACCATATCAGCGTAGTTTCCAATACGCCGATATTTCACTTTGTACCCAGCAACCCCTGGGTCGCTGTTGGTTGGCGGAAACGTGAAGATATCAGCTTTAAACTGGCCTCGGTTTTATCCAGCAAAAATATTGATTTTTATGATTCAGGTGTTGCCAAAATCAAACCGGCTACCAATCAGGTTTTGTTGGGTGATAACACCATTCTTAATTACGATTTTCTGATTGTGGCAACCGGGGCCAAGCTGGCATTTGATGAAATCGAAGGCTTTGGTCCGCATGCTCATACCCACTCTATCTGCACCGTTGATCATGCTGAAGACAGCTACCAGGCCTGGCGTGAGTTTCTGAAAAATCCTGGCCCGATTGTGGTGGGTGCTGTTCAGGGTGCTTCCTGTTTCGGTCCTGCCTATGAATTTGCTTTCATCATGAATCGGGCATTACGTAAGGCCAAAGTCCGAGATCGGGTACCAATGACGTTTGTCACTCCTGAACCGTATATCGGCCATATGGGGTTAGGCGGCGTAGGTGATTCAAAAGGGCTGTTCGAGTCCGAGTTTCGCAAAAACGATATCAAGTGGATCACCAATGCCCGTGTTAAGTCCATCGAAAAGGGCAAGATGCTGGTTGAGCAGGTGGACGATAATGCCGAGACGATTAAAACCCATCAACTGACATTTGATTACAGTATGTTGATTCCAGCGTTTAAAGGGGTTGATTGTCTAGCTAATCTGAATGAAGAACTGGTCAATCCGCGAGGCTTTCTTAAGGTCGATGAATTCCAGCGTAATCCTGCTTACCCGAATATTTATGGTGTGGGTGTCTGTATTGCGATTCCACCAGTTGAAGCAACTGCTTTACCCGTTGGTGTCCCAAAAACCGGTTATATGATTGAAAGCATGGCCAAGGCAGCGGTGGCCAATATTCAAGCCACTATCGAAGATCGTCCCATTAAAACCCGTGCCAGTTTAAATGCTGTCTGTCTGGCAGATATGGGCCACACGGGCGCTGCTTTTGTCGCCTTACCACAAATTCCCCCACGCAATCTTGCCTGGATGAATAAGGGGCATTGGGTTCAATGGGCGAAAATTGCCTTTGAAAAATACTTTCTGTTCCGTATGAAACGTGGCCTGCCAGAGTCTTTCTACGAACGCTGTCTGCTACGTTGTTTTGGGATCAGCAAAATTAAATAATGTTATGAAAGCAACTTCGATCAGAATATGGTGGCTGATCTTATTCATGCCAATCATGCTGATGTTAAACGGTTGCTCTGGTCGAATTATCCCGCCTCAAACTCCAGAAACCCCACGGGTGGTATTTGTGCTCGATCACGGATACCACTCGAGTTTAATCATCGAAGATAAACAAGGGGATATGACACGTTATTCCTACGGCGACTGGCAGTATTATGCCGAAGGGAATAACGGCATCTGGTCCGGTCTACGGGCCTTGTTTATTCCCACTCAAGCAGGATTAGGTCGTAAACAACTCTCTGGGCCCGCATCCATAGAGAATGTTCATAATCAAATAACCGTTGTTATCGCAAATACCATTTCAATTGAAGCAGAAGCCAAAGCGGTAGATGATTTACAGTTAAAGCTTGAAAAAATTTATCGACAGAATCAAGGACAACAAATTTATCACGGGACATTTGATCTTTATTTTGTACCCTATCCAAAACCCTACAGTTTCTGGCATAACTCCAATCATATGCTGGGTCACTGGCTAAGTGAGCTGGGTAATGATATTGATGGCTGGCCATTATTCTCAAACTGGCAGATCCAACCCTGAAAGAGTTCGTAAAATATTGTTTCAAAAATATCAAAAAACTTTTGGTTTCGAGTGAACAGTAAATTTTATTTTTCGATCGATACAGCCAGTTTGCCAGAGCGAATATGCAAATCTCGTTGAGGAAAGGGAATTTCGATATTTTTAGCACGGAGTTGTGTTTCAATTTCCCATAAAAATAAAGCTTTGGTTCGAGCCGGCCGACTCATTAACTCATTTCCGACCCATATCACTAATTCAAAATTCAGACTGCTGTCACCAAACTCGGTTAACCACACCTCAGCAAGTTTGCCCGGATCTCCTGTAATCGCTCCAGGGACATGTGACGCTGCCTCTAGCGCGGCTTCACGAACCATATCTTTATCAACACCATAAGCCACACCAAAAGGCACATGGATTCTGCGGAGTTTTTCGCTGAAACTCCAGTTGGTGACCTGTCCGTTAATAAACTCTGAATTCGGTACCAGAATATCGATATTATCGCGCGTAGTGATACGGGTATAACGCAGGCCGATTTCCTGAACAATACCGGTAGTGGCGTTGGCTATCTCGATAAAGTCACCGACTTTCAGCGATTTTTCCAGTATGAGGATAATGCCGGAAATAAAATTGCTGACAATATTCTGCAGACCAAAGCCAATGCCGACGCCTATTGCACCACCGATAAAAGCCAGACCGGTCAGATTAAACCCGATATAAGATAAGCCAACTAATGTGGCACTGATCCAGATGAAGTAACGAAACAGTCTGCTGATGAGATAAAAAGTAGAATCATCGATATGTCGATAGGACTTACCCAGCGTCATGCGTTGCAAGATTTTCTCCACCTTGGCTGACGCCCACCACGCCACAAAGACAATTAATACAAAACCAAGCATATTCGAAATGGTGATACCGGAATCCGATCCCATTATTGGCGTTGTCATCCAACGAATAAAAATCTCCCAGTAATAATCAAATTCATTCATAAAGCAATTTCTCAAGTGATGTGGCTTTCATTCTGTTTCAATCACTTTCTTATGTCGAGGCCAATGATTTAACTTAGCTGTCCATGACGGTAAATTTTGACCCACAGTCCCGGCAGATTGGTAATTTTCGGAATAACAGACAATAAGCTTTACAAATTTGACTGCTAAGCTACTATCCGCTTTTTAAAATTTATTGAGATAGTCTTGCATGTCAGAAAAAATTAAAACGGTGGTGAATCAAGGATTGGCAATTGCTCAGGATATCGGGCTGATCATTGTTGCCATCGCCACGCTGGTGGCCGTGGGAATTGAAATAAATTTTATGTTTGAAAACGGTACCGTCTTACTGACCGATTTATTGCTGCTGTTTATCTATCTGGAAGTGTTGACCATGGTCGCGGTCTATTACAAGTCGGGTGAGTTACCCATCAAGTTTCCGTTATATATCGCGATTGTAGCGCTGGCACGTTACCTGATTCTGGATATGAAAAACATTGATACCTGGCGTATTCTGGGGATCACCGTAGCGATTCTATTGTTAGGCTTATCCATCATTGTGATTCATTACTGCAAATCAAATCTGTTTGAGAAAAATGCCAGAGATGAGGACTAATCGCGTTCTTAGTTAAGTTCTGTACGATTAAATAACCAGACTAGCGGTTTAAGCCAATGCTGACGCCAGGTAAGGATGGTCGCAATACCTTTAGCAGCTAGACTTAATAGCATTACCCAGACTAAAACCGCCATTGAGGGATGATCGGCAGCAAGACACAAAAGCAAAGCCACCACCAGACTGGAATAACCCAAAATACGGAGACTAAGTTGCTCTGATCGTGAAGGGAGACTGGTTTCGATTCCTGTAACCTGCCGCCAATGATTCGGTAGCGTGAGTGAAAGTGACGCCATTCCCAACATAGTGGCAAAAATGGCAGCTACCCAACAAACGATCTCAACCACGGCTAGCCTCCAGATTTTGTGCAGAAAATTCAATGGCCTTATTCACGGCAACATTTTCACGTTTTTTCAGATATCTGGCGGCATAAATTGCAATAGCACTGCTGACCAGCAAACTTAAATCCACCCCGGCTACCGGCCAGTAATGAAATGCAGTTTTCAATAAATGATCACCGGTGGTAATCCAGTTCAAAATCACCGCAGCAACGGCCAGCACGGCAAATAAAATGCTCTGTTCACGCCAAGCAGGTGAAATACGCATATGACGAACGGCAGAGCTGCGCCAGAAAGCATGCAATAACATCACACTCCAGCTTCCCCAGAACACCACCTGTTCCCAGTATCCTTTACCCACCATTTCGGCCGGTAGTAACCGGTTAGCCACTAACATACTCACTGTGGCCACTAACATGCCAGTCACGGTCGTTACCGCTAAAGCATCAACCACCTGGCTGCCAGAGCTACCTTGCAGCGTATGCTGACGTTTACGTTTTTCAACAAAGAAGATAAAACCGGTGGCAATGCAGATGGCGCCAACCAGACCACCAAATACATACAACCACCGTAACAGCCAATGTTCAAAATGCTGTAAATGCAGACCGGTTAGAAATTCTTCAACTTCTGCAATGGCGGAGCGGGGTGGTTCTTCACGGATTAATTCGCCCGTAGTGCCGCTGAAATGCATGCCTTCACCAACTAACGCAACCCGATCACTGCCTGCCCGGTAAATACTCACATAACTATTAGCATCATCAAGGTGATTAATCTGCAGGAAGCCAACTTCACCTGGCATATCCTTCTCAGCCCAACGTTGTTTGGCCTTGGCAACCATCGCATCAATTGAAGCCATCTCAGCAGGAACGCCGGCACGATCATGTGGCAGACCGGTTTCATTGGCCTCAACCATCTCATGATATTTATGTAATGGTTCGAGTTGGGTATGTGTCACCGGGAAAAAGAAGAAACTGGCAAAAATCAGTAAGCCAGTAAAGGTAAAGAAGAAATGAAACGGCAACGCCACCATGCCAGTAAGGTTATGTAAATCCAGTACGCTGCGTTGGGTTTGTTTGTTGGGGCGGAAAGTAAAGAACTCACGAAACCGTTTACGGTGAATAACCACGCCACTGACCAGGGCAGCCATCATGATAAATGCAGCGATACCGACGATATAAATCCCAATTCGATTCCAGTTCAAGTTCAAGCTGAAATGCATCGGATAGAAAAATTTACTACCGATTTTTAACTGATCATCAGGCAGGGCTTTGCCGGTACGTGGATCAATAGTGATATTGCCATGAATATGATTATGACCTTCAGGATCCAAAGGTTGTGGCACCCGAAAACCAACACCCATAATTAATACTGGATCACGGTGCGTGGTGTAGGCCCAGAACTCATCAGCAGGTAATTCGGTGCGAGGTGTCATTGGCCCCTGACTTAAATCATGCAACAGCGGCATGTTGGTGTTGTAGTCTTCTTCATTAGGTTCAACCGAACGCAGAATTGGTAACAACATCTCATCAAATGATGGCATTACCTGAGGTTCAAAGCGGGTTTCCGGAATCGACCAGCGATCAATCTCGCGATCAAAAACCGACAGGCTTCCAAAAAAGAAGACCACCATCAGAATAAAACCTAAGGTCATACCAAACCACGTATGCAGCCAAGCCATTGCCTGTCGAAAGCTACTGAACATGGATTAAATTCCTTGTAAAAATGACTGTTGCACAACACTGGCCAGTAGGGTCATTGCTACACCACCGCCAAACAGGATCAGCCACAACCAGATTAATTTATCGGTGGCCATGCCCCACAAAAATAAACTTAAATAGACCAGCAAACCTAGCATCAGCATGCCCATTTCGACATCATGAAATTCGACGCCAAGCGGAATTAATCCAGCAATGGTGATGGCAATCAAACCCCAGGTGAACAGATAGCCACCCACCAGACTGGCAAAAATTCGGCTGGCAATAGGCCAGGCAGGAGATGAAAAATTCGGCATGAAATCTGACCTGTCTGAAAAAACAACATTGCCCCGAGGAAATGCAAAAAACCGGGTGGCAAATGACGTTTGATGCTAAATGATAATAATTAAGATTTACATTGTATAGCGATTATTGGTGTAATTCAAAGTAGAAAATGTTTATGCAAAATAGTCCCTGCCAAGCGGGCGCCACTATGAAATATCAACAGCCCCTAAAGTTGTGTGGCCTCACAAAATCAGTTCAGCAATCAAGAGTTCTAAAACTAATTGCTGCTCGTTTGACGACTTGATTCTTTTCAAATAGCCTTTTTATCAGTAGGGCAAAAACAGTCTCTAAAACACATTAAGCCTTATCTTGTTAGAAAATAATTTTGCAAGTAGCTGAGAACTAAAACCTTTTCTTTAATTATTATGGGGATTAAAGCCTCATGAACCATCGGTTAGAACTTACTGCAATATCACCTCAATCAGGAGATGCAAAATGACAAAAATTCTTGTTCTTTACTACAGCATGTATGGTCACACCGAAACCATGGCAAAAGCCGTGGCTGAGGGCGCACGTAGCGTCGAGGGCACTGAAGTTACGCTCAAACGTGTGCCGGAAATAATCCCGGAAGAAAAGGCGCGCGATGCGGGGGTTAAACTCGATCAATCGGCGCCAGTTGCCTCAACAGACGAACTGGCTGATTATGATGCCATTATATTCGGGACACCTACACGCTTTGGCAATATGTGCGCGCAGATGCGTAACTTTCTTGACCAAACTGGCGGACTTTGGGCTAACGGAAAGTTAATAGGCAAAGTAGGCAGCGTATTCACCTCCACCGGCACTCAACATGGTGGGCAGGAAACTACCATTACCTCGTTTCACACCACTCTGCTGCATCACGGCATGATCATTGTGGGCGTTCCTTATTCCTGCAAGGGCATAACCAAAATGAATGAAATTACCGGTGGCTCACCTTACGGGTCGAGCACGCTTGCTGATAGTGATGGAAGTCGAGAACCATCGGAGAATGAAATAGATATTGCACGGTTCCAGGGCGCCCATGTTGCCGAAGTTGCTAAGAAACAATCGGCTTAACGATAGCCAATTGAATCGTAATGATTGGAAAAGGATTGAGGATTAATTACTCAACCTCAATTAAAACATGGGGATCTTCTGGCTTTTAATGTCGCTCGGCAAGCAAATCTTTCAAATGCTTGTCGTAGCGTCATAACCAGAAATATGTCGTGAATCGATTTCACAGATAAAAAGCTATGCAGCTAATCATTCGGCCGTATCACCCACTTTATTCGTTAATATAAAGTTGGCTGATGCCGTGAATATCTGGAGGTAGAGAATGCATCTTAAAGGTTCATGTCATTGCGGTAGCGTTCACTTCACCGTCGACTCCTTACACCTTTATCCATTCAATCGATGTTATTGCTCAATATGTCGGAAGACCGCAGGTAGTGGTGGCTATGCGATTAATCTGGGCGGAGATAACACAACCCTGAAAGTGCAGGGTAAGCAATATATCAGTGTGTATCAGGCAATAATAAGCAATGCCGAAACCGGAGAACAAGAGGAGAGCCCGGCACAGAGAAATTTTTGCCAAAAATGTGGAAGCGCTCTATGGCTGTGGGATCCGCGATGGCCGGATCTGGTGCACCCATTTGCGTCTGCAATTGATACTGATTTGCCAGTGCCTCCAGAGCGCACGCATATGATGATTGGTTCAAAAGCGAGTTGGGTTGAAGTTCAGACGGATGCAAACGATAAAGTATTTGACGTTTATCCCAATGAATCGCTTGCAGAGTGGCATCAGCGATTGGGGCTAGAAAAAAGAGAAAAGCATTAGTGGCTGAACTTCGCGCCAAACGGTCTGCCTTTTGTTAATGATATAAAGCTCGAATTGTCTCGATTGGCTTGCTCATACCGACAATTTGCCATTTCAAAGAACCCAAGGAACGCTAACGATGAACAATCGTTTCACCCGTCGGAAGAGTCTCAAGTTGATTGGTGCGGGGCTGGCCGCGACCTTACTGCCTTCTATGCCGATCTTTGCGGCAAGCAATGAACTGCTCCACAAAACTTATTCAGGTGATAAAAAGCTGCCGGTTATCGGCATGGGAACCTGGCGCACATTTAATGTTGGTTCTGATCCAAAACTGCTTGATGCCCGAACCGAAGTGGTCGAGACATTTTTCGCACTGGGTGGTGGGTTGATTGACTCCTCGCCCATGTATGGTTCTGCACCGGATGTCATGGGCTATGCTTTGCAAAAACTGGGTCTTCCCGACAGTCTGTTTTCAGCAGAAAAAGTCTGGAGTCCTGCCGGTGGTTCCGCCAGTGAGCAGGTTGCCAATCTACAAGATCGATGGAACGTCGAGCAGTTCGATTTAGTACAAGTGCATAATCTGACAGACTGGCGTGAACATCTTGCAGCCCTGAGAGAAATGAAAGCCGAAGGCAAAATTCGCCATATCGGTATCACCACTTCTCATGGTCGTCGCCATCAGGAGTTCGAACAGATCATGACTTCGGAAGATATCGACTTTATTCAGCTGACCTACAATATTACCCATCGTGAAGCAGAAAACCGGCTACTGCCACTGGCACAAGAAAAGGGTATCGCGGTCATTGCTAATCGTCCCTATGATGGGGGTAGTCTGATTAAAGGTGTGAAGCGCCGCGACGAACCTCTGCCGGAATGGGCCAAGGCAGAATGTGGTTGTACTACCTGGGCAGATTTTCTGTTGAAATTTATCGTCAGTCATCCGGCCCTTACCTGTGCTATTCCAGCCACCACCAAAATCGAGCATCTGCGTGAAAATATGCATGCAGGGTTTAGTCCAATGCCGTCAGCCAGCACCCGCCAAAAGATGGCAAACTATTTCGAGTCATTATGAGCGGCTGGACCAGCTATACACTGCAGGATTTTATTCCCTTTACTGCCGATATCTATTTCCGCCTGCTTGAACGCATAGGCGAAACCTTCTGGCCGTTGCATTTATTAACTATGGCATTGGGCGTGCTAGTCATTTGGTTGGCACTCAAAAATCATGTCCGGCTTGCCAGTCTAGTTCTTGCAATTATCTGGGCCTTTGTTGCCTACATATTTTTTATCCAACGTTATGCCGAACTCAACTGGGCGGGTGGCTATATTGGATACTTCTTTTTCATTCAATCATTGCTGTTGCTATTAATAGCGCTGGCCGGAGTTAATCTCAACAGCAGGCCACGCAAAACATCTGCTTCAGCTATTGGCGTTGCCATCGCACTTGCCGGTCTGATTGGTTTGCCGTTTATTGCACCGATCACGGGTGGTTCCTGGTACCAGGCTGAAGTGTTTGGCATTCATGCCGATCCCACAGTCATGACGACATTGGGTCTGGCATTGATCATGTTCAGAGGATGGGTTTTGTGGCTTATTACTATTATTCCAGCACTCTGGCTGCTGATTTCGGGGCTAACCTTATGGGTGCTTGATGCCCCTCAAGCTATAGTACTGTTTGTTGTAGTTGCAATAGGATTGATCGGCTTGATCTGGAAAAGTATTGAAGATCAGTTCATCTAAACAGGAATAGTAATGAACATGAAGCTTGAGTTTAAGTGGTCTCGATTGGAATCGTTTACAGCGCTTGAGCTTTACCAGATCATCAAGGCGCGCGAATCTGTTTTTGTTGTCGAGCAGCACTGTCCTTATCAGGAAACCGATGAGTTGGATCTGCACGCATGGCATCTTTCTGCCTTGGTAAATGGTGAACTGGCTGCTTATGCCAGAGTCGTTGATCCGGGAATCAAAAACAGTAAGCCATCGATTGGCCGAGTGATGACCCTGAAAAAATTCAGGGGACAAAAAATTGGCCGTGCACTGATGGAAGAAGCCATAAAATTCACCGGGCAAAAGTACCCGGGGAAAGACATCAAAATCTCAGCACAGGTTTATCTGCAAAAATTCTATGAGTCATTGGGTTTCCATACTGCTGGGGAACCGTATGATGAAGATGGTATTCCCCATATAGACATGATTAAGTTGGCAAGTGATTTAATGTAAAAGGTTTTTCTTTCCCATGACTCAGAATGGCTAACCAATTAAATGACAAAAGGAATATCACTCTTTAATGAGATAGAAAGCTGGATTACCGAACACCTTATCTAAAAAAAGCCCGGTGAAACAGGTGTTTCACCGGGCAAATTATGATTATCCGTTGGCATAGAGGAAAAAAAGCCAATCAGATTATCAATTATTGACGTAGTGCAGTACTCACTGCAGCATCGCCTTCCAATTCAATGTAATCCTCTGAACCGTAATCATTCATCTCTTTAAGCTGCGCCTGTGTTGCTTTAACGTGCAATTCATCGTTTGTTCGAGTGAATTTTTCCAGCGGTATCAGAATGGTTTTTCCACCTACACCGAGCAAACTACCGACAGTTACAACGGCATGAATGTTTTGGTTATTAGGGCTCATAACGATTTTTTCAACACCACCAACATCTTCTCCATCACTGGTGATGATTTCCATGCCATTCAATTCATTGGCTGACATATCGTATAGTCCACCTCTGTTAGCTGGTGATCCTGCACTGGTTGAGCCGTAGGGTTTTTCATCCATTGGTTCTTGCATCTCAATATCTCTTTCGCTGTCCATTTGCGTATTACCGATTTCTTCTTCCTCTTCCTCTTCTTCAATCACGTTATTCTGATGATCGGTTAAGGGACGATCCGCCTCTTCTGGAATAGATTTATTTCCAGCGGCGGGTTTTTCAGCATCAATGGATTGGTTAAACTCATCTTCTTGATTTGGCATTGCTGGATGCTTTGAAGATGAGTCTGGCTGCTGCATTTCGCCTTTACTAGGGCTTTCAGCTTCCTCGACCATTTTGGTGGAATCATCAGCTGCAAAGGCCGCGGTAGTAAACATCGCGGTAAGGGCACTGGCTATTAAGGTTTTGCGAAAAATAGAATTCATAAAAGTACTCCTAATCGCACTATGCGCATTTCCATCTTCATCTCAATCCGACGGATTGACATCAGACATGCCATAGCGGGTGATGAGTATTGGTCATGGCATGAACACTGTCTGTACGTTGTCGAACTAAGCGATTTTTAGGAGTGGGGTTGGGTAACAATGATCTATGTGATCACCTAAAATTATTCCGGTAATGTTGAAATCAGATAATGAATATCAAACAGCTGAGATGAGGAGGGCGTATGCGAGCATCGCCTACCACCTACAAGCGGGAGCAGACCGGCGGGGAAGAGATTGCCAACTCCATTAGTCATGCAATAGGCCTTATCCTGGCCTTAATTGGAACGCCTTTTTTGATCGCGCATGCGTACCGCCATGCTGAAACGGCTTTTGTGGTTGGGGTAAGTATATTTTGTGCGACGATGATCATTCTTTATCTGGGGTCCACGCTATATCACGCATTACCTGTGGGTAAAGCGAAGCGTATTTTTCGACGGATTGAACATTCGGCAATCTATCTGTTGATCGCCGGCACTTATACGCCTTTTACCTTTGGGGTCTTAAAAGGCATCTGGGGCTGGACACTATTTGGTATTGTCTGGGGACTGGCATTTTTTGGCATCGCCCTCAAGATATTCCAAAAACAACATCATCTTATTCTCTCAACGGTGCTTTATTTATTGATGGGATGGGTGATCGTGATTGCCATCAATCCATTAATGGCAAACCTACCCACTGAAGGCTTGCTCTGGTTACTGGCCGGTGGCTTGTCCTATACCGTTGGTGTGGCATTTTTTGCCACTGATTCAAAACTGAAATATGGTCACTTTATCTGGCATTTATTTGTTATAGGCGGCACCACATGTCATTTTTTTGCCGTGTATTGGTACGCCGCTTAGCCAGCGTAAATGGTTAATGTTTGAGTTATAAACTTGGTTTAGTTGTTAAGGGCGATGTCTTTCCCTGTGAAGATGCTTAACTCATCACTACGCTTTTTTAACTTTTAGGGTGAGATCAACTCAAATATTTTTTACTCAATTTGACTATCATGTTCCAGAAAATTTGGATTCTGACGTGGTAAAACTCTTAATTAAACCTAAAAGAGACTAAGGACAGCTTTCCCTATGGAATTGAATCAACAGGATAGAACCACGCAATTACCATCAAAACTGATGATTCTGATATCACTATTACAGGGACTCGGTTTACTGTATTTGCATCAAGCCATTGAACTTCATTACTGGCCGCACGGCCAGCCAGAGTGGTTATTCGCTTTCTATAGCGTGATGTTTATTTGGCCGATTATGCTATTGCTTGGGCTCGATCAGCACAATGGGAGGGCAATGGTCAAAGTTACCTTGCCATTCGCGCTGCTCAGCGGCCTGCTGGGGTATTACGTCGGCCATCAGGTCACGCCCATCGAACATATTCGCTTTAATGCACTGCTGTTCAGCTTTGTGCTGACGATGGCCATCGCAACTTTTAAAGCGTTAATGTACAGCCAACAGTGGGCCAGAGGCGAACGCGTTACTTATAGCGCGTTGTTTCTCTGGTCATGGCGTAATTTCCTTACGTTGTCATTGGCACTGCTTTTTGCCGGCAGCTTTTGGCTGTTGCTGATGTTGTGGGCCGCACTGTTCAAAGCTATCAATATCGATTTCTTCAATGACCTGTTTGAGCAACGCTGGTTTTATTACCCTGCTATTGCACTTGCGAATGGCTTCGGCATTATCATTTTTCGCAAACTCACTCATATTATCGATACCATTACTCGGCTTCAGCAGGCGTTGATTAAATTTCTGCTTCTGCTGCTGTCGCTGGTCTCACTGCTATTTCTTGGTGCTTTACCTTTTACCGGTCTCGAACCACTATGGGAAAGTGGGGGGAGCAGTCTTATTTTATGGATGCAGGCGCTGATTTTGTTTTTCGTCAATGCCGTGTATCAGGATGAGCCGGACAACTGGCCTTACTCGGTGTGGCTACACCGCTTTATTTATATCAGTATCGCGATACTGCCTGTTTACAGTCTGATCAGCTTCTATGGTCTGAGCCTGCGTATTGATCAGTACGGTTGGAGTCTCAGTCGGTTTTGGGCTTATCTGATCTGGTTTTTACTGGCATTGTTCGCTATCGGCTATGTATGGGGTATTGCCAAATACCGGGATAGTTGGACACATCAGCTCAGTCGGACGAATGTTGCCATTGGTCTGGTCGTATTGCTTGTAATGCTATCGGTGAACTCTCCACTGCTGGATTTCAGAAAAATGGTCGTGGCCGATCAATTGCAACGACTGGCCGACAACAAAGTCACTGTTGAAGACTTCGATCTTAGCTATTTTCGTCGCCACCTGGCGCGTCCAGGTTATGAGGGATTACAAACCCTCAAAGCACAATATGGTGAAACCCATCCAGGTCTGCTGATAAGAATCAACGCTCTGTACGCCGACAGCAACAATGAACAACCCAGCTCCACCCGCGATGAATTTATCGCCGCCATCACTCTGTTATCTGATAATCCGCCCGAGGCGTTGCTGACGGCTATTTATAAACAAGAGACAAAAAATCACTGGAACATCCAGCAGACACAGCAATATTTTTTACAGGCGCTGGATCTGGATAAAGATGGAGACCAAGAATATCTTTGGATTGAAAAAAAACATGAACACACAGTAATAAAACTATTTTTCCAGCAGCATCAACAATGGAAATCGTCTTATCTTGGAAGCTTTCGTAAAGATAAGGATAACCTTGACCTGTTTTATCAGGCTTTAATAGCGGGTGAAATTAAAGTGGTGCCATCACGCTGGAATGATGTGATTATTGGTGGCCAACGATTCAGGGCGGGATTGGAGTAGAGGAGAATTGCTTTATCTTACAAAAGGCGCTCCTCGTGACTTGATTGACGCTTTATCAGGTCAGATTAAAGGCGGAGATGAGAGATAAACACCTCCTACATTCTCAAGGCGGCATCTAGATTTTGCGACCCCGTTTGGTACATCGGGTATCTTGATTAGGGTTAACGACCTGATCGTATTAAATACTTATAGTCCTCTTGAAGTTGACTAATAAAGCTACCTTAACAGGGGAATAAATACTTGCAGCACGCATTGTTAATTATTAATCCGCATAGCCGCAATGGGCAAGCTGATGCGTTGGAAGAAGCTGTACGATTCATGGAAGTCTCAGGCATCGAAGTATCTGTTTGTGAGTCTGAAAGCGAAGCCCATTTAGTTTCGCTAATTGAAGAATATGATCGTGAAGACGGAATCGTTATTATTGGCGGTGGTGATGGAACCATTAGTTCAGCTTTAGAAGCGTTACATACAAGTCAGCGCACTTTGGCAATTTTCCCTATGGGAACGGCCAATGATTTTGCACGATCTATTGGTGTCCCAGAGCCTCTGTTAGCGGCAGCCCAGGTTATCGTAGATGGAAAACGCGAGCAGATTAGTTTAGCTAAGATTAATAACGAACATTTTTTTATCAATGTGGCGCATGTAGGCTTAGGTGTTGATGTCACACGTGAACTTACCTCTGACAGTAAAAAGTTCTTTGGCGTGTTTGCTTATCTTGGTGCATTTTTTAAAGCGATAAAACGTAATAAAAGCTTTAAAGTACACATTAAAACAGATGATTGGCAAATCTCCACAAGGGCGATTCATCTTGCGATAGGCAATGGTCGGTTTTATGGTGGTGGCAATATCGTTGATCAACGATCAACGTTGCTTGATGGAAAGCTAAATTTGTTTTTCATCAAGCCACAACGCTGGTGGCAACTTTTGTTGCTCGGACCTAAATTACGAATCGGTGCTATGGACACTACCGACCGCATCGTTCGTAAAGCGTCTGATAAATTCAGTATTCAGACCTCTAGACCCAAATCGGTAGAAGCTGATGGTGAATTTAAAACAACAACGCCTGTAGAATTTGAAGTCATCCCTAAAGCCATCGAAGCCATTGTTGGTGATATTCCAACATCAACCTCAGGAACCGTTTGATATGTCGATAATACGCACTGATGAGCAGGCCGATGCTCAGGAAATTTTAAAATTAATCATAGAAACAACCGACTTTTACCGCGCAATGGGTGAGATATTAACGGAAGAAAATATTCATCATCAGCTTTTTGAAATTGCCAATGAACGGGAAGGCTATATAGAGCCGTTTCAAAAATTAGTCAAAGAGCTGGACGAATTTCCTGATTCACCGGATTCCGATAAAGAACTGGTTGATGAGTTGAGAGGTAAAATTACCAAGTTACTCTCAGCGGATTTAAAAAATGCTATTTTTGATAAATGTCTAAAAAAAGATGAATTGCTGGCTGAGGCAGTCAATAATACGGAACTAAGTGAGCAATCGACGGAATTCAAAAGATTACTGGATTCGCTGTATGACCATCTCGCTAACACCAAAAAACGCTTATCAAATAACTAAGTGACAGCTTCAGAAAAACACCATTACCAGACCTCATAAACCGTTTTATTTATAGACAGAAAAAACTATGCAAGGTAAAAAGTTTAAAGACAAGTTACAAAGAGCAATGATTTTTTTCATTGTAATAGGAGCACTTTTTGTTATTGCCTTTACTTTCTATCACGGATTTTTAAAGTTCACTGAGATTTTAAATCTTAAATAACCTGACCCTTTATTCCTGCATCATATTTATGCTTTTTAAATCTGATAATTGCTTTGTTAGCAGAGAGGCATAAACATGTTTAAGCGTTTGCGTGACTGGATCGAAGCCCGGCGTATTAAAAAGATGGGGTTTACCACCGACCAATGGGAGTCAGCGATTGCCGACTGGCCAGTGATGGAACGTTATCAAGGTGCTGAGCGTGATGCCCTTCGAGAGATGACTTTTCGCCTGCTTGCTCGGAAAAACGTGCTCTCTGGGGCTGATTTTCAATTTACCGACGGGATGTGCCTGAAATTCGCAACCATGGCTTGCGTACCTATTTTGCATCTTGGTCTTCACTGGTATGACCATTGGAAGACCATCATTCTGTACGAAGGGGACTTTGTCCCAAATCGGCCTTATCGAACTGACGACGGAGTTGTGCATCCCAGAAGTCCTGGCCTGAGTGGCGAAGCCTGGGAACGCGGCCCGGTAATTTTATCGTGGCAGGCCATTTGCCAAAGTGGTGGAAATTCACGTCATGGAAAAGCTAGTAATGTGGTCATTCACGAGTTGGCACATAAGATCGATATGCTGCGTGATGGCGCCAATGGAGCACCGCCGATGCATCCTGATATGCGCCCTGGCGAATGGCACGATATATTTACCGCAGCATGGGACCGATTGGAAAATGATTTGCAACATCATCGGTCATTACCCGTGGATGATTATGCGTTAACCAGTCCAGCAGAATTTTTTGCTGTATGCAGTGAGGCCTTTTTTGAGTCGCCTGAAATCATGAAGGAAAAGATGCCAAAAGTTTATGGTTTGTTATGCCAGTTTTATCGTCAGCAACCGGTAGCGGTTTCCAGCAAGTAATCTCATTTTGTATTGATATAAATAGTTAGGAACAGCAATTATGCGTTCCTTACACGAAGCATGGAAACGAGCTCAACATCTGTTGAGCGATGGCTGGCTAAACTATTCCATCAACCAAACCTGATGCGTGTCTGCACCTTTGCTTTGAGTAGGTGATATGTTCATCATCGAATATGACATATTATGTAGCAATTACTCGATTCATGACTTTAAACACATCGAATGTTTCAGTTTGTATTAGAAAAAGGACATTCCGACACGTTTATCAGTAGAATCAGAAGCTACATGATGCGGAGTAGTCGTAATGTGGACAACAAACATTTTGATGGTATTAAGACATCATAAATATGTCGAGTTACGTTAAGTGACAACTTATTCAAAGACCTTGATACAGGAATCACCGATTCGGGTGAAAACCATTGTCGGGGTGGCGGTGGTGGTCTTTGTTTTTCTCATGCCTTTTTCACTCTATAACTTTTTTCAGGAAAAATATATTTTAGGAACGGGATCATTGTCCGTGGTCTTGCTTATGGCCATCAATGCCTGGAACTGTTGGCATGGTCGCTATTATCCTTTTTTGATATTGATTGGCTTGGCACCCATCATTGTTATTTTCCTGGGTTTCGCTATTTATCAGCAGGGTCTGATTGGTTTGTTATGGTGTTACCCGGCAGTGATTTCCTTTTATTTCATGTTGCCGGAACGTTACGCCTGGGGAGCAAACATTGTTTTACTGGCGATGTCATTGCCAATGTCATGGTTGTTTTTAGATGCCGAACTGGCATCGAGGGCGACCGCCACATTGCTTTGTGTCAGTGCCTTTGCCGTGATTTTTGTTCGGGTGATCAGTATCCAGCAAAATGAATTACATGACCTGGCCATGACCGATTCGTTAACCGGGCTGTCCAACCGCGTGCAGTTACACGGCTCGCTGGAACAAGCTGTACAAATGTATGAGCGTCATGTGATTCCAATGACGTTGATTTCATTAGATCTGGATAACTTCAAGAAGATTAATGACACGTTGGGGCATGATGCTGGTGATGATGTTCTGCGAGGTATTGGCAAACTACTGCAAAAGCGTATTCGGCGCTCTGACAAAGTCTTTCGTCTGGGGGGCGAGGAATTTCTGATCCTGCTTTATGAAACTGACGCAAAAGAGGGGTTCCTGGTGGCAGAGGAGTTGCGTAAGAAGATCGAATCGATGCAATTGTTACCGGATCGAAGCGTGACAACCAGTCTTGGTATTGCCACATTGCAGCCAAACGAAAATTGGCGTGATTGGATGAAACGCAGTGATGACAATATGTATCGTGCAAAAAAACAAGGTCGCAACCGCGTGGTGACCTGATAAGGCCTGTTTTACAAACGGGTCTGTTGTTTTCAAAGCATTGTAATCAACGTTTTTTCATGGCTCATGGAAAAATCGAAATAGATTTTTTAGTTTTTCATAATTAACTAAATCGACTTTTGCCAGTTTGTGATACTGCTGATTTTTGAAGTGACTAGTATGGATTGAGAAACGTCATTCCATCGAGGTCGCTATGAATACTCAATTACATACATCCTACAAACCGGAAACCACACCCGGTATTAAACCTACCCACCCGTTAGATCCACTGACGCTTGAAGAGCTGGCTGAAGCCACATTACTGCTGAGAAAGGAGAAACAACTCAGCACGTCGTGTCGTTTTCCCTATCTGCAACTGGATGAGCCTGACAAAGCCGAAGTGCTGGCATTTGAGGCTGGTAAAGCCTTTTCACGTAAAGCCTTTGCGGTGGTGCTGGATAAAGCGACAGGATTAATCCACGAAGCAAAAATCGATCTGATTGCTGAGCAGATTACCGGGTGGAAACAGCTGGACTCGGAAGTCAGCGGTCAGCCGCCGATAATGATTGAAGAGTTTTTCAGCTGCGTGGATATTGTGCAGGCAGATGAAGGCTTCCTGGCGGCGGTAAGACGTCGTGGGTTAACCGACAAAGATATTGAGAATATTCAAATTGATCCCTGGTCATTTGGTTATTACGGCGATGATGAAAAATATCGTGGCCGCCGATTGATGCGCGGTGTGGCGTTTGTGCGGGATGAGATTGTTGATAACGGCTATGCCCGTCCGATTGAGGGCTTGATGGCGATTATTGATCTCAATGAAGAAAAGGTTATTGAGATCATTGATGACGGTATTAATACACCGGTGCCCAAAACCAAACGCAATTACGATACGCCTTCACTAGGCAAACCCCGAGAAGGTCTGAAACCGTTACATATCGTGCAACCGGAAGGCGTGAGTTTTTCGGTAGATGGCTGGAAGGTCGACTGGCAAAACTGGTCATTCCGGGTGGGGTATACCCCACGTGAAGGGTTGGTGTTGAATCAAATCAGCTATAAAGATGGAGAACGGGTTCGGCCCATAATTTATCGGGCGAGTATCAATGATATGGCGGTGCCGTATTCTGATACTGCCCTGAATCATTACTGGAAATGTGCCTTTGATGGCGGTGAATACGGACTGGGCCGAATGGCTAACCAACTCGAACTCGGTTGTGATTGTCTGGGGTCCATTCGCTATTTTGATATTCCTGCTGTGGATGATCAGGGGCTACCGTTTCTGATGAAAAATGCCGTATGTATGCATGAAGAGGATTACGGCACCTTATGGAAGCATTACGAATTCCGTAGCGAAACTTATGAAATGCGTCGCTCACGACGTCTGGTTATCAGCTTTTTCTGCACCGTGGGCAATTATGATTATGGCTTTTACTGGTATTTGTACCAGGACGGCACGATTCAGCAGGAAACAAAATTAACAGGCATTATCCAGACCAGTGGCATGGTGCCCGGTGATAAACCCAAATTTGGCGGCATTGTTACCCCTGAGATTTACGGACCCACACATCAACATTTCTTTAATGCCCGGCTACATATGATGTTGGATGGCGAAAATAACTCCGTGGTCGAAACCAACTTTTCACCAGCAGATCAGGATAGCGAAACCAATCCCTGGGGCAATGTATTTAAGACTGAAACAACCACTTTCAAAACTGAACTTGAAGCAACCCGTGAAGCCAATGGGGCTTCAGGGCGTTTTTGGAAAATCATTAACCCGAATCTGAAAAATTCAGTGGGCAATCCGCCGAGTTATAAACTGGTGGCAGAGCATAATCCGGTGATGCTGGCTGGGCCCAATAGTTATATTGGCAAACGGGCCGGTTTTGCCAGCAGGCATTTATGGGTGACGCCGTACGATCCAAATGAAATGTTTTGCTCAGGCATGTATCCCAACCAGAATAAAGGCGATGGTCTGCAATACTATGTAGCAAAAAATCGACCGATAGAAAACACCGATATTGTGGTCTGGCATACCTATGGCCACACCCATGTCTGTAAACCTGAAGATTTTCCAATCATGCCGGTGGAGTACGTTGGCTTTTCATTAAAACCCAACAACTTTTTTGACGGTAATCCGGCGATGGATCTTCCTAAAGATGTGGATAGTTATAGTGTTGATACTGCATCTGCGTCCAGCAGTTGTTGCTCTAAATAAGCTGATACGATGTTACTGACCGCAGTCGATCTGTTATGCAGCGTGATCTTTGTGATCACGCTGCATCAATGGGCATTGACCAATCAAATACTCAGCCGACCGTTGTTATTTATCGTTGGAAATGTGGTGTTTTTGAGCGGCATGCTACCGTGGTTTGACGCCTTGGCACGCTATTCAATCTGGTTGCACAGTGCCCAGAGTGTGATGGTGCATCATCTTGCACCATTATTATGGATCAGTGCTTTGCAACATCAATCAGCTCGCCCAGTCGCAAATACTGTCGTCGAATCACATTGGCCGTTCACATTATTAATGGGCGGTTTTGCCGTATTAACCTGGGTGTGGATGTTACCTGAGTTGCATCCGCTATTTATGCAAAGTGCATTGTTATATAGCGTAATGAAATGGCTGATGGCGTTAAGCGGTATAGCCTTGTGTTTAATGATGTTACGAAAGCATCAGCAAACAAGTTATTGGCAAAACCTGACACTGTTCACCGTGATCATGCCGTTAGTGGTGTGGGGAATGTTGATGTTGGTGTTTCCTAGTATGTATAGCGATACTCATTCAGGACCACACCATCACCATATGATGATGAACAATCTGCCAGATTGGCTGCAGCTTTCTTCGGTGGCCGATCAATATTTGGGTGGTCTGATATTTATATTAGCTGGATTAGCCTACTGGCAGACCGGAACATCAGGCATAAAGCTTACGAGTCATGCTCGGCGTTTCGCCAAATAAGCGGCGATATTCCTGCGAAAAATAACCCATATGAAAGAAGCCGTAATTGGCGGCGATATCAGTTATCGATAAGCCGGTTTGCAATAACTCACGCCGAGCAGCATTCAGTTTAACAGCCCGTAGATATTGCATCGGTGAGGTGCCGGTGGCTTTATGAAAACTGTAATTCAGCGTGCGATGCGGGATATGTAACGACTCACAAATATCCACCACGCTGGCACAACTGCCTTCGCTTGACGTCACATAATCATGACAGCGTTGCACAATATAGTTATGTTGATTGCCCAGTCTTTTGGGATGACTGATACCGGTTTCCTTTGTGTCGTATATGGCTAATACCATCAATATGATCTGATCTTCAATAGCTTTGATTTGTTGCTGGATTTGGTACTCTGATAATGCTGGGTTTTCGGAAATAGACGATAACTCCTGCAGAAAAAAGGCAAGGTGATGACGAAGCCGAGTTAACGTACAAGGATCCGTTTTCACTCCATGACTTTTATTAAACCCGATAAGACGTGAATAGGTTTCAGAACTAAGCAATTGACTTAAACGTTGTTGATCAACGGCGATGACGCTGTAATCCAATTCTGCGGGGCCCACAAAAGCGAAATCACTTTCATAGGGAAGCAAGGTCACCCCATCGGCCATAATCTGACGGGCCTGATCCGAGGTATCACTGGCATTCATATGATGAGGAATCATTAAACTGATTTTTCCGGTGGGCGTGTGAGTGTTCTGCACCACTTTTTGTTTCATTCGTTCACGAAATACCCGAACAGAATCCAGCTGGATATCTTCCAGAAAACCTTCAAACCTTCCTGAGCTTAACTGGGTGTATTCCTGCGGCCAGTTTTGTAGCGAATGGGCATGCTGATTCACATCATCAAATATAGCAGATTGACTGAACATAATGCATACACCTGTTAAGTCTAATAATCTGATGTATAAGCAAAAAATGCACCGTTCAAGTTTTAGATTGGTTTTATGACCAAACTGAAAAACGTAAACCAGTAATACCAACAGCTTTGAGCTGAAACTAAGAATTTTGGTGATTCAAACGGCATTAAACGAACGCAATGATTTTGCCCAAATTTAGAGCAAGTTTATTAATTAGGCTTCAATTTAGGTCAATCATAAGAAATGGTGAGATTAGAATGGCGTTCCCACGCAGAGCGTGGGAAGCAGTTTTTGACTTAATGAACGAATTAAAAAAGCAGTTTGATGCCTACCGAAGCAATCCAGTCTTCTTCACTTTCATCGGCATTTCTGGCAATGGACGCCGTTCGGCCGAATTTGCGTTCGTATTTTAGATCCAGATAAGGCACGACCTTACGAGTGATTTCATAAAACAGTTTGACGCCGATTTCGCCTTCACTTAAGCCTCGCCCTAATTCCTGGCGCTCCACATTCTGAGCAGTGAAATCCAGTTGATAATAGGGTTCAAAGCCAAAACGCTGGGTGAACAAAAGATGGTTTTTCTGTTTCAAGCGGGCACTGACATCACCATAATCACTGATAAACAGATGAGCCTGTGTTTCAAACAGATACGGTGCCAGACCATTAAAACCCAGCGTTAAATACCGAGTGGATTCAGGTTGGGTATCCACACGTAGACCCAGTTGGGCATCCCAAAAATCATGCACATTACGGCTATACAACGCCCAGATTTCACTTTGTTCCAACTTGCCTTTGTGACCTTCCAGTTCACCTTTAAGCCAGAGTTTGTGATAGTCCCCGCCGATCCAGCCATCCCATTCAATATGCGATTTATCACCTTCACTGCCACCACCATGTTGGGCTTCAAACCATAAGGCATGGAAGAGTTGTGATTCATGCTCGTGTCCATGGCCATCATAATTTTCATCGGCATGGCTGCTGGAGATAAACAGGCTCAACACGATGGATAAAAACACATTGGTTTTAGTGATGATCATGATGACCTCCCATATCGTGTTGAGCTGGTTGAGTGGCGGGCAAATCCTCTTCGTCATATTCAGCAACCACCACCGTAGACATCATGCCAGCAGACATGTGATAGAGCAGGTGACAGTGAAACGCCCATTCCCCCGGTTCATCAGCCGTCAGTAGCACGGAATATTCGGTGCCTGGCGCAACATTAACCGTGTGTTTGTTGGGTAATTTTTCACCCGGTTGACCATTTTCCAGCTGCACAAACATGCCATGCAGATGCATTGGATGCGCCATCATGGTTTCATTTTTAAAGATCAGCCGGACCCGTTCGCCATAATTAAGTTTGATGGGTTCAAACCCCGGGTCGCCGAACTTATGGCCATTTAACGTCCAGATAAACCGCTCCATCGTACCGCCCAGTGTCACCACAATTTCCCGTTCGGCAGGACGCAGATCGGTTTGTGTACCAAGTGCTCTTAAATCACTATATTCCAGTGCTTTATGACCTTCTGGTGTACTGGCATCGGCCCAGCCACTTTTCATTTCGGCTGGTTCATCTTGCTGCATGGCCTGATGATCAGCTCCATGCATATCGTGTCCACTATGATCCGTTGACTCAGATGATTGGCTCATCTGATGATCGCCGTGATCCATGTTATGACCCATATCGGCCATGGTTAATAAAGAACGCGGTCTATGGTCTGGAACCAGACCTTTCATACCAGCTCGTGGTGCTAAGGTGCCCAGAGCAAAGCCGGTACGATCAATAGATTCAGCCGCAATGGTGTAGGCCTGATCAGCCTGTGGTGTGACAATCACATCGTAGGTTTCGGCCACGGCAAAGCGGAATTCATCCACGGTGACCGGCTCTATATATTGCCCATCGGCCTGAATCACGGTCATTTGCAAACCCGGAATTCGCACGTCATACATCGACATGGCCGAGGCATTGATAAAACGTAATCGAACACGTTCACCCGCTTTAAAAAGCCCGGTCCAGTTCTGCTCATTGGTTTGCCCATTCACCAGAAACGCATCGTAACGAACATCCGCCAAATCGGTCGGTGACATTCGCATCTGACCCCAGGGGCGGACATCCTGCCAGGCCGAAGCTAAACCGTGCTCGCGTACTTCACTAAAAAAGTCGCCGACAGTACGTTGTGAATAATTGTAGTAATGCGGGCTTTTTTTGATGTTAGCTAGAATTTGCTGACCGGTTTCATTGCTGAAATCCGACAGTAACACCACATAATCATGGTCGGCTTGAACCACCGGCTCGTCCTTGGGGTAAATCACCAACGCGCCATAATGACCGTCCTGTTCCTGCAACTGACTATGGGCGTGATACCAGTAGGTGCCATTTTGGCGAAGCGGAAAACGATAGGTAAAGGTTTCACCGGGTTTGATAGCGTCATAACCACCCAGACCTGGGACACCGTCCATTTCAGGGGGCAGCAGTAATCCGTGCCAATGAACCGAAGTGGGCTCATCAAGTTTGTTCACCACATGGATAACCGCTTCATCCCCTTCGGTGAACTCCATGATCGGGCCCGGAATGCCACCATTTAAGGTAATGCGTTCAACGGTTTTACCAGTGATATTGACCGGTTCACGGTCTATGACCAGTGTGTATTCCGTAACGCCAGCAATGGCAGCGGTATGGAATATTGCGGCTGATAACAGCATCAGCCAGCGACTAACTTGTTTCATGAGATCTATCCTCAGTTAATTCGGGTAGGTATCAGAGATACCAAACAGAAAAGAGGATTAGCTGCGGGGAGGGCGTTCTAGTTTGGTGGGAGATTGGCTAACAAGCTGCTCGGCAGCAATGGTCAAGCGGCTTTGAGAATAGAGCGAAGCCATAAAAACAGGTTGAAAAACTAACACACCGGAAGCATGGCAATTCGCAGCGGCACACTGACAATGGTCACTGGCGCAATGCGAATTAGCATCGTGTTTTACTTGAGGTTCAGCAGCGGAATGACAATCATGCCCTTCATGCCCTTGCTCGCTCATTTCATGATGCACAGCCATATCATTATTATCTGCATGCGCAGCAGGCAGCAGCATCGACAGCATAAACAAGCCGATAAGCAAATAATGAAAAAGAGACTGTGATTTTGTCATCAACTAAATACCAATAAATTACGTTTGGTTAGACACAGAATAAGCGAAAAGTTTTTGTTGTGCCAAAATTCTAGCATAGTAACGCTTTACGTTAATAACGTTGTCCGTTACTATTGTCTCATGATCATATCGTACAAGTGTAAGGATACTGAGAAGCTGGCAAGCGGTCGCCGTGTCAGACGCTTTGTCAGTTTCGAGCGCGTTGCCTTGAGGAAATTTCGGCAACTTCAGGCTGCAAGCCTGCTCGATGATCTAAAAGTACCGCCCGGTAATATGTTGGAGCCATTGCATGGTGATCGCCAGGGTCAGTACAGCATTCGGATCAACAGGCAGTTCCGGGTTTGCTTCCGCTGGAGTAATGCCGGTGCGGAAGATGTCGAAATTGTTGATTAACTAGGGTCTGCTTATCTTTCAGAGCCCCCACTGCTGGAGGCTATTTTTTCGTTATTCAAGGCGGAAATGATGCGATGTAGTTGTTCTACATAAGTCATTTCCAACACCGTAGAGCGGAAAAATAGCTCCAGCCCTCCGGGTTGAGGCTGAAAATCTACCACTCGGCGTTGCTCGTCATTTATTTAGCGATACTAAACTGCATTTCTCGCGCCTTAATTGGTATATTTTCAGTCTCAACAGAGGCGGCTATGAAAGTTAAACAGACCCTTGGAGGTAAGCAATGCGAAACATTGAAGCTGTAACGCCAGGCGAATTACTGAAAGAGGAGTTTCTTAAGCCAATGGGAATCTCTCAATATCGCCTAGCTAAAGAAATTGGGGTTCCTGCTCAGAGAATCGGCCAGATTATTGCTGGAAACCGTTCTATAACGGCAGACACAGACCTGCGACTTTGTCGCTTTTTTGGTTTATCTAATGGCTACTGGTTGCGAGCTCAGGCTGCATACGACACTGAGATTGCGGCAGATGCATTGGAGGATAAGTTGAAGCATATTCGTCCGTGGAGTGCTGTATCAGAAATCGGGCATGGGGCATAAGCAACGGCTTAACAATGACTCTATACTCGAGTTTTTAAACAGACCTTAAATTTATTGAAAATGAGTAATGAAACCTTAAGCGCGGAAGAGCTTGGTAACAAGCTACTTCAATCAGTCAAAGACTTGATGAAGATACCGTGGAGTATTTCAAGAATCTCGCTGAAGAGAAGAACTTCCCTTATCAGAGCCTTATTAATCTCTATTTGCGTGACTGTGCTCAATCACATAAATAGTTAAAGATTGAGTGGCAATAATTATTATGAGGACAATGGCTACCTCAATATGCTTTTGAGTATTTAAAAGAGAAATATTATGAGTTTAAAAGGAAGTTGTCTCTGCGGTGGTATCCGCTACGAGATTGATGGTGAGCTGAGCCCCGCAATGTTCTGCCACTGCAGTATCTGCCGGAAGTCTAATGGATCCGCTTTCGCATTAAATGCTCCAGTTAAGGCCTCTGATTTCAATTTGTTGGTAGGGGAGAATCTTTTACGTAGTTATTCTTCGTCAGAAGATGCCAAGCGCTTTTTCTGTGAAACGTGTGGTTCCCCAATATACAGTCAGCGTATCTCTATGCCGGAAATTTTGCGGCTTCGAGTAGGAACTTTGGATGATGACATCGCAATAGAAAAGGCATGCCATATTTTTGTCGCGAGTAAAGCCGCATGGGATGACATTCATGATGATTTACCTCAATTTTCAGAACGCCCCACGTAAAAATGACTATGCCAACCCTCCACATCCTGGTGAGTTCATCATGGCAACGTATATGGAGCCTTACGGGCTGAGTTGTCGCTATCTTGCCGAGCAACTGGATGTATCTCCGTCTACTTTAAATCGAGTTTTAAAGCAGCAGAGCGGAGTAAGCCCCGAAATGGCACTGCGCCTTTCAAAATCGCTTGGCCGAACTCCTCAAAGTTGGCTTGCCATGCAAGATACCTATGACCTTTGGCAGGCGGGCAAGAGTATCAAGCTCGATAGAGTTCACAAGGTCGAACTAACTGCTGCATAACCATCAAAACCAATCAGCCGAAGCCGTTTCCTTACATCCTCTCGTAATCCTTGTGAATGGAATCAATTTAACCTCAATCATATCGCCTACGAGCTTTCCACCTTAGAGTGGTCATATCAATAATCTATTAAAGAGATGAACGTTGGTATGAGTGATCCGTCCAAACAAACTGATAACGAGCAAACGCCTGAGCCTGACAATGCCCAGACAGAAAACGAAAGCGTTGATCAGTCTCAACTAAATCCAAAGAAACGAATCAAACGATCCTGGGTTCTGTTTAGCGTGCTAGTGTTACTCGTCGTTCTTCTCACAATGCGTGATGACCTGCGACAGAATGCAATAGAAAGCAGTGAAAACGCAGTCCGATACGTTGCTTTCGATATTCTTGGCTGGTCACCAAGAGATATTTTTATCTGGCGTTTGCGAGTGACTGGATTGTTAGATAGCCCATTGGGGCAGCGTTGGGCAGAAGCTGTGGATCTTGCAGGTGAACAGCCAGTACAAGCTGGTCGCCAGTACCGCACAACCGAATTCTTTGCCAGTGATGAAGTTGAGGCACATGTTTATCAGGTGACGCTTGAGCGAGGCGAAAAGCTGATATGGGAGTTCTCACGACTGGATAGTGCTGAAAGTAGGCTTTACGCCAGCCTGGAGCGGCGCGAAAAAAATGCTCAAGAATGGTCAACTGTTACAGAACTGGATGCAGATGACTCCACTAATAGTCAGGTTGTCTCCAAAGCTGGCGATTACCGCATTGTTCTCCAACCAGAGTTATTTGCCAGTGCCGAATATTTATTGGCAATGGCTAATGGCGGTTCATTATCGTTCCCGGTAGAAGGCGCAGCACAGCGTGAAATAGGCAGCTTCTTTGGTGTTGATCGTGATGGCGGTGCCCGAAAGCATCATGGCGTGGATATCTTTGCAGAAAAGGGAACACCCGTAACCGCAGTGATTGATGGCTATGTTCGAACCGGTACAAGTGCCAGAGGCGGCGAACACGTCTGGCTATCAGGCAGCATGATTGGATTCGGCAGTGCTCGTTATTATTACGCCCATCTGGATTCATTCGCTGTTGAATCCGGCGACAGGGTTAAAAGAGGCGACATACTTGGATATGTCGGCAACACCGGCAATGCTATTACCACGCCACCGCATCTTCATTTTGGTATTTATTCAGGCGGGCCGGTTGATCCAGCACCGTTTCTAAAACCAGAGCCGGAGTTACCAGACTAAAGGAGGATGAATCATATGGTTAACCTCAAAACATATTTATCTGTTTTATTGCTTGTCCTGCCAAATTTCGCATTTTCAGCTGATCGTGAAGCGACTGTATGTGGATGGTTCAAAGAGCGGTTGGTTTTTACCATGTGGAGTTCGATGGCTCCGAATCCTGATGCGTCCAGAGTTGCCGGAAACGACCTTATTCAGAGAACAGAATTTACTACCGCTGATGACAAAGTTCTAAAGGGTTACAAATATCAGGCACAAGATGAAAACGGCCTGGCAATGGAACCTGAAGGCTACATTCTGGTGGCGATGGGTAATGCCATGATAGCCGACCTGATGATTACGGCTTTAGAGCGGTTCTCTCAGCGGGGTTACGATATCTATATCTATGATTACCGTGGCTACGGCGAGTCACAAGGCAAACGCAGAATTAACGCCATCATCGAAGATTACAAAGAATTAGTGGCTCATCTGAACACACAGTATGAGAAACAACTGCTTTATGGGATTTCACTTGGCGGTGCGGTTATGGCAAATGTAATCGGAAGTGGAGCGCAGTATGATCGCGCAGTGATTGACTCCAGCCCAAGCAGATTGTCACCTCACGGCTGTCCAGAGCGTATTGATCCCGTAGAAAATATTCCAGATGATGCGAAAAATATCTTGGTCATAACGGGCGAAAAGGATTCTGTTCTTGGCCCCGACATGACCTCTGAGTTTAGAGAGCAGGCTGAACAAAAAGGGGCGAATGTTTATATCGGCTCGAATTATGCCCACCCTTTTATGGACAGCAGCCATGAAATTCACAATGAACGATTAAATCGGGTGATTAATTTTCTGGATGGTAGTGAAGGTAATTGATAGCGGATTACTCTTTTTCCACTTTATGAACCAGAGCCAATATTACCTGTTCGCTAAGCATCCGATAGAGCAACTAAATCTGATTAATCAACTCCTAATAACTTACTGAATTTGCCAGCCATTCAAATCTGTGAAATATTCGACCTACTACATCCGCAATGGATTGGAAAAATGGAAATCAGGTTATGGAAAACACACTGTCCCAAACAACATCAAATAAATCCAGCTTGATTTATCGAGTGTTATTTGGACAAGCTTCTTTTATTGAGAACATCATCCAAATACATAGAATAAATCACTACAAAACCAACCACCGATGTTGGAAAGTTTTGACTTGTCTCGCATTAAAAGTCCGTAGCCTAATAAGGGTCAACCTCACCATTAGCATGCTTCTATATTTTGGTGAAACTGAGAGTATCCCTAAAAAGGGATGAGTTTTGGCTGAGCTAAAAGTTAAATTTCGATATCAACATGGTACTGCTGACACTGGCAGGTTGGATTTATATAACGCTTCTGTTGCACTAAGTGGTATCGCTAGAGCAACGTCTATAGTTACTCATGCATATTTAAACGGTGAGGTTAGGTCCCACGGTGAAGCAGCCCATGGCGCAGAGTTTTATATCAATACTCCCAAAAGAGGGAGCTTCACATATGAGGCTGTGATTTGGGTTGCAGGAGCAATCTCCGGAGGCGTTTTTTATGATTTTGTTAAATACTCCTTCAATGAGGCAGTGGGCAAAATTTCGCAAAATGATCAAATGTCTAGGCAATTAGCTCGGCGCATAGAGCCAACTATAGAAGAACTACCTGCTGTTCTTGAATCTCCTCTATCGGATATGCATAGACCTATTCGAAAAGAACCTGTGATGGTAATGGATGTTACAAAACCGCGTGGAGAAAAGATTGTTTCTTTTGATTCTGATACAGCTCTTTATTTACTGCCTCATACGGTACCTGCTCCGCATCAAATTATTGGGAACGTAACCAAATACAACAATATAACGGGCTGGGGTCGTTTTTTTGACAGGTTAGAAGCACGAACCATCTCTTTTAATATCAGCTTAAAGAGTCCAGAGGCTCAAAGAGAATTGATAACGTGGTCTCAGCACGAGAATAACAGAGGCAATGAAGGGCTTCTTTATCTAAAAGCAGATGCAGTAATTACGCCGAATGACATAATTAAAAGGTACATAGTAAAAGAGGTGAGTCATACACCAATTTAAAAAAAGGCGGTCAAATTTGTTCCATGTAGGCCTGAGCATATTTGGAGCGAATTTAAAAACTAACAAATTTTTAGTTTTTACACTGACACTAAATTACTTAGGGGCATTGTAGAACTAACCAATTTGAGTTTTTAGACTGACTCTAAATTATTTTTTAAATGGATTAGAGAAATAGAAATCAAGTTGGCTGTCCCCTTGAATTTTAAAATAGGATTTATATGAGCATTTCTTTATCAAACATGATTGAAGCGATTGACCCTGTAACTACAGTATTGTTTTTCGGTTCCGGATCATCTATACCGTCGGGAGCGCCCAGCGTCAAAAAAATTATTGAGCGGGTTGGTCATGATTTTAATATTAATACTGAGGGATTCTCATTAACTGAAATTGCTAGTCTCACCGAAACAAGAAGATCCAGAAAAGAATTAATAGGTTGTTTAAGGACAATGTTTGGCAAAATTAACGTTACAGGCTCTATGTTGAATTTGCCGCTCTACAGTTGGAGAAATATCTACACCACTAACTACGATAAACTGGTTGAGCAGTCATATGAAAAGAAAGGGAAACCTTTATCAGTTATATCCTCGAATTATGATTTTAGAGAACAAAAATACCCAGAGGCAACCAAGTTATATAAATTGCATGGATGTATTGATAAGGATGTTTCAGACGGAAATCAAAGTAGGATAATAATATCCGAAGCTGACTATGATAATACTTCTGAATATAGAGAGTTCTTGTGGGATGCATTTAAGAACGATCTTAATGGTGGAAGTATAGTAATTATTGGCTATTCTCTCGCAGACCCGCATATTAAAGAAATTGTCGATAGAGCTATTTCAAATAACAATAAGTCATACTCTCCGGCCACCATCAACTTATTGTTATACACACAAGATGAAGATAGAGCTCTTCTGCTTGAGCGCAGAGGGGTTAAAGTTGCTTTTGGAAGTGTTGATGACTTTTTTATTGAGTTGCGAAAGAAATCAGCTCCTAGCTCTCTTGTTTATCAATCTACCGGTGACCCTCTAGATAATTACAGTGCTCTTCAGCCAGTAACGCTAAAGGTTGAAGACGAATTAAGAAATATTGATAAAAATGTAAGTGCAATGTTTCAGGGATGGCCAGCGACATATTCAGATATAAAAGCACAATTAACTTTTGACCGAACAATTATTAAAAAACTGGAATCTTCAATCAATGATGATTCCAAATTAATAAATTGTCTATTGGGCGCAAGCGGGATGGGTAAAAGTACCTCAGCTAGGATGGTAGTACTCAGGCTTAAAGATGTTGGGTATCACTGTTGGGAGCACAAGGGAATTCACAAATTACTTTTCGAAGAGTGGCGTTCAGTTGCAAATATTTTAAAGGATAGGAAAGAGCGGGGAATACTGTTTGTTGATGATGCTCATAATCATTTATTTGAAATAAATAATTTAATTGATTTACTGTCTACAGATGAAAATTTTCATCTGAAAATTCTTGTTACATCCACAAGAAATCATTGGTATCCAAGAATTAAAACTCCGAATATGTTTCTCAAAGGGAAGGATTTTATATTAAAGAAATTGGAAGAAGTTGAAGTTGAAGGTCTTTTATCCCTAGTAGAGTCTCATGCTGAATTACAACCTTTAATCGAAAACAGTTTCTCAGGATTCTCAAGAACAGAGCGTAAGAGAAGGCTTGTTGCAAAGTGTGAGTCGGATACATTTGTATGTTTAAAGAACATCTTTGCTTCAGAGCAATTTGACGATATTGTTCTGAGGGAATACGCCGAGTTAGATGAAAATTTGCAAAATATATACAGACTAGTATCGGCAATGGAAAGCGCTGGTGTAAATGTTCATAGACAACTAGTAATAAGACTTCTAGGAATATCCTCTCAGGCGGTATCAGCTTCTCTTGTAAACTTGGTTGACATTATTCACGAATATACGATAAGCGAACGCGAAGGAATATATGGCTGGCGCGGACGGCATCCCGTAATCACTGACATTATTGCCAAGTACAAAATGTCTGATGAAGCGGAATACTTTAAATTATTTGAACTCGTCATCGACAATATAATTCCAACCTACGATGTAGAAATTAGAACAATAAAACAATTATGCTCATTTGATGTAGGTATAAGCCGTTTCCCAGATAAGCACATGAGAAATAAGCTTTTAAGAAAGATGATTTCAAAAGCTCCAGGAGAGCGTGTTCCTAGGCATCGGCTAATACGTTATTTAATTGATGTAAATGAGCTGGAAAAAGCAGAAACAGAAATTAGATTGTTTGAAAATGATTTCAGAACCGATGGGCCTCTTGAGAGATTTAAAATTGTTCTTTTATTGGCTCGGGCTGAAAAGGCTAGTGGGATACTTAGTGAAGATCGCATAGCTATTCTTGAGATGGCAAGGGAAAAAGCAGTGAAGGCTATTGATCGATATAAAAATAACAAAAATATATTAAAAACTTATTGTGATGTTGGTTTAGAAATATACAAAAAGACTAATGATTCAAGTGTATTTGATGATTCTATGCAGCAACTTAGGGACGCAGAGAAACGTATTGGTGACCCTGAAATTACGAACTCATTAATACAGTTCGAGCGGCAATACTCTTATCTTCAGTCACAAATATCAGAAGATGTTGATGGCTAAATAAAAGGGAACGCTTTTTTTCGATTATGGCATGGAAATCATAAAGATGTCAGTCAACTTGATCTATTTTTGAATGGAAAAGGGGACCAAAGGGGTCAGAGTCAATTGAAATAAATCCAGCCATCAGTGATAAAGTCGTCATAGAAATCTAATATCAATAGATAGCTAATCATCTACAAATCTATATTCGCTTGAGGTGCAAACATGGATGAACTAAAACAGAAAATCGCATTATTTATTGATGCTGATAATGCGCCCGCGAGTAAGTTTGAAGATGTTCTGAGCGAAGTCGCAAACTATGGTGTGGTGACTATTCGTAAGGCCTATGGCAACTGGAAGTCACCCACGCTCAAGGCTTGGGAAGATCTGTTGCATGAATATGCTATTCAACCTATCCAGCAATATGATTTAACCAAGGGGAAAAATGCGTCAGATATCGCATTGGTTATTGATGCGATGGATGTGATGTATACCAAGCAGATTGATGTGATGTGTTTTGTGTCATCCGATTGTGATTTTACGCCGATGGTGACTCGAGCTTTGGCTGAAGGCAAGGTTGTGTTGGGGTTCGGCGAACGGAAAACACCGTCGGCATTTGTTAATGCGTGCTCTAAGTTTCTGTTTCTGGATCAAGAAAAAGAAGTCACAAAAACAACGGTTAAGCCCAAGAACATTAAATCCGATACCAAACTGATTCATTTGCTGCGGCAGGCCATTGAGGCAACCGAAGATGAAGACGGCTGGGCAGCGCTTGGTCCTGTTGGATCAAATATTTCTAACAAGACCTCGTTTGATACCCGGAATTATGGCTTTAAGAATCTCAGCAGCTTGTTTAAAGCGATTGATTTATTTGAATTAAAACGTGGCACCGGTAATTCTTTTTTAGTGCGGAATGCACGTAATAAGTAAGACTAATGAAATCAAAGGGGAGGGTAGCCTTCCCTTGATGTACTAGATGTTTAGGAAGTGAGCAATGCAACAAAATCGTCTGGACCCTATAACCGAAGGCGCGACGGCAGTTATTACCCATCAGGTGGATAAGGATAAACATGCCGAATACGAAGAATGGTTAAATGAAATTTCCCCACATTGTAAAAGCTCGCCGGGGCATCTGGATCTGAACGTGATTCGGCCGATCGCCGGGTTGACTGAAACATATACGATTATTATTCGCTTCGATACCCAGTCACATTTACGTGGCTGGATGGAGTCTGCCAAACGCAATGAGTTGATCGCCAAAGTATCGCCATTGTTGGTGAAAGGCGACGATTTTTATATTAATAGCGGGTTGGATTTCTGGTTTACCCCGGAGCAAGCAAATACTAAAACGCCGGTTCGTTGGAAACAGGCTTTGGTTACCTGGTCAGCTATCTATCCGCTGGTGTTGCTATTGCCGTTTTTGCTGCCACCACTTCACAAGCTGGGACTGCCTGATAATCATTATCTGGATACCTTGATCATCACCGGTATTGCGGTTTTGCTGATGGTCTATGTGGTGATGCCGCGCTATACCAAGCTCATTCATGCATGGCTGTTTCGGGGCTGTTAGTTTTAGAGAAAGGACCTTGAAATCAAGGATCTTCAAATGCTAGCTATTTTACTCGAACCGGGTGATTAACCTATCGGTAATGTGAAATGACATTAGAACGCAAGATTGCCGGGCTTTTTAAGCTTGATGATGACAACTGGATGCGACATGCGAATCCAATCAGTGTCTGGACCCGATATTCTGTGCTTCCTGTTATCGTTCTCGCGTTCTGGAGTAGAGAGTGGATTGGCTGGTGGTGTTTGGTGCCAGGACTGGCATCGCTTCTGTGGCTATTTTTCAATCCAATCCTTTTCAAAAAGCCTAAATCTACCAAAAACTGGGCATCAAAGGCTGTTCTGGGAGAGCGTGTTTTTTTAAACCGGGATATTGTTCCGATACCGGGTAACCATAACACTCCGCTACACGCGATTCTTAATGGAATATCGTTTGTAGGCGTGTTGTTATCGATCTGGGCGACTGTCTATTTCTCGGTATGGGGCGCTGTGTTAGGTGTTGCATTGGCTTATCTTGGCAAGAGCTGGTACCTGGACCGAATGGTCTGGCTTTACGAAGATATGAAGGAAAAGAACGAGCTTTATCGTAGCTGGGAGTATTAGGGCTTGAATCAAGTCACGAGGACCACATTCCAGCTCTCTCCCTGATTACCAGGATTATTAACGCCATCAGCAGAATTAAACGAAATCTTCACTTCCAAAAAACCGATAGAAATATCGCCTTTTTCCTGAGTATCACCTCACGGAATATTATTAAATCTCTCCTTCGGCTAATCCACTAAAAAAGCCATCCAGCTCAAACTAGGTACCTATCCGGCCACTCCAGCTTGTATTGTCATTAAATGCTAGCTGAAGCTTAAATTATAAATTTTATTTATGCCGACCATAAATACTTATGTCTTTTATTTATTGCCGACCTGGTCTAAATTAAAAACACCAGAAATGACTGGTCATCAGTG
>DELT01000101.1:39138-42919 GCA_002354555.1 Methylophaga sp. UBA2689
TAAACACATTTCTTTTACGGTTGATCGAGGCGCCATTACTGGCATGTTGGGCGCCTCGAACTCAACCAATGTAAAGGTTCAACCCCAACTTCAGCGCGATATCATTACTAATGACATCCTGGTCGATTCCTTCTCGTGGACTGGCTACCTAGCCCGGAAATTGTACTCGTAACAAAGTCAAATCCGCCTCCCAATGTTCACCATCAAGGAGAAGGCTTAAATGTCTATTTCCCACCCGATTATTGCCGTTACTGGTTCGTCAGGAGCCGGTACTTCAACCGTAAAACATGCTTTTGAAGATATTTTTCGCCGGGCAAATATCAAACCTGTCGTTATTGAGGGTGATAGCTTTCATAAATACACCCGTGAAGAAATGCGCGCTGAAGTCATCAATGCTGAAGCAGAAGGCCGCTCGCTGACCCACTTTGGGCCGGAGGCAAACTGCCTGGATAGATTGGAAAAACTGTTCCAAACTTACTCTGAAACGGGTCGTGGCGAAAAGCGTCACTATATTCATGATCAGTGTGAAGCCACCAGGTATAACCAACCTCCAGGCACCTTTACCAGGTGGCAAGAAATCGATAATGACAGTGATTTACTGTTTTATGAGGGGTTGCATGGTGGGGTGGTCACCGATGAAGTCAATATTGCCCAGTATGCCGATCTGTTGATTGGTGTGGTCCCGGTTATCAATATCGAATGGATTCAGAAAATCAAACGTGACTGCGCCAATCGTGGCTATTCCCAGGATGCCGTGGTGGACGTCATCCTCAAACGGATGCCGGATTATATTCACCATATAACACCACAATTTTCCCGTACCCATATCAACTTTCAGCGGGTGCCACTCATCGATACTTCCAACCCGTTTGTGATGCGTGAAATCCCGACGGCGGATGAAAGTTTGTGTGTCATCCGTTTCAAGAACCCGGAAGTGGCGGACTTTCCCTATTACTTGTCAATGTTGAAAGACTCGTTCATGTCGCGTCCCAACAATATTGTGGTGCCAGGCGTCAAGATGGGCCTGGCGATGGAAATCATTCTGACACCGTTCGTCGATAGGATAATGGAGAAACGCAAGCGTGGTTAAAGTCCCTGTAAAGGTCGATCAAGGGAGCGTTTCAGTCAGGAAGATTTGGATTAAGAAACGTTATGAATTTTTATCGACTTAATATTTACACCCCAAAAAAACGATAGAAATAACGCAGTTTATCCTGAGCTTCTTGCAAAGAAATCTGAGTAAATCTCAATTCGGTATGAGCTTGTTGCTGGGCCAGTAAAAAAGCATCCAACACAAACAAGGTGCCAAGTTTGGGATAGCCACCCATGGTCTGACGATCTTTCAGCAAGATGATTGGCTGACCATCTGGTGGTAGTTGAATGGTGCCGTAGGCGATGCCTTCTGAAATAATGCCGTGCACATTCGGAATAATCGGTTCGCCTTCCAAACGTATCCCCATGCGATCGCTTTGTGTCGAAATCCGATAGGTCCAGTGATAAAGCTTTTCCAGTTCGGCTGCATCAAATTGATCAGTTTGTTCGTTGGCAATGACGCTGAGAATTAAAGGGCGCTGGTAATCGGGAATAAATAAGGGGGGGACATGCGTTGTTAATTTTGGTTTGTGTTGACTGCATGGCAAAAAATCATCAGCTTTTAACGGATTGCCGTAGCCGTCAATGCCGCCGATTTTTTCTCGCATGACGGTAGAAACAGATCCAAAGCTGGGCTGTAACTCAAACCCGTCCTGTATCGCCAGATAACTGCGTATTCCGGATGTTGCATGGGCAAAACTCAGTTTATCGCCTACCTTGAGAGTATGCGTTTGCCAGTTTTCAATAGGGTGGTCATTAATGGTCGCGTTCATTTCGGCGCCAGTTATGGCGATATTGGTATTAGCTAATACCTCAATTTGCAATCCACCAAAACATATCTCCAACGCAGGACTGTTGGGCCGATTATCAAGTAAGCGGTTTGCCCATAAAAAGGCATGTTCGTCTGCAGCACCGCCGGGGGAAAGCCCGATATGTTGATAGGCAAAGCGTCCCAAATCCTGTACCAGCGTTAAAATGCCGGGTTTGAGCACTTTTAAACCTGGCTGCTTCATTCTATCTGGCCTCCTGCCAACAGAAATTCGGCTTTGCTGACAGAGACAAATTTCACTCTGTCACCGGGGCGCACCGGGCATAATTTCGGGCTGTGACGATCAAACATTTTCATCGTCGTACGTCCCAGAATATTCCAGCCACCGGGTGTACTGATCGGATAAACCGCTGTTTGTTGATCGGCAATGGCAACTGAACCCGCTGCAACATGAGGCCGGGGCGTTGTCAGTCTGGGTGTGGCGAGTTGGTCCGATACATTGCCCATATAAGCAAAGCCAGGTGCAAAGCCAATGGCAAAGATTTGATAAATGGTTTCACTATGCCGGTGAATAACGTCATCAATGCTGATTTGATGAAATTCGGCAACATGTTGTAAATCAGGCCCTACCTCAGGGTCATACCACACCGGAATTTCCACCAGATTACCCATTTCGGTAGGGCTGATATTCAAGTTAGCAAGATGCTGCTGAATTTTATCCTGAATACTGGGGAAGTCATTCTTTCGGGGATCATAACAAAGCATCAGGGTGGTGTAGCTTGGCACCAAGCCACGAATTTCTTCCTGAAATTCTTTTTGCAGGCGTTTGGTGGCAGCACGAATGATGGGCACCAGATCTGTATTTATCTGATCACCAAACCGAATTAAAACGGCATCCGGTCCAGCATGTTCAATATGAAACTCAAGTTTCATTAGCAGCGATAAAGTTTGTTGAAGGAATTGCGAATATGTCGAACAGCCTTAACCGATTCAGCGTTATCACCATGTACACATAAAGTGTCGGCATCGAGCTTTAATCGCTGGCCATTTCGGCTGATGACGCTACCTTCGGTGGCCAGTAATAAAGCCTGTTCAAGGATTTGCTGCTCTGAATGATAGACAGCGCCTTCCTGAGTGCGGGGTCGCAGTTGGCCGTTATTCTCATAGGCACGATCAGCATAGGCTTCGAATAGTAATTTGATACCAAACTCTGCTGCAATCGATTCGGTTTTACGATTATCAGTGGAGGCCAGCACCATTAAGGGCAAGTTACTATCATAGGAGGTTATAGCTTCGAGAATTGCACGCAGAATATCGGCATCACGCATCATATCGTTATACAGCGCGCCATGCGGCTTAACATATTCAACATGAGCATCATGTGCCCGGCAGATGCCATCCAAAGCGCCAATCTGATATTGCACCATGGAAATAATTTCGAGGGGTGTACATTGCATGCTGCGACGGCCAAAGCCAATCAAATCAGGATAACTTGGATGTGCACCAATTTGCGTTTTGGCTTGTTTCGCCAACAAAACCGTTCGGGTCATGGTGACGGGATCAGATGCATGAAAGCCACAGGCGATATTGGCCATATCCACCAGGGGCATAATCTGTTCATCCATTCCCATAGACCACGGCCCGAGACTTTCGCCCATATCACAGTTCAATAGCAGTTTTTTGATTGGGAGTTGGCGTTGGTTCATGGTTCAGAAGTTCAGTAAATGAAACGGTAGGTAAAGGATACACCCTTATTTTAACGACAGTAATTTGTCTTGGTTAGCAGTGGCATTCAATAGCAGGTATGCTTATTTAGAGGAATGGTTCCTGTGACACGAACTTATAAAAACCTTACATGTCACAGGTTTTATTCGTTTGGCGGCAGCCTCACATAATAAGACTAAACCAGCGTGAGTGAGT
>DELT01000101.1:43089-77893 GCA_002354555.1 Methylophaga sp. UBA2689
CTGTTTTCTGTTCGAAATAATTAATCAATAATAATTGAGGGCAGGTGCTTATGGTATCCAATGATCTTAATAATAGCTCTACGCCTAACTGGGCCAGTATTCTTGGCGTAGTGGCGATCATGCTTGGTGTCTTTCTGACAGCAATGCATGGCACAGAGCTAATGAAACAATCTGTAATGACTTCAAATATGCCGGCATCGGGCGAAATGCCTGCGGCTGATTGTCCACTAGGTGAACTTGATGAAGAAGGCATCACACTTGAACAGTGTGAATTCCTTGTGGATTACGTTCAAGGTGTGGCACAGGCAACTCCTGAGGGATTCCCCGAGACGATGATGACGCTGGCAACAATCGGCACAATATTGGCGTTTGCGTCAGTCATTATCGGTGGGGCACTGGTGAATTACACCTCTTGGTCATCTACGGCTGCTGTAGTGGTATTTGCGGGATTGGCAATAGTCGATTTACTGCAGTTCGCCACCGTTGTGAACGCCGGACCCATTTTGCGAGGTATGTATTTGTGGAGCATTTTGTTGTGGTTTTTACTGCACTTGATGTTACTGGTCGGCGCCCTCGCTGGTCGACATACTGAAGCGGCACGCATTAATCGCGAAATTGCCTGATTCTCACAAATAATTAATTGGAAGACATTATGCAAAGACAAGGTTTTAACAGAGCGGTCGTCGTCCTTCACTGGTTGCTGGCCGTATCCATATTTTTTCTCTTCATTTCCAGCTGGTGGATGATGGGGTTACCTTTACCGTCTGAGGAACTTCAATTCCGGGCTTTCCCGTTTCAATTGCACAAAAACATCGGGTTGACGCTGGTGGTTCTGCTGATCGTGATGCTTTACATGCGATTTAAATATCCACCGGCACCACCGTCGGCACAGGATATGACGCCGTGGATGCATAAATCAGCGATCCTGGCGCATATTGCCATTTATGGTCTTATCTTCTTTGTTTGTATCACTGGTTATCTCTCTTCTGCGCATACCAAGTGGGATACCGTGGTGTGGTGGTCATTTACATTGCCACGCATTGCTGAGGCCAATGAAGATATGAATGAATTCTGGGGTGAGTTACACACTTACTCAGCATGGATTCTGCTGGCATTAGTCGCTGTGCATGTCAGTGGGGCTATTTACCATTCATACCGAAATGACGGCATTATCAGACGCATGATGCGTTGGTAAGAATTGCTGTAATGCAAAAATTGAAGGGCCGCTTAGCGGCCCTTTTTTTTGTAAACTGTAACGGGGATTTCAGTGGTGGCGTAAATTTTCCAGCAAGGTCTGGTGAAATTTATCCGGGGCCTGAATTTGCGGCGAATGACCCAACTCTTTAAAAGTGATCAAAGTGGCATCAGGTATTTGATCAGCCACTTGTTGGCTGATTTTTGGGTAGTTACCCAGTTCAGATTGTTTGTCTTTTGGTGCCAGGTTTTTGCCAACCGCCGTATTATCCTGTTCGCCTATCAGCAATAAAGTTGGCACTTGCAGATTTTTAAATTCATACACTACTGGCTGAGTCAGAATCATGTCGTAGGTCAGTGCTGAGTTCCAGGTGACAATTTCTTTTCCCGGGCCCCGAAACATGCCGGCCTGCATTTCCACCCACTGATCATATTCCGGCTGCCAGGTTCCAGCGTAATAGGTATTTTTTTGATAATTACGAATGCTCTCTGCGTTGGTTTTCAGGGCATTTTGATACCAGCCATCGATTTCACGGTAGGGCACACCTTTAGCCAGCCAGTCTTCCAGACCTATGGGGTTTACCATCACTAACTGCTGAACCTTTTCAGGGTTTAACAAAGCATGGCGAGTGGCCAGCATACCCCCCATCGAATGGCCCATGACCGAGTAATGATCAACCGCTAAATGGTCGAGTAGGGCACTGGTGTTGGCGGATAATTGATGAAAGCTGAATTGATAATGCTCAGGTTTGCTCGATTTACAGAAGCCAATTTGATCCGGTGCGATAACACGATAGCCATTCTCTGTGAGAAATTGAATGGTGCCTTCCCATGTAGCAGCGCAGAAGTTTTTACCATGCAGTAGCACCATTGTCTGACCATTGGGCGTTTCAGGCTGAATATCCAGATAGGCCATCTCAAGTGTCTGACCTTGTGAATCGAACTGGAAATAATCAACGGTAAACGGGTACTCAAAACCTTCCAGTCTGGGGCCATAATGATTTTCGGAGGCCAGAACCGGCAGGGTGAACATCAGCAAAACGATGCAAAGCAGTCGAGACATAAACATTTTCTCCAGAAACACTAGTGGTTTTAACCTAGCTGTTTATAGCTGCGGCAATCAAACCAATTATCCAGCCAATCAATGCGATCATCAGCACCAGAATACCCAGTAACACAGCAATAAAGACAATGTTCTCCAGCAAGGATTTGCGATAAACCTTTTCGGGTTGTTGTTGATAATCATTCAACAGCGTTGCGTTGCGTTTATTGGCTTTCCAGACAAAATCAAATATGTCACCAGCAAGCGGAATAGCACCCAGAACCGTGTCGATCATCATGTTGATGACCATTCTGCCCAGGATCATTCGTGGTACGCCCAATTGGTGGGCTTTGTAGATAATGACGCTGGATAACAGCCCTCCTATGAAATCCCCGATGCCAGGAATCAGACCAATAAAGCCGTCCAATCCGATTTTATAGCCCCCCGGAAGGGTAATGCTCTCATCGAGAAACCAACTTAAACGTTCGACAAAGCGACTTTTTGTTTTCATGATTTAATATCCTTTTTCGTAGTTCTCACTACATTTAAGCCATGTTGATAATACGCATATTTTAACGGGGATTTAAGCTTGATCAGTTCACCATCAACTTCTGCTTCTTACGCCTCCACCGGCTGGGTAAGTTTTTGGGAGTCCGAACGACAACGCGGCAATCAAACTAACTTTACAGCCACCTTATTTAATAACAAGCTCAGTCATTAAGACAGGCTACTGATTACTGTTCATACCAACCATCGCTCTGTTTAATAAAAGATTGCTTAGTGAGATAGGTAAAATCACCCTCTGACCAGTGATAGCGTGAAATCAAAATATTTTTCGGGTCACCCTCTAGCAGGTTAAAACTGTTGGGGAAGCCTGGTAATAAACGGTCAGAAGTCGTTGTTCCGGCATGAGAAACAATAATGCCACTTTGGACATGACAATAGTCCAGATGTACATGTCCGCTGAGAATGATATCCGGGCCATTAGCCTGAAACGCCTGGAAAGCTTGTTCAGATCCACTAATCAATCCTCGATGCTCGTGCCCAGTCGGTAACCAAAAAGGATGATGTGCCACCAGAATTTTGACTTGCTGGAGTGAGGCGGATTCAAAAAACGCATTGATCCGTTTGGTTTGCAGAGTATTGATACGCCCTCGGGACCAATCCAGTGAATTGCCAACTCTTCTGGCAGTGTTGATACCGATAACTTTATATGTGGCTGTTTCTGTTGTTGGTTCCAAATCTGTAGCAATAAAGCGCTGCCATTTTTTCCAGGGATACAGAAACCGTTCATGCAGTCGGTATGTACTTAAATCATGATTGCCGGGGATAATTAAATAAGGGGCAGAAAGCCTCTCAAGAAAATTAGCGGCTTGAATAAATTCGCTGGTTTTAGCTCGCTGTGTCAGATCCCCACTGATGATAATCAGCTCTGGGGACAATTCAGTTATTTTCTTTTCAAGTGCCGATATCACTTCGGGTATCAACCGCCCGAAATGTAAATCTGAAATATGTAAGATTTTCTGCATGCATGACCTCGGAGATAGCGTTCTTAATCAATATGCAGTGTAGCTATGCTTTACATGAAGATGACCTGTTCAATTTATTAATCAGGTATGTTCTCGAGTTATCACAAAGTCTTAACGCATTAAGTTTTCATAATTATCCTCCACACTATAGCGATAAACCTGATTTCATTCACACATGGGTAAAAGTTTACTGTCTTAAATGAAAACTGGATGCTTCACTTATAAATAATGCAGAGATATTGACAGCAGGTGAGTGCGTAATGAGAGGGGGACCCATGAAGGTGACTGATCCTCCAAGTTGTGTGTTCTATTATGTCGCTAAGCGATAAAAATGTTCACGGATGGAAAGTCACTTGATGATAGATTTACCGCTGAGCCAGTAACTTTGGTTGATATCCGCCGAGTCCAGTAATGCTGTAGTAAACCAGCCAGGCTCATTCGAGCCTGCCAAAATTACTGACAGGCTGTTGCCAATAGATGATATCTCGTCCCACTGCCTCGGCCAATCCAGAGATAATAAGGGGGATGATCGATTTTTTTACAATCAGTTCATATTGAGAACGCTTGCGCCTTCCCGAAACCTGCTCTGCCACGCTAAGCCCTTGATGCTGGCCATGTCCGTAGACTGTATAGGAGGTGAAACCGACTATCTGTTCAATGGAAAGCAGGTAATCAACCAGATCTTCTTCCAGTTCGGGTGCAACATTGAGCATCAATATGCAGATTTCCTCGTTTGTATGTTCAGGTGTTGACGTGTTCATACGCTGTCTCCAGAGTTGTTAAGAGGACGATGAAATGCCTTATATACAATTGGAAGCATGAAAAGGGTGAGAAGGGTAGAACTGATCAGTCCGCTGATGACCACGATTGCCAGTGGCCGTTGAATCTCCGATCCTGGACCGGTAGCAAGCAGCAGTGGCACCAGTCCAAAAGCACAGATCGTTGCGGTCATCATTACTGGACGCAGTCGTCGTAATGCACCTTCTGTCACTACCGTGGTAATGTCCAGACCTTTGGCTCGTAATTGATTAAAGTAGGTCATCATCACTACGCCGTTCAATACGGCAATCCCCAGAAGGGCAATGAAGCCGACCGATGCTGGTACAGACAGGAACTCACCGGTTATCCACAAACCGATCAGTCCGCCTGTCAGGGCAAAAGGAATATTAGACAGAATTATCAGCGTCTGTTTAATGGAATGGAATGTCAGGAATAACAACAGTGCAATCAATGCAAGCGCAAGCGGCACCACAAGCATGAGTCTCGCGGCCGCGCGCTGCTGATTTTCGAACTCACCACCCCATTCCAGACGATATCCATCCGGCAGCTCGACATTGTTTGCGATCAGCTTCTGTGCCTCTTCGACAAAGCCCACCAGATCACGTTCTGCTACGTCAGTGCGGATCACGCTGAAGCGCTGGCCGGATTCACGGGAAATAATAATTGGCCCTTCGACACGGGCAACAGTCGCTATCTCTGACAGTGGAATCTTGCCACCATCAGGCAAGTCAATGAAGCTGTCGTTAAGACGCGCCAGACCATCACCCTCAATGGCTGCGTAGCGCAACATGAGGGGAATGCGTGCACTGCCTTCAATGACATTGCCCACGTTGACACCTTCAATCTCAGCACGCAGACGAAGCTGCAGTGCATCAGCATCCAACCCCAGCCGTCCGGCCAAAATGCGATCGATGCTCACCTGTAGATACTGAGCGCCCTCATTGAGGGTGACAAAGGTATCAATGGCACCGGGAATGGTCTCTACTTGCGTGGCTATCTGTTGTGCGAGGGTGTTGAGGGTATCCAGATCCGGGCCGAACAGTTTGATGGCAACATCACCACGCGAGCCGGTGAGCATCTCCGATACACGCATGTCGATTGGCTGCGTAAATCCATAGTTAAGCCCAACGAAACGATCCATGACCTCGCGAAGATGTTGTTCAAGTTCTGCCTTGGTCGCGACACGCCATTCTTCGACGGGACGCAGCTGCAGGAAAATATCAGTCTCATTTAGTCCCATCGGATCCATGCCCATCTCATCAGAACCGATGCGTGAGACGATGCGTGCTACTTCCGGAACCTCTTCGAGAATCGCACGTTCGACCTGAAGCACGATACGAGTGTTTGCCTCAAGACTGATCGAAGGAATTGTTTCCAACTGGATGAGAATATCACCCTCATCCATGGTCGGCATGAAGGTCTTGCCAACCAGTGGAAACACTACAAAGCTGGTAGCCAGCAAAACCCCTGCGGCACTTAAAATAACGATGGGGTGAAGCAGTGCTTTACGCAACAAAGGCTTATAGGTTTTTGCCAGGGTTCGGCTCAGCCAAGGCTCAGCATGGGCATCAGAGCGGACAAGGAATGACGCAATGACAGGAATCAGGGTCAGTGATAACAATAGCGATCCCAGTAAGGCGAAGACGATGGTTATCGTTACAGGACCGAACAGTTTTCCTTCCAGCCCTTCCAGTGTCAGTAGCGGCAGGAACACGATGACGATAATAATAATGCCGGAGGCCACAGGTGCCGCCACATCACGCACTGCACGGTAGATAATATGCAGGTGTGGCAGTCGGCGTGTGCCGCGCTGATGCGCGAGTGAGGAGACAATGTTTTCAACGATTACGATAGACGAATCCACCAGCATACCGATGGCGATAACCAGTCCCCCCAGGCTCATCAAATTTGCTGACATCCCCATATTTCCCATCATGAGAAATGTGAACAAGGCTGATAAGGGCAGGATGATAGCCACAGTGAGTGCGGCACGCACATTGCCAAGGAACAGACCAAGCAGAATAATAACCAAAACCACCGCTTCCATAAGTGCAGAGGAAACGGTGCTTACTGCACTTTCTATCAGTATCGTACGGTCATAAAAGACACGGATCTGTGTGCCCTCAGGCAAGGTATCCTGCAATGTCTGTAGCCTGGCTTTTACACCCTGTACAACTTCGCGAGAGTTGGCGCCACGCAGCCCGATCACCAGGCCCTGCACTGCTTCTGCTCCACCATCCGCCGTAACCGCGCCGTAGCGTTCCATACTACCCGTGGTAATACGCGCCACTTCTGATAGTGGAAGGCGATCGCCTTCAGCGTTGACGACGTATGTGTTACTTATGTCCTCAAAGCCATTTATCGCCCCTTCTACACGTACCAGAATAACTTCTTCTCCTTGGTCGATCCGTCCAGCACCATCATTTTTGTTGTTGGCGGTAAGTGCGTCGGCAATATCCTGCAAGTTAACGCCCATTGCCCTCATGGCCTCACGAATAGGTTTGACTTCATAGGTGCGCACATAGCCGCCGAGCGAATTCACATCAGCTACTCCTGGCACGTTTCGCAGAGCCGGTCGAATGGTCCAGTCCAGCAAAAAGCGCTTTTCCTCCAGGGTCATGGATGGATTTTCGATGGTAAACATAAACATGTCGCCCAGTGGTGTACTCATCGGCGCTAGTCCACCGCTGACGCCACCGGGTAGATTGTCCCAGACATTGCTAAGTCGTTCGGTGACCTGTTGGCGAGCCCAGTAGATGTCTGTACCGTCCTCAAAATCCAGTGTTATTGAGGTCAGTGCGTACTTGGAGATGGAGCGCAGCATGGTTTGGTATGGGATGCCCAGCAATTCTACTTCAACTGGTTGCGTAATAAGTGACTCTACTTCTTCCGGGGTCATTCCCGGCGCCTTGATGATGATCTTTACTTGGGTCGGCGAAATATCGGGGAAGGCATCAATTGGAATATTGAGCAATGCACGGCCACCAAAGCCAAGTAACAATATTGATAGTAATAAGACCAGTAATCGTTGGCTGAGTGACCATTGAATCAATGTAGACAACATTATTCAGCCCCGCCTAATCCAAGTTGAATACCCTTGAGAACAGCGGTGCCCTGAATGGCGATCTCGTCGCCAACCACAATGCCTTCGGATGCCAGATAGTCAGCACCGATGGATTGCAGTTCCAGAGTACGTGCTTCAATCCCTGCGGCTGTTCGCACATAAATTATCGTTTCACCGCCGCTATGCACAACCGCGCGATCAGGAATGAGCACACCCTTGCCGACCGGTGGCAGCACAATAGATAAAACCTGTCCCGTAGTGAAGGAAGTATCGGCGTCAAATTCCGCCAGCAAATTAATCGTCTGATTACTGCTGTCGATGACTTGATCCTTCTGGCGTAACGTCAACGTCTCGCCACTTTTGGCAATACTCAGCTGATGGCCAATCTCCAATAATTCTGCTGCTTTGGCAGGAACTTGGGCGCTAACCCAACGACGAGTACCTGCATTAAGAGTAGCGATGATTTGTCCAGCCTCTACATAACTGCCGATGTTATGTATTCGTTGTGACAGGACACTATCTTCCTGTGCGACCACATAGAATTCTCCCAGGCCGGAACCCTGCTTGCGCAAAGCCTCGAGTTTTGCTTTATCGAAACCGCCTTGTGCCAGATGAGATCGCGCAGTTCGTTCAGCGAACGCGGCCTGTTGCTTTAGCAGACGGGTCTGCGTCAGACGCTGTTTCGAGATAATGCCCTCATTGTAGAGAGACTCGTCTTTGCGCAGTTCGAAGTCGGCTCCTTCCAGAGCAGAGACGGCCTCGATCCAGGTATTTTGCAGTGGCAAGATGGAAGGGCTACTGAATGTGGCGAGAATAGTGCCTTTACTTGCACTCTGCCCGGGTATGAGTGCCCATGAAACCAATGTACCGGCCCAAGGTGTTGTCAGGCTTGCTGCACTGTCTAGAGAGTTAACGACTGTCGCCGCATATCGTGCGCCGGTGCTTGTGTCAACGGGTATGGCTGGAGCAAAGACAATTCCCATTCTGGTTACATCTTCACTGTTAATAGGCACGATCTCCTGAGCACTGATAGATGCGGAAAAAATTGCCAAAACAACCACAATGAATTTTTTGCGGGGAAAAAAGATCATGGCAGAACTCCAACTATTTGGTTAAATTCAGTAATCAGGCGAGCGTGACGCAGAGTAATCACTTCCAGATCACGGGCACTTCGTCGCGACTGCTGTAAGGCAATAACCACCTGACTTATATCGGTCTCGCCAGTAACGAAAGCAGTTTTGGCCATCTCCCATTGCTGGCGTGCCAGCTGGGCCTGCTCCTTACTAAGCGGCATAGATTCATTCAATGTAAAAAGCTCGTGTGCAATCTCGTGAAGTTGCAGGTTTAACTCACGAAAAGTATTGAGGTAGCGCACATCCGCGTCGACCTTGTTGCGGCGAGCCGAACTTGTGGAAGCATTGACATGAGCGCGACCACCGAAAGGGATGGTTACTGAGAGAGCCAAGGCATCTTGATAATCGTCCTGATTACCAGCTCTTTGGCGACGTGAGCCAATGCTAAGAGTGGGATTGCCTAGTGCATCCAATTCTGTTTTGTCGATTTCGGCGGCTGCCAGATCGATATCGCTTCTTAACAGCTGCAATAGAGGATGTTCTGGACTTATTTCATCAGTTGTTTGGAGGGTTTCGATATGCGGCTTTTCTGGTCGCATATTCAGACCAGTCAGCATCTGGTAATTACGTTCAGCATCAACACGAGCAGCCTCTGCGGCCAGTTCATTTCGTTGCTGGGCCAGCAGCAATGTTTGAGCCTGCAAGACATCCCGTCGTGCGGTTTCGCCTGCAACGTGTAACGACTCAGCAATTGACAATAGTTGTCGAGCATCTGCTGTAGCCTGTTGTTCTGTTGCCAACAGAGTATCGGCATCCTGCATGTCTGCCAGTACTTGGCGTAGTCGTCCTGCCATGTTCAAGGTAAAAGCTTCTTGCCACGCTGCTACCTGGGCATTGTATTGTTGTCCTCGGGCCTGCATGGTGTTCCTCTCACCAGATCGCCACAGGGGTAAAGTGATGCCATAAGTGAGTTCGCGTTCACCCCGGTCACTGAGCATTTGATCATCGATATAGTCCACTTGTGCGCTTGGCCGGCCAGCAATCCAGCTTTCACCCAGCTCTACCATCGCCTGTGCCTCCTCTATGCGTGCTTTTGTTTCCAAAGCTTCAGGGGCATGCGCCAATGTTTGTTCCAGCAGGATAGTAAAATTTAAATCTTGAGTCGTGCTAAGTGGCGCATGATCAAGTTCCTGAGCGTGCAGGTTTGGCGTGGTTATGAGCGCAACTAAAATGGTTAGTGTTGTAAGGTGTTGTTTGTGCGTTTTTTTCACTTTGTAAAGTTCCCCTGTATTAGTTTGGATAGGGTGAAAGCTTTACGTCAGCCTAAGTCAGAAGTTGTAAATAAATTGTCAACCCGGTGAGTTGACTTTTTTTTGACATGGGCCGATTGACACTGACAAAGTTATTAATTGGTGTAAGGAGGTGGCAGTGAAAGTGCTGGTAATCGAAGACAATCGCGACATCGCAGCGAACATTGCTGACTATCTCGAACCCAAGGGGCATGTGCTTGATTTTGCTGCGACTGGACCACATGGTTTGAAGCTCGCGCTGAGCGAGCGTTATGACGTGATTGTCCTTGATATTATGTTGCCAGGACTTAATGGCATGGAGGTATGTAGACGTCTGCGGAATGAAGGCAGCAACGATGTACCGGTGCTGATGCTGACAGCGCGTGATCAGCTTGACGATAAATTAGAGGGATTTCAGGCTGGAGCCGATGATTATCTTGTGAAACCTTTTTCCGTGAAGGAGCTCGAAGTACGGTTGCAGGCACTCATAAAACGTGGCAGCTCTCACACACCACGGCCATTGATAGTGGGCGATTTACACTACGATCCGCAGACTCTTGCTGCTACAAGAGCTGGTCAGCTGTTGGAACTTAATCCTGTTCAACGCAAAGTGCTGGAGCTATTGATGAGAAATACTCATCGTGTTGTCACCCGTGAAGAACTGGAGCAGCACATCTGGGGAGATATGCTGCCCGATAATGATGTGTTGCGGATGCATATCTATAGCCTGCGCAATGTGGTTGATAAACCGTTCGCCACCAAACTGATTCACACTATTCATGGAGCGGGCTACCGACTGGTTGCCGAGCCATCACTTCCATGAAATCTAAAGCATCCCTTAAATTTCGAATACTCACTGCACTTGTACTCATCGTCAGCGTCACTAGTTTTTTGTTTGCAGGAGGGGTGTTGCTCATCAAGTCACAACTGGAGGCAAGAGTTTTCGGTGACATGGTCGCTGAGCAGTTGCGGGTGCTAACGGCGCAACTGGATGATGGCACTTATCATGAAAATGCATTATTCAACGGCTGGGAATTTTTTATTGGTGGTAAAAACACAAATATTGCCCCAGAGTTCGCTGAGTTGGCGCCAGGATCTCATCACACGGTCTCGATGGGCGGTTCGGTTTATCAGGTTGAAGTGGGCGAATGGAATGGGAGTCCTGTTTATTTGACCTACGATATTACCGAATGGGAAGCACAGGAACATGCTGTATTACGTATGCTTCTCTATGGCCTTTTTCTGGTATTGATCGTGGCAATTGCCATGGGGTTGAGTGCTTCGCGGGCCATATTGGCACCAGTGCAGAATCTGTCACGGCGACTCACCGATATTGAGCCGGGACAAACCGGCTTACGTATTGCTGATGACTATGTCGGCACGGAGATTGGTCAGATTGCTTCGTCGTTTGACAAATATCAGGAACGTTTGGAGAAATTTGTCGAAAGGGAGCGATCTTTTACAGCAGCGGCAAGTCACGAGCTACGCACGCCGCTGACAGTGATGATGGGCGCCCTGGATGTACTCTCGGCAGATACTCATAGCCCTGCGTCACAGCGAGCGTTGGAACGTATAAACCGAGCTTGCACAGAAATGCTTGCCTTCATCGAAGCTACGCTGCTTCTATCTCGCGAGGAAAGTAGTCATATTTATCAGGATAGCCCGGTCAATCTGGTAGCACTTGTAGAGCAATGCCTGGAAGATTATGTCGGACAGATCGCTGATCACTCATTGCTGATTGAACGTGATTATTTGGGTTCACCACAATTATTTCTACCCGTTAATCTGGTACAGATAACCGTTAGCAATCTGCTGCGAAATGCTATCGAGCATACTCAGGGAGGAATCATACGGATTCACATTAGCGATAATGAATTTTCGATCAGCGATACGGGTGAAGGTATCTCAGCCGACAAGCTCACTCAGGTGTTTGAACGTAGTTACAGTACTAAGGTTGGTGGGACAGGACTAGGATTGAATCTCGTTAGAAGAATTTGTGATCGATTGCACTGGACTATCACATTAGATAGCACGCTCGGTCATGGAACAATAGTTAAAGTGATTTTCCAACAAAATGATAAGCAAAACCCTAATCCTTTTTAAGGTGATTATCGGCAAGCTAGTTCAGAAACACTCCTTAAGAGTGGCTTACACTCCGAACAAACGACCAACCAAAGCCGTAAGTCCCATTGCCAACGCTCCCCAAAACACTACACGTGAGACGGCTTTTGCAACTGATGCTCCACCAATCAACGCTGATATTGCACCTAAGACCGTTAATGCTATTAGAGCGCTGATGGAAACACTTACTGTCAATTGATTGTTTGAAACCAAAAGCACTACTACCAATGGCAATAAAGCACCAACGGTAAAGGTAGCAGCAGATGATAATGCGGCCTGTACTGGACGAGCGGTAAATTCCTTAGAAATTCCCAGCTCATCTCGGGCATGAGCAGCCAAAGCATCCTTATCCATCAGCTGTTTTGCTACTTGCTGAGCAAGCGATTTATCCAGACCGCGTTGAATGTAAATTGCGGTCAATTCTTCATGCTCATGAAGCGGATCAGTTTCTAACTCGACACGTTCACGCTCAATATCGGCTTTTTCGGTATCAGCCTGAGAGCTAACAGAGATATATTCACCTGCCGCCATGGACATAGCACCCGCAACCAGGCCTGCTACGCCTGTCATAAAGATGATCTCCGTTGGTGCGCCTGCCGCCGCTACACCAACAATAAGGCTGGCTGTGGAAACAATGCCATCATTTGCCCCCATTACAGCGGCACGAAGCCAACCAACATGTTGCGTTTTATGAGCTTCAGTATGTTTTTTCATTAAGCATTCCGATGTTGATGGTTTATATGTATATGTTTGAAAAGCAGATATATGCGGCAGGTTTTTACTGTTTTATGTACATAAACTTATTTGTAATAAGGTGCATGGAAAACACTCTCACACTATTCAGACTTTCAATCAGATAGTCGTCCAAAAAACTTAAGTTTCCCTTAAGCATGAAGACTGACAATGCCACCTCCTATCCTTATCAGAGTGAGCATGTCTTAGATGTCAAACCTGGATACCAATCAACTTGAATTTTCAGAAAAATATAATGAACTTCATGCTAAAGCCTACTTTTATAAGCATGCAGATGGTTTAGCAAGAAAATTGTCAAACTGGCGAGATCAACAGATCGCCAGAAAAGCCCTGGATATCGCTGGTGATCCACTTAGCGTGCTTGATGTCCCTTGTGGCACAGGACGTTTTTGGAAAGTACTGACGGAAAACCCTGAAAGAATTGTCTATGCGAGTGACAACAGTCAGAAGATGATTGATATCGGGATGCAATATCGTGAAAAAGAACTCTTGAAGAAAATACATACCTTTAAAGCGTCTGCATTTTCGTTACCGGTAAGTGACGGTTATGTAGATAATATTTTCTGTATTCGTTTATTACACCATATAGGTCAATCTGAAGACCGTCTTAAGCTGTTAAAAGAATTTCATCGCGTCACCAAATCAACTGTGATTGTCTCATTGTGGGTGGATGGAAATGTGAAAGCCTGGAAACGGAAAAAACTCGAATCCAGCCGAACTAAACGACCATATCAAAACCGCTATGTCATTCCCCAGCATATCATTGAAAACGAGTTCCAGGAGGCTGGTTTTCGTATAAAAAACCATCTGGATTTCCTGCCGAAATATGCGATGTGGCGGACTTATATTCTCGAAAAAGATGAGAATATGTCATGCTGAAAAGTATCAATAAAAGCAGTTTATTAGGCTCTGCTGCAAACAACAGCAGCGACACTTTCGATATGCTTTGGCGAAATAATGCGCCATGGTTTGAAGCTCCCAATATTCGTCGTGGAGGCTGGAGTGGCGTTGTGAAATGTGTAGTTGATCGGTTGGGGAAACCAGAAAAAGTCTTTATCAAGCGCCAAGAAAACCACATGACAAGAACACTAAAGCATCCAATTAAAGGCATTCCAACGTTTCTGCGCGAATACCATAATATTCAATCATTGCATGCCAAAAGTATCCCAACGCTGGATGTTTTATATTTTGGTGCCAGATCGTCCAAAGCTATTTTGGTTACAAAAGCTTTAGAAGGATACGCCAGCCTTGATGAAATTGATTTTCAGACTCTCAATGGACGGGATAGAAAAGCGCTAATTATCCGTATTGCCGAATTAATTCATAATCTTCACCGATTCCATTACCAGCATAATTGTCTCTATCCAAAACATATTATGGTTAGGCATAAAGATAATGAATGGGATGTAAAACTTATCGACCTTGAAAAGTTAAAATATCGTTTATTTAAAAAAGATGCGGTCATTCATGATCTGACAACTTTTATTCGACATCTAAATGGTCTTTGGACGGCTAGGGATATAGTGGTTTTTTTTCAAGCTTATTTCGGTCAACAGAAAATATCGTTAACTTCTAAAAAAATGATTCATCAGATTTGTAAAAAAATTCATCAGAAAGCGAATTCCGGGAAACGGTTTCAATCAGTATTTATTCCTTGATTCAATTATAAAAGCAGGTTTAGCCATGCTGATGAATTCCTCCAGGACTAAAGCCATTAAATTCAGGGATATCGATATAATAAATGCTATAGCAAAGCCCAATTTATCCAGATGAAAAGGTCATGGAGCAGGTTAAAGCTGATAACATCAGTCAGAATCTTGTCTGCCTTATGGCCATGTTAGCCTCTCAGGTATCCGTTTCCTGGCGAAATGGCAAAGCTTAAATTTTGTAATTACATCACTTTCATACAAGGCGCTTTGGCGCCTTTTTTATATTGAAACGTCAACGGAGAGTGTATGAAGATCCCAGTGGTTAGCTTGCTTGGTTTTATTGTTCTTGGATGGAGCAATGTTTTTGCTCAAATGAAAAGTGAAGAGCATCCTGACTTGCAGGCTTTTTTTGATAATTATGCTGCTCAAGGCACAATTGTGGTGCTGGATGAGCGTAAAGACAACGCCAAATTGATGGTATTCAATGAACCGAGATCCACGCAACGTCTGCCACCTGCATCAACCTTCAAGATACCGCATGCGTTATTTGCTCTGGATGCTGGCGTGGTAAAGGATGAGTTCCAGGTTTTTCCATGGGATGGTGTGGAGCGTAGTTTTGCCCCGCATAATCAGGATCAGGATTTGCGTTCATCAATGCGTAATTCTGCTGTGTGGGTCTATGAGCAATTTGGTGAAAAGATAGGGGTGGACAAGGCCCGCGACTATCTGACCAAAATCGATTATGGCAATGCTGATCCAACCGGCGATACCAGAACTTATTGGATTGATGGCAATTTGCGAATTACCGCTCAGGAGCAGGTTCAGTTTCTGAAAAAACTCTATTTAAATGAGTTGCCGTTTGACGAAGCGGATCAGCGTCTGGTCAAAGATATTATGATCGTTGAAGCTGGAAAAGAGTGGATACTCCGGGCCAAAAGCGGATGGGAAGGACAAATTGGCTGGTGGGTAGGCTGGGTGGAATGGCCCACCGGACCGGTATTTTTTGCATTGAATATTGATACTCCTGACCGGCTTGAAGACCTGCATAAACGCGAAGCGATCGTTCGCGAAGTGCTGCAATCCATCGAAGCATTGCCCCTCACTTAATTAAACAGATAAATAATGTCGACTGAGAATAAAACAGATACCAACCTCAACAGTATCACAGACTTTTTTCTTGAATTAGATGCGCTAAAGCATATTGAGCGGCGTAGTTTTATTACCGGTGGAAAACGTCGGGAGAACTCGGCAGAACATTCCTGGCATCTGGCAATGGCTTGCTGGTCAATCTCCGAGCATTTCAATCTTCAAATCAATGTAGAAAGACTATTGAAGCTGTCTTTGGTACACGATTTGGGTGAAATTGATGCGGGCGATACCTTTTTATATGCCAAGGATCGTAGTGCAGCTCACCATGCCGAACGAAGTTGTCTGCAAAGGTTAAATGATCATCCGGGAAATACCATTAACGATCTTACTGATTTATGGGAAGAGCAGGAGCTGGGTAATAGCGACGAGGCAATGTTACTTAAGGTTGTTGATCGATTACTGCCATTTTTATTGAATATTAATAATGATGGCAAACCGTGGAAAGAACACAGTGTGAGAAAGTCGCAGGTCGCAGGAGCACATGCTTTCATTGCAGAGTTGTTTCCAGAGATTCACCAATGGATAACACACAATATCGAACGGGCAGTGGCAAAAGGCTGGTTACTCAATGACTGACCAAGCATAATGCATTTGAGAAAATTATTACCTTGATTACTGCTATTCGAAAGGACGCTTGCCTGTTGTGAATATCCGATTAACAGCACCTATCATGGCCATAACAACTGGTCAGGAAAAAATTTAATATGCTGAATGTGATCTACAGCAATTCGATGTCGCAACTGGCTGCACATCTGGCTGAGAGTCAACAACGCGATCCCTTGCCACCACTGCAGGCTGAAACAGTGATGGTGCAGAGCAATGAGCTGGCGCGCTGGCTTAATTTATTCCTGGCCTCAAACCAATCGATTGCTGCACATATTGAATTTCCGTTTCCGTCTGCCTGGTTGTGGAAGTTATTCCGCCAGGTCTGGTCTGATATTCCGCGTGAGTCGCCATATTCGACAGATGCAATGAGCCTGAAAATCTTCGAACTGCTGCCAACGGTCAAAAATCAACCAGAGTTTGAGGCGATCAGTCGTTATCTTGGCGAAGCCGATGACGCTCGAAAAATGCTGGATTTATCGCAACGCATCGCAGACAGCTTTGATCAATATCTGATGTATCGTCCTGATTGGATTGCCCAATGGGAAACCGGTAAAACAAATAACTGGCAGGGTGCGTTATGGCAGTTGTTAACCAGGGATGATCCCGAGCCGATGCACCGGGCACGTTTGCTGCAAAAGATGCAGCAGGCGCTTAAAAGCAAACAGTTTCCAACTTCAATATTACCATCGCGTATTGCCATTTTCGGGCTGACAGCGATGCCACCAATCTATCTGGATTTGCTGGCAGAAATTGCTGAATTCACCGAGGTTTCAATTTACTTTCTGTCTCCCAGTGAAGGTTATTGGGGGGATTTGCTGAATCAGAAGTCACAGGCTAAACAACGCCTGTTGTTTGATGACGAAGATGACTTCACCGATAACGGTCATCCTTTACTGGCTAGCCTGGGCAAACTTGGCCAGACATTTTTCGAGCAGCTACAGGCGATACCACATGAAGCGGAGATGCTGTATCTGCAACCACAAGCTACTGACATCCTCAGCCAGCTCAAGCAGGATATCTATCAGCTGGATAATGCCGATGAGCTGGTAACGGTGGCCAGTGATGACGATTCAGTGCAGATCCATAGTTGCCATAGTGCGATGCGTGAAGCAGAAGTATTACACGATCAATTATTAAATCTGTTTGAAAACTACCCCGATTTATCGCCCACCGATGTGGTGGTGATGACGCCGGATATCGAAGTTTACGCTCCGGCGATAGAAGCCGTTTTCAGTAGCCAGCCTGCTGAACGGTTCATTCCGTTTAGTATCGCTAACCGTGGTGATGCACAACAGCAGACCATTATTGAGACGTTTACTGATTTACTCGGTCTGCCCCAATCCCGCTTTGATGCTGAAACCATTATGCGGCTTTTGGAATGTACGGCTATCCAACGTGAGTTCAGACTCGATCATACTGATCTGGATACCATTCGAGGCTGGTTGCGCGAGACACAGATCCGTTGGGGGCTTGATGGCAAGGACAAGCAGGCATTGGGTTTACCCGCTATGGATGCCAATACCTGGCGAGCTGGGCTGGACAGATTATTACTGGGATACGCCTTACCCCCGGCAGAACGCGATCAATGGCAGTTATTTAATGCGCAGTTACCTGTCGGTGGTATTTCCGGTGATCGTGCCCAGTTAATGGCGCAGCTCAATGCGTTTATTGATCAACTCAGTCTGTTACGAAATGAATTAAAGCGGCCGAGAACGCCGGCTGACTGGCAAATATTGCTTATGGACTGGCTGCGAAAATTGTTTTTGATTCGGGAAGAAAACGAGCAACTGCAGCTGGATGCAATTTTGAAAGCCATCGATTCACTGACTGAAGCAGCAGCGCAAGTTGATTTTGAACAAAAAATATCGATTGAGCTGTTGCGTGACTGGCTGGATCTGCACATTGAACTGCCCAGTGCCGAGCATCAGTTTATGGGCCGTGGTCTGACTTTCTGCGATATGGTGCCGATGCGTAGCATTCCCTTTGATGTGGTTTGTCTGATTGGCATGAATGACAACAGCTATCCGCGTCGTCAACCCAAACCGGGATTTGATTTGCTTTCCAGTGATTATCGACGGGGTGACCGCTCACGTCGTGATGATGATCGTTATCTGTTTCTGGAGGCGATTCTGTCGGCTAATCGGCATCTGTATATCAGCTACGTTGGAGCCAGTATTCATGATAATTCGCCGATCCCACCTTCGGTGCTGGTCAGTGATTTTGCCGATGTGGTTACCAGGCGCTTTCAGACCGTTGAGTGTACCGATATCTGGGAGCAGTTACTTACGCGACACCCGTTACAGGCATTCAGTCCACGCTATTTTTCGGGGCAGGATGAAACATTATTCAGCTTTAATGCTGAGGCCTGTCCACCGGTACAAAAACTTTCTGAAGCAACAAACTGGTTTGCCAGCCCCCTGCCTGAAGCCGATGAAAGCTGGCGCTTTGTCAGCCTGCATCAACTAATCAGCTTTTTCAGTCACCCGGCACGATTTCTGGCCCAGCAACGACTGGGTATCAACTTTGAAAATGATGATGCGACGCTGGAAATCCGTGAACCATTTGTATTGAATGGTCTGGAAGCCTGGTCTGTTCGTCAGCAAATGCTGGATGGCAGATTAAACGCACTGGATAAAGCACAGATCCAACCGGTGATACAGGCGACAGGGGTATTACCACAAGGACATTTTGCCGATTTGTTATTTGACCAGCAGCTGGAAACGGTCGATGCCTTTACTGAGAAATTACAACCCTTAACCAGCTCTCAACCGATGCAACCACTGGCATTTGAATTTGACCTTGAGAACTTCACCTTGACCGGCCAGCTTGAGGGGCTCTCAACATCAGGGTTGTTGCATTACCGGCTGGCGAAAATGAAAGCCAAAGATCTTCTTGGCTTATGGTGTTCACATCTGTTGTTGAATTGCTTAAAACCGCAAGGCGTTGCCTTACATAGCCAGCTGCAATGTGAAGACAACTACCTGCAACTGAACCCTGTGAACGAGCCGGAACAAATGCTGGCTGATTTATTGGCGATTTACTGGCAAGGTTTACATCAACCCATTCCACTATTGCCACAAACCAGCATGGCTTATGCGTTAGCAGAATTGAATGCCGGAAAAGCCGATCCTGAAAAAGAAGCCTATAAAGCCTGGCAATCATCAAGATTTCATCAGGGAGAAGAGTCTGATACCTACCATCAATTACTGTTCAGCGAATTGCCTCTGAATGATCAATTCCGCGACCTGGCGCTGCGAGTGTATCAGCCTTTATGGGATGCGTTGCAGGGAGACAAGCTATGAAACAGTTTGATCTGCTGCAAACCCCATTACACGATGTCAATCTGATTGAGGCCAGTGCCGGTACCGGTAAAACTTTTACCCTGGCCGGCTTGTATCTGCGTTTGATTCTCGAACATCAGCTCAATGTCGATCAGATTCTGGTGGTTACCTATACCCGAGCGGCAACACAGGAGTTGCGGGATCGTCTGCGTAAAAAACTCAGTGATGAACGCAAGCTGATTCTCAATGAACAGCCACACCGCAACGAAGATTTGAAACGACTGGATCTGGCGATTCAGAGTTTTGACGAGGCGGCAATTTACACCATTCACAGTTTCTGTCAGCAGGTGCTGAAAGACTTTGCCTTTGAGTCTGGCAGCCCGTTTGAAATGGATTTAATTGGTGATGACCGTGAGTTATTACTTTCTGTCACCGATGACTTCTGGCGACAGAATGTAGTGCAGTCGGATAGTGATTTCAGTGCTTATTTACTGGCCAGAAAACAAACTCCGGAAAGCCTGCTGCAATCCATCCGTAATCTGGTAGCGAAACCCTATCTGCAGATTCAGGCGTTGCCCGAAGTGGACGCAGAGGCGGTCACTGAAGCGCTGAATAATGCCTTTTCACATGCCAGCCAATGCTGGCAAAAAGAGTCTGAGCAGATTGCCGCCTTTTTGCACAGTGGTGGTCTGAGCAAAACCAGTTACAAACCTGAAAAAGTCGAAAGACTGCAGGCTCTGCTACAACTTACTTTCAATGAACAATCCTGTCCGTTAGCCTGGGATGAATTGCTGGAGTTGGCCACGCTGGAAAAAGCCGAGTCCAGTTTAAAAAAAGGCACGGCGTTACCAGAGCTGAGATTCTGGTCAGCTATGGATACGTTAAAACAACGTTATCAGGATCTGGACACTATTCGAGCATTGCAATTACAACAGTTACGTCTGCAATTACTGAGCTATATCCGGGAACAACTGCCACAACAGAAAATCCAGCAGCAAGTGCAGTCCTATGATGATTTGTTGATCAATCTTTCGCAGGCACTGCAAGGCCCACAAGGTGAGTGGTTAATAACCCGATTGCGGGAACAGTTCAAGGCAGCCTTGATTGATGAGTTTCAGGATACCGATCCGGTGCAGTACGATAACTTCCGGCGGGTATTTGCTGACAGTGGACTGCCAGTGTTTTTTGTTGGTGATCCCAAACAGGCGATCTACAGCTTCCGTGGCGCTGATATTTTCACCTACCTCAAAGCCAAACAGGATGCTGATGAAACCTATACCTTAGGTAAAAACTGGCGCTCACATATTTCTTTGGTTGGCGCGGTTAATCGACTGTTTATGCAAACCACTACGCCGTTTATTTATGAGCAAATCCCGTTTGTTGAAGTGGATGCGTCGCGTGATCAAAAGCCTGCTTTGCAAGTCGATGAAGGTGAACAGGCGGCCTTGCAGTTCTGTTATGTGGAAAGCGACAAACCGTTAAACATTGACCCTATGAAAAGCACGGCAGTCGAAGTGACTACTAACGAAATTGCCCGCTTACTGAATCTGGCTGCCGACAATAAAGCTCGATTGCTGGATGAAGACAGTCAACAGACAAGACCGCTAACAGGGGGCGATATTGCCGTTCTTGTGCCCAGCCATGCACAGGCCGAATTGATTCAGCAGGCATTACGGCGTCGAGGCATTAACAGCGTGCAGCAGGGTAGGGAAAATGTGTTTGCTTCCAGGCAGGCTGCCGATTTGTCCTGTTTAATGCTGGCATTGGCACAGCCCGATCATCATCAACGACTCAGTACGGTATTGGCAGGTCCATTATTTCAGTACTCTGCGGAAGAGCTGTATGCGATTCAGCAGGATGAATTGCGGTGGAATGCATTAATGGATCAGCTGCAACTGTTACAGCAACGCTGGCAGCAATCGGGTTTTATGGCGATGTTCCGGGCATTACTGCAGCTGGATAATGGTCTGCAACGGCTACTTGAACAGGCTGATGGTGAACGGCAGTTAACCAATTTTCTGCATCTTGCCGAATTAATCCAGGCTGAATCCGCCCGACAGAATAATCATATTGAAGCAGTGAACCAGTGGTTTGCCAGACAACAGGAAGCCAGTGCGACAGAAGACGAAACAGCACAGTTGCGGCTGGAAAGTGATGCGGCGCTGGTCAAAATCATGACCATTCATTCCAGTAAAGGGCTGGAATATCCGATTGTATTCTGTCCATTTAACTGGACGGCAAAATCCAATAGAACCAAGACGGATATCATTGAATTTCATGATCCACAAAATCAGCATCAGCCCAGTGTGGCACTGGCCGAACCACTTTTATCCGAAGCACAGTTAGTGGCAGAACAGGAGCAACAGGCAGAGTCGTTACGTCTGTTATATGTGGCGCTAACCCGTGCCAGAGAACGTTGCATTATTGTCTGGGGCAATGTGAGAGATGTGCAGAAATCCGCTCTGTATCAACTTTTGCATGGCGACAGTTCAGAGGGCATGCGTGAAGATTTACAACGTCTGGCAGCCAGCAGTGCGGGCAGCATTGCCGTGACGCAGTATCAGCCTCAACCACCCGTGGTATATCAGTCTGCTCAGTCAGATACTGCAATTTATCAGGCGCGTCGCTTTAATGGCGAAATCCATAAACCGTGGCGGATTGGCAGTTTCTCGTTGTTAAGTCGCGGCCATGTATCAGAACAACCGGATTATGACGCTGAACTGGTGACGGTAGATACCGAGATGGTGATACAGCGTAGCAGCAAAGACCGATTTGGCTTTGAACGGGGTCGTCAGGCCGGTAATTTTCTGCACAAATGCCTGGAAAATATTGAATTTGATTCAGCTGATACCACACAAATCAGTCAGACGGTATCGCGTTTGTTGCCACAGTTTGGTCTGGATCTGCAGTGGACTGAAGTGGTTACTGACTGGTTACAAGCGGTGTTGCAGACACCGTTGAATGCTGACAATGGCCTGAGATTATGTGATTTACCGACAAGCCAGCGAATTAATGAAATGGCCTTTTATTTTCCGGTGGCCGGTTTGAATATGGTCGGATTAAAAAATGCGTTGCAGCAGACTGCTAAAGATTCCATCTGGCAGAAACTGGCAGCCGATCTGCACTTTCACGAACTCACCGGCTTTATGAAAGGCTTTATTGACTTGGTATTTGAATATGAGGGCCGTTTTTATGTGGCCGACTATAAATCCAATCACTTGGGCTCAGAACAGTCACAGTATCAGGGTGAAGCTTTGCAGAATGCGATGCTCAGTCATGGATATCCTCTGCAATATCTGATTTACAGTCTGGCGTTACATCGACATTTGCAACAACGTTTACCGGATTACGATCCGGAACAGCATTTTGGTGGTGTTTATTACCTTTTTTTACGTGGCATGCAGCCGGAGTGGTCACAAACCGGTGTGTTTTATGACCGGCTGGACAGGACATTACTGGAAGCTGTGGATCAGCTTATGGCAGGTGTTCAATGAATGCCTTGAAACTGCTACGAGAAGCAGGGGTTTCCGAGCTGGCATATCAGTTTGCAGCCTATATTAGCCGTCAGCAACAGAATGAAGATTCAGTTGTTACGCTGACGGCCGGGCTACTCAGCGAAACCATCAGTGAAGGGCATGTGTGTCTGAATCTGAATGACTTTCAATCACTTAATCCAGTTATTCAGAGCGTGATACCTGAAGCGTCATTATGGTTGGACCATCTGCAAAATAGTGAAATTATCGGTGCTCCCGGCGAGTTTAAACCATTAGTTCTGACAACCGATGGCTTGTTGTATTTGTATCGATACTGGCAATCAGAACAACAGGTAGCAATAGCGATACAACAGCGACTGAAGGACGGGGATACGCTGCCAGCCGCAGAAAAGCTGTCAACATTTATGGCGGATTGGCAAAATCATCTACCTGATACTGACTGGCAGAAAGTTGCGGTATTAAGTGCATTACGCCGACAGCTTTGTGTGATTTCGGGTGGCCCCGGCACTGGTAAAACCACGGTGGTATTAAAAATTCTGCAATGTCTGCACTTAAATGACGATAAATCACGGATTGCTTTGGCGGCCCCGACAGGCAAAGCTGCGGCTAGACTGCAACAGGCAATCAGTCAGCATACTGATGAGCAATACACTGCTAAAACGCTGCATCGCTTACTGGGTATCAGTGCACGTTTTGATCAGGGACGCTATTCAGCAGAACGGCCATTGCCGGTTGATGTGCTGATTGTTGATGAAGCGTCGATGATTGATATCAATCTGATGGCGATTACGCTGAAAGCCTTACCATTGCATGCACGATTGATTCTATTGGGCGACAGCGATCAATTAGCCTCAGTTGAATCCGGCGCAGTGCTCGCTAACTTATGTGCTGACACGCCGGATTTTTCGGTTGATTTCAGATCATGGGTAAAACAGATCAGCGAAATAGAATTACCGGTTTCCAGAGATGACAATCCCTTACAGGATTCGCTGGTCAAATTAAAACACAGCTATCGTTTTGCAGCGGGTGGTCAGGTCGGTCAACTGGCTCAGGCAGTGAATAGTGGAGATGCTGAACAGGTTTCGGATTTATTGGTAAATCAATCCTTCTCCGCCTTAAGCGTGCCATCAACAGAGCATATACAAACCCAGTTACTCAACGGATATCAGCCTTTTATTGAGACCATTGAAAAACGGGCTGATGCGGTGATCTGTATTCAGGCATTTGAAGCGTTTCGGATGCTTTGTGCGGTGAAAAATGGACCGCAATCGGTGTATTCAGTGAATCAGCTGATGAGCCAGTTGCTGGCAAAACGTGGCTGGCGGACAGCGCAGCCATATTATCCCGGACGGCCAGTGATGATTACGCAGAATCATTATCGGCAGAACCTGTTTAATGGTGATATTGGTTTGGTGTTGCCGAATGCCGAAGGGGAACTGCAGGCCTGTTTTCTATTCGGTGAGGAGTTACGCTGGTTGCCATTAAGCCGTTTACCGGCGCATGAAACAGTGTTTGCGATGACTGTGCATAAAAGCCAGGGATCAGAGTTTGACCACGTCTCACTGTTACTACCCCAGGAGGATTCGGCAGTGTTAAGTCGGGAACTGGTTTATACCGCGCTTACCAGAGCACGGCAAACCGTGAATATCTTGTCGACACAGCCTGTTTTGCAGCAGGCTGTATTACGTCGACATCAACGAGAAAGCGGTTTGGCGCAGTTACTTGCCAATATCCGCCAGACGCTTTCTTAATAATCCTTTTGTACAGCCGTAGGATTCGCTTTGCTGTAATCGGGGTTAGGTTTTAAATCTTCTGTCAGCTCGGGTGGTATATGTTTATTGGCATCCGGGCCATCCAATAGTGCACCGGCACGATCGGGTAATACTTTGCGTTCGGTGAAGTTACCGAGCTTGTCATAACCTTCAGTCAGATGATCAAACATTTCTTTGTAAGGTGCTGCGATTGATACAAACAGATTGGCTGTTTTCTCGTGATAAGCATGCACTTCTTCACGGTAAGCATCCAGTTCGGCTTGGGTCTGCGCTAATTGACGTTCATGCGCCTGGGTCAGTTGTTTCATCTGTTCCGGGCTGCCTACAGGTTGCCGACGACCCAACAGGAACCCCAAAATACCTGTAATTACTGCTGCAACAATTCCGATGGCCCATATTTCGATTGATGTCATGACAAATCCCTAATGAAATCTTTACTAAAAAGCTTATTATTTAACGTTACGATGTGGCAGAAAGTCTGCTGTGACTGACTACAGCATAGCTTGCATCAGAATAGTCCGCAAACCGATAAGCTGATAAACAGAGCACTTTTAAAGTGACCAGATTAAAGTGTTTAATATCCCATCAGGATTTCGAGACCTAATTGGCACAGATAAGGAGAGCATATGGCACAACCCATGTTTGTAGGACAGGCTGAGCTGCCGGTTTTTTTGCTACCACAAATGGCCAATCGCCATGGCCTGGTGGCTGGCGCTACTGGCACCGGGAAAACCGTGACCCTTCAGGGACTTGCTGAAGCGTTCAGTAATATTGGTGTTCCCGTGTTTGCTGCCGATATTAAAGGTGATTTGTCCGGTATCAGTCAGCCGGGGAAAGCGCATCCCAAAATCAGTGAACGGGTTACGTTAATGCAACTGGAGGATTTTCAGTTCACAGGATTTCCAACCACCTTCTGGGATGTGTTTGGTGAACAGGGACATCCGGTTCGCACCACCATCTCCGATATGGGTCCATTATTGTTATCACGATTGATGAATCTCAACGATACCCAACAAGGTGTGTTAACCCTGATTTTTCGCGTAGCGGATGATAATGGCTGGCTGGTGTTGGATCTGAAGGATTTGCGCGCCATGCTACAGTTCGTTGCTGAAAATGCCGGCGAATTTCAGACATTGTATGGCAATATTTCGGCGGCCAGTGTGGGGGCCATTCAACGCAGGTTACTGGTATTGGAAGAGCAGGGCGCCGACAAGCTGTTTGCCGAACCGGTATTAAATCTCGATGATTTGCTGCAAACCGATGTGCATGGCAAAGGCATTATTAACTTGCTGACAGCCGATAAATTGATGCAGTCACCGCAGTTATACAGCACCTTTTTATTATGGCTGCTGGCAGAATTGTTTGATCAGTTGCCGGAAATCGGTGACCCGGAAAAACCCAAATTGGTGTTATTTTTTGATGAAGCGCATCTGATATTTGATGATGCGCCAAAAGCCTTACTGGATAAGATTGAACAGGTGGTGCGATTAATTCGCTCCAAAGGTGTTGGCGTCTATTTTGTGACGCAGAATCCGACCGATATTCCCGATAGTGTATTAGGTCAGTTGGGTAATCGTATCCAGCATGCCCTGCGTGCCTATACTGCAAAAGATCAAAAAGCAGTCAAAGCCGCGGCAGAAACCTTTCGTGATAATCCGGCGTTTTCCACCATGGAAGTGATTACTGATTTGGGTGTTGGAGAGGCGCTGGTATCAATGCTGGATGAAAAGGGGCGTCCGCAGATTGTGCAACGTACCATGATCAAGCCACCTCAAAGCCAGATTGGTCCAATTACTCCTCAGCAACGTCAGCAGCTATTGCAAAGCTCTCTACTGGCGGGTGTGTACGACAAGATTCTGGATCGTGAGTCTGCCCATGAAGTGCTAGCTGAACGCGCTGAAAAAATGCAGCAGGCAGCGTTGGCAGAAAAGAATGAAGCAATGAAGGAAACGGTAAAACCATCGCGTGCGAGCAATCGTCAATCAATATTTGAAGCCTTTGCCAAAAGTGCGATGCGCTCGATTGGAAGCCAGATTGGTCGACGATTAGTGCGTGGAATATTAGGTTCTCTGTTGAGAGGAAAATGATTTGTTAGTTATGTCACGGACAATTCAGTAAAAAACATTTTACTTTTTGTAGCATTTTTCATTTGTAACTTTCGCCATAATTTTTTGGAACGGGCCGAAAGCTTTGCTTCCTGTTGGTAAGCGCGGAAAAAAAACAGACGATCTTTTTCGGACCAGTTACCACCAGAGTGACGATAAAGCGTAATCAAATCGCGATGAATGGCATTTCTTTTAAAAAGTTGCCATTTGAGTTTTTCCAGGTCAATAAACCGGACTCGCCATGCACCATCAACATATTTAACAAAAATATGTTTTGGATACAGGCAATTATGCTGGTAGTGATGCTGATGCATTAATCGCAGATTTTTAGCAACTTCAGTAAGTAATGCACGTTTCTGCAAACGATCCAGTTTCAGCGAAGCGATATCCAACGGTTGATAATCATTCAGTGCCTTGGTCACCAGGATAGCTTTCATTCCTCGTTGCCCAAAGAAGAGGGCCTTCAGGGTGGGGATGTTTTTTTTGGTTAGTCGCTGGATATTGCGGTATTCCTTGCAGAAGGTAGCCTGACCTTTGAAAGGATGTAACAGTGTTTTACTGACGTGATTTTCCTGACGTTTGATAAAGACCTCAACGGCTCCCGAGTCAACCTGAATGGGTTGTTTTATAACACCACTCCAGCCGCCTCGACGAACATTGGGTTCTTCAAACCAATTTGTATAAAGATGCCAAAGTGAGTCAAAGTTAAGACTGTTTTTTGGGGAAGCAGAGTCATCTGTAATAAGCAATTTAGATACCGTCCTAGCGCCACTAAAAATGGATCAGTATCTGAGAATATTGCATAACCAAGTGAATATTCAAGTTATTTGTAATAGTTCTGTAATAATTATTGTTATTTTTTTGAGTGTTACCGTTATAAACTCAGATTTTTTTGCGTGCTTTACGCTTTCAAGAGCAGATTTTTATTAGTCAAATCTGTCACCAAAATGTCAGTCTATCCTGCTTTACAGTAGAATAAGCTTGTAACCAAAATTAAAGGAAGCCTCATGATAGATCCGAAAAAATTCGATGAAATCGCCGACACCATTACCCGTGCCCTGCCACCTGGCTTACTGCAGATGCGTGGAGATGCTGAAAAAAATATCCGTGCTGCAATGAGCTCTACTTTTAACAAGCTGGATTTAGTGACCAGAGAAGAGTTTGAAGTGCAGTCTCAGGTTTTATTGCGTACCCGTGAAAAGCTGGAAGCTCTGGAAAAACGTGTAGAAGAACTGGAACAGCTCAATACAAAATAAACGTTTTACCATCACTAAAAAGGAAGTTAGAGAGAAATGAAAAAATCAGTGATTTTGATCCCATCAGCGCTGTTAGTGTTGATCATGCCAATGATGGCAGGCGTTCAGGCAGATACATCTTCGCAATCTGCTACTACGATCAGTCAAAACCACCAGCAAAGCCTTCAAGGACATTGGGTGGATACCTCAGGACGTGGGGTTTTAACCTTCGATAATGGCACCGCATTTTTATCACCAACCGGTGAAGCTGATCCAAAGAATACCTATCAGGTTGAATTATCAGCTGATGATCAGTTGACGATGACGCCTGCAGAGGGCAGCAACAAAGCCAATAAAACCATTACAACTGAAGTGGACTGGCAAAAACAAAGCTTTAGTTTCAAAAACGGACTTTATAACTTTGTACGTCCACCGCAGATCAGTGCAAATGAATTGGACGGCTATTGGCATGAGGAAGCTGATATGCAGGGTGCAAAGCATATCCGTGCCATGGAATATAAAGATAATGCCACAAGCTACGATTACTATTGGTGGCGGGTTACACAGGCATTGGGCACCTTTCAGAAAGGTGTTGATCGGGATGTACCGTTAAAAGTGCAGAACGGTTTTGTGTTTACAGATCCCAAATCAACCAGTCCCTATGTTCACTATGCAATCAAAAAAGAGGGTGACACGATTTATTACGTAGATCGTAATGGTGCCACTTGGTCAGAAACCAAAACCGATACGCTTTACGTCTATGAAGTGCCAAAAGGCTTTAAAGAGATGAAAGACTGGATGACACCTTGATAACTCCGGCGTATATTTCTCCACATTTTTATCATTAGAGAAACCTATGTCTACATTTGAAAATGTCACGGTGACCCGTGAAGCCAATATCTATTTCGATGGCAAAGTAACCAGTCGCAAAGTAACCTTTGAGGATGGCAGCTATAAAACGCTCGGCATTATGATGCCGGGTGAATATAAATTTGGCACCGAGAAAGCCGAGTTAATGGAAATTCTCGCTGGCCAGCTGCGTTACCGACTCGATGGCGATACTGAATGGACGCCGATTACTTATGGTCAGTCATTCAATGTTCCAGCCAATTCATCATTTGATATCGAAATCACGGAGTTAGTCGATTATTGCTGCAGCTATCTTGATTAAAATTTGATTCAGTTGGTTTTACTAAAACCGCCGTCTGTTATGGACTGGCGGTTTTTTTTATGGCCAGATTTGGGAATTAAGCCCGCCCGTTGTAACTAAATGGTCATCTAACCTTCATTTGGCAGTCATATTTAAACCTTAGCATTCAATTGTGAACCGCAATACTGCGGTGCTTAATATTGTGAAAGGTGATGTTATGACTGCAACCAAGACACCTCAATCGATTCTCTCCATTGATAATCTTGGTATTACCTATCCAGGTGGTATTGAAGCATTACGAACAACTTCTATTAATTTTCAACGTGGCGAATTCAATGTGCTGCTCGGATTGTCAGGTGCCGGAAAGTCTTCGTTATTGCGGGCACTGAATCATTTAGTCAAACCGACTTCAGGTAAAGTGATTTCAGCTGAATTTGGAGTGCTGGATAATCAACGTACCCTGCGCCGGCATCGCCGAAAAACAGCCATGGTATTTCAGCACCATCAACTGATCCTGCGTCATAGCGCTTTACAAAATGTGTTGATGGGACGGCTGGGGTATCACTCATTTTTGCGCAGCTTGATGCCAATGCCAAAAATAGATTTGGAGCTGGCATTACATTGCCTGGATAGGGTCGGGCTGGCGGATAAAGCCATGACGCGTGTCGATCAATTGTCCGGTGGTCAGCAGCAACGTGTTGGTATTGCCAGAGCACTGGCACAGCAGCCAACCATCATTCTGGCAGATGAACCCGTAGCCAGCCTGGATCCTGCTACTTCCGAAAAAGTCCTGTCACAGCTAAAACACATCTGCAGCGAAGATGGCATTACTGCTGTCGTTTCACTACATCAACTTGAGTATGCCAAACGGTTTGCCGATCGGATTATAGGTTTGGCCAATGCAAAGGTGGTGTTTGATGCGGCCCCACAACAGCTTGATGAAAAACAACTAGCATTGATTTATCACCAACCTGCTGAAAAAAATAAACCTGCAAAAGATAGCCAACCTAAGTCCTCCTCTGAACGTTTACCTACTAAAACTGCAACACAACTGGAGATTGCCTGATGAAACTGTTTAAACAATTACTGTTAGCGACATCCTTATTGGTCACAGCCGTTGCCCCAGGCATGGCAGCGGATGCTGATCCAGACCCGGATACGTTAAAAGTTGCCCTATTGCCTGATGAAAATGCATCAGAGCTCATCAAACGGAATCAACCGTTAAAAGACTATCTCGAAACCACCTTGAAGAAAAAAGTGGAACTGATTGTAACGACCGATTATTCGTCAATGATAGAAGCCATGCGCTTTGGCCGTATTGATCTGGCGTATTTTGGACCACTGTCCTATGTGATGGCCAAATCAAAAAGTGATATTGAGCCGTTCGCAGCCATGGTGATTGATGGTGTGCCGACTTATCGCTCTATCCTGATTGCCAATGTGGATGCGGGTATTGATTCGTATGCAGATATCAAAGGCAAAAAAATGGCTTATGGCGATCGGGCGTCAACCTCCAGTCATCTCATCCCGAAAACAGTGTTATTGGAAGAGGGGGGTATCGAGGCCGAAACTGATTATGAACAACATTTCGTGGGAAGCCATGATGCCGTTGCAGTGAATGTTGCCAATGGTAATGCCGATGCCGGTGGTTTGTCTGAAGTGATTTTTAAGTATGTCGTAGAACGCGAACTTATTGATCCGGCTAAAGTAAAAGTGCTTGGCTACAGTAAGCCATTTCCGCAATACCCTTGGGCAATGCGTTCAAATCTGAATGATGATCTGAAAGCGAAAATCAAAGATGCCTTTATCAATCTGGATGATGAAGAAGTGTTGAAGAATTTTAAAGCTGAAGGTTTTGCGCCTATCACCGATCATGATTATGACGTGATTCGCGATATGGGCAAATTACTGAATCTTGATTTTTCCAAGATGTAAGGGAACCTGATGAATACCCATGTTCTGGAACAATCAGATGTACTGAAACGGTACAGCCAGCGCTGGAAAAAACAAACCCTGCAGGTGGTGGTCTTACTGGCCATCATTCTGCTGGCAGCCTGGTATGTGAATGTACTTAACTTCGAATTACTGGCAAATGGTTTGCCCGCTATTGGCACATTGGCCAGTGAATCATTTCCCCCCGACTTTACCAACCTTCGTGACTGGCTTTCACCCTTATTGGATACCCTGGCGATGAGTATTGCCGGAACCGCGATTGCGGTAATGTTTTCTGTCCCAATGGCATTTCTGGCAGCTCGAAACACTTCACCCCATGGTGTGGTGTTTCAACTGGCACGGGTAGTATTGAATGCGTTGCGGTCGGTTCCAGAACTCATCATGGGGATTATTTTTGTCGCCGCAGTCGGTTTTGGGGCATTACCTGGGGTGCTGGCTTTGGCCCTGCATTCCATCGGTATGGTGGGCAAGTTCTTTGCTGAAGCCATTGAACATGTTGATGAAGCACCTGTTGAAGCTGCTCGGGCGGCAGGTGCCTCGCCGATGCAGGTGCTATATCACGCGATTCTGCCACAGGTGATGCCACAGTTTGCCGATGTGGCGATTTACCGCTGGGAATACAACTTCCGGGCTTCTACGGTCATGGGCATGGTCGGTGCCGGTGGTATTGGTTTTGAACTGATGGGGTCGCTACGGATTATGCAGTATCAGGAAGTATTTGCGATTTTGCTGGTGATTTTGTTGATGGTTACGCTGGTAGACGCATTAAGCGGCGTATTACGCAAAAAATTCAAGTAAAGGATGACAATGAAACCAAAACTGGTCATTACCCATAAAGTGCATGATGAAGTGCTGGAAATGCTGGCGCCACATTGTGATTTGATAACCAATCAGACTACTTTCAGTTTATCGAGAAACGATACGATTCAACTGGCACAGGATGCTGACGCGTTGATGGTGTTTATGCCGGACAGGGTGGATGCAGACTTTCTAAAGGCTTGCCCGAAGTTGAAAGTGATTGGTGCTGCATTAAAAGGCTATGACAATTTTGATGTAGAAGCCTGCACAGATAATAACGTCTGGCTGTCCTTTGTACCGGATTTATTAACAGTTCCCACTGCAGAACTAACCATCGGTTTGATGGTTGGGCTGATACGGCATATTAGAGCTGCGGATGAGCATGTGCGAAGCGGCTATTTTAAAGGCTGGCGACCACAATTTTATGGACTGGGAGTTGAAGGTTCTACTATTGCCATTATCGGCATGGGAGCTATTGGTCAGGCTATTGCTCAAAGACTGTCTGGTTGGGATGCAAAATTAATATTTACTGATCAACAGCCTTTGACTACTGAACAGCAAGCAGCTTTGCAACTGGAGTTTCTGTCGCTGGACGATGCGCTTGCTCAGGCCGATATTGTGATTATGGCATTACCACTCAATTCTGAAACTCAGCATCTGATCAATGAACAACGTTTGCAGCAGATGCAACCGGGATCTTTTCTGATCAACCCATGTCGTGGTTCAGTGGTTGATGAGACGGCCATATTAAGAATGCTGAATAGTGGCCATTTAGCTGGTTACGCCAGTGATGTGTTTGAAATGGAAGACTGGGCTCGTAATGATCGACCCAATGAGATTGATGAAAATCTGTTAGCGCATCCCAACACCTTGTTTACTGCACATATCGGTTCAGCTGTGAGCAATGTGCGACTATCGATCGAAAAACGGGCTGCTGAGAATATTATCAATGTGCTGCAGGGTGAAAAGCCATTGGACCCAGCGAATCATCTTGAAACACCAAAGGAACTGTCATGCTCAACCTGATCTGGCTGAAAAGCCTGATAACAGTGATTGAACAGCACAGCTTTCAGGCGGCTGCTATTGAGTTGGGATTGGCACAACCGACAATCACTCAGCATATTCAAAAGTTGGAAGAAATGCTGAAAGTATCGTTGATTCAACGGGGACGAAGTGGCTGCCAGCCAACGGAACATGCGTTACGGCTGTTACCTTATGCTGAGAGCATGTTACGTCTACAGGACAGAGCGTTACTGGCCATCCAGTCATCCACGCTTAAAGTGGGGGCCAGTTCCAATATTGGTATTTATCTGTTGCAGCCTTATTTGCATGACTTTCTTCGACATCAATCACTGGAGCAGGACAAGCTGGACTTGCTGATTGATAACAATCCAGCGGTGGCTGACAAACTGGAAAATGCTGAAATTGATATTGCCCTGATGGAATGGTGGTCACCTAAAGCCGGATTTGAATCACAAACCTGGAAAATAGAACCATTGGTATTGATTACACCCATGGAGCATCCACTGGCAAAGCTGCCATCAATAAGCAAATCAATGCTAGCCGGGCTGGATTTGATCGGTGGTGAATCGGGTAGTGGTACAGGTCGATTGCTGAAAACGTATTTACAGGATTTTCAGCAGATGCCCAAAGTAACAATGCAACTGGGCAGTACCGAGGCAGTTAAACAGGCTGTTCGGGCGGGGCTAGGTATATCGTTAGTATTTTCCTCTGCCGTTGCCGATGAGGTCAGACATGGAAGTTTGTGTGCCATTCCCATTGAAGATAATGCTTTAAGAAAGTCCATCCAACTGGTCTGGCGACAACAAAGCCCGACCGCTCAACAGAAACGGCCGGGATTTGTAGATTATCTTTTGCAAAGTCCTAAGACTGCTTTGGTTTGATACAAAGGCGGTTACTCCCAGTCGTAAACCAGATTCAACCGATAATTGGTATCGGTGGTTTCCGCTTCCGGTGCGGGTTGGCTGTTGTACTGACTTCTCAAGGTCGCCCTTAACTTCCATGCTTCATCATTAGTGATTGGCATTTCTGCACCAAAGTTGGTGACCAGAAGGTAGTTCTGTCCTGGGCTACTAAATGAAGGGTAGTAGGTTAAATCATGAAACAGGTTCAATCGGCTGTTGAGATTATAGTTGGTCTCATAGCCAAGAACACCGGTTGGATCTTTTTCAGTGGTCCCGTCTGAATAGCTTTCAAAACGATAACCCACACCAGCAAAACCTTTGAAAACCAAATCCGGTTCGCGTATGAAAAAACGCCCAAGACTGGCAGTGGTTATTGCCCGTAAATCCAGTTCTTCAAAATCATCAATCTCAAAATCAGCGCTGCCACGGGCAAAATAGTTTTCGCTGATATCACGTTCTAATTTGATACCCGCCAGTTTTTCGTTCTCGGTTTGCTCGTCATCTTCCTTGGCATAATTGACTTCCAGGTACATGCCTAAACGTTCATTCACAGTTTCACGGAAAAGCTCACCCCGACCAGTGACGGCCATTCGGTCAGTATTACCACTGGCTCCCTGCACACCAAATGCCAGATTACCGCTCCATGGATCCAGTAGTGCTTCGCGTTCAGCTCGGAGTTGTTGCACTTCAGCTGTGTAAGTTTCTTCCAATTCGGCTTTTTCCTGCGCCTGTGCTGTTTTGATTTGCTCAATTTCCTGCTGATATTGCTGTTCCAGTTGAGCATTCTGCGGTTGCACAGCATCTTTTTCCCACAGCGTATTAATCCGTTTTGGATCGATATC
>DELT01000101.1:78039-83948 GCA_002354555.1 Methylophaga sp. UBA2689
CCCAGAACCCGATCACTACTATCAAGTTCAATAAGATGTTTCTGATCTGTACTGATTTGTGTCACCCGATTGAAATCAACGGTAACTTCATCGGCAAAAGCAGTATCCATAACCACTTTGCCTTCAGAAATCTGTTTAATAGAACCTTTAAGAATACTGCCATCATCGAGCAATATCTGATCCGCTGCGAGGCTGGTGGAAGTGAAAAGAAGTATGGTGGAAATAGCGGTGCTCAATCGGCGTTGAAGCATGATTTCTCCGTGTTTGATTAAGGTCTTCCGTGAATCTCTTCCGATTATTTGATGGATTACCTTTGGTTCAAAAATGCTTTACCAAGGATGCGAAACCGAAGCTTTATAAATTGACTGAAACGATATTTTTAAAACAATTTATTCGCGGTCTTGAAAAACGACTCCCACAGACCCTAAAAAATAAAACGTGAAATTACTGTGAAAATGAATACTCATTTTTCTTCAAATGAAGTTTGAGCGTTGTCTCTTTTGATAATTCTTACTTGGGAAAATTTCCTAGGTTTGCTGAAGCTGTGCCGTTATAATCTTTTGTTATATGGCATAACGCTTTTAGCCATCACCAGTCCCCTTATCAGGATAAAGAATGAAGTTCATAAATAACCTGCCGATTGGCAAGAAAATTTTCACCGTGGTCATTGTTCTGGGTTTGACCCAATTATTGATAGCGGCTTTTGCGATTTTAAAAATGCAAGAGATCTCGGCAGAATTTTCGGTGATGAATGAGATGGTTATTCCACTTGAAAGACGCGTCGCTAAGATCAGTGAACTTCAGTATAAAAAAGCCGCTACTTTGCAGTCACTTTTGCTTGATGCCCGCTCTGGGGCGCCCAGAAGTATCATCAAGACCCATTTTGCAGAAATAGAAAATATTACTGCGCAGAGCCAGCTTACCTTGGCTGAAACCGTCGGTATTCTTGAACAAGCCAAAAGCACAAACCTGTCAGCTGAAATGTTGGTGGATGTGACAAGCATGTCGGAAAATATTGAAACAATCGTTCAACAGCAGCAGAACTATCAGAAATATGTTGAGGCGGCCATCAATGTCATCAAACGTGGTGGCAGCATGTCCGGCGGCGGTTATCTGTCTGAAGAGGAACAGCGAGAACTAAAAACGATTGAAGCTGAATTATTTGTCACTCTGGCTGCGATGAAGGGCAGTATTGATAACATTTCACAACGTGCGGTCAGTAACGTTGAACAGAAACAGAATGGCAGCATTCTTAGCCTGATAGCCATTGCTTTGGCATCGTTATTTATCGGTGTATTCATTTCAAAAATCATTATTAATAACATTGTCCGGCCCATCAAAGAGGTTATGAGTACCCTCAGTGCTATGGCCAAGGATAACGATCTCACCAGAAGAATGACCTTCACCAGCAAAGATGAAGTCGGGGCGATGGGCGCCGTCTTTAATTCATTCGTTGAAAAGCTTCAGGAACTGGTGGTGGGGATTACGTCTGCATCAGAACAGTTATCGACCGCTGCGGAAGAAACATCGGCAGTCAGCGAAACAACCAATACCAATATTGCCAAACAGAAAAATGAAACGGCGCAGGTTGCTACTGCTATCAATCAAATGACAGCAACGGTAGAAGATGTGGCGGCAAATGCTGAGAAAGCATCAAATGCTGCTCGCAAAGGGGAAACTGACTCTGAGGCAGGCAGACATGTCGTTGAACAAATCATGACCTCAATTAATGCATTAGCCTCTGAAATCAATGATTCATCCGGCGTGATCACCAAAGTGAAGACGGATAGCGAAAACATCGGTCTTATTCTGGATGTCATCAAAAACATAGCTGAACAAACAAACCTGTTGGCATTGAATGCCGCTATAGAAGCTGCCAGGGCAGGGGATCAGGGACGTGGTTTTGCAGTCGTGGCAGATGAAGTTCGTACACTCGCACAACGCACACAACAATCTACACAGGAAATTGAATCGCTTATTACAACATTACAGGCCGGTTCAGATAATGCGGTTCAGTCCATGGAGCAAAATCAGTCGAGTATTACCCAGCTAGTTGCCAAAGGTAATGAAGCAACAGGTTCGTTGCTGGCAATCACACAGTCAGTCCGTGCCATCACCGAAATGAATCTATCAATTTCCACAGCAGCAGAAGAACAAAGCCATGTGGTAAACGACATCAACCGAAATATTCATACCATTCAACACGTGTCTGAAAGCACGGCAGAAGGCTCGGAACAAGTCTCCAAAGCCAGCCAGGAAATTGCCAAGTTAAGTGAAAAACTCACGGCGATGGTCAGGCAGTTTAACGTTTCATAAAAGACTAACGAACATTTATACGAAAAAACTGATAACCAGTTTTGATTACGACCACTTTGGTCTTCATCCCTTACGCCATATCCGCTAAAATCAAAGCACACTAATTTTCCAGGGAAGGAATATGAGTATCGCCTCGATTTACATTCAATCTCTTCATGACACTTCAATCAAAAATCAATTCCAACAGTTGGCTGGTCAGGCCATCTTTCACAGTACCTCACTAACTAGAAATAACAACGATTTCAAGATCTACTTTGGATTGCTTCCTGATTCCACTACCAAACATGGTAATCAGGTTATGAGGGAGATCTAAATGACAACAAAGTTTCGTTGGTTTTCAGCATTGCTCGTAATCGTATTTTTTTACTTACTGATTCTTGTATTTGGTGTAACCGCAAAGCGTGAAACAGACAAATATCTTGATACCAGCGCCGATATATCTTCAGACTCAAATATTGCGAATTTAACTATTGCGGATAAACATTTTGCTATACCTAAAAATCACATTTGGGCTAAGCGGGATTGGAAAGGAGGGGAACGAACAGGGACGAACCTTCATGCAGTTTTGCCAGAAATGGAGGGGTACAGTGAATTAAAAAAAGTTCTTTTTATGCCTGGTTCTCAAGAATTCGTGCGGATTTTATTGAGAGCAAAAGGATTGCCAAGTTTAAATCCTCCAGTATGGGTTACAAGTGAGCAGTTTTACACAGCCCATGTTATCTACAATGGAAAGATTGTTAAGGAAGAAAAATTAGACAATGGATTGACGCGTCAATATGTGGCTGATGGAAAAATGGGAAGTGGTGAGCATGCTACTCCATATGATGTTCACGCACATTACGAAGTTTATACAGCAAGGCATGGTGATGAGTTTTATTGGGTGCAATGTGTACCTGAAGGAAAAGTAATTTATCCATCATGTAACACCACATTTTTTTATTCTGACCATATTTTAGTCAGATATTCATTCTCAAAAAAACAACTTTCAAACTGGAAACAGATAGATCTAAAAGTTAAAAAATTAATTTCTGACTTTGAGGTTACCAATATAAATATTGAAAAGGATCGCAATGAGAGTTTGCGAGAGAGATGAAACAAGTAAATAAAAAAAATTTTAATTTTATTATTCCTTTCATTTATTTTAAATGTCTCAGGATGTGAAAGAAATAAAAACATCGTTGAACCCCCTGCATACCGTGCTGGAGATTATAAAAATATTTTAGCTACTGGGCCAGAAAATAGTGTCTTTAAAGGAATGATTTATGAATATGGTATTGGGGTAGATGAAGATATTAATAAAGCTCGAAATTATTATAAAGAAACTGTCCCAGCTAATATTGGGAAAAGAAGAGAGTTTTTATTATGCTTTATTCATTGCACATCTGAACTTGAAGGTTTATACCAGCGAATTGAAAATAAAGATAGTAGAATCAATATTCTATACGCCATCGATTTAACTTTGAGAAATAAGGATTGTGAGGCTGAAGTAAAAAATGAGTTTTGCTCACAAGCAGAATCAGTTGTTCAGGAGTATTTTTCTAAAAATAAGAATACGCCTGACTTTTATTATCATATGGGTAAACAAGCCCATGAAAAAGTATTAGATCAAGGTTTTGGAGACTTTAGACGATTAGAAATTCCATATTATTTTCTCAAAAAATCATCGATAGAAGGAAATAATGAGGCACAAGAATATTTGGATAGCTTATTACCGCAAAATTCTTGGGTACCACAAAAAAACTGGATCAAATTATTAAAAGGAAATATTGATAGCACTGAAAGCTAACAGAGCGGGAAAGGGGGCAGATTTATTTTAGTTGATTGCAGCGATTGTTAGATAAAAGAAGGAAAATCAATTGATACAAAAGGTGCTACCACGAAATTAATTGGCCAAAACAAAACAGTTTATTGACGAGGTTGGTTAGCGTGAGCACGTATAGCTGAAAAAGTAAGTATGTAAGAGAATAAAAATAAATCTGTGAGTCTGTCCTTTTTGTAACCTATTCATAATTGAAGAGCGATGAGTTTTTAGGAGTTATATTTTGGATTTTCATGCATTGATTACGATTGGGTTCTTTATCTTTCCGGGATTTATGTTGTTATTTAAAAAATACTATTTAGTACGAAAAGGTATCTTTGCAATGGACAGTACTCAATCAAAATTGTATGACAAGATATTCGTCCCGATGATATTGATATATAACGTTTATTTTATTTATTACTATTTTTCATGATTTTAAATTCCGAAGTTATCACGCTCTCAAAGCGTGATGTTTCAATGTTATTGAGTTGTATAGAAAACTGATAACCAGTTTTGATTAACCCCTTTTTGGCCTTCATCAGATACGCCATATCCGTTAGAATCGAAACACACTAATTTTCCAGGGAAGGAATATGAGTATTGCCACGGTTTACAGTCGTGCTTTGACGGGAATTTATGCTCAGGCGGTTACTGTTGAGGTGCATCTTTCCAATGGTTTGCCCAGTCTGTCGATTGTGGGTATGGCGGAAACGGCGGTGAAGGAAAGTAAGGATCGCGTCCGATCAGCATTGATTAACTCCCAGTTCACTTTTCCTCAGCAACGTATCACCATTAATCTGGCTCCAGCCGATTTACCCAAAGAGGGCGGTCGGTTTGATTTGCCGATTGCGTTGGGCATTCTGGCAGCTTCCAATCAAATTCCGGTGCAATCATTAAGCAATATGGAGTTTATCGGTGAACTCGGTTTGACCGGTGAATTACGTGCAGTTCGCGGTGTGTTACCTACAGCATTAGCCACGTCGGAGGCCAACCGACAATTGATGGTGCCTTTTGATAATGCCGAAGAGTCGGCCCTTACCAAACAAGGTGAGAGTTTTGCTGCCAAAACGCTGCTGGAAGTCTGTGCTCATTTGCATGATCAATTGCGTTTACCAGTTAATATCAACCAACATCAGCATAATCAAAATAATTATGCCGATTTAGCTGACGTACGAGGTCAGGCGTCAGCAAGACGGGCTTTGGAAATTGCGGCTGCTGGTTCGCATAGCCTGCTTTTCGCTGGACCTCCCGGTACTGGAAAAACCATGTTAGCCAGTCGTTTACCGGGTATATTGCCACCGATGACAGAGCAGGAAGCCATTGAAACAGCAACGATTCATTCAATATCATCTGCTGGGTTCCAGGTGGAAAACTGGATGCAGCGACCATTTCGGGCACCGCATCATACGGCTTCTGCAGTAGCTTTAGTCGGCGGTGGTAGTCAGCCTAAACCAGGTGAGATTTCTTTGGCACATCACGGCGTTTTATTTCTTGATGAATTGCCGGAGTTTGATCGAAAAGTATTAGAAGTTTTACGCGAGCCAATTGAATCAGGAAAAATAACTATTTCCCGTGCTGCCAATCAAGCAGAATTTCCTTCACAATTTCAATTGGTTGCTGCGATGAATCCCTGTCCGTGCGGTTACTTGGGCCAGGCAAGATGTCATTGCACAGAAGAGCAAGTCAGACGCTACCGTGGTAAGATCTCCGGCCCGTTATTGGATCGCATTGATATGTTGATGGAGGTGCCGACAGTGGATAAAAAACTGTTGCGACCTCAGCCTGATGATGT
>DELT01000101.1:84142-113284 GCA_002354555.1 Methylophaga sp. UBA2689
AAAGCCAATGCGTCCCTGCAACATAAAGAACTAGAGGTTTTTTGCACCTTGTCAGATCAGGATTTTCAATTAGTAGAAAAAGCCATCAGCCGTTTTGGTCTGTCGGCCCGTGCCTATCATCGTATTTTAAAAGTGGCCCGCACCATTGCTGATTTGGCCGGTTCACCCGACATTCAAACAGTCCATTTAACAGAAGCCATCGGCTATCGACGCCTCGACACAGCGAATTAATATTTAGTGAAAGATCTCAATCCGCAACAGCGGGAAGCTGTGCGTTACATCGATGGACCGTTGTTAGTATTAGCCGGTGCCGGCAGTGGCAAGACGCGGGTTATTACCCGTAAGATTGCCTATCTGATCGAGCAATGCGGTATGAAAGCCAGCAACATCGCTGCCGTAACCTTTACCAATAAAGCTGCTCGTGAGATGAAGGAGCGGGTTGCTGATTTGATGTCTACCCGACAAGCCTCAGCGCGAGGTTTGATGGTATCCACATTCCATACGCTTGGTTTGAATATCCTGCGGCGTGATGGAAAATCGCTAGGCTATCGTCCCGGCTTTTCCATTTTTGATGCCCAGGATTCTTTGGCGGTTTTTCGCGATCTGATGGGACGTGATTTTGCGGCTGACAGCGATCATGCACAGGAAGTCCAAAACCTGATTTCAAACTGGAAAAACCAATTAATTTTGCCCGAGCAGGCGGCCCAGATTGCCGACGGTGCTCAGGAAGAATTCGCTGCCAGGGTTTACCCACGTTATGTGCAGGCTTTGCAGGCCTATAACGCTGTGGATTTTGATGATCTGATTTTAAAGCCAGTCATTCTGTTTCGCGAACATCGTGATGTGTTACAAAAATGGCAGGCCAAAATTCACTATCTGCTGGTGGATGAATATCAGGATACCAACGGCTGTCAGTACGAACTGGTCAAGCAATTGGTCGGCATTCGTGAAAAGCTCACCGTGGTAGGGGACGATGATCAATCGGTGTATTCCTGGCGTGGCGCACGCCCAGAAAATCTGGTGCAACTGCAAACTGACTTTCCAAGATTAAAGCTGATTAAACTGGAACAGAATTATCGGTCGATGGGCCGTATCTTACGAGTCGCCAATAAATTGATAAGTCATAACCCCCATATTTTTGAAAAGAAACTGTGGAGTGCGATGGGCGAGGGCGATGCGATTCGAGTTATTGGCTGTCGTGATGACGAACATGAATCAGAAAAAGTCATTTCCGAGCTGCTTTATCACAAGCTCAAACACCAGGCCAGTTTCAAGGACTATGCGATTCTGTATCGCAGCAATCATCAATCCCGTTCGCTGGAAAAAGTGTTACGTGAACATAACGTGCCATATTTTTTGACTGGCGGCACCTCGTTTTTCTCGCGGGTTGAAGTTAAAGACATCATGGCCTATCTGCGTCTGCTGGCCAATCAGGATGATGATAATGCTTTCTTACGTGTCATTAATACGCCACGTCGAGGGATCGGTTCATCTACCTTACAGGCGCTTGGAGAATACTCTGGCAAACGTAACACCAGCATGTTTGGAGCCTGTTTTGAAATGGGTCTGGCTGAAAGCCTGCCGCCTAAATCAGTGCAGAATCTGGAAGTCTTTACCCGCTGGCTGATTGATATTGCCGATCGTGCTGCCCGTGGCAATCTGCTGGATGCGATCAAGGATATGATCGAAGAGATCAATTACCGCGGCTGGCTGGAAGAAGTCAGTGGCGATCCGAATAAAGCCAATCGTCGCATGGAAAATGTCGATGAGCTGGTCAGCTGGATCGAGCGAATGATTGATCAGGACACCGAAGAAAAATCGATTGGCGATATTGCTGCACGTTTAACGTTGATGGATATCATGGACCGGCAGGCTGATGAGAATCAGGCCGATGCAGTACATTTGATGACATTACATGCGGCAAAAGGCTTGGAATTCCCGCATGTATTCATTGTAGGTATGGAAGAAGAAATCCTTCCACATCGAACCAGTATTGAAGAGGATTCCATTGAAGAAGAACGACGTCTGGCGTACGTTGGCATAACAAGGGCACAACGCAGTCTGGTAATGACGCTGGCCAATACCCGTAAACGTTACGGTGAAAAGGTGGACTGTGAAGAAAGTCGTTTTCTTCGCGAGTTACCTCCGGAAGATCTGATCTGGATGACCGAAAAAACTCAGGTTGATCCTGAAGAGCGAAAAGAGCGTGGTAAAGCGCATTTATCCAATATTCGCGATATGCTTAAGTAACATATTAATCGAATGACCAATTAGTGACGGTTGAGGAAAAAATATGAAAACAAAACTACTTATCCTGGCGATATTGGTTCCCGGTTTGGCGCATGCTCAAGTTAAGCTGGAACAAAATCAGGCTGAAAGCGGAAGCTATTACAAAGGTGTTTTGACCGTCACGCAAGGTTGTGATGGTTCGGCTACCACAGCAATAACTGTAGATATTCCCGAAGGTCTGCAATTTGCTCAGCCCATGCCCAAAGCAGGCTGGCAAGTAGAAATCGTGAAGAAACCGGTTGAACGACCTTTCTTTCGCGATGGTATCGAGATAACTGAAGCCGTTCGGCAGATCACCTGGTCTGGTAATTCTTTGCATGATATTCATTTTGATGAATTTATCTTCCGTGGCCGTATTGGAGTCGGTGCTACCAGTGTGCTGTATTTCCCGGTCACCCAAAAATGCGAAACAGGCGAATTGCATTGGGATCAGATTGCTGAAGAAAAACCGGTTAAAAAGACCATGCCCAAAGGTCCCATAGCAGTGAAGGAACTGATGGAAGGCCTTGATGAGCTCGATGAGAAGGCATCTGATCAACCAAAATCACATCAACATAAACATGGGCAGAATATGGAACAAGCCGAACATGCCGGTGAGTATGGGCAACCCAAAGCCCATCAACATCAACATCAACATCAACACCAACATGGGCAGTCAAAAGATGAGGCCGAACTTTCAGGCAACCACGAAGAACCGAAAGCCCATCAACATCAGCATGGGCAATCGAAGGAAATGACTGAAGACGACATGCAAATAGATCACTCTGTCCATGCAGGACATGGTGGACCTTCACTGCAATATCCGGCACCGTTTGTGAAAGTTGTGGATGGTACCGGTGAACATCACCATCATTAATTCTATTTAGTGGAATAAAAATGGCCCGGTTTTTAACGTAAACCGGGCCATTTTTTATCTATTCCTGCTGTTCTGGAGCTTATGGAGTAGGTGGCTGCGGCATAGGTGGTGCCTCTTCAGCCTCTTTCTGTTTATCATCATCCGGGTCATCTGCCGGTTGATAGGTTCCTTCGGATGGGTCGGGAACCTGTGGCGATTTTTCAGCTTCTTTGTCTTCTTCAGACTTTTTAGAAGCGGCGATAATAGTCGAAATGCTAGCTGATTTTTCTTGATTTATTTGCTGTAGTGTCATGATGTGGATTCCTTAAGGTTATTAAAGAGGACATCTATCTTGCGTCAATAGAAGACTGAAACGTTTTGATTGTTGGATTTTAGTCAGAACAGATGCGGTTAAATAACTACGCTCTTGTTTCACTACAAGTAAATGCTTTTTTCAGTTAGACGTTACTACAAATCAATAGATTTACAATTAATCTGCATCAATATGGTCAATATCTGGCAGGTTTATCAATGTGATTAAATGTTAAACATTTCTGTGTTTAGCGTATAAATTGAGAAAAGGCATTAACCAAAGAATTGACCCATATCAACGGTTAGTAAATCTAATGCCGGTAAACTTTTCCACTAGTTAACAGCATTGCCAGCCAAGGATAACACGCACATGAAACTTCGCTTTCTCGGTGGTACCAGCACAGTAACCGGTTCCCGTTACTTGCTTTCTGATGATAACCACCGATTACTGGTGGATTGTGGCTTGTATCAAGGGGTGAAAACCTTGCGACGGCGAAATTGGGCACCGTTTCCGGTGGACCCATCAACTATCAATGCCGTGGTGCTTACCCATGCTCATATCGATCACTCCGGCTATTTGCCGGCGCTGGTGAAAAACGGCTTCAAAGGTAAAATCTACTGCACCAAGGCTACCCACGAGTTGTGTAATGTGTTGCTGCCAGATGCCGGTTATCTTCAAGAGGAAGATGCCAAATATGCTGCTAGTAAGAAGTTCTCAAAACACGAAAGCCCGGAACCGCTATTTACCGAAAAAGACGCCAGAGAAGCGTTAAAACATTTTGAATCTCTGCATTACCATGAGACATTCGAGCCGGTTAAAGGCTTTGAAGTAAGCTTTACCCCCGCGGGGCATATTCTGGGTTCATCCTGTGTGCATGTTCATCACAAAGGCACAGACCGCACAGTAGTATTTACGGGTGATGTAGGACGCCAAAACGACATTATCATGCGTCCGCCGGAACCGCTACAGCACGCAGATGTACTGGTGTGCGAATCCACCTACGGCGACCGGCTCCATGGTGAATCAGATCCCGAAGCTGTACTTGCAGAAATCATTACCAAAACCGCAGGTCGAGGTGGCATCACATTGATGCCGGCTTTTGCTGTTGGCCGAGCACAAATGCTGCTTTATGTTGTACATAAACTGATGGGAGAAGGCAAAATCCCTGATATGCCGGTTTACCTGAACAGCCCGATGGCTATCAAGGCTACCGAAGCTTTCATCAAACACCACAAAGAACATAAGCTGGACCAAAGCCAATGCGCGCTTATTGATGATCAAACTCAGTACATCCGCACCGTAGATGAATCCATCGAACTGGACACCATGCGTTACCCATGTGTGATTGTCTCCGCGAGTGGAATGGCCTCCGGCGGTCGGGTGTTGCATCACCTTAAAACCTTATTACCTAATCCTCGTAACAGCATTGTCTTCGCGGGCTACCAGGCCCCTGGTACTCGTGGTGATGCGTTGGTAAATGGAACTCAATCCGTCAAAATCCATGGTGCCTACTGGCCGGTAAAAGCTGAAATTCATAACATGGACTCCATGTCCGCCCACGGCGACTACAGTGAAATACTGGCGTGGTTAGAGCAAGGCAACCTCAAGCCCGATAACGTCTACGTCACCCATGGCGAAGTTGTTGCAAGCGACACCATGCGTAAACACATCACCGAAAAATTCGGCTGGGATGCCGAAGTGCCAGAACTGTTTGAGGAAGTTGATATTTGAGATTGGATTATTAATCACAACTAGCCAAATATGGCTCAGTTTTTAACTAAAACTGGACTATTTTTTTGTCCGTGATTTGATTGCTCATGAGCTTTTAAAAATTAACCACAGAGACACGGAGGGCACAGATAAGAGCTTGAATTGGCATCTAACTTTTATAGGCAGGGGCTAAAGAATTTCCTCCAATGTACTCATGATTTAAAAAATATTAACTATCTCAGTTAAATTAAAGTTTTGTTTTAATTAGGATTAATAGGTTCAGAGCCAATTGATAGCATCGGATAAAGGAGCAACCCCCGGACCTCGGAGTTTTCAGCATCAGTTTTTAATGGACTGAATCTACGTCATGTTTGCTGTGGCTCTGGATGCGGTCGATGATCTTCAACCCATTGTTCGTCCATGCGTGGATCCATTTCAGCGAGAACGCTGCCAGATGCCGCTGGAACGGCAACATAGACGTTCATATGGTCTTCTGGAATGCGCTCGCTCTGTAATGAGTAATAACCTAACGCCAGGGCAAATAACGTCAGCACGATGAAAAATACGGTTGCTGAAAATCCCAGTACAAAACCTAACAATAACGGCGCAATAAATGAACCGAAGCCATACGAAAACAATAAGGTTCGGCTAATTTCGACCAGGTCTGTGTTTTCATCAAACACATCGTTGGCACGTGCAACACTTAAGGGATAAATGCTGAACAAACTGATACCCAATAAAAAACCAACCGTATAAAGCAACGCCACGCTCTCACGCCAGATCAAAGGTAAAACCAGCATCAAGAGAAAAACACCAGCACCGAAAAATCCAGACAAAGCCAGCATTTTCCGGCGCCCTATTCGATCAGATAACATGCCCACAGGCAATTGCGCCATTAGTCCGCCGAGAATGGTAATCGCCATAAATAATGAGACCACCTTAGGCTGATCAAACAGATTTAATACGTATAGTGGAAGCATGGTGTAAAACGCGCCAATGAATACTCCGCCAATAAAACTACCCACCAATGCCAACGGGGCGATCGATAACAATTTTGGCATGCTATACCGTTCAAAGGGTTTTAATACGGGTTGCGTAACACGCGTCACCGCGACCAACACCAGCGACCAAAGCACCAGAATTGAACCCAGAATGAAAATCGTATTGGCTGACATCTCCAGCATCAACAGTAATTGACCTAATGCCAACGCCAGGAAGAATACGATGGTATATATCGCGAGAATTTTGCCGCGGTCTTCAGATGAGCTTTTTTCATTGAGCCAGCTTTCTAACACAATCAGCATGGCATAAAAGGCAAAACCTGATACCAAACGCAATGTGGCCCAAAACCAGGGATCAAACCATAAAGCATGCCCCAAAAATGCCATGACCATAATTGCAGAAAAAGCCGAAAAACTGCGTGCGTGACCTACTGTGACAATGAGTTTTTGACTGAAAATTGCGGCTAACATCGCGCCCAGGAAAAAAGCGGAATTGATTAAGCCGATGGCGCCCTCATTGAGACCTTCCTGTTTCAGGAATATGCCTATGAATGTCATCAGTAACCCGTAACCCGTTGCTAACAGCGAGATCGAGAAGAACAACGATGAAATCGGTAATAGGGCTCTTTTGAAAAACATGGGGGTTCCTGAACGAAAATAGCTTGCTGCGTTTAAACACAGCAAGCCACTATTTTGATTATTTTCTACACAAATTCAAGGCAGGATACAGCAAACTTGATTTGGATGAATGATGTTCAGCCGGGAACCGTGAGAAAACTCAAGCTTTTGCTAAAACCATTTACCAGTTAAGTAACAAACGCTTGTCGGTCATGTTTAAAAAAAGCAAAGCAGGATAGATTTATGCTTTTTTTATTTTATGCAGAAAGTCCCGGCAGTGAATTACTGCCGGGCTATTTGTAAATATTAAAAGTCTAGTTGGGCTCCCAATTTGATGGTACGAGGTGCACCCTGAGCAATACTGGAGCTGCCTGCAGAGGTAAGCCAATAGGCTTTATCCGTCAGGTTCTCAACGTTCAGTCTGAGAGTTAACAGTTGTTGGTTGAGATCAATTTCATAGCGAGCTCCCAAATCAAATAATGTTACTGATCCGACATGCCATTGGTTGGCCGTATCCAGTGGTCGTTGACTGGTATATTGCGCACCACCGGTGAAGGTCAGCTGGGTATTGGGCACCTGATATTCACTGTATAAACGGAACTGTTTGTCAGCGACGCCCTGTATCGGTTCTCCTTCAAGGCTCTCATTGGTTGTTATCCGGTTAGTGGCATCCAGCCACATAGCGCTGGCTCCAACTAGCCATTGTTCATTGATTTTGGCTCGGGTTGAGAGCTCAAGACCTTCGTAACGGGCTTCACCATCCTGACTGAACACATCATTCTCATCTTCATAGGTGAGGCCTTTTTGCAGCTGGAAAACTGCCATATTGGCTGACCAGTTATCATACTCAACCTTAATGCCGGTCTCGTACTGTTTGCTGATTAACGGCTCAAAAACCTCGCCAGCATTGGCAGCAGTATTCGGTGCTGTAGCACCTTGTTCAAAGGCTTCTACATAGCTGGCGTAAATTGACATCCATTCAAGTGGCCGATAAATAGCTGCGACGGAAGGGGTGATTTCACTCTCTTTGTAATCGCCATAATCATCCTCAAGACTGCCGTAGCGTGCACCAATAATGAAATCCCAGCTGTCGCCGACATTAAGCGTATCTGAGAGAAACACTTCTTTACGGGTAACTCTGGAATACTCATTAAAGCTGGCATCACTTTTATCAAGATGACCAACTGGGCGCTCGAAATCGACAGGTGAAGATACATTACCCGACCCCAGTGGAATGGCCAGCGTACCAATACCGCTGCTATTTGATGAAATAGTGCGAGTATGCGATAAACCTGCCACTACATTATGCGTAACAGGCCCCGTTTCGATAACACCGCTTAGCACATTCTGTGTCTGATAGCTTTTGAACAGATTGTTGTAATTGTAGAGTGTGGCCGAATAGTCACCATCGCCATCAACGTACAAAATGGGCATCAGCGGATTGCGGTAGCTGGTGGAATAACGATAGGAGAGTTTATTGTTCCAGTTATTATTAATCTGCCAGATTAAATCACTGCCGGTAGTGATATGCTCTGATTCATAGCGAGTCCAGTCTGGAGCCAGACGTTTATCACCATCAATCGGGCTGAGAATATTACTTACTGTTCGATCGTCGAAGGAACCGTCAGAGTTTGGACTAATTGAAAAATAACCACCGTAACTTTTACGCTCAGATATCAGTGCATCTGCCTGCCATGTCAGATCCGGCGTGATACGTAAATCCACAGCGACAGAAGCCGATTTACGGTAGGCCTCACTGTCATCGACATAGGTGTCACCAGCTTCACTGACCACATTAACGCGGTAACCAAATATATCATCTGGACCAATACGACCGCCGACATCGCCGTGTGCCATTAGCAATCCGCTATCCATTATTTGCGTGGAAACACTGGCTTCGAATTCTTCAGTGGGCCGTTTGAGCACATAATTGATAATGCCGCCCGGAGCACCAAAACCATAGAGGAAACCGCCTGCACCCTTAAGGATCTCAACCCGTTCAAGGTGTTCTAATGGAAGATCTTTGGCACGGCTGCGGAAATTCATTCCATCAAGTTTCTGCCCGGTATCGAAATCCGGGTTGATGCCACGAATCGAAAAAGCGTTATTTTCTGTGATTAGGTTATTGGATGAGAGACTGATAGCCGCATCAAATTTGGTTAACTCACCCAGCGAGCGTGCCTGCAGATTGGCAATGTAATCTTCAGAGTAGGTTTCAATGGTAAACGGCGTATTCTGCTTTGACAGGTTTCCCAGTGCTCCAGCAAAAACATCACCAACCCGATAGGCATTGGCGGCCGAGCCATTCATACCAAGACCTTGTACCTTCATCGTTGATAATGTGACACTTTGCTCGTCTTCATTGTTTGCCTGCAATGTATAACTGTTATCACCCTGAGCTACGGCCACCAGACCGCTGCCATTGAGAATCTGGCTTAGTGCATTTTCAACAGTATAGCTGCCTTGCAATCCATTACTGTTCTTGCCGCTGGCTAATTCCGAAGCACCCACAAGATAGATACCGGCCTGGGCAGATAAGCGGGCCAGTACCTGACTCAGCGATCCGGCTGGGATATTAAATTGTTGAGTGGCTTGAGCCGCAGAATGGCTTGTTTCTGCCTGTGCAGCAGGTAGTACAAGCAATGTCCCCATGCTGGCAGCAGCAATAAGATGTATAGAAAGTGCCAGTGGCTTAAACCGGTTTTTAGCCGGTTGTTTGTGGCTGTGTTGTTTCACCATTGTGTTACCTCATCGAGTTTAGTGTTGATACAGATATAAACGGATGAGGTGCATAAACCCGGAACCATTTTGTGAAATAAAACGAAAATAACTTTTAGGCTGTTGATTAAATTGAAGTTAACGCTGGATTGGTTCCAGAATAATCCAGCCTGGAAACACCTGGCGAACCTGTATGGGCAAAACTGTGGTGAGCATAGTCAAAACACGGTCAGTATCCGCTAGCGGGAAACTGCCATACACTTCCAGCTGAGCAACTTCATCAGCGATATTGATATAGCCATATTGATAACGGTTAAGCTCGGCGATCAGTTCCTGTAATGTCATATCTTCTGCCACTAACAATCCATCTCTCCAGGCCTGTCGAGCGGTTATGGCATTTTGTTTTGGCATTATCTGGTTTTGATTAAAACGGCTTGTTTCCCCAGCTTGAAGTTCAAGATAGTGATCATTATTGGTATGAACAGACACGGAACCTTCATAAACGGCGAGCTCAATATCCTGTTGCTGGCTCATCACGTTAAATTGTGTTCCGAGCGCCGTTAATCGACCTTGTGAGGTATCTACTACAAATGATCTGCCGACATCTTTTACTGTCTCAATGAAGATTTCACCATGGAGTAACTCAATGCGTCTTTGCTGTACCGTGTAATCAACATTAATGGCACTAGCAGTGTTTAACCAGATCTGCGTGCCATCTGGCAAGGTGATATCAGTTTGTTGTCCGACACCGGTGTGGTAGTCAGCAGCCAGTGCCATCACACTGTCAGGAAACCATTTTCTATTCCAGCTGAAATGACCTACAAATCCAATCACAGCAATACTGACCATGCCACTGAGCAGTCGGCGGCGTTGACGTAATCGTTGATTGGCATTGTATAGATTGTCAGCTGTATTATGCGGGTCGGGCGTTTGCTGTAAGGGCTGGAAACCTTCACTGATTTTTTCCACGTAAAGCCAGGCGGTTTTATTCTCAGGTTTGGCATCAAGCCATTTACGCCAGTCTGATTTGTGTTCGTTGCTGGCTTGGCCATCACGAAGAATGGCAAACCATTCGGCGGCTTCTTCCAATGTCTTATGAGAAGGTTCAGCCATTTTATGATTGTGGTTCAGAAATAAGTTCGCGAGTGGTTTGAGAGGCTTGCAATTTCAGGCAGGCCAACATGGCCTGAGCTACATATTTACGCACCATGCGATCTGATACACCCAGTTGACTGGCTGTTTCGGCATCTGTCATCTGGCAGACCACAGCTAAGAGAAATGCTTTAGCGGCTTTGGCCGGAAGCTCACTCAACATCCGATTAATTTCTTCCAGGGCTTCCAGCACTGCTACCTGTCTTTCTGCTGAAGGCGCGGTTTCTTCCGGGTAGCTGGAAAGTGTATCGTGCCAAGCTTTTTCAACTTCCTTTCGACGCCAGAGGTCGATACAGAGGTTTTTGGCGGTAGCTCGTAAATAATTGCGCGCCTGATCGCTGCTGGAAAAGTGTCGCGATGAAGGCAAACCGAGGAGGCGGAGAAATGTATCCTGAGTCAGATCGGCGGCTTCTGTACTATTACCTAATCGCTGAGATAACCAGCCTTTCAGCCAGTTATGATGTTCGCTATACAGCACCTGTACATGATAGTGGATGACAGATTGGGCACTGCTCACGAAAAACTCCTGAATGTTAATTGGTAATGAGAATCAATATCATTCTATTGCTTTAAATATAACATCGCAAGTGAGCTTTATGGCAAAAGCCACAATGAACGCGGTATTGCTATTCAGGATTGTGGGAAAATGATTGAAGTATGATCAAATAGAAGTGTGTGTAGTAAAGACAAAAATTAAATCTGGGCTTACTTATCATGATCGTTACGTGTCACTAAAAATTCCAGACCGGCACCTACATCTTCTTCGCCACAGGCGGCCATGTCATCAGGGCTGGCAGCCTGAGCATCTTCATGATTCAGTATCAAATCGCGTTCATTTATGGGCCTATCTTTTTTTGTTTTTTCGTTGTCACTGACTTCAACTGAGCTTTTAGGCGAGATGGTGCTGTTTTCCACAGCATTTTCCGGGCCGTTAGGACTTTTCGTCTGAGTAACTTTGGATTTATTGCTCATGTTGTTTACCTCTAGTGACATCAAAAGTAAGACTACTTGATAGCAGGGACAATTCCGACTTAACGCTTTGCCTTTTGCAACCACTTATCCAGTTGATTGCCAAACGCTTGTCGATCGCGTTGATTAAAGGCAGGGGGGCCACCCATCTGTTCGCCGCTGTTACGCATGGTTTCCATAAAATTACGCATTGTCAGTCGGGCGCTGATAGTGTCTGTAGTATACAGTTCGCCTCTTGGGTTTAAAGCCAATGCGCCTTTTTCAATCGCTTCGGCGGCAAGCGGGATATCGGCGGTAATGACTAAATCACCTTTCATCAGACGTTCGACAATTTCATTATCCGCGACATCAAAACCGGATTGCACTTGCTGGAATTTGAGAAAAGGTGAGGGCGGTAATCTTAAGCTATGATTGGCAATAAAGGTGGTGTGGGTTTCTGTTCGGGTAGCCGCGCGATAGAGAATTTCTTTTATCACCACCGGGCAGGCATCGGCATCGACCCAGATTTGGGGCTTACGAGGTTCAACTTCGGTCAATTTATTTTTCCAACTGGCGGGTGCGTTCCACCTGTTTAACTTTTATATGAATGGCGGCTTTTGCCATCAGGTGTGCGCTTACCGGTGCAGTGATAAATAGGAAAAGCGTCACCAGAATTTCATGCAGGCTGACACCCTCTGTTTTAAAGCTGAAATGAATTGCCGAGGCAATCAGAATAGCCCCTACGCCAAGTGTGCTGGCCTTGGTTGGACCATGCAAACGCATATAAAAATCGGATAGTTTATACAGACCGATTGAACCCACCAGTGTGAAAAACGCACCAATTAAAATCAAGATAGCTAAGATCCACTCAAGCATAATTGCCTCTATTCCATGATATCGCCGCGCAGCAGATATTTGCTTAACGCGAGCGTACCCATAAAACCCATTAACGCGATTAATAAAGCCGCTTCAAAATACAAAGCACTTTGCAGATTAATGCCCAGCAGAATCAGCAATGCAATGGAGTTGATGTATAAGGTATCCAAAGCCAGAATTCTGTCCGGTGTGTTTGGACCAATAATCAGTCGGATAAAGCTTAGTAAAATCGCTAAACCGACCATAACGAATGAGATTGATAAGGCCAGATTCAACATGTGACAAATATCTCCAGCAATGGCTTCTCGAATTTGCGATGAATTTCAGCTTTGATCGCTTCAACATCATCAATATGTAGCGCATGAATCAGTAAAAAACGACGATCTTTTGAAAGATCACAACTGACAGTCCCCGGCGTTAATGAAATCGTATTGGCTAACAGTCCAATGCCGACAGGACTGGTTAATTTCAGTTCATAATTCAAAAAGCCCGGTTTTAAATTCTTTTGAGGCCCCAGGATCAGTTTAGCTACGACGGCGTTAGCCACCAGAATTTCAAACAATACTCTAAGCACATACAGCACTAACATCCAGGGGTGCCGAATAGTGATCTTTTCAGGCCAATAACTGGAGGTCAGCCACGGAATAAAAATTGCCAACACTGCGCCCAGTACGATATGACCGGGACTTATGGTGTTATTCAATAATAACCAGATGCCCCACAAAATCATGGTGAGCAAAGGGTGGGGAAATAGCCGCTGAAGAATCATTTGCTGTTATCTCCATAAGGAACTGTACTTAACACAGCATCAATATAAGCTTGTCCATTGTACAACTGACCAGCTATCTGACTGGTGATATCGGTTAATGGTTTAGCAAACATTACCATTAATGGACTGACCAGCATCAGCAGAAAAACAGCGACAAAAGCCGACTTATTTAAAGGACTGGATTTTTGACCTTCTTCCTTTTGCACACTGTAAAACATCAATGAACCCGAACGGACTACGGCGATAATCATCAATAAACCGGCAATTAAAACGACACTCAGAATTGCTGCAAACCATGGATGATTGAGAGCAGAATTTAAAATCATCACTTTACCGAAAAAGCCGGATAACGGTGGCATACCGGTTAAGGCGATGCCTAGCAGCATAAACACAGAACCGACGACTATCGGGCGATCAATCGGAATGGCTTTGGTAAACGAGTCGGAATAAATGCCACGGCCTTTCATAATTACATCAGCTATCAGGAACATCGCTGCACCGAGCATGGTGGAATGGATTAAGTAATACAACGAAGCAGCAAGGGCGGCTTCGTTATTGATACCGATGGCAATCATTAAGGTAGCGACTGACGCCAAAATCAAATAGGCGACCTGACGACGTAATGCACGGGCGGCCAGCACACCTAAGGCGGCCAGTGCCAATGTTATTAAACCGAGTAGCAATACCCATTCAATGTGCACAAACGCCAAATCACCGGCTTCTTCGCTGAAGATGGTGCCGTGAACCCGGATAATGGCGTAAAGCCCGACCTTAGTCATAATGGCAAATAATGCGGCGACTGGAGCAGAGGTATAGGCATAAGCACCAGGTAACCAGAGATAAAGCGGGAACATGGCAGCCTTGATACCAAAGACCACCAGCAGCAAGACTGCAGCGGTAGCCACTATACCTTGATCGGCCTCTGATACATTACGCACGGCGACAGCCATATCAGCAATATTCAAAGTACCCAGAATGCCATAAAGTGTGCCTACAGCGAACAGGAACAAGGTTGAACCCACCAGATTAATGACCACATAATGCAAACCTGCACGGGTTCTTAAACGTCCCCCGCCATGAAGTAATAATCCATAAGAGGCGATCAGCAGAACTTCAAAGAATACAAACAGGTTAAATACATCGCCTGTCATAAATGCACCGTTCAGACCAAACAGTTGCAACTGAAATAACACATGGAAATGCTGACCCTGTTTATCGGTATCAGTACGAATGGCATACCATAATGCGCCTAATGCCAGTAGGGACGTCAGCAACAACATCAGTGCCGATAAACGATCCAGCACAATGACAATGCCAAAAGGCGCTTGCCAGTTGCCAAGCAGCACGACTTGATAAATATCGCTATTGGCCAGTTGGAAGCTGACCAGGCTCACACCCACCAGCAGAGTAGTTAAAATCAGACTTAAAATACGTTGTGTGTCAATGCCTGCCGGACGAGCCATCAGCATCAGGATGCCGCCAATCAAAGGCAATAAAACCGGCAAAATAGTAAACGGACTCATGATTCGCTCCGTTCAGTTTCTGTCTTTGTACTGTTATGTTTAGTGGCTTTCAGCTCATCATCTGAGCGATGCAAGCCATCGACATGATCATTACCCAGCTCGCTACGGGCTTTTAGGGCCAGTACGATGAGGAAAGCCGTCATCCCAAATGCAATTACGATAGCCGTTAATACCAAAGCTTGTGGCAGGGGATCGGTGTAAGCTGCAGCGGCAGGATCAATAACTGCCGGGATGCCGATTTGCAAACGGCCCATGCTAAACAGAAAGACGTTTACTGCATAGGCAAGCAGAGTCAATCCCAGTACTACCGGAAAGGTTCTTGCTCTAAGTGTGAGATACACTCCGCAACCTGTCATCACGCAAATGACACTGGCAATTAGCCACTCCATTATTTGATATCCTCAACATTGATGAAATGTGCAGCATGACTCAGCTTGCCAAGCTCAACCAGAATCATAACGGTGGCGCCAACCACCACCAGAAATACCCCTAAGTCAAAGGCAATGGCACTGGCCACTTCAAATTTGCCCACTACGGGCCAGTTCAGATAGGTAAACGCCGATGTCAGGAAGGGATAGCCAAGTAACATGGAGACGACACCCGTACCGCTAGCGATCAACAGACCCAGCCACATTATGCGATGCATATCTGTCCGTAACCGATCATTCGTCCAGTCGATACCATTAGCAAGATATTGTGAAATCAATGCAACTGAAGCAATCAGACCGGCGATAAATCCACCGCCTGGCAGGTTGTGCCCACGCAGGAATATATAGACCGCGACCATCAGCATTAATGGGAACAACAAACGGGTTAAAGTTTGCATAATCGGTGGGTGTGGATCATGACTCCATTCCAAACCTTCGACATCTTTTGCTGGTGCTGCGAGCTTGAGTCCTTCCAGCATGGCAAAGACCCCGAGACCGGCCAATGCCAGCACAACTATTTCACCTAAGGTATCAAAGCCACGGAAATCAACCAGAATCACATTAACCACATTGGTACCACCACCGCCAGGTTTGGCATTCTCGATAAAGAAATTGGCAATGGAACTATATTCACGGCTCAATACAGCCATGGTCAGCAGGAATACCGCAACAGCGGCAGAGATGGAAATAATCCCATCACGGCTTAAACGGATATAGCTACGTTCCTGAGGCGTGTGCTGTGGCAAAAAGAATAATGCCAAAAGCAACAGAACAATGGTCACCACCTCAACAGAAAGTTGGGTCAGAGCCAAATCCGGGGCTGAGAATTTGACAAAGCCTAACGCCACCACCAGACCAACCACCCCGATACTGATCAGAGAAGTCAGGCGCTGATGATGCAAAACTGCTGTTAACAAGCTGGCTACTATCAATGTCAAGGCCATCAGAATGGTGATCACATCGGCTTCCATTAATGTCCTGTCACCGAATAGTGGTGAGTTAAACTGGAAGAACGTTATGATGCTGAGCACCAATGCACCGCCAATCACCCAGCTAACAGAAGGTTGTAAGGTGGTTTGATCAAAATAATCGGTTACTTTTTTGGCAAAACGAATAGTTTTCCATTGCAGCCAGTCAAACACGGCTTTGCCCTCAATACCGTGCAAACATCTGTCATGCCAGGCAAACAGACGATGCCGTACGGTATAAACCGCCACCCCTAACACCAGGGCAATAAAGCTCATCATTAATGGCAGGTTAAAGCCATGCCAGATCGCCAGACTGAATTCTGGAGCCGGGGCCTGCAGACTTGCTGCAACCGCTACAGACAGAATCGGACCAATCAGTAGCATTGGTGCCACGCCGACTATCAGACATAACACCACCAGAATATCGACCGGTATTTTCATGAAACGGGGTGGTTCGTGAGGTGTTTTGGGCAAATCAATCGGTTCGCCATTAAAGAACACATCGTGGATAAAGCGCAGTGAATAAGCGACCGAGAAAATAGCGGCCAGCGTGACTAATGCCGGAATAGTCCAGGCTGCCAGTGTGGTATCTGACGCGCTGATGGCCTGTTCAAAAAACATCTCTTTACTTAAAAAACCATTCAATAACGGTACACCGGCCATTGCTGCTGCGGCGATCATTGCGAGCATTGCCGTATGTGGCATCATTTTGAACAAACCGTTCAGTTTACGCATATCACGGCTACCCGATTCATGATCGATAATGCCGGCGACCATAAACAGCGAACCTTTAAAGGTTGCGTGATTAATGATGTGAAAAATCGCTGCTACCAGTGCCATTTGGCTGCCAAAGCCGAATAACAGGGTAATAAGACCCAGATGGCTTAAGGTTGAATAGGCAAGCAGGCCTTTCAGATCATGTTTGAATAAAGCGACATAAGCGCCAATTAACAACGTCAGCATACCGGCTGTGCCGACCAGCCAGCTCCATTCCGGGGTACCCGATAAAGCCGGGAAAAAGCGCGCCAGTAAAAAGATACCGGCTTTCACCATAGTGGCGGAATGCAAATAAGCTGAAACCGGAGTAGGGGCAGCCATTGCATGCGGCAACCAGAAATGGAATGGAAACTGTGCTGATTTGGTGAATACCCCAAGCAAAATCAGTAGCAATGTCGGCAGATATAAATCATGGCCTCTGATTAAATCCCCCGAAGCCAGCACTTGAGTCAGTTCATAACTGCCAACAATATGGCCCAGTAATAACACGCCACCCAGCAAGGCCAAGCCACCTGCGCCGGTTATTGCTAAGGCCATTCTGGCACCTTGACGAGCATCCTGACGATGCTGCCAATAGCTGATCAGCAGGAATGATGTTATTGACGTGAGCTCCCAGAAGACGACCAGTTGCAACAGATTTTCGGATAATACGATGCCAAGCATCGACCCCATAAACATCAGCATGTAAGCGTAAAAACGTCCCATGGAGTCTTTGGCTGATAGATAGTAACGGGCATAAAAAATAATGAGCAGGCCGATCAGCAGGATCAGCAAGGCAAATAACAACGCCAGACCATCAAGTCTGAAAGCAATATTAAAGCCGATATCAGGCAACCAGGACCATTGCTGAATAATGGTTTCGCCAGCAAAAATAGCGTGCATTGAGGGGAATAGAATGGCTAGCGTTAACAAGGTCGTCAGACCGGCAACCCAGGCGGAAGCCAGACGATTGTAGCGAGTTGCCCATGCAGCAATTGGAGCGGCGGCAAAAGGAAGGAATGCGGCTAAGGGAAGATTAAAACTTAGTAAGCTCATGGTGGCTGGTGTGATCCCTGTCGATGCTAGACGATAATCGTTTCAGCATATTGCTTATGATGATTAAAATTTACGCTTTAGCGCTCACACATCAGTAAGAACCGAAAGTTGTCGGTTCTTACTGAGTTATGTTTTAACGGTTATTCAGCAGATGAAACCATATAATCAACAGCAGCTTTGACTTCATCGTCGGTGAGTTTCGGGTTACCACCGCGTGCTGGCATCATGTTGAAACCATTAATGGCATGGTCATAAAGTGTGTCAATGCCTTTTTCCAGACGTGGTGCCCAGTCAGCAGCGTTGCCGACTTTTGGTGAGTTCATCATGCCACTGGCATGACAAACTGCACAAACCTGAGTCACAACTTGTTTGCCGACGCTAGCATCGGCAGCATCATCTGCTGCTTCAGTTTCCTCAGCGGTGGGGGCTTCTGCAATCTGTTCCTCACCAATGTTTTCTCTGGCTACCGGTTTTAATCGTTCTGCAATTGCTTCAGCATCCATCGGCTCAGGTTCGATTACATTGTCGGCCACAGCGAGCATATTCGACAAAATCAGATTCGCGATTAAAAACAGTACCCCGACAACAATCAAACTGCCGATCAGGTACTTTGGTGTATTAGAAGATTGCATGGTTTACCTCTGACTCCATAATAGTGGCATTAATTATACGGGCATATGTTCAGCCGCGCTATGTATCAGATAGCGCTCCAAGCGTGATTTTTCCGATTGTTTGACCCAGGCTTAATAAATGATGAGCCTGATCAAGTGTTTGTGGCGTTAACTGATCAAAATGTTGCTGCGAAACAGGTTGCAATTGGTTTAAATCAGCCAGCTCTGCAATACGCTGCAGAATTTGGCCCTGCTGCTGAATATCTGCAGTTTTCATATTGGGACGGGTAAACATAAATTCCCATACAATACCGGCACTTTTGTTTTTTAGCAGGTTCAAGTCCACTGGCTGCTGGAAGCTGACCACCAGGGCGATTAAACCTTGAGGAGCAATCAGTTCAACCATATGTGGATAGTAATAATCACTGTCATTCAGACACAGAATATAATCTGCAGCTGGCAAATTTGCTGCCTGATAATTATCTTTCAACACGCCCTTATGACTAATCACCGCATCAGCACCTAATTTTTCACACCATTGTTGTGTTTCCGGCCTTGATGCCGTGGCAATCACCTTCAGGCTGGTGAGTTGTTTTGCCAGCTGAATCGCCATTGATCCGACACCACCTGCAGCGCCGATAATTAATAAAGTTTTATTGCGATCTTTGTCAGCATCAATTTTCAGTCGATCAAACAGCGCTTCCCAAGCTGTCAAAGCAGTTAGTGGTAAGCCAGCAGCTTGATGGGGCTGTAATGATTTTGGCGCTTTGGCAATAATTCGCGAATCCACCAGTTGATGTGAGGCATAACAACCATCACGGCCAATATCACCGGCATAAAAGACTTTATCCCCCACCTGAAAGTTCTGACATTGTTCGCCTACGTCAGTGATGATTCCAGCCGCATCCCAACCGATGACTTTGCCGTTGGTGTCATCCTGAATCAATGACTTGACCTTCAGATCGACTGGATTGACGGCGACAGCTTCTACTGAGACAACAACATCGTAACCCGTGGCTTTGGGCATTGCTTTTTGAACACGTTGGGCGGGTTCGGTTGCATGGTGAAATTGTAATGCCTGCATAGCTATTTCTCCGTTAAGCGTTGAAGTGCATTGAGATAAACGGTTTCGGATGGCGGTTGTTGTTTTTGCTGGGCAAGCCACAACTGTTCTGCCAGACAATCGATCATCATGTGCTGGGCTTGATGCTCATCAGCAGTCTTGGCGATTAGGCGTTGATAGGCTTGCACGATTCCGGCTGGACGATCGGTGGAGAGCTGTTCAAACACCGCAATATGCAGACCCATATGCAGATAGGGATTGGTCTGACCGTTTTCCACAAAATACTCCTGGCCGGATTGAATCGGTGAGGAGAGCAGGCTGTGGTATTCGGGATGCAACACAATTACATCGGCAATCAATTGTTCGAGCGCGGTAAGTATTTGTCCAGATTGCATTTTTTTCCAGACATCATGGTATTGCTGGCGCAATGCATCACGATCCTGACTGAAAATAGCCATCAGGCGGTTTTCCGCTGACGTTGAACACGCCGGTATTCATCACATAAATCGGTAACGATGCATTGATCACAATGCGGTTTTCTGGCGGTACATACATAACGGCCATGAAGGATCAGCCAGTGATGGGCATCAAGTTTGAATTCGTCCGGGATCACCTTCATCAAGCGATCTTCAACTTCACGGACATTTTTGCCTTTCGCCAGACCTGTTCGGTTCGACAGTCGAAAGATATGTGTATCAACAGCCATGACCGGATGCTTAAAAACGGTGTTGAGAATAACATTGGCAGTTTTACGGCCGACGCCGGGTAAGGCTTCCAGTGCTTCGCGATCATCTGGCACTTCGCCGCCATGCTTGTCGATTAACTGCTGGCAGGTTTTGATAACGTTTTCCGCTTTGCTGTTAAACAGGCCGATGGTTTTGATATAACTTTTCAAACCATCCACACCCAAATCCAGAATGCCCTGGGGCGTGTTGGCAACCGGATAAAGTTTATCGGTCGCTTTATTGACGCCGACATCGGTTGCCTGAGCGGACAGGATAACGGCGATCAATAATTCAAACGGCGTCTTGAAGTTCAGTTCGGTCGTGGGCGATGGGTTGTGATCGCGCAGTCTGCTGAAGAATTGTTGCCGCTGCGTTTGGTTCATCGTTAGCCTGTGGTGGTTTGCGGGGTTAGCGCTTCAGCTTTCACTTTCTCAGTCCGATTCGCCACACGGGCATCAATTACATTTTTTAATGCCACGATAAGTCCCAGACCAATGAAGGCACCTGGTGGCAAAATCGCAATTAGAAACCCACGATAATTATCGATGACCGTTATGGTTAGTCCACGCGCACCTTCTCCGAACATTAAATGCGCCTGGCTGAATAAGGTGCCCTGACCGAGCAGTTCTCGCATGCCACCCAGTAACACCAATACAGCGGTAAAACCGATACCCATCATCAAACCGTCGAGTAATGAAGGGGTAACAGGATTACGTGCAGCAAAGGCTTCTGCCCGGGCAATAATCGAACAGTTGGTCACAATTAACGGGATGAAAATGCCCAGAATCAGGTAAAGCTCATGGAACCAGGCGTTCATTGATAATTCAATGGCCGTTACAATCGACGCAATGATTAACACAAACACCGGTAAGCGTGCTTCATCGGGAATCTGGTGTCGCAGCATGGAAATAATGCCGTTAGAAGCAACCAAAGTCAGGATGGTGGCGAGCCCCAGCCCCAGGCCATTGATGACAGTGTTGGTGACCGCAAGTAATGGACATAAACCCAGTAATTGCACTAAAGCCGGATTATTTTTCCACAGACCTTCTTTAATAATCTGATTGTAGATTGTCATGTGTTTTCCTCTGCCGGGATAAACAACTTATCCTTATTTGCTTCAAAAAATTCCAGTGTACGTTTGATGGCATTGACCACCGCACGAGCGGTAATGGTCGCACCGGTAAATTGATCAAATTCACCGCCATCTTTTTTAACTTTCCAACGTGATTCATCCGGTGATTCCAGTGATAGTCCGGCAAATTGCAGGATCCAGTCGTCACGTTGCACATCAATTTTATCGCCAAGTCCTGGTGTTTCCTTATGGCTGATAACCCGCACTCCAGCCAGAGTGCCATCAGTGTATATGGCAATCAGAATTTTAATACTGCCACTGTAACCATCTGGTGCCACAGCGGTTAACACTGCTGCCACAGGATCATCGTTTTTTCTGGCTCGGTAAACAACGGTTGGCTCTTCGGTACCTAATTGTGGCGTCGGAGGTAACACTAGTGTGTCACTCAGGATGTTATTGTCATATTTTTGCTTGGGCAGCAGCACATTGATCGCTTCGAGTAAGGCCTGACGTTCGTTTTCTATGATCTGTTCGCGGGTACTTTCTTCGGTAAAAGCAACCAGCGTTGTGGCCACAACCGCAAATACAGCAAGCATCAGCCCAACTCGAAATGCCGGTAAATTCCATAATGCTTTCATCGTGTTGCTCCACCATACACCCTCGGTTGAGTGTAGTAGTCGATCAGCGGTACCAGCATATTCATCAAAATAACAGCAAATGCCACGCCATCTGGATAGCCGCCCCAGATACGAATTACATAGGTCAGAATGCCAACGCCAGCCCCAAATACAATTCGACCTTTCAAGGTTGTTGAACCCGAGACCGGATCGGTAGCAATAAAGAATGCTCCCAGCATGGTGCCGCCACTGACTAAATGAAACAGCGGTGAACCCGACACGGTGGGATCAATTAACGTGGTAATACTGCTGATAATCAGCAAAGCCAGAATCATTGCGACGGGTACATGCCAGCTAATCACTTTACGGTAGATTAACCAGATACCACCTAACGCAAACCAGATATTGATCCATTCCCAGCCCAGCCCACCAGCCATGCCGAATAATTCCTGGCTACTGATAAATTCAGGATGTCGATCCAATACAATTTGGGTTTTCATTGCATCAAGTGGTGTCGCACCTGAATAAGCATCAATGCCCAAACCATTAAATTGACCGGTAAAAATTAATTGTACTGCACTTAACCAGCCAATTGGTTGTTCGGCCATTGATTGCACTGGAAGCCAGGTGGTCATTTCCAGTGGGAAAGAAATCAATAACAAAACATAACCGACCATCGCCGGATTAAACGGGTTATAGCCCAGACCGCCATAAAGGTGCTTGGCGAAGATAATGGCGAAAGTCACACCAATCACAGTCATCCACCATGGCGAAAGCGGGGGGATAGCTAATGCCAGTAGCACAGCAGTTACTGCAGCACTGCCATCACTCAGGAAAGGCTTTAACGGTCTGTTACGAAGTTTAAGCATTATCGCTTCGGTGATAAGAGCAACCACCACAGCAAGGGTGACATTAATCAGCACACCGGGACCGAAATAATAAGTCATGGCGATCACTGCTGGTACCAGTGCGACCAGCACTTGCAGCATTTGTATGGTGACGCGGTTTGCTCCAGCTAAAAACGGTGGGCTCAGCCGAAAAATGGGCATCAGGCTTTTTCCTCAGTAACCGAATCTGCTGATTCTGCGTTGTTGGTGGATCCTTCTTCTTTGGCTTTGGCTGCTTTGGAAGCCGCCAATGCCGCTTTACGCTGCCGCTGCCGCTCTTCTTTTTCCTGCTTTTCGCGTTCCAGTCTGGCCAAACGGCTTTCATGACGTTCACGAGCCAGATCAGCTTTTTGCTGTTCACGTTGTTGATTCATGATTTCGGTTTTGGAAAACCGGAAATAGGAAACCAGCGGAATTTTGCTTGGGCAGACATAATCACAGCAACCGCATTCAATACAATCAAATAAATTGTAATTACGGGTTTGTTCAAAATCCTTGGCCCGTGAATACCAGTAAAGCTGTTGTGGTAACAAACTGGCAGGGCAGACGTCTGCACAGTCACCACAACGAATACACGGTAACGGTTGAGCGGGTGGGGCGACATCTTCTACGCCGACCAGAATACAGTTGGCAGTTTTGGTGATAGGTAAATCGTCACCCGCCAGGCTGTACCCCATCATCGGTCCACCCTGAATAAATGGCTCATCCGGTTGACGTTTGGTTTCACAAAAATCCAGTAAATCTTTGATCGGTGTGCCAAATAACGTTTCAAAATTACCGGCGTGCGGTACATCTGTACCAGTGACTGTCACGACTCTTGAAATCAGTGGTTCACCATGCAGAATCGCACGGCCCACAGCATAGGCGGTTCCCGGGTTATGGCAGACAATCCCAATATCAATCGGTAATTTGTTGGTGGGTACCTGTTTACCAGTTACCACCTGAATCAACTGCTTTTCACCACCGGTTGGATAACGTGTTGGCACAATGACAATTTTGGTTTGCGATAAATGCGGTCTGCCGGTCAGGGCATAGCGTATTGCTGCAATCGAATCAGGTTTATTATCTTCAATCGCCAGAATGCAGCGGGAAGCCCGCAATGCAAATAACATGATCTCAACACCGTCAAGAATGCCATCGGCACGTTCACGCATCAGCATGTCATCACAGGTGATATAGGGTTCGCACTCAGCACCATTTATTAATAGGGTTTCAACGGTGTGATGAACACCCGGATTGAGTTTTATAAAGCTGGGGAATCCTGCGCCACCTAACCCGACAATGCCTGCATCGCGAATAATCTGCCGTAACTCATGGGCACTGTGTTGACGGAAGTCGGCTATTTGCCGGCGTTCAATCCACCGATCTTCACCATCAGTTTCGATGGTAATACAAGGTGCTGAAAGCCCGGAAGGATGTGGAATAGCATGCTCACCGATGGCACTGATCACACCGGAAGAGGGAGCATGCAGACAAACGGATACATGACCTTCAGCACGAGCAATGCGCTGGCCTTTTAATACCTTATCACCAACGTCAACAATCGGCACGGCCGCTGCACCGATATGTTGTTGCAGTGGCAACACCAATTGTTTGCTCAATGGTGTTTTACGAATCGGTTGCTGCGTAGAACGTTTTTTATGTCCTGGCAGTTTCAGTCCACCGGGGAAATCGCTTAACGGTGCACTCATGATCCGGTTCTCCGTTGCAAATCAACATGGGAAGGATCCGGCCAGCGCCAGGTGTGTGGATTAGGTTGGGTTTCCACCATATCAATACAATCTACCGGACAAGGTTCAACACATAACTCACAGCCGGTGCATTCATCAGCGATAACGGTATGCATATGTTTTGCTGCACCCAGAATGGCATCTACCGGGCAGGCCTGAATACAAAGCGTACAACCAATACAGCGATCTTCATCAATGACGGCCAGTGTCTTGGGTTTTTCAACACCACATTCTTCATCCAGTGGTTTGGGTTCTACATCCAGCAGATCGGCCAGCGCCTGAATAGTGGTTTCACCACCCGGGGGGCAACGATTGATATCAACTTCACCGGCAGCAATCGCTTCAGCATAGGGGCGACATCCAGCAAAACTGCATTGTCCACATTGTGTCTGCGGCAGAATTTTATCGATTTGATCAACAATTGGATCGCCCTCGACCTTGAAACGCATTGATGCGAATCCAAGTACAAGTCCGAGGACCAACGCGAGTAGCGTGATGGCAATGATGGCTGTCAGCATAACTTAGACCTTCACCAGTCCGGCAAAGCCCATAAAGGCCATCGACATTAATCCGGCTGTAACCAGCCCAATTGCGGCACCCTGAAAAGGAACGGGCACATCAGCCGCCGCCAAACGTTCACGCATAGCTGCAAAAATAATTAATACCATTGAAAAGCCGACAGCAGCACCAAAGCCATACAAGGCAGACTCAAGAAAACCATGCTTTTCCTGAACATTAAGCAGTGCAACGCCTAATACGGCACAGTTAGTGGTAATCAACGGCAGAAAAATACCCAGCACCTGATATAACAGCGGGCTGGTTTTATGCACAACCATTTCAGTGAACTGTACAACTACGGCAATGACAAAAATAAAGCTGATGGTGCGCAGGAATTCAAGTCCCAGCGGAGACAAAAGATACTCGTTAATCAGATAGCTGCTGATAGAAGATAAGGTCAACACAAAGGTGGTTGCTAACGCCATGCCCATCGCTGTTTCCAACTTACGGGAAACGCCCATGAACGGACACAGGCCGAGGAATTTCACCAGCACAATGTTGTTCACCAGAATGGTGCTTATCAAAATTAGGGCATAGTCAGCCATTTAATAACCTACTGATTTTCTCAGGAATTCACTTGGATTCACGCTTAATCCTGATTCAAATATAAATTACGAACCGAATAGTATAGCTTAATAACGCTTTTTATGTAGCGTTGCGATAGAGGTTAAGGCTTGATGTTGAAGGACTTAGGACCGTTGCAACGAGTTTGCAATCTGACTATGAAACCCAGCAAAAAATTCCATTGTTTTGTATCAGGGCTTGTTGAACTTTCATCTCCGCCTCTGTTGTGAGCTGAAAAAGCGTAAATCAAGGCACGAGGAGCGCCTTTTGTGAGATACATCCCTGTATCTCACCCCGAAGGGCTGGAGATGAAAGATCAACAAACCCTAGGCAGCAGCGGAATTCTTGCGACGCTGTCTGACAGCAGCTGCTAATTCACGTAATAGTGGTTCACTGTTCTCCCAAGCCATACAGGCATCCGTAATACTTTGGCCGTAAACAAGTTCTTTATCCGCTTCGACATTCTGTTTACCTGCCACCAGATTGCTTTCAAGCATCAAACCGATAATACGATTATCACCAGAGGCAATTTGTTCAGCCAGCAAGCGTCCAACAACTTCCTGCTGCAAGTGATCCTTGCCACTATTGGCATGACTACAGTCAATCATAATGCGAACCGGTTGGCCGCTACGGCCAATCACTTCAGCGGCTTCATCAATACTGGTTTGATCGTAGTTTGGTTTTTTTCCGCCGCGGAGAATGACATGGCAGTCCGGGTTTCCCGTGGTCGAGAAAATAGCTGAATGTCCATCTTTGGTCAGAGACATAAAGTGATGTGGTTTTGATGCTGACAAACAGGCATCCACTGCGATTTGCAATCCACCATCAGTCGCATTTTTAAATCCGACAGGGCAGGATAAACCTGACGCCAGTTCACGATGAGCCTGACTTTCAGTAGTGCGTGCGCCAATTGCGCCCCATGAAACCAAATCCGCGATGTACTGTGGACTGATCAGATCCAGATACTCGGTTGCTGCCGGTACCCCCATTTCTGCCAAATCCAGTAATAGTTTTCGCGCAATATGCAGCCCATCATTGATTTGGAAGCTGCCATCAAGGTAAGGATCGTTTATCAGACCCTTCCAACCGACAACGGAACGTGGTTTTTCAAAATAAACGCGCATGATGATATGCAGATCATCAGCGAGTTCATGAATCAACGGCTGTAAGCGGCTGGCATAGTCACGCGCCGCATTGGGATCATGAATAGAGCAGGGACCGATAATAACAATCAAGCGATCATCGCGGTGATGCAGAATATCCTGACTGGCTGCGCGCGCGTTAAACACAGTTTCAGATGCCGCATCCGAGATCGGTAATTGTTCATGCAATTGCGCTGGCGGTAATACTTCCTGTATTCCAACGATGCGTAAGTCATCTGTGTTGTAACGCATTTTCAACCTGATGTGTGTTCAAAAAAATAATCGGCAATTGTAATACTTCGGGGCTGTTTTCGCTATTTCAAGCCATTTAGCGTGCAGCCGTAACAAATAAATCAGCATTCAACCATAGATGAACCCAGATACTGGCGACATAACCCAGCGCAATAGCCCAAATCCATTTCAGATGCGACATAAAAGTATAAATACCGCGGGCTTGACCCATAACCGCTACCCCGGCTGCAGAGCCGATGGACAACAATGAACCACCCACACCTGCGGTTAAAGTCGCTAATAACCACTGACCATGACTCATCTCTGGCATCATAGATAACACTGCAAACATGACAGGAATGTTATCGACAACTGCGGAAATCAGGCCAACCATAATATTGGCAGTGGTGGCGCCTAACTGACCGTATAAAAACTCAGATCCCACGCTCAAATAACCAATGGTTCCTAATCCACCAACACATAAAATAATGCCGTAGAAAAACATCAGGGTGTCCCATTCGGCACGTTGGAGTTGGTCAAAGATGTTAAATGGTGTTTTGGGTTGGATTTCATCCCGAATATTAAATGCAGTCTGGCCATCAAACTCTTGTTTGTTCAATAGCCGTTTATCACGCATTTTTATCGCATAACCATGCAGCTTGAGTAAGCCTAGCCCAGTCATCATGCCCAGTACCGGCGGCAGATGCAGAAAATGATGGCTGCTGGCGGCCATTGCAATCGTTAACACAAACAGGGCGACGACAATCAATGCACCGGTTTTAAGCTGGGCATATTCATGTACCGCGATAGAGGAGACATTGTTAATAGCCAGAGATAACAATACTGCCGGAATCAACCAATTGATTAGCGAAGGTACAAACAAAGCAAAAAACTCGTGAAACTCTAATACACCTTTTTGCCAAACCATTAGAGTAGTAATGTCGCCAAATGGACTGAAGGCGCCACCCGCATTGGCAGCAACCACAATATTGATACAGGCAACAGCAATAAATTTATGGTTATCGCCTGCAACAGCCATAACCACTGTTGCCATAAGTAATGCCGTGGTTAAGTTATCAGCGACAGGTGAAATGAAAAACGCCATTAAACCCGTAAGCCAGAAAATGGTTCTTAATGAAAAACCTTTGTTGACTAACCAGGCGCGAATCGCATCAAAGATGCCGCGTTCGCCCATGGTGTTAATGTAGGTCATTGCTGCCAGCAGGAATAAAAATAACTCAGCATATTCAAGCAGGTTATGCCGAATCATAATGCCAGCCGTTTCATGAAAGACCGGGTCTGTCTGCTGTGCATAAATCAGGGCAATTAACCCCCAAATCAGACCGGCCGCCACAATGACCGGTTTGGATTTACGCATATGGATTTGTTCTTCGGCGATTACTAGTGCGTAAGCAACGAAAAATATTGCTAAGGCGGCAAAGCCTACCCAGTGTCCGGTTAAATCAAGTAATGCGACATTTTCTACTGCCCAGGTAGATGGGGAGAAAAGCATGGCCAATAAAAATAATGACCAACCGGTAAAAGACTTGAAAAGGCCTGAGACGGGCATAACGACTTCCTGAAAATGGGGGAATCAAAAGCGCTAAATGATACCCCTCATTACTGGAATCACAACTGTTATTTAGGCGCTGTTGTTTTTTCAGTCACAGCAGAGGCGTCTATGAAAGATCAACAGGCCCCAAAACCTTTCTATAAAAACCTTCTGCAGCATCCGTAACCAAATCAAAAACATTGTTAAAGCCATTCTGGCCACCATAGTAAGGATCGGGAACATCGGTTTCATCACGACCTTCAGCGAAGTCTAGAAAAAGCTTAACCTTATGCTGGTATTCGATAGGACAGGCTTGCTGAAGAATATCCAGATTGTCCTTATCCATTGCCAGAATATAATCAAAATGCTCAAAGTCCTCATAACGAAACTTGCGGGCTCTGATAAAAGACAAATCAATACCACGCTGTTT
>DELT01000009.1 GCA_002354555.1 Methylophaga sp. UBA2689
AATGGGTAAATCTGTCAGCAGGTAGATCATCGGCAATACCAGAATGCCCCAAAACAGAATTTCAAAGCTGAAGCGACATTGAATACCCACATCAGGATCAGTAACGTCCATCGCACGCGACGCTACCGCCCCTTCTGCACCCCAACCTATAGCCGACATGATGCCACCCACATACCCCAGCCATGCGTAATTTTCGCTGATATCAATCTCCCCAAACAGTCCTGGACCGTAAATGACCATGCCGCCCATGATAATAATTGCCATACCCAGTGCAGCACGGCCGGAGATTTTTTCGTGATACCAGAGTCGCGCAATGATTGCACCAACAACGGGATAAAACAGCGATGTAATCGCCGCAAACACAGGGCCAACATAGCCCATCGCCATATACGAGCCGAAAATAGCCATCGGACCACCACACAAAGAAGCGAGTGCATACCATTTGGAGATACGTCTGAAACGCACAATGGTACGTCCATAGTCACGTAACTTACCCAGCATGCCGTTCCAAATGATTAGAAACAGTAACACTACAACAGCGTGGATCCAGGTCATCACTGCCGTGGCAGCCAGACGCATGCCATGATCTCCGCTATGAATACTGACAAAGGGTTCTTCATACCACATTGCTGTACCGGGCACATACCAGGCACCCCACAGCACTGCGGTCCATAAAGCCCAGGTAAAGCCCCAACGCTGATTGCGTTGGAAATGATTATGCAGTGCTTTATCCAACGATAATGACATTAAATTTCCCTACAACGCCTGTATGAGTTCTGCAAGAGCAGCATCCATCCCCTTTTCTGACTTTTCAGGTAATACATAGTCTTCTACTACCAGACCAAACCCCGTCATATTATGGATCTTGCGTGGACGGGTCATCAGACGCATACGACTGATTCCCAAATCAAGCAGGATCTGTGCACCAATGCCATAATCCTTCAATTCGATACTGGCAACAGGCAAAGAATCCGGATTGCTGATTTGCCTGAGAATGTCTTGTTCAGACTCATCACGTCGTAACAACACAATCACACCGGCCCCCTCGTTAGCGATTTTCTGCATCGCAGCATGAATGCTCCAGCTATGGGAGTGTTGTTTGGCATCAAGTAATTCAATGACTGATAACGGTTCATGAACCCTGACTAACGTGCTGGCAGATTTTGTCGGATCCCCATACACCATGACCAGATGCGTTTTATCAGTTGTAATATCCCGGTAACCGATTAACTCAAACTCACCAAACATCGTATTGATCAGACGACTGCTTTTTCGTTCAATCAATGTTTCTGTCTGATGCCGATAGGCAATCAGATCAGCGATCGTGCCAATCTTCAGGCCATGCTCACGGGCAACCCCCTGCAGATCAGGTAATCTCGCCATGCTGCCGTCTTCATTCATGATCTCGCAAATCACTGCAGCCGGGGTTCTATCAGCCATTGCGGCAATATCACAACCTGCTTCAGTATGCCCTGCCCGTGCCAATACACCGCCAGGTTGTGCCATTAACGGAAAAATATGCCCTGGCCGCACAATATCGGTTGGAGTGGCATTTTGTGCCACTGCAGCCTGAACAGTTCGGGCACGATCCGCAGCAGAAATGCCGGTGGTTACGCCTTCTGCGGCTTCAATGGATACGGTAAAGTTGGTGCTTAACTGAGCCCGATTATGTTTGACCATCAAGGGCAGTTCCAACTGTCGACAACGTGCTTCGGTCAGCGTCAGACAAATCAGTCCACGCGCATAACGGGCCATGAAGTTGATATGCTCTGCTGTTACGGCATCGGCGGCGATAACAATATCGCCTTCATTCTCCCGATCCTCATCATCAATCAGGATAACCATTTTGCCCTGACGTATGTCGTCGATTATTTCCTCAACGGGTGAAATAACCGACTGTGTGGTTCCGGGGAAGTGTAAAGGTTCTAATGGATAATTCATGGCGATCACCTGCTTTTCTGCAACATGGCATAAGCCGAATGGTTGTGTATCGATTCGAAGTTTTCACATTCAATGATGTAATCGACAATGGCTTCACAGCTATTAAGCGATGCAGCCACATCACGCACCAGATCCTCAACAAATTTAGGATTATCGTAGGCATATTCGGTGACATACTTTTCATCAGGCCGCTTGAGTAAACCGTAAAGCTCACTGGAAGCCTGTTGTTCTATTTGCCCAATCAATGATTTGAGACTGATAATCTGATTCAACTCGGCCGTAACGGTAATCATTGAACGCTGATTGTGAGCACCATATTCAGAGATTTTTTTCGAGCAGGGACAAAGGCTGGTTACTGGAATCGCTACTTTAAGTTTGAGACTCAGTGTTTCCTCCAGATTGGCAATCAGCGTGACATCGTAATCCATCATGCTGCTGACGCCGGAAACCGGGGCCTGCTTACGAATAAAAAACGGAAACTGCATTTCCAGATGGCCACTGTCGGCCTCAAGCTGACTCAGCATGGTTTTCATGAAATCGCCAATACTGTCAGTCGAAATCACCAGATCAGGCGTTTCCAGCAGCTCGATGAAGCGTGACATATGCGTGCCTTTCACATCATGGGGCAACTTCACATACATATTGAAGTC
>DELT01000015.1:0-1655 GCA_002354555.1 Methylophaga sp. UBA2689
TTGTAAGTTTTGGGAAATTTGATGTGCAAAGCCTTCCTTATGTAGGATAATTTCATGCCCTACTGTCAGAGTGAAGTTTTGAAAAAGCTAATTTTTCTCCTTTGCATGCTCTGCGTATTAAACGCTTGCAACGCCCCCAGTAATCAATTGGAACAGATCCTGGAGCGTGGTGAACTTCGTGTGGTAAGTCGCTACGGTTTGACCAGTTATTATAATAATGGTGCTGAACTGGCGGGATTTGAGTTTGAACTGGCACAACGGTTTGCCGATTTTCTTGGTGTTGATCTCAAAGTTACCGTTCCCGATAATCTCAGCAAAACACTCGATATGATTGAAAACGGTCAGGCGGATATTGCTGCAGCAGGCTTAACAATAACTCGGGCACGGCAAAATAGATTACGTTTTGGCCCAATTTATCATGAAGTCACCCAACAGCTCATTTACCGTCATGGCACCCAGAAACCGCGTGATATTACCGAGATCAGCACTGGCCAGTTAGAAATCGTTGCTAATAGCAGCCATGCTGAACAGCTTGCCAATCTTCAACAGGAAATTCCGTTGTTGTCCTGGACTGAAAACCAGACGATAGACACCAGCGGATTACTCGAGCTGGTTCAGCTCGAACTTATTGATTACACCATCGTTGATTCTAATGAGATGGCTGCCAGCCATAGTCTTTATCCCGAATTAAGAGTGGCTTTTGATATATCGGATCCCCAACCATTAGCCTGGGGTATGCGGCGCAACGATGATATGAGTTTACAACTTGCGGTAAATGCTTTTTTTGAACAAATAGAAAGTTCGGGATTTCTGGATCAGTTAATTGAAAAGTATTTCGGTCATATCCGTCGCTTCGATTACGTCGATTCGCGTGCCATTCACCGTCGCATTCAGACGCATCTCCCTCAATATGAAGCCACGTTTAAAGCAGCTGCATTGGCCTATGGTTATGATTGGCGCTTTCTCGCAGCAGTGGCCTACCAGGAATCACATTGGAATCCGGATGCCGTTTCCAGCACTGGCGTACGTGGCTTGATGATGTTAACGCAAGCTACTGCAAATGAAATGGGCGTCAGCGAACGAGAGGATCCGGAGCAAAGTATTTTTGCTGGCACCGCCTATCTGACTATTATGAAAAACCGTTTACCAGAGCGGATCGCTGATCCCGATCGTACCTGGTTAGCGTTAGCTGCTTATAATATCGGGCTGGGTCATTTGGAAGACGCGAGAGTGCTGACGGAAAAAAATGGCGGCAATCCTGACCGCTGGGCTGATGTTCGCGAAAACCTGCCTTTACTTGCCAAACAAAAGTGGTTCAGCCAAACGCGTCACGGATATGCCCGTGGCGGCGAGCCGGTGCGTTACGTCGGTAATATCCGTCGTTATTACGATATTATGCTACATCATGATGAAGTCAATCAAAATGCTTCCACCCCGCCCGCTGAAATTAATGAAACCCTTCCGGCGGCATTATAAAAAAGGCCGGTTGCTTTCGCTCACCGGCCTGATTCGTTCTAGGGCGTGTTTATCTTTCATATCCACCACTGCTGGCGACTATTTTTGTGTCCGGCAAGGCGGAAAGCACGCAGTGTAGCCTTCATACATAAGTGATTGACAAATAAGTCTGGAACGCATTTGAACAGCTTAGCTGGCCG
>DELT01000015.1:1836-9963 GCA_002354555.1 Methylophaga sp. UBA2689
AGATGAAAGATAAACACGCCCTAAAAACTTTGCCTTATTTTTCAGCTTCAACTTTTTCAATCAAATGCTCAACCACGTTAAGCATTTCAGTCATCCCACCTGCCAGGGGTGCATCAGTAAAATAACGTCCATCGACGATAATGACTGGAACACCCTGAACGCCAGATGTTTGGCTGATGATCAATGCTTTTTTTACGTTGGTTTTGACAGTAAACGAATTCATCGTTTCAACGAATTTCTCACGATCAATGCCCTGCTCTTCAACAAAGTCGAGCAAACGATCTTCGGTATCCAGACGACGCTTATCAATATGAATCGCATTAAACAATGCTTTGTGCAGTTTTTCGGAATCACCCGTTACTTGTGCAGCATAAAACACTCTTGCCAACTGCAACCAGCTGTCACGGAAAATAGCCGGAACCTGAGTAAATTTCACGTTTTCAGGCAAGGTTTCTTTCCATTGCATGATTTGTGAATCCAAAGTAAAGCAATGTGGGCAGGAGTACGAAAACAACTCGATGACTTCAATTTGTTCATTTGAAGTATTTTTCGCCATACGCTCAGTGGTTGGCTTGTAGTGATCGCCCTCTTTGTAGCTTGCTGAATCAGCTGCCACAGAAAATGGCATTAGCAATACCGCTGTGGTGAGTAACAAAGCACGAATTGATCTCGTCATTTCAATATCCTTAAATTTTTTAATTACAAACTGCCGTAAGAATGAAGTCCAGACAGAAACATATTGACACCCAGAAAGGCAAATAAGGTCACGAACAAGCCAACAATTGCCCACCAGGCCATTGGGTTACCATTCCAGCCTTTTGTCATACGCATATGCAACCAGGCGGCATAGTTCAACCAGACAATCAATGCCCAGGTCTCTTTCGGATCCCATGACCAGTAACCGCCCCATGCTTCAGCGGCCCAAAGTGCCCCCAGAATCGTCGCCACTGTAAAAAAGGCAAAGCCCAGGGCAATGCTTTTATACATTAAATCATCCATCAACGTCAGTGATGGCATGGCTTTAACAAAACCACTGTCTGGATTTTTTTCACTACGCCAGCTGACCAGTAAATAAGCAATACCGATCATGGCCGCCATGGCAAAGGTACCGTAACCTATAAAATTGGCTGGTACATGAATTTTCATCCAGTAGCTTTGCAATGCTGGCACCAGCGGCTGAATTTCGTGGGCATTGCGTTCAAACGCATACCAAAGTTGAAATATCACCGCTGCAGAGATAACCAGCAAGACGAATCCACCCAGACTACGCACTTGATAACGACGTTCATAAAACAGATACAGTAAAGCCGTTACCACGGCAAACAGAATAAAGACCTCGTACAGATTGCTGACAGGAATGTAACCAATATCGGCGCCCATCATGTGAGTTTCACGCCAGCGAACCATCAGCCCCGTCATACCAAAGGTCGTTGCAATCCAGGTAAATGCACTACCCACTTTTTCGGTATAGTCAGACCGGAAAATCAACCCACCAAAATAGGTGAATGTGGCTGCGATAAAAAACACACTCATCCACATGATGGCTGACTGGCTGGCCAGCATGTATTTGAGCAATCCATTCGTTTCAGCAGCCTCCAGATTGGTTCCGTATAACTGCAAGGCAATTAAACTGAGTATGGCAACAGCAATAGCGTGACCGCGGAAGCCGGGCCAATTATTGCCGACAAAGCCCATGCTGATACCGGTAAAAATCAGGATTGAGACCTCATATACATCCAGGACTTGATGATATACAGACAAAATACCAATGGTTGCCAGTAATAAAAGTGCATACCACCACCATGTATGAGCAGCAGGTTTTGTCATGAGTTCAGTGTTCGTTGTCATAGGTTTCTCATACTCTTTAACGCTTTCATTAAGAACCTGGCTCCAGGTTGGAGTTCCCGGTTTTAGTTGCTAAATCAGTTTTTTGCTCGTTGAAAAATGTATCAAACTCACGGGCATTTCGATTTGTCGAGCCTGCCAATATAACTTCCGTGTGCTCAGCACCCTGTTCCACCCATGCCCATAAGCGTCTCTGTGGAAGATAGAACAGTAAAAACACACCGATTATCAATAGTGCACAACCGAAATACACCACATTTTTTCCTGGCGCTTTGGCAATTTGCAGTCCGGTCGATTGAACATGTTCAAAATCAGTCAGCTGCAAAAACACCGGTGAACCGTATCTTGATAAGGTGCCAATTGTATCCACACTATCCTGTAAAAACAGTAACTGATCATTGGTTACTGTTTGTGGATTAATGCCATCCATGCTGAAGTAAATCCGTGCCAGCATCTCCCGTAACATTCCCAGATATGCAGGCGCCAGATTGTCACGCTCGGCGTCAGGAAGATTGTTATCAATAAAATCCCTGACCTCATCAAAACCACCTCTGACAAACATGGTAATCAATGTTTCGAGCGTTTGCTGCAAACTGGCTTCAAGAGCTTCATCTCGTTCTGGCAACATGGCCAGCGCTTCTGTCATCATCGAATTGGCAATATCTGATACCAGCTCTTCATCACGCAATAATGCTGAATAATTCAAGAACTGCTGCAAGGTGCCATCTTCATCTACAGGTAAATAGAGATAGGCAAAGGATTCTGCAGGGCTATTTCGAACACCACTTAAAAAGTATTCTCGACCATCACGCTCAACCGGAAACATGTAGTTTTCGTATTCTCTGGCTTCACCAGTCTCAGTACGTAACTTAAAGGTAAAATTAGGACCAAAATCACGTAAATTTCGATCATCTTCTTCTGTTGGATCAGGGTTGATATTAAACGGACGGAAACTGGTCATTTCCAGCTGCATGGTTTCTTCTCCCCACAGCATTTGACGATTTTCAAATACTTTGGTTTGGATAGAAACAGGTTCTGTCCCGGCACGGCTATCAAGAGGCCATGCATCGATACTAAGCGAAGAACCACCGTCACTGAAACTAGATTGATAGATCGAATGGCCTCGATAAATTAAAGGATGGTTTACCGCAATAGTAGATTCAAAGGGTTCTGCCAGTTGATCATCGTGAATCACCAAGTCCGATTCAAAAGATTTTGGTTGGCCGTTAGGGTAATGTTCGATTCGGAAATCTTTTACTTCAATACGAAAAGGGAGGGCTTGCAACAAGTAACCGTCACGAATCGGTAAAAAAACCACTTCAGACGCTTTGCCTTCCGGGATACTGACACTTCCCCTGAACCCCTGCCCTCCAACTGCAAGACGACTTTCTGCAGGGATTTCTCGGATCGAAAGATCACGGGTCTCAATTTTGATCTCACCGCGCCATTCAGCAAGTTTTAATGGCATGTTGCTATCAAACAGACCGCCAATACAAATCACCACAATAGCAATATGCGTAAACAGGTAACCCAGACGGTTCATACCACCACGCATAGCTGATATTAATACTGCATCATCCTGTTTAACCGTTTGCCGGCTGCGAAAACCCAGCTTTTTGAATTGCTGTTGCAGTTCATTCGCCACTGTCGCCATTGAAGAGTTTGATTGCCACTGTGCACTGTGATGCATGGCTTTTAAGGATTTTTTCTGCACATTGGTGCGTAGCTGCCACATTTCTTTAGCCATCGCCGGAAAATGACGAATAACACAAACCGATGTGGAAATGACCAGTAGAGCAAGTATGGCTAAAAACCATAAAGCGCTGTAGACGTCATAAAGCCCAAGCTGTTCAAATACCTCAAACCAGAAAGGACCGAATTTAATGACATAATCAGCATAGGGCTGGTTTTGCTGTAGAACTGTGCCGATAACAGAGGCAATGGCAAGTGTCAGCAATAACGTAATTGCCAACTCCATAGAGCCTAGAAATAAAAATAATCGGCGAGAGTAGCTGTTGTGGGAATGATCTTTCGTGGTAACTTCAGACATGAAATTGCTCAAACATGAGCCGATGAGTTACTCCGGTGCAATCAGAATCATTGTCACCGGAGCTTATCAGCAATTAATGCAGACCGGATAAATAAGCGGAAACCGCTTTAATTTCTTCCTCAGTCAACTTGGAAGCAATGTCACGCATCATCCCATTAGGATCGTTATGACGTTCACCATTGGCAAAAGCGTGTAATTGCGATTCTGTATAGGCACGATATTGAGCAGATAGTTTCGGCCATTTCGCCGCGGGCATACCACTACCATTTGGACCATGGCATGCCATACAGGCAGGCACCCCGGATTCGCTATTGCCACCACGATAAATTTGTTTTCCCAGTTCCAGCAAGTCTTCGCTCACGGCGCCCGGCGAGGTTTCTTTACTGGCAAAATAAGCCGCCAAATCAGCCATATCCTGTTCCGACAGGTTTGCCACCATCGGTGCCATTATGGCGTTTTCACGTTCACCGCTTTTGAATTCGACTAGCTGCTTGTAAAGGTAACTGGCATGTTGTCCAGCCAGTTTTGGGTATAGATCAGAAGGGCTGTTACCATCAGCACCGTGACAGGCAGCGCACACAGCTGATTTTGTTTTGCCAGCGGAAATGTCACCTGCGGCAAAAACAAGTGGTGAACTCGATACTGCCACCCCAAACACCACTGCAAAAATAAATTTTTTCATTGTCGTTCCTGGCTACTAACTTTCGGATACAAAACTTTCGGTATGCTACTCTTATTGGCACTTTTTTGCACCTGGAAAGACTGACATGTCAGAGTTATACCGAAGCGCACATTATACTGTCAGCGCCACACAATTGTCTCAACTGCCACCTGATTCAGGTTTCGAAGTGGCTTTTGCGGGCCGCTCAAATGCCGGAAAATCCAGCGCAATCAACACCATCACTGGAATCAAAGCGCTGGCGCGAATCAGTAAGACACCAGGAAGAACGCAAATGATCAATTTTTTTCATCTGGACGATGAAAGAGCCATGGTTGATCTTCCCGGTTATGGTTATGCCAAAGTCCCGGAAAAGATGAAGCTTAAATGGCAGGCCACTTTAAGCAAATACCTGGAAACGCGCCAATCATTGCGCGGATTAATGCTGATGATGGATATTCGACATCCATTAAAAAACTTTGACCTACAAATGCTGGATTGGGCAAAACAGGCTGAGTTGCCGATTCATATTTTACTCACCAAGTCGGATAAGTTGGGACGCGGTGCCGGGGGCAATACCCTGCAACAGGTCCGTAAAGAATTAAAAGATGCTGGTTTAGAAGCATCCGTACAATTATTTTCCTCTTTGAATCATCAGGGACGTGATGAAGCGATTCAGGTACTTGATAATTGGTTTGAATTATCGACCGCCGAACAGCAGTAGAATATTTTTTTCTGATCGCTGAAAATTTATGCTTCAGGTGATGGCAGATATCATCACTCTCTGCTAACGTTTACGGCATTGGGACATGCAGTACTAACATACAATTTCCAGTTCAATGCTGAACCTGCCGCTTATTGGCAATGTTGCCAGAGCTGGCTCCCCATCCACGTTTTTTTCCATAACGATGCCCATTCAAGGATTCCGCTATGACGCCAAGATATACTCCGATTACCACCCCGTTGCCTGAACTTTATCAGACATCAAAACTGGGAATGAATACGCTTGCATTAACTGAGGATTTCAAACGCTATTTCGGCATTTATCTTGGCCAGGACAAAGGATGTGCTTCAGGTCATTATCTGTATGCGGCGATGGCCCATACACTGCGTGACCGGTTGTTTGAAAGAATGAAAAATACCAAACATACCTACGCCGAATCGCGCTGCAAACAAGCCTATTACCTGTCCATGGAGTTTTTAATGGGCCGTGCCACTGGCAACGCCGCTTTAAACCTGGGCATTGAAGAGCCTTTGAAAAAAGCGCTGGTCAATCTGGGGCTTGAATACGAAGAACTTGCCGAATTTGAACATGATGCCGGTTTGGGTAATGGTGGTCTCGGTCGTCTGGCTGCGTGTTTTATTGATAGCTGTGCGACCCTGCAATTGCCGGTTACCGGATATGGCCTGCGTTATGAATATGGCATGTTTCAACAAAAAATAGTGAATGGCAACCAACAGGAAATGCCGGACCACTGGTTGCGTGATGGAAATCCATGGGAGCTTGAGCGCCCTGAATACACTCAGCGAGTCAAATTCGGCGGACATACCGAGTTACATCGCAACAGCAGTGGCCAAATGGAAATGCAGTGGGTTGATACCAATGATGTGCTGGCTGTCCCCTATGACTTGCCTATCCCCGGCTATCAAAATGGTACCGTCAATCGTTTGCGGTTGTGGAAAGCAGCAGCTACCGATGAGTTTAACCTGGAAGATTTTAATGCCGGTTCTTATACCGAAGCGGTTGCTGCGAAAAATGAAGCTGAAAATATCAGCATGGTTTTGTACCCAAACGATGCCAGTGAAAATGGTAAAGAACTTCGCTTGCGCCAACAGTATTTTCTGGCCTCAGCCAGTCTGCAGGATATTCTGGATTACTGGGTTAATACCCATGATGGCAACTTTGAAAATTTTGCCGATAAAAACGTCTTTCAGCTGAACGATACTCATCCTACTGTTGCCGTTGCAGAGCTGATGCGCCTGCTAATGGATGAACATCAATTAGGCTGGGATAAAGCCTGGCAAATCACCACCAAAACCATGGCCTACACCAACCATACTTTGTTGCCCGAAGCTCTGGAACGGTGGCCAGTAAACCTGTTTGGTCGTCTACTCCCCCGCATTCTGGAAATAATTTACGAAATCAATGCGCGTTTCCTGCGTGAAGTTGCCAATCATTGGCCTGGCGATAAAGCTCGACTGGCACGCATGTCGATTATTGAAGAAGGGGCACAGCAACAGGTTCGGATGGCTCATCTGGCCATTGTCGGCAGTTTTTCTGTGAACGGGGTTGCCGCTTTGCATTCCGAGTTACTGAAAAAAGGCTTGTTTGAAGACTTTTATCAGTTGTGGCCGGAAAAATTTAACAACAAAACTAATGGTGTGACCCAGCGGCGTTGGATGGCCTGGTGTAACCCGGTATTAAGTCAACTGATTAACGAAACCATTGGAGATAAATGGATCACCCGCCTCACCGAGCTGGAAAACCTCGCTCCACTGGCGCATGACAAAGATTTTCAGAAAGCCTGGCACAATGCCAAATATGAAAATAAAAAACGTTTGGCTGCACTGGTTGAAAAACAATGTGGCGTGGTATTTAACCCCGAAGCCATGTTTGATATTCAGGTTAAACGCATTCACGAATATAAACGTCAGCTGTTAAATGTTTTGCATGTCATTCATCTTTATGACCAGATCAAGCGTGGTCAGACAGAAGGCCTGCCCAAACGCTGTGTTTTATTCGGTGGTAAGGCAGCCCCCGGCTATGTCATGGCAAAACAAATTATCAAGCTGATTAATAATGTTGCTGATGTTGTAAACAATGATCCAGATGTGGGTGACTGGCTGAAAGTGGTATTTTTCCCTAACTATCAGGTTTCTGTTATGGAAGTCATTTGCCCCGCAGCAGATTTATCGGAACAGATTTCAACAGCCGGTAAAGAGGCTTCGGGTACCGGCAATATGAAATTTATGATGAATGGTGCGATTACCATTGGTACGCTGGATGGCGCAAATATCGAAATTCGTGAAGAAGTTGGTGATGACAACTTTTTCCTGTTTGGTTTATCTGAAGAAGAAGTTGCAGAAAAACGTGGGCATTATAATCCGCAGTCTATTATTGAGAATGATGCTGATTTGAAACGTGTGGTGGACCTGTTAACCGGCGGACATTTCAATCAGTTTGAGCCGGGCTGTTTCGACAACATTATAAATGCCTTTACCAGTTCAAATGACCCCTGGATGACCGTAGCAGATTTTCGCAGTTATATAGATGCTCAGCAGCAGGCCGGACAGGCTTATCTGGATAAAGAACGCTGGACAGCGATGAGTATTGTCAATGCAGCTAATAGCGGTAAATTTTCGACTGACAGAACCATGGAAGAATACAATCAGGGTATCTGGAAACTGGAAAAAATTGCTCCCCATCCAGATAGCTGATGCTGGAGATGAAAACCCCACTGCCATTAACTGTAAAAGTATATTGGCAGTGGGTTTCTGTTTTGCCAGTGGTTTAAGACTGGCAAAGTCAGTATAATTCGCGCTGTCAGCAAACACAAAGCGCCTGTAGCTCAGT
>DELT01000015.1:10106-13939 GCA_002354555.1 Methylophaga sp. UBA2689
TATTGATCAAGTTTGTTATATAAAGTCTTAACGGTAATGCCAAGCTGCTTGGCTGCCTTGGTTTTATTTTGCTGACAGGCTTCTAAGGTCGACAGAATCAGGCTTTTTTCAGCATCTTTAATCGAAGTACCAGGACCGATATCATTTTCAATTGCAGATTGGCCATTGTTAAATTCAGGTAGGTCAGCAACGGTTATTACGTCTTCTGCCAATATGTGCGCCCGTTCAACACAATGTTTAAGCTCTCTGACATTTCCCGGCCAACTATATTGAGCAAAAATATCCAGCACTTCATCGGAAAATACTTTGCCTGAATTTGTCGCTTTATTTCGGTAGGCGAGGAAGTGTTTGGCCAGCTCAATGACATCATTGTCCCGCTGCCGTAAGGGAGGAAGTTTGATCGGAAAGTGTGCCAGACGAAAATAGAGATCTTCACGCAGAAAACCGGCTTCAATCGCTTCTTCAGGTTCGCGATTAGTCGCAGCAATAATCCTTACTTTGGATTGACGCACCACATCACTTCCTACTCGACGGAACTCACCACTTTCCAATACTCTCAGCAATTTACTTTGTAATGCAAGAGGCATCTCAGTGATTTCATCCAGTAGTAGGGTGCCATTGCCACCTTGTTCAAAAAAGCCGATATGTTGATTTACCGCACCAGTAAACGCGCCTTTCTCATGACCAAATAATTCGCTTTCAATAAGATCTGCAGCCAATGCCGCACAATTTACTGAAACCATCGGTTCGTTAGCTCTTTCACTTTGTTCATGAATCGTTCTGGCAGCAACTTCTTTACCACAGCCGCTTTCGCCAATCAGAAATACATTGGCATCTGTTTGACTGACACGTCGTATCAAACGATAAAGCTTATGCATCGCAGCAGATGAGCCCAAAAGTGAGCCATATTGATCAAGGGTGGAAGTAAGTGTGGCGGTGTGACGGTTTTTTTTCAGTTGTTTGAATTCTGTTGCGAATTCCTGGGCGACTTCAATAAGAGGAGTGAAGTCACTCATCTGTCGAAAATGATAAGCCCCCCCTTTACTCATCATTAAGTCCAGCCATTTATTTGGCATACCGTCACTTAATAAAATCCAGTCGGCTGTATTTTGCAAAGGATGGTTTTCGAATAACTTATAGTCAGACTCAGTGGCTTTTTGGGGGGCGAAGATAACCAAATCTGCTTGATAGTCTTGCTCAGTCAAGTCTGCAACATGAACCAGACTAAAGTTACATGTAGAGAGCAGTTTGCTCAATTTTGCTGATAAGATTTCATCAGTTGTTATTAACAGTAATTTTGGCATAAGACCCGTTTTTTGATAGTAATTAAATTCGAGTCTAACATGCGGTTTTTATAGATTTCTTAACATAGATAAAGAGGTTGAAACTAAATGTTTCAACCTCTTTAATAGAGTAGATGATTAGTCAATCTATACGACGATTATGTCGTTGATCACTTTTTAACCTTAGTAAACGATCCTGACTTAATTGCATATTCGCCAGGTGGCCTGCAAGGTAAGATGACATTCGCCGGTCATGCATTCTTCTTACATAGATTTTAAAAATTTCCAATGAATGCATTTCCATTGATTCCAAATCAGCAAGACAATCTTCATCAATTACATCCTCGCATGTTCCATATGCAACTTTGTAGATTGCCCGCATTGTTAACGCTAACTCACTATTGGAAGGCTGAGTATTCCTAAGCCCGGCAAAACGCTTGTTAATATCGTCAACAATTTCAGACCGTACCAGAGCCATTTCCCGCAACATCATTCTTATTTCACTACTGACCGCTTTCCTTGCGGTCATATCGTAGAAGTTACGTCCATCTGCACAGATGCTCTTCAACTCCTGAATAAGTAGCTGATCTCTGTTATTCAACATGTGACATTCAGTTTGCTACAACGAGTTCATCTTTAACTTCAACAACCTTGTCATAGCCTTTTGCCATTTCGACCGCCAGATCTTTTTCGGCCTCATTTTTCACGTTACCTTTCAATGTAACAACTCCATTCTCAGTTGAGACATTAATGGCAGTGGCTTCAAGCTCATCATGAGCAGCAAGCTCCATTTTAAGCCCTGCAGTAACAGTCATATCATGCCATGCACGGCTAAAAGATTTATCGTCGTCGTTATCTTCATTACGATAGTTTTCATCTACCGTCAGGTTATTTTTAACCTCAGAAATACCTTCAATATTTTGTGCAATTTCCCCAGCCAGCTCTTTTTGCGTCTGGTTGTTCACCTGACCAGTTAAAACTGCAACGCCACTTTCAATATCCGTATCAATTTTAAAATTATTCAGTTCGGTGTTGAGCAATAATGATGTTTCTAATTTGCCATCCAGCCAGGCATCATTAGCTTCACCTTGCCAGTCATTTGCTAACACTGGTGTAGTAACTAATGTAGCTGCGGTCAAAATTGCTAAATGGTTTATTTTAATTTTCATCATTTATCTCCTAATTAATTTAAATGTCACTCTTGGATAGTTGCTATAACCATGCCAAGAATATAAAACAAATAAATTCATGGGGTTATTCAACTTCCCCACTTTCTGTATCTAAATCATCATGAATAAATTACAAGCTTTATCAGGAAAATATTCACGTTGAACTAAAAAGACGCCTTTCGGCGTCTTTGGAGCTGGTGTAATCCAGCAAAGAACATTTTATTTGGTAAGCGCTTCCACTTCCTTTTCAGCCTGATCTTTAGCCAGACCATATCGCTCCTGCAGCAGACCAACCAATTGCTGGGTATTGCCCTTTGTTTGTTCAATTTCATCATCAGTTAAGTCACCCCAGCTTTCACGGAGTTTACCTTTAACTTGAGTCCATTTACCTTCTGCAATATCTGTATTCATTTTTTTCTCCTTATTGCTCTAAAAAATCTGATACCTAGGGCTTGTCGCTCTTTATTTATTACCAAAGGCTCTTGCTGAAATAAACTTTAAATAATTGCAATAAAGCTCAATGCAGATTCAGCAAAAATATCAGTCACAATGAATATTACAGAAATCATGCCAAGACGATATGTATCTGTTTTCAATATTAAATCTGGAAATTTTGAAAATAAAGATGCACTAAACTGTGGTAGAAATAACATGGTGAAATGTAAAAATTTCAACGCTTCAGCGTTTTAAAACTAATCATTTAGTCGAAACTCAAATTACTTCTGTACCACTTCACTCAAAACAGCAGACACAAAAAAGGCCCGGTTAAGGGCCTTTTTCATTTCAACTAAAGTTCTAGTTATTATGGGTTAACAACAAAATCAACACGACGGTTAAGAGCACGACCTGCATCAGTTTCATTGTTAGCGATTGGATGATTTTCACCCATACCAACTGGAATCAGGTTGTTGCCATTAACACCTCTTGATGTGAGATAGTCAACCACTGACTCTGCACGACGTTGTGATAAGTTTTGGTTATATTCTTCAGTACCAATACTATCTGTATGACCTTCAACACGTACTTCAACCACTTCATCACTATTCAACAAAGCATCTACTGCTTCATCAAGAGTTGATTGAGCTTCAGGAGTGAGTGTTGCTTTATCAAATTCAAAGTGAACGTCATTCAATGACAGAATGGTTTCACCGGCGATTGGACATCCATCCTGATCAACTATTACACCTTCTGGAGTGTTTGGGCAAAGATCTTTGTAATCCGCTACGCCATCTCTGTCTGAATCAATTGGGCAACCAACATCATCAACTGTTACACCAGCTGGAGTGTTAGCACACATATCGATACCATCGACAACACCATCATTGTCTGAATCCATTGCACAACCATTAGCATCAAGCAATGCACCTGGAACTGGCTCATG
>DELT01000015.1:14062-30749 GCA_002354555.1 Methylophaga sp. UBA2689
ACTGCTGCGCCACCAACGGCACCGCCAAGAGCAGAACACAAAGTATAATCTTGATACGCACGCTGATTTGGACCTGCACAACCAGCCAGCAAACCAATCGTCAGCAATGCTGCCGTTAATTTAACTGTAATATTCATAGTTTTAGTTCCTTTAGATTTATTGCTTAGTTGGTAATCGTTTGTTGATATCTTGGCTGACACGGTGGTTAATCCATGTGTTCAGATTCAGACATCATAATAATACGATTTACATTTGAAGTGTAACATATTAAAAAAAAGGCATATTTAACCTTAATTATGTCCCTGAAAATTAAAACCGGCTATCCATAGGGTCGTTTTCCATTTCCAGAGATAATGCTTGGGCACCAGCGTCCACAGGGAGTTCACCAGTCTCAGATCCTAGCTTAATCATCAACCTTACTTCATTACTTGAATCAGCATTTCGCAATGCATCTTCGTATGAAATTTCTCCCGCTTTATACAAATCATATAAAGATTGATCGAACGTTTGCATTCCCAGTTCCCGAGAACGTTTCATAACATCTTTGATTTCGGCAACCTTACCCTTTTCGAGCAAATCTCCAACTAAAGGCGTATTGAGCAAAACTTCAACTGCAACCGCCCGCCCGGAGCCATCTTTTTTGGGAATCAGCCGTTGTGCTACAACAGCTTTAAGGTTTAGAGACAAATCAAGAAATAATTGCTGATGCCGATCTTCCGGGAAAAAGTTAATCACCCTCTCCATCGCCTGATTAGCATTGTTGGCGTGAAGAGTCGACAAACATAAATGACCGGTTTCAGCAAATGAAATACCGTAGTCCATAGTATCCCTGCTACGGATTTCACCGATCATAATCACGTCAGGTGCCTGTCGCAATGAATTTTTCAACGCAACTTCATAGGAATCGGTGTCGACACCAACTTCACGCTGAGTAACCACACATCCTGCGTGTTTATGGTCAAACTCAATTGGGTCTTCAATTGTCAGTATGTGACCGGTACTGTTCTGATTTCGATAACCAATCATCGCAGCCAGCGTTGTTGATTTACCGCTTCCAGTTGCGCCTACAAACATTACCAGTCCTCGCTTGGTCATGGCAAGTTCTTTGATAATCTCTGGAACATGCAGCTCTTCAATGGTCGGGATTTCCCCTTTTACCAGACGTAAAACCATGGCAATTCGACTGCGTTGATACAGCGCACTGACCCGAAAGCGGCCGGCACCTTTGGTATCAATAGCGTAATTACATTCCTTATCGCGTTCAAAAGTACGTTTTTGTTCATCGTTCATCGTACTCAACACCAATTCACGCGCTTCTTCTTCAGTTAAAGGTTCCTGCGAAAGCGTTGCCATGCGGCCATTTACTTTCAAGGTAGCAGGCCGACCTGAAGTAATAAAAATATCAGAGGCTTCGTGTTTTACCGCAGCCTTAAGAATAGTGACTATTTCCATCATGATCTCCTAACGGAACAGATCCTTGTTCACGGCACGGGGTAATGCTTCATGCTTGGTGATTTGCTGACGACGTACCAAATCCTGCAAACACTGATCCAATGTCTGCATTCCTAAGGCACCCCCTGTTTGAATTGAAGAATACATTTGCGGGACTTTATCTTCACGAATCAGATTACGGATAGCCGGTGTACCAATCATGATTTCATGTGCGGCGATTCGCCCTCCACCGACTTTCTTCAGCAATGTTTGAGAAATTACTGCCCGCAGTGATTCTGACAACATTGAACGTACCATATCTTTTTCCGCCGCCGGAAATACGTCGATAATACGGTCTATCGTTTTTGCCGCTGATGAGGTATGCAGAGTGCCAAATACCAGGTGACCGGTTTCCGCGGCAGTCAGTGCCAGACGAATGGTTTCCAGATCCCGTAACTCCCCGACCAGAACAATGTCGGGATCTTCCCGCAAAGCACTACGTAACGCCTCACTGAAGCCATGGGTGTCACGATGCACTTCACGCTGATTGATCAGACATTTCTTACTGCGATGTACAAATTCGATGGGGTCTTCAATGGTCAGAATATGTTCGTTATCTTTTTCATTCCGATAATTAATCATTGCAGCCAAGGTGGTCGACTTACCGGAACCGGTCGGTCCGGTGACCAGCACAATACCGCGATTATTATCGGAAATCTGTTTGAAAATTTCGGGGGCACCCAATTCTTCCAGTGTCAGCACCGTTGAAGGAATGGTCCGGAAAACGGCCGCTGCCCCCCGGTTCTGATTAAACACATTGACACGGAAACGCGCCAGGTTGGGAATCTCAAACGAAAAGTCTGCCTCCAGAAACTCTTCAAAATCCTTACGCTGACGGTCATTCATGATGTCATATATCATGGCATGCACTTCTTTGTGCTCCATGGCGGGCAAATTGATGCGTTTTATATCGCCATCAACCCGAATCATTGGCGGCTCACCAGAGGAGATGTGCAAATCGGATGCATTGTTTTTTGCACTAAAGGTCAGCAATTCAGTAATATCCATGCACATTCCTTAATTCGATAATGATGGCTACATGTCGATGACAACATAGCGAATACTGTTAAAGGTAGCGCGCTCCAGACTGGCTTGCAACATGACAAATTCAAAAACACGTCTGCAATCTGTGATGAACTTCATCAAATTGGCAGAACAACAGGCTAATCGCTCCCCAGGCTCAGTGAAATTACTTGCTGTCAGCAAAACCTGGCCGGCATCCCGGCTACGTGAGCTAGCTGAAGCAGGACAAACACGCTTTGGTGAAAACTACCTGCAGGAAGCCTTACAAAAAATCGCAGAACTAGCAGATTTAGAACTGGAATGGCATTTTATCGGCCCAGTTCAATCCAACAAGACCCGTGACATTGCTGCCAACTTTGATTGGGTTGAAAGTGTGGACAGGCTTAAAATTGCGCAACGGTTATCTGACCAGCGCCCGACTGAAAAACCACCATTGAATATCTGTCTGCAAGTCAACATTGACGATGAAGCGAGCAAGGCAGGTGTTCATCCTGACGGTTTAATCGAACTTGCTGCTGCGGTAAGCCAGCTGAAAAATGTTCGGTTAAGCGGTTTAATGATCATTCCGGCAATAGCAGAAACGGTTGAACAACAGCTCGACGCCTTTGGCCGGGCGCAGCAGCTTTTTTCTCAACTCAAAACCGCCCACACTACTGTTGATACTTTATCAATGGGAATGTCAGCTGATATGCAGGCCGCTATTTCGCAAGGCAGCACCATGGTCCGGATCGGGACAGCACTGTTTGGTGAGAGACATACACCCAATAAACAATAACCAGTACACTACAGCATTGAAGAATCCGTCCCAATGGAGAAAGTTTAAATGATACCTTGCAAGCTCGCCTTTATCGGCGGTGGAAATATGGCGCGCAGTTTGATTGGAGGCTTGATCGCCAATGGCATGCCAGCTGAAAATATCCATGTTGCCGATAAACATGCCGCAACACTTGAGTCACTTAACCGTCAATATCCTGTGCAGACGTTTACCAGCAACCAAAAAGCTATCGAGGGCGCTGATGTCATCATTATTGCTGTCAAACCTCAGCAACTACAGGAGGTTGTTAAAGCGCTTCACTCTTCCTGGCAAGAAAAACAATTACTCATTTCAATTGCCGCCGGCATCCGTATTGAAGATATCAGCCGCTGGCTGGATAAACCACAGGCTGCAATTGTACGTGCAATGCCCAATACCCCAGCGTTGGTTGAAGCCGGAGCTACCGCGCTATTTGCAAATGAATATGTTAACCACAAGCAGCATGAACTGGCGGAATCCATCTTGCGTGCCTGTGGTTTGGCAATCTGGCTAAATGAAGAAAAACACATGGATGCCGTTACTGCCGTTTCCGGTAGTGGCCCCGCCTATTTCTTTCTGGTGATGGAAGCGATGGAAAATGCGGCTATTGAACTTGGTTTACCGCAGGAAACCGCACGACTATTATGTTTGGAAACCGCATTCGGAGCCGCTAAAATGGCCCTTGAAAGTGGCGAATCCGCCAGCACTTTGCGTAAACAGGTCACCTCTCCGGGCGGCACGACCGAAAGAGCTATTCATGAACTGGAAGATGGTGGCTTACATGGATTATTTGAGAACGCATTAGTGGCCGCGGCATTACGCGCAAGAGAGCTGGCCAATGAACTGGGACAAGACCATGCCTAATAGCTATTTTTCAAATCCGCTGATGTTTCTGATTGAAACACTTTTCCAGCTTTATATGTATATCGTTGCCATACGGTTGCTGTTACCGCTGATAAGAACTTCATTTACCCATCCCCTGATTCAGACAATTATCCGAATCACCGAGCCACTTTGTGCTCCGTTACGCAGTTTTATGCCCAGTACCCGAAAATTTGATTCTGCCGTTTTGCTGCTATTGATTCTGGTCACATTAGTCAAACTGACGTTGTTGCTGAGTCTGGCGGGGGCATGGCCCGCCCTCATTGGCTTGGTCCTGCTGACTGCTGCAGAATTATTCTCACTGTTTATCAGTCTGTTTACGGTGACTATTATTATTGAAGTGCTGCTTAGCTGGCTGGCCCCTCAAGGTTATAATCCCGTCGCCAGTCTGATTCAGGCGATAAATGCGCCTTTGCTGGACCCAGTACGCAAAAGGATGCCGTTAATGGGGGGAATTGATTTATCGCCATTGGTTGTCATCTTAGGGCTACAGGTTCTGTCGATGCTGGTGATGCCTTTATTGCTCGGCACAGCGTACCCCCAGTATTAATTTTATAGGACACAGTACATTATGTCGGACTCCCTGCCAGCTGACTCTGTCGGATTGGTAACCCCTTCTCATTTGCATATTGATAAGCCGTTGGCGCTGGATTGTGGGCGAACGTTGCCACAATTCGATTTGATTTACGAAACTTATGGCACGTTAAACGCAGAAAAGAGTAACGCTGTACTTATATGCCATGCCTTGTCTGGCGATCATCATGCTGCAGGGTTTAATTCTCTGGAAGACCGTAAGCCCGGCTGGTGGGATACGGCGATTGGGCCAGGAAAAGCCATTGATACCAATCACTTTTTTGTGGTGTGCCCAAATAATCTTGGCGGTTGTAAAGGTTCCACAGGCCCTAATACTATTAATCCTGAAACCGGCAAATTATATGGTCCCGACTTTCCCATTGTGACGGTCGCTGACTGGGTAAAAAGTCAGGCAATACTGGCGGATTCATTAGGCATCCATAAATGGGCCGCGGTGGTTGGCGGTAGCCTTGGTGGCATGCAAGCCCTGGATTGGGCAATTACACTGCCCGAGCGGGTTGGTCATGCTCTGGTTATCGCTGCAGCGCCAAAATTATCCGCACAGAATATTGCATTTAATGAAGTAGCCCGGACAGCCATTAAGTCTGATCCTGAATTTCATGAGGGCCGCTATCAGGAATTCGATACTGTTCCACGACAGGGACTGGGACTGGCCAGAATGTTGGGCCATATAACCTATCTGTCCGATGAAGCAATGGGCGAAAAATTTGGTCGTGAATTGCGCAGTGGCAAAATTCAGTATGGCTATGATGTTGAGTTCCAGATCGAGAGTTATTTACGTTATCAAAGCTCAAGCTTTGTAGAACGTTTTGATGCCAATACCTATTTACTAATGACCAAAGCACTGGATTATTTTGACCCGGCCAAGGAGTTTGACGACGATCTGACACAAGCAGTCAAAGCCATTCAGGCCAAATCGTTGATTATTTCGTTTACCAGTGATTGGCGTTTTTCACCTTTACGCTCACTGGAAATTGTCGATGCCTTGCTCAGTGCCGGCAAGTCAGTAAGTTATGCCGAAATTGAAGCCACGCAGGGACATGATGCTTTCCTGATGCCTATCCCCCGCTACATGGAAATCTTTGCCAGCTATATGCAGCAAGTTGCAAAAGAGGTGAATAGCTGATGACTTTACGGGTTGATTTACAAATTATCAGTGACTGGATCCCAGATAATGCCCATGTGCTCGATCTGGGTTGCGGCAATGGGTCTTTGTTAAAACATCTGCAACAACGCAATGTCACCGGCTACGGGTTGGAAATAGATAACAGCAAATTTTCCGAATGTATTGCAGGTGGTGTTAACGTCATTCAGGCAGATTTGGATGAAGGTCTCAGTCAGTTCGGTGATCAGAGCTTTGATTTTGTCATTCTGTCACAAACCCTTCAGGCAGTTAAACGTCCTGACTTTCTGCTCAGAGAAATCATGCGGGTTGGCAAACAGGGAATTATCGGTTTTCCTAATTTCGGCCATTGGCAATGCCGTTTTCAACTCGGGTTACGGGGCAAAATGCCGGTATCCAAAAACCTGCCAAATGCCTGGTTTGATACACCCAATATCCATTTATGTACTTTGAAAGATTTTGAAAAGCTCTGTGACCAGTATGGTTTTAGTGAGGTGAACCGCAGCGTGGTGAATCACGAACATAAAGATACGCTTGGCATTCGCTTATTACCTAACCTGTTCGGCCAGATAGCTGTTTATTTGATTCATAACGGAAACTCATGAAAGATTATCAACGCGACTTTATCGAATTCGCCCTAGCAACCGGTGTTTTACGCTTTGGTGAATTTACCCTCAAATCCGGACGTATCAGTCCTTATTTTTTTAATAGCGGTTTGTTTAACAGCGGTGCAACATTGGCCCGGCTGGGACGTTTTTACGCCCAGGCTATAAGCGAATCCAAGCTTGATTATGATGTGTTATTTGGTCCGGCTTATAAAGGTATCCCGTTAGCATCCACTACAGTTGTTGCATTGGCCGATCAGCATGATCGCGATGTACCCTATGTATTTAATCGTAAAGAGAAAAAAGATCATGGTGAAGGCGGACAACTGGTCGGCGCGGAGCTTAAAGGTAAGGTACTAATAATTGATGATGTAATTTCCGCCGGGACCTCCGTAGGAGAATCTGTCGATATCATTCGTGCAGCAGGCGCTGATCCAGCAGGCGTCATTATTGCACTGGATCGTCAGGAACGTGGTCAGGGCGAATTATCCGCTATTCAACAGGTTGAGCAAACACATAAGATCCCCGTTGTCAGTATTATCTGTCTTAATGACTTACTCAGCTATCTGCAGGGTCATCATGACTTACAACAACATTTACCTGCGGTAAAAGCCTATCGGGAACAATATGGGGTCTGAGTTTTAGGGCTTGTTGGTCTTTCATATCCACCACTGCTGGCGGCTATTTTTGTGTCCGACAAGGTGGAAAGCACGCCGTGTAGCTTTCCTACATAAGTCTTTGACAAATGCGTCTGGAACGCATTTGAACAGCTTCGCTGGCCGCGTAGCGTTGAAATACAGGGATGTATTTCATACAACGCAGGCGGTCGCAAAAATAGTCCCAGCCCTTCGGGTTGTGACTGAAAAACCAACAAGCCCTAGAAAGGCCCCCAAATCAATCTGATAGCAATTAATAAGGTCACTATTTCAAAGCTGCGTTTTATCCACCGGTTGCCCCACCGTAAAGCCAGATGGGATCCGAGATAACCACCCAATAATGAACCTAACAGTAACGCAGGAATCCAGTCCCATTTTATTTCACCCAGAATACCCAGGGTGATCGCGCCTGCACCATTCCAGAATAATCCAACCAGAATCAGCGTATAAGCCACTGCACGCTGATAATCCATGCCAAACCATAATATCAGCCATATGGTCACAAACAGCCCGGTTCCCGAGGTGAGGGATCCATTTAGAATGCCCAGAAAAAACAATATAATCGCACCAATCAGGTAACCATTGCGTTCACGATTTAACGGCGTGTATAACTGTCCTAAAGCCGGTTTAAATAATGAATATATGCCTAATGATCCGGTTAATACGCCCAGGGCAATCTCTGCGATTCGATCTGGTACCATTAATATCACACTGCCACCGATCACTACCCCCGGCAGACCGGCCACCAACAGCAATATCACAAACTGACGTTCAAGTCGGCTGGTAGAAATGTAACGCAACGCTGCGCCTACTCCTAACGCTACACTGGCCACTTTATGGGTGGCTAAAGCCACAGAAAACGTCAAGCCAAGGAATATCAAAACCGGGAACTGGATTAATCCTGCACCACCGCCACTTAATGCCGAAAAAGTATTTGCCAGCAAAGAAATGACAAACAGAATAAAATGTTCAATAAAGCTCAATTTAATAAGGCTCTCTGGGAAAACATAATGATTTCAATACGCTTTGTAGCGGCTTTGATGCTAAGCGCAACATTATTAATCGCCACCACCGTATCCGCGGATCAACTGTACCGTTTTACTGACGAAAACGGTATACCCACGATAAGCAAAACGTTACCGGCAGAAGTTGCACAACAAGGTTACGATATTCTGGATGAGAAAACGATGCGGGTTATTAAACGGGTTCCCCCTGCACCGACTGAAGCGGAAATAGCTGAGCGTGAAATACAGAAAAAACTGGAGCTCGAGCAACAAAGACAGGCTAAAGAAGCCGCCAGAATAGAAGCCGAAAAACGACGTAAACAGGCTATTTATGATCATAACCTGCTTTCCGCCTATCAATCCGAACAGGATTTGCTTAATGAACGTAATAAAGACCTGCAATACCGAGAAAAACGTATTGAAGTATTAAAAAAGAAGCGTAAGGGTTTGCAGCAACGATTGCAGCAGGTACAACAGCAAGCTGCCGATAATGAATTAAGCGGTATTGGTCTCAGTGCCAATCTGCAAAGTCGCCTGCAAGCTGCGCAACAGGAACTTGATAATAATCAGTCAAGCATTCAACAGTTACAAACTGAAATTGATACGCTGAATATGCAATATGAACTGGATCGTCAGCGCTTACGTGAACTGCTGGGCACCGCGACAGAAAATTAAACCAGCAAATCGAGTTGGCTCATCAATAATTGATTTTCAGTATGGTTGCCAATGCTGATCCGTAAAAACTGATCAATTCTCGGCTTGTTAAAGTGGCGAACAATCACCCCTTTTTCCCGCAAGCCCGCCGCTAATGTTGAAGCATCGTGTTGCGGATGTTTGGCAAACACAAAATTCGCCGCCGAAGGCAAAACTTCAAAACCCAATTCTGTCATAGACTGAGTTAGCCATTCGCGCTCACTAATAACTTGTTGCTGACATTGTTTAAAGTAGCTCTCATCCTGATAAGCTGCGACCCCGGCAGCAATCGCCAGACTATCAAGCGGATAGGAATTAAAGCTATCCTTTATCCTGACCAATGCTTCAATCAACTCTGGATGACCTACCGCAAAACCAATGCGCATACCTGCCAGAGAACGAGACTTAGACAAGGTTTGGGTGACCAGCAGGTTTGGGAATCTTTGCGTTAACGGAATCGCAGTTTCACCGCCAAAATCGATGTACGCCTCATCAATGACCACCACCGTGTCGCGGTTCATTTCCACCAGCCGACGAATGTCGTCCAGCGATAATAAACAGCCAGTCGGGGCATTGGGATTGGGCAGGATAATACCGCCGTTATCACGTTCGTAGTCGGTGATATCGATTGCAAAGTCAGTATTCAATGGCACTAAAACCGAATCAATCTCATATAACTGACAATACACCGGATAAAAACTATAGGTGATATCAGGAAACAAAACCGGCTTTCCATGCTTGAAAAAAGCATTAAACACATGCGCCAATACTTCATCCGAACCATTGCCAACAAACACACTTTCGGCTGGTACCTTATGGTAATCAGCAATTGCCTGTTTTAATGGGCCGCCATCAGGAACAGGATACAAACGTAAACGCTCGGTTGTGGCCATGCGAATGGCTTCCAGCACTTTGGGCGAGGGACCGAACGGGTTTTCGTTGGTATTGAGCTTAACCAGATTATGCCCGCGCGGTTGCTCACCCGGCACATAAGGTTCTAATGAATGAACAAAATCACTCCAGAAGCGGCTCATTATTTTTCCTGTAAACGATACTCAGCACTGCGAGCATGTGCAGTCAGACTTTCACCGCGCGCCAGCACTGATGCAACTTGGCCGAGACTTTGGGCACCTTGTGGTGAGACCTGAATCAGGCTGGAACGTTTTTGAAAGTCATAAACGCCCAGAGGCGAACTGAAACGGGCAGTTCGGGATGTCGGCAATACGTGGTTTGGTCCGGCACAGTAATCACCCAATGCTTCAGGAGTATAACGTCCCATAAAAATCGCACCGGCATGACGTATTTTTTTGGCCATTTCCATCGGCTCATCAACGGACAATTCCAAATGTTCTGGCGCAATATAATTGCAGACTTCAACCGCCTGCTGCATATCCTCGACCAGAATCATTGCCCCACGATTATTCAGTGACGTTTCAATAATGGCCTTACGTTCCATGGTTGGTAACAAGCGAGCAATGGATTGTTTCACCTTCTGCAGAAAATCTGCATCAGGAGAAATCAGAATCGATTGCGCATCTTCATCATGTTCAGCTTGAGAAAACAGATCCATGGCAATCCAGTCTGGATCGGTCTTGCCATCACAAATCACCAGAATTTCTGATGGTCCGGCAATCATATCAATACCCACGGTCCCGAACACCATGCCTTTTGCAGTCGCTACAAAGATATTGCCCGGTCCTACAATTTTATCGACCTGTGGAATTGTTTCGGTGCCATAAGCCAACGCTGCAACAGCCTGCGCGCCACCAATTGCAAAAATTCGATCAACACCCGCAATCGCTGCAGCCGCTAACACCAGATCATTTACTTCATCATCCGGTGTCGGCACCACCATGATTAATTCCTGGACCCCGGCGACTTTGGCTGGAATGGCATTCATCAATACCGATGAAGGATAAGCGGCTTTACCACCAGGGACATACAGCCCGGCCCGATCCAATGGCGTGACCTGTTGACCCAGTAAAGTGCCATCAGCCTCTACGTAATGCCAAGATTCCTGTTTCTGGTGTTCATGGTACTGACGTACACGTTCAGCTGCTTTTTCCAACGCCTGACGTTGTGCAGCAGGGATAGATTTCAATGCCGCTGCAGCCCGTTCCAATGGAATTTCCAGTTCTGCCATAGCGGTTGCTTTAACCCGATCAAATCGTTGGCTGTATTCAACGACGGCCTGGTCACCACGTTGTTTAACATCTGCCAGAATATTTCTAACCGTGTCGGTTATTGCCGCATCAGAGACACCTTCCCAGGCCAACAGCTCGGAAAGCTTTGGCCAGAAATCAGCTTGCTGGAAATTCAATTCACTTATTTCAATCATTTGCCTGCTCTTTTACTGCTTTGCGGATCTGCTCAATAAATTGCTGGATACGCGCATGTTTGGTTTTCATGGATGCCTTATTGACCACCAATCGCGAACTTATATCCGCGATATGTTCCATTGGTATCAAACCATTAGCTCGTAACGTATTACCTGTATCCACCACATCGACAATTCGATCCGCCATACCCACTAGAGGTGCCAGCTCCATGGAGCCATAAAGTTTGATGATCTCGACTTGCTGCCCCTGCTCGGCATAAAAACGCTTGGTGCTCTCGACAAACTTGGTCGCTACTTTCAAACGGCCCTGCGGTTCTTCAGCATCTTTTTTACCAGCAGTCATCAATTTGCAGCGCGCGATATTCAAATCAACCGGTTCATAAAGCTCGGCCTCCGGATGTTCCATCAATACATCCTTACCTGCCACGCCCAGATCAGCACCACCATATTCCACATAAGTAGGAACATCAGAGGCACGCACAATAATGAGGCGCACATCCGGAAGATTGGTTTCCAGAATCAATTTGCGACTTTTTTCCGGATCGTCCAATGGCTCGATACCAGCCGCTTTCAGAAGCGGCAGAGTTTCTTCAAATATGCGACCTTTGGATAGAGCCAGCGTTATCATTTCAGCCATTAGAGGCCACCCTTGCCTGGGTTGGGATACGGCGGATGCGTGCACCTAATTGCTGCAATTTTTCTTCTATACATTCATAACCACGATCAATGTGATAAATACGCTCGACCTGGGTTTCTCCTTCGGCTACCAGAGCCGCCAGAACCAGACAGGCTGATGCCCGCAAATCAGTTGCCATCACCGGTGCTGCAGTCAACTTTTCCTGACCCTTGCACACCACCGTGTTACCTTCGATTTGCAGATTTGCGCCCATACGCTGCATTTCCTGCACATGCATAAAGCGATTTTCAAAAACGGTTTCGACAATAGTAGCCTGCCCATCTGCAATACTGTTCAGCGCAGTGAACTGAGCCTGCATATCCGTTGGGAAAGCCGGATAAGGAGCGGTACGAATATTGACAGCTTTAGGACGTCTGCCTTCCATATCCAGGGAGATCCAATCCTCACCAATTTCAATTTTTGCTCCAGCCTCTTCCAGCTTGAGCAATACCGCTTCCAACTGATTGGCATCGGTATCCTTGAGTTTGACACGACCACGAGTAATTGCTGCTGCCACCAGATAAGTACCGGTTTCAATACGATCTGGAAGAATCGCATAATGAGTACCATTCAGTTTTTCCACCCCTTCAATCTGAATCGTTGTCGAACCGGCACCGGTAATTTTCGCGCCCATTTGATTCAGGTATTTGGCCAAATCAACAACTTCCGGCTCTCGCGCCGCATTTTCAATTATGGTTGTACCTTTAGCCAGCGTTGCCGCCATCATCAGGTTTTCAGTACCGGTTACCGTGACCTGATCCATAAAGATATGAGCACCTTTGAGGCCTTTACCACTGGTAGCTCGAATGTAACCGTTTTCCACTTTAATTTCTGCGCCCATCTGCTCCAGACCACGCAAATGCAGATCCACTGGACGCGAACCAATCGCACAGCCGCCCGGCAAAGATACATCCGCTTTACCGAAACGGGCCAGTAACGGCCCCAGCACCAGAATCGATGCCCGCATGGTTTTGACCAGATCATAAGCAGCTTCGGTAATGGTCAGCGTCGAAGGATCAATTAACACCCCTGAACGTTCATCAACGGTTAGCGTTACGCCCATACGGCCTAACAACTCAAGAGTGGTTGTAATGTCATGTAAATGTGGCACATTGCCAATACGAACTGGCGAATCAGCTAACAATGCGCCCATCAGTATCGGCAACGCCGCATTTTTGGCACCGGAAATACGGATCTCGCCATCCAGCGCGACACCACCTTTAATGATTAATTTGTCCATGAGTTTGCTCTGGAAGATTAAGGGAATGGATTAGCGAGAGACGCCCGTTTTCAGTGACAATGCGTGCACAGCACCACTACTGAAGCTGTTACCCAAGGTTGCTTTGACCATACGGTGTTGTTCTATCAGGCTTTTTCCAGAGAATGACGGACTAAAAACCCGCGCATCAAAATGCTGGCCATCTTCACCAAACACTTCAACATCAGCATCAGGTAAGCCTGCTTCAATCATTACTTTGATATCTGCTGCTTTCATGTTTCACCACTTAAATTATAGTTATTGCAGAGGAAGAAGTTCTTCCAGTCCGCTTGCTTCTGCCATCGCCAGCATCTGTGCTGGCATATTAAAATAACGAATCGGCTTATTTAATTTTTCAGCCTGACGCATCCATTCGATTAATAAGGCCAATCCGGCACTATCACTGCGACTGACTTCAGTTAAATCAACATCGAGCGTATCCGTTTCAGCAAACAATTGATCTGTCATATTGATACCGCTAGCTGCCGTATCAAACGTCAACTCACCAGATACCAGGATACGTTTGGTGGCATCATCAAAAATCAGCTTCATCATCTGGCTTTATCATTACGTTTGGCAAGACTTTCTATCAAAGCATCCATGCCGCTGGTTCTGATATCACGGTTAAATGATGAACGGTAGTTAGTCACAAGACTGATGCCTTCAATTTTGACATCATAAACTTTCCATTCATCGTTCTTGTTTTTATAGAGTGATAATGCCATTGGAACTGATGGACCGTTTGGTTGTACAACTTCCATTGGCACACTTACCCGACCTTTTTCCACATCATCACGAAAAGGTAAAAACCGAATTTCTTCATTGGTATATTCCAGCATTGCAGTGGCATAGGTTCTGACCAGTAACAAACGGAATTCTTCAACAAACTTAGCTTGTTGTTCAGGTGAAGCATCGCGCCAGCTTAGACCTAATGCCAGCTTGGCCATACGCTCAAAATCGAAATGCGGAAACAGAATATCCTGAACCAGCGTATAGATTTTCTGCGGATTGGTTTCCAGTTCAGCTTCGTTGTCCTTCAAAGCTTTCAGCATATTGTCTGAGGCTTCTTTGACTAAAGCCTGTGGTTCCGGCATCGCCTGAGCAGATGCACTGAACGCCAGCATACCCAGCATAAATGCTGCTATAAACTGGAGAGAAACTTGTTTAAGTTTAATCATCTTATTCACCTTCCGCTGTACTGTACAAGAATTGGCCAATTACCTGCTCTAGTACTACTGCCGGTTGCGTTAAATCAATCACATCACCGTCTTCCAGGAAAAAATCATCCGCACCCGGCGATAGACTGATGTATTGCTCTCCCAGCAGACCTGCAGTAAAGACACTGGCAGAGGTATCTATCGGAATGTTGTCATACTGTGGATAGATATTAATGGTGACTTTTGCATCATAGGTGTCAGGATCCAGTGATATTGATGTCACACGACCAACTCTTACCCCGGCCATCGTTACTGGAGACCGTGGCTTCAAACCACCAATATTCTGAAAATTGGCGACGACTTCATAGCCTTTTTCATCAGTAATATCGCCAAGGTTACTGACCTTCATAGCCAACACAAATAAGGCTGCCATGCCAGCGGCGACAAACAAACCGACCATAATTTCGGTACTTCTTTTCGAATTCATTTAAACATCTCCAAACATCAACGCAGTCAGAACAAAGTCCAGGCCGAGAATAGCGAAAGCGGAATGGACAACTGTCCGCGTTGTGGCGCGCCCCACACCTTCCGAAGTTGGTGAAGCATCATAACCTTCAAACAGAGCAATCCATGTCACGACAAAACCAAAGACAATACTTTTTATTACCCCGTTCAGGATATCTTCATACCAGTCAGTTTTAGCCTGCATCTGCGACCAGAAAGCACCATCATCGACACCGAGCAGGCCATGTCCAACCAAAAAAGCACCAAATATTCCTACAGCACTGAAGATAGCGGCCAGTAATGGCATGGATATAAGACCGGCTAAAAACCTTGGAGCAATGATACGGCGCATCGGGTCAACAGCCATCATTTCCATACCTGATAACTGTTCTGTACTTTTCATTAAACCGATTTCAGCCGTCAGGGCCGAACCAGCTCGACCAGCAAACAGTAATGCACTGACAACCGGACCAAGTTCTCTGACTAATGACAATGAAACCAGCACACCTAAGGATTCTTCAGCACCAAAATCTACCAGCGTATTATACCCCTGAAGCCCAAGAACCATGCCGACAAATAAGCCGGATATCAATATGATGAGTATTGATAAAACGCCCACATAAAATAATTGCTGAATAACCAGTGAAAAGCGGAATACCGAGCTTGGAATCCCTGCCAGCATCTGCACTAAGAACAAATGGCCCCGTCCAAGTCGCTGAAAGGTATTTTGTCCCCAGCGACCAAGGCTGCGCAGCAGCTCGATCATTGTGTTTCCTTTGAATTCAACAGATCATTTTTAAAATCATTACCCGGGTAATGAAACGGAACCGGTCCATCTGGCAACCCCTGTAAAAATTGCTTGACCCACTCCGAGCCAGAAGTTTTCAGCGTGTCGGGATCACCTTTCTCAATGACCTTTCCGCCGGATAACAGATAAATTTCATCAGCAATCTTGGTGGTTTCAGCGACATCGTGAGATACGATAATACTGGTGAGCCCCATTGCATCGTTGATGCGGCGTATTAGATTCACCAGCGTCCCCATTGAAATGGGATCCTGTCCGGTAAAAGGCTCATCGTACATAATCATCATCGGGTCCAGTGTGACGGCCCGGGCCAAAGCAACTCGGCGTGCCATACCACCAGATAACTCAGCCGGCATCATATCCCTGGCATTTCTTAGCCCCACTGCCTGAAGTTTCATCAACACCAAATCACGAATCATGGACTCGGGTAATCTGGAATGTTCACGCAATGGAAAAGCAACATTTTCAAAAACATTCAGATCGGTGAGCAACGCACCACTTTGAAACAACATTCCCATTCGCTTGCGCAATTCGTAGAGCTTGGAGTGAGAAAGCTTGTGGACATTTTGGCCGTCAACTTCAACAGTGCCGCGATCCGGTTTAAGCTGACCGCCAATCAGTTTCAGCAGCGTGGTTTTACCCGTACCACTCGGCCCCATGATAGCGGTTACCTTACCTTGGTAGATATCAATATCCACACCGCTGAAGATAACTTTGTCTCCACGGTTAAAATACAAATCCCTGATTTTGATCAGTGGCGCCATTTATTACTGCCGATATTAGATATAAAGATCGGTAATTTTCTTGAATCGCTGTTGGTAAGTCAAATCGCTGTGTGGAAAAACCATTCTGTATCGGCTAAAGTGTTGTCGCCATGTTAAGTTTGAGGAACTAGTTCTATGGGTATTGACTCAAAGTTCCTGCAGATATTTTGGTAAACCACCGATCAAACGGAGAAATTTAAGAATGAAGAAATTTTTGCAAATCGTTGCAGCCGCAGTTATCGCCTTACCTTTGGTAGCCACAGCGCACGGCCCTACTCGTCAGGAAGTTGATGAGAAAATAGTGATTAATGCTTCACCTGA
>DELT01000015.1:30921-60412 GCA_002354555.1 Methylophaga sp. UBA2689
ACTATTACCGAAGAGCTGGATAAAATTAACGACGAAAAAATGACCTTGATTTACAAGATCACTGATATGAGCGTCGTTAAAACCATTACGTTTAACAGTAAAGATACACCTTATTACACCTTGCCCGTTTCTACCTACAAATCATGGATATATGTAAATGAAGTAGATGGTGGTACAGAAGTCAGATGGCGTGGGAAGTTTTATCGTTCTTTCATGGATAACCCACCCGTACCAGAAGGTCAGTCTGATTCTGAAGCGGTTGAAGCAGTAACTGCTGTATATAAAAGCGGTTTGGAAAACCTGAAAAACATTATGGAAAAATAATGCTTTTTTCGAAAGACCAAAATGCTTTTCTGAAAGCGGCCCTTAACCGGGTCGCTTTTTTTATGTTTATAACGACTTCGTTAAGCGCCTGTTCAGAGACCACTGACTATGCCTTTATCACTAACCAGCTGAGTGATGACATAACGGTGATCGATATAAATGAACAACAAGTAGTCAGCACGATTAAGGCTGGCAAGGCGCCGGCAGGAGTGGCATTAAGTCAGGACGGAAATCGGGTACTGATTACAAATCCTGATAGTCAGAATATTTCTGTTATTGATGCGCGTAAATTGTCTGAAATCAGCCAGATTGCAGTCGGTCAGGGACCGGTAGGTATTGCCACTAATCATGATGGCAGCATTGCTTATGTTGCTGACTGGTACGAACATAAAATCAGTATCGTCGACGTCGATCAACAACAAATCCGGCATCGTATCGACGTAGGGAAATCACCTGCAGGTATTATCCTCGATGAATCACGTAACCGATTATATGTTGCTAACCGTGATGACAATACTGTCAGCATCATTGACACCATTACTGAACAGGTGCTGGAAACCATAAAGGTTGGTAAATCACCGTTTGGCCTTGCATTAACGGCGGATGGTCAACGGCTTTTCAGCGTTAATGTTCAGGATAACAGTGTGACGATGATAGATACTGATAACTTGACTGCAGCGGCCACTATTGCGGTTGGTGAATGGCCCTACTGTGCGGTGGCTAGTCCTGATGGCAAGTTTCTTTATGTGACCAATCAGGATGAAAACAGCGTATCGGTGATAGATATAGCTACACAGAAGAGTATTAATACCATTGATGTAGAAGACAGCCCGGAAGGTATTGATATAACGGCCAATGGTAAACATCTCTACGTTTCCAACTGGGGTAGTGACAGTGTATCCATCATTGATACTACTACGGGTAAACGTATCACTGATGTTAAAACCGGAAAAGGCAGCCGTGCTTTTGGTGATTTTATTATCAGTCAATAATTTGCTGTGACAATTCAGATAACTTCTCTGGCTGTAACCGACGCCACTTTGAGCGATAGGGCAGTATTACTGGCCGAGCAGCTTAATCTTAAATTGAAGTTGCCTGATGCAGAACAAGCCCAGCTGATTTTAACCCCTACCCGGCTGGAAATTCGTTATCCCCAGCTGGGGGGCCCGGTTTTTATCGATTTTGTTAGCGGTAAAAATCAGCACCGACGTCAATTTGGTGGGGGTCGGGGTCAGCCACTGGCGAAAGCTGTAGGCCTTAAAAAAGGTGCTAATCCAAGCATCATTGATGCCACTGCCGGTTTTGGCAGAGATGCTTTTGTATTTGCCAGTCTTGGTTGTCAGGTGACAATGATTGAACAGCAACCACTTGTAGCTGCCCTATTGGCCGATGCGATGCAACGAGCACAAACTGATGCAGAGACGGCACAAATTATCTCGCGCATGCAGTTACACCAGGGTAATGCTACGACGTATTTAGCCAGCCTTAGCGAAGCTGAAAGACCGGATGTGGTTTATCTGGATCCGATGTATCCAACACGAGAAAAATCAGCTCTGGTCAAAAAGGAAATGCAGCTTTTACATCAGCTGGTCGGCCCCGATAGTAATAGTGCCGACTTACTCAATATTGCACGTAACGTTGCGTTAAAACGGGTAACTGTTAAACGACCTAAAGGTGCTGAGTTTTTCGCCGATCAAAAACCACACGTCAGCATTGAAAGTAAAAATACCCGTTACGATATTTATACTGGTTGATTGAATTAGCGTCGTTGTTTATCCAGTTCTCTTAAATGCGCCAGTTTTTCGGCAATTTTGATTTCCAGACCACGATTCACTGGCTGATAATAGTGTCGCTGAGGCATGGTTTCCGGGAAATAGTTTTCCCCCGCCGCATACGCATCGGGCTCATCATGGGCGTAACGGTATTCCTTGCCGTAATCGAGTTCTTTCATCAGTTTGGTCGGTGCATTACGCAAATGCAAAGGCACTTCGGCTGAACCAAAGTTTTTGGCGTCCTGCATCGCTGCTTTAAAAGCGGTATACACAGCATTGCTTTTGGGCGCACTGGCGAGATAGACCACTGCTTGAGCAATCGCCAATTCGCCTTCGGGACGCCCCAGTTTATCAAAACTTTCCCAGGCATCCAGCGCAATACGCAAGCCACGCGGATCAGCATTACCGATATCTTCAACCGCCATCCGCACAATACGCCGCATCAGATAAACCGGGTCGCAACCGCCATCCAGCATCCGGCACAACCAATACAATGCTCCGTCAGGTGAAGAGCCGCGGACCGATTTATGTAATGCCGATATCTGATCGTAAAACGCTTCTCCCCCCTTATCAAATCGTCTTAAAGTGCCCGATAACACTTCGGCCAGATCTGTCTCATCGACTTCGGTTTGCTGTTTACTGTCTGCTAAATCAATAGCAATTTCCAACAGGTTCAGCACCCTTCGGCCATCACCATCGGCTGCTTGCGCCAACTGTTCACGTAACTTATCGCTCATAGCGATATCACGGCCAGCAAGTCCACGTATACCATCCTGCATAGCCCGCTCAATGATCAGTTTTAAATCATTAATTTCCAGCGACTTGAGCACATAGACGCGTGCCCGTGATAACAATGCGTTATTTAATTCAAATGAGGGGTTTTCAGTGGTGGCACCGATAAAGGTAAAGGTGCCGTCTTCTACATAGGGAAGAAAAGCATCCTGCTGTGACTTGTTAAACCGATGTACTTCATCGACAAACAACATAGTCCGTCGACCACGTTCCTGTTGAAGCTGTTTGGCTCTGGCGACGGCTTCACGAACTTCTTTAACCCCGGCCAATACCGCCGAAATACTGATAAATTCCGCATCACAGTAACCGGCAATCAATCGTGCCAGCGTTGTCTTACCGGTTCCGGGAGGGCCCCAGAAGATCATTGAATGCGGCTGGCCTGTGGCGATGGCTTGTCTTAAGGGCTTCCCCTCAGCCAGTAAATGTTGCTGGCCGATATATTCTTCAAGCGACTGCGGCCGCATCCGATCAGCCAATGGGCGGCCGACCTGTGGATGCAGATTATCAAACAGACTCATTAGGGAACGTCGCCCACCACATCAACACCCGGTGGCGCTTTAAATTCGAATCTTGATGCTGGTAAATCAGGATTAATCTGCAGATTTTTAAACACCAGACGGGTACGTTGATCAAAACTATCTACCATCAGCATTTCACGAATCCCCTTTTCATCAAAAGCCAAAGCGACGGTCTGGTAATTGTTATCATCTGCTTTTGGCACCAGTCGAACCCATTGCAGATCGTCTTCCGATTCCAGTTCCTGAATATCGTATTCCGCTTCAGGCAGGGTATTACCTGATAATAAACCTGCCGGCGTTTCCGCCAAGGCTTCATCCTGTAACTTGACAGTGATTTGTTCCAAATCGACATCGTAAAACCAGATACGCTCGCCATCAGCCACGATTTGTTGTGGGAAAGGTGTTTCATAATCCCAACGGAATTTACCAGGTCTGGATAACAGAAACTGCCCGGTTGCTTCTTCTACGACCTGACCATCAGTATCAATCACGGTTTGCTGGAAGTCAGCTTCCAACTGTGAGACCTCCTGAACAAACGCATTGAGCCTATCAACAGCCGATTCTGCAAATGCCATTGATGGCAAAACTAAGCACCCAAGCATCAACCACTGTGTTGCACAGCGTTTTATCATTTCTTTACTCCAAATCATTTCAGGAACAACTAAGACATCAACTGTTACTAACTAATTGCATTAATTACGAGGAGGGGGTGCTAATACTTCACGACTACCATTGGTTTGCATTGCTGAAACCACACCTGCAGCTTCCATCGCTTCTACAATGCGGGCCGCGCGGTTATAGCCGATTTTCAGACGACGCTGTACTCCGGAAACAGACGCGCGACGGCTTTCAGTCACAATCTGCACTGCTTGATCATAGAGTGGATCAGATTCCCCATCACTGGCATCACCGATTCCGCTGCCACCCTCGTTATCATCATCAGCATTATCCTGGGTAATTTCTTCCAGATAATTTGGGCCGCCCTGGGTTTTAAGGAAATTCACCACTGCATGCACTTCATGATCATCGACAAAGGCACCATGCACACGCTCAGGTAATCCACTGCCTGGAGGCAGATACAACATATCGCCCTGCCCTAACAGCTGCTCCGCACCCATCTGATCAAGGATAGTGCGTGAATCAATTCGCGACGATACCTGAAAAGCCATTCGTGTGGGTATATTGGCTTTAATCAAACCGGTAATGACATCGACCGAGGGTCTTTGGGTTGCCAGAATCAAATGAATACCGGCAGCCCGTGCTTTTTGGGCCAGTCGAGCAATCAGTTCTTCAACCTGTTTGCCAACCACCATCATCATATCGGCCAGTTCGTCGATAATCACCACGATAAATGGCAAAGTCTCTAGTGTTGGTATCGGTTCCCCGGGCAACACTTCAGCCATTGGATCCGGAATCGGTTCACCACTATCAATCGCATCCTGTACTTTTTTATTAAACCCCGCGATATTTCGCACGCCCAACGCCGCCATCAATGGATAACGTCGTTCCATTTCAGCAACACACCAACGCAACGCATTGGCAGCTTCTTTCATATCGGTAACCACCGGCGTCAATAAATGTGGAATATCTTCATAAATCGATAATTCCAGCATTTTTGGATCCACCATAATCAGCCGGACCTCTTTCGGGGTGGCTTTATATAGCAGACTTAAAATCATGGCGTTTACTGCGACAGACTTACCTGAACCCGTTGTACCCGCAACCAGTAAATGCGGCATTTTTTCAAGATTTGCCACCACAGGCCGACCGGCAATATCTTTCCCCAAGGCCATAACCAACGGGGATTTACTGTTTTCATAATCACTACAAGCCAGAATTTCGCGTAACCGAACCACTTCACGGATTTCGTTAGGAATTTCCAACCCGACATAGGGTTTACCCGGAATAATCTCAACAATCCGCACACTGGTGATTGATAAGGCTCTGGCCAGGTCTTTTGCCAGACCACTGATGCGGCTGACCTTGATACCGGCTGCAGGCTGTAATTCAAAGCGGGTGACTACCGGGCCAGGCTGAACCTCTACCACCTGCACTTCCACGCCAAAGTCTTTTAACTTCAACTCCACCAGCCGCGATAACGCCTGTAATACATCTTCACTGTAACCAGCTGTGACAGCTTTTGGCAGATCCAGCAACGACAGCGTCGGCATGCCTGGTGCGTCCTCGAATAAGGGTTGCTGACGTTCTTTTTCTTCGCGCTTGCTGGGCTCTTGTACCTGCAACTTTGGCTCAACTCGGACTTTGGCCTTGTGCTGCATTTTTTCTTTCTGGGCAATAAACGTTTCTTCGCGTTGTTGACGGGTGCGTCTAACCTGCAAATTTTCTTTTAGTTCACGACTCCAGCGAGCCACATGAATTAACACCACCATGGCCATCGCACCTAGACGATCAATAACCATCAGCCAGGATAAACCGGTAAACAACGTTACCCCGGTCAATAGCAGCGCCAAAAGCAATAGACTGGTTCCGGATGCACCAAAAACCGACTCAAAACCATGGCCGACCACTTCGCCCAGCACCCCACCAGCCCCTAATGGCAACAAATCGGCGTAGTCCATTAAACTCAAGGAAGACAAGCCACTGGCTGCAGCCAAGGCCATCACTAATCCAACTGATTTCAATACCCAGAAATGTAACGCATCGTCGCCATCGGCACGTTTGCCCCAACTGAATAAAAGCCAGCCACTGAAGCCCACCATAAATGGCGCAAGATAAGCTGGGAAACCAAAACCGTACAGCAAAGCATCTGCCAACCAGGCTCCGACAATACCGCCCCTGTTCGCGATCAGATCATCAGTACCGGTAGTTGACCACCCCGGATCCGTCGGTTCGTAGGTTAATAAAGACAGAAGTAAATAAGCCGCCAGTGCCAGCGCCAGAATCAGTGCAGCTTCCCGAAGTCTGAATCCGACTGCGCCAGCGGTGGCATCCGGTTTATTTTTGTCGTTTGCCTTTGTCGCTTGTGCCAATGTGATAATTCCAATGAAGCCAATTGATTAAGCGCAAATTCTAACACAGGTTTTAACAGCTGATGCTTGTCCAAAAGCAAAGCAATGGGTACTCTAATCGATTCGTTTTTTATTCGATACTGGGAGACACTCTTATGGCGGACAGCAAACACTGCCGACTATTGATTTTAGGCTCTGGTCCGGCGGGCTATACGGCCGCGGTTTATGCTGCTCGTGCTGCTTTAGAACCCGTTTTAATTACTGGTATTGAACAAGGTGGTCAGTTAACCACCACCACCGATGTCGATAACTGGCCTGGTGATGCCGATGGTGTGCAAGGCCCGGAATTAATGCAGCGTATGCAAAAACATGCAGAACGTTTTGGTACCGATATTATCTTTGATCATATCCATACTGCGGATTTAACTCAGCGCCCATTCAAATTAACCGGCGATGCTGGCGAATACACAGCGGATGCCTTGATCATTGCTACCGGTGCGTCTGCAAAATATCTGGGTATGGATTCTGAAGAAGCCTTTAAAGGGCGCGGTGTTTCAGCATGTGCCACCTGCGATGGTTTCTTCTATAAAAATCAACCTGTTGCCGTCATCGGTGGTGGTAACACAGCAGTGGAAGAAGCATTGTATTTATCTAATATCGCTTCCAAAGTCACCGTAATTCATCGCCGTGATAGCTTCCGCAGTGAAAAAATTCTCAGTAATCAGTTACTGAAAAAAGCCGAAACCGGTAATGTGGAAATTCTCTGGAATCATACTCTGGATGAAGTACTTGGGGATGATGCTGGTGTCACTGGTATTCGGGTCAAGAGCACAGAAACCGATAATACTCAGGAATTTGCTGTTCAGGGTGTGTTTATTGCCATCGGCCATCAACCTAACACGTCAATGTTTAAAGGTCAGCTGGAAATGCAGCACGACTACATTATCCTCAAGAAAGGTACCCAGACCAGTATTCCTGGGGTATTTGCCGCAGGTGATGTGTCGGATCCTATTTACCGTCAGGCAATTACCTCAGCCGGAGCCGGATGTATGGCGGCGCTGGATGCTGAACGTTTTCTGGAAAGTGAAAAATAAAAACTATTCAGGCAGGGGCATCCCCTGCCTTGTATATCCCTAGGAGAAAGACCCATGGCACTTTATCAACATATTTTGATTGCAGCGGATTTTTCCAACCATACGGATATGGTGATTCATCGAGCCAAAGCACTGGCAGCTGCCAACAATACTCGTTTGAGTTTATGTCATATCGTAGAGGATTTCCCGCTTACAGATTTTGCTTATGAGCCAATGATTAGTGTTGATGCCGATATGCGCGAAGCTTTACTCGATGCAGGCAAAAAACAACTGACCGCTTTAGGGCAAAAGTTTGATATTGAACCGAATAATCAATGGATTGAATTTGGCAGTCCAGGTCGCGACATTGTGCGTATTGCCGAGGAAAATAATGTTGATTTGATCGTCGTGGGCTCTCACGGTCGTAAAGGCATTAAAATGCTACTGGGTTCCACCGCCAATGCTGTACTGCATCATGCTGGATGTGACGTTTTAGCGGTCAGGTTAAAGGACGAAAGTTAAGCCACAGATGACTATACGCCTGTCCTCTTTAGGACCGTTTCTTGCTGTGGCGTTTATCAACGCTATGGTCGACCTTGGCCACAAAATTATTGTGCAAAACACCATCTTCAAAATTTATGATGATGCGGCGCAAGTCGGCCTGACTGCTATTGTTAATGCTTTAATTTTATTACCCTTTATTTTATTGTTTACTCCGGCTGGTTATCTTTCAGATCGATTTGCCAAACCCGGTATTATGCGCTGGTCGGCTTTTTCTGCCGTCATTGTTACCTTGTTCATAACACTCTCCTATTATCAAGGCTGGTTTATTTTTGCCTTTGCGCTAACCTTTGTTTTAGCAGCACAAAGTGCGATCTACTCTCCCGCCAAATATGGCTATATCCGTGAGCTGGCCGGTAAAACTGAACTTGCCCCTGCCAATGGTTTTCTGCAAGCCACTACCATCGTGGCAATACTAAGTGGGATATTTGTCTTCACCATCTTGTTTGAAAGCATGTTAAGCGGTCAGAAATATCAAAATGAAGCCGATATTATTCGGCTGATTGCCCCACTGGGATGGTGTTTGGTGGGATTGTCATTATTAGAATTATGGCTGGCATGGCGTCTGCCAATATTGCTTCCCAGCCAGGCAGAGCGACGTTTTAACTGGGAAGCCTATACGCAAGGTAAACAACTAAAAACCAATGTAAAACTGGTGACTACCAATCCGATAATCTGGTTTTCAATATTGGGATTATCATTATTCTGGGCGTTATCCCAAACCATGCTGGCAGTCTTTCCAGCTTTTGCCAAAATTGTGCTGAATGAAGACAATACGATTGTCATTCAGGGATTATTAGCCTGCTCAGGCCTGGGCATTATCAGTGGTTCTCTTCTGGCCGGAAAACTCTGTCGTCAACAAATTCATTTCCCTGTTATTTTGGTGGGAGCGATTGGATTAATCAGCATGCTGTTTGTAATCCCCTACCTTAATACTGTAATACCGTTCGCTTTAGCAATAATTGGCTTTGGTTTTTTTGGCGGTTTGTTTATTATTCCACTTAATGCTTTAATTCAGATGCATGCTGATATCATGCAGCTGGGTAGCGTATTGGCTGCTAATAACTGGGTACAGAATCTGGCGATGATCAGTTTTTTAATGCTGACATATCTGGTAGCCAAAGCTGATACACCCAGTGCATTATTTTTACAATATTTACCTTGGTTAGCTGTACTGTTGATTATCCCAATTCTCATTAAATTAAAACGCAAATTTGTCTGATAAAAACTCACTAAGAAGGATTTTTTGTGTCAACGTCATCATCATTCCCACCCGTTTACACTGAACCTTTTCATCAGGCCTCTGAAAATCTGCGCCGGGCATTACCCTTTATCAATCAGCATCAAACCCCGGTTAATCCGGTAAATTACGCCGTCTGGTACGAATATGTCGCTGGCACCAATCAGGCATTAAAAAAAGCGATTGACAGTCGATTACAACAGAAACAGAAAATCACAGCGGAAATCACTCAGCAGCTTTATGAAAAATACGTCTTAATGGGCATGCCGGAAAGGCTTGAGGCCACTAATAATGGCCTTAGACTGGTCGTCGACAATACGATGAATCAAATCAATAAGGTTGAACTGGCAGCTGATGACTTTTCAGAAGATTTAGCTGTTCAGCAAACGAAACTGGAACAATCCGAAGATATTTCAGTAATCAAAGGTGTGTTGTCAGAAATACTGGAAAATACTCGTCGACTTGGACAGTCTGGCAGCGATCTGAAACAAGAGCTGGCCGAAACCACACAGGAAATTCTGAAACTCAGATCAGAATTGGAAGCCGTAAAACAGGAAGCCATAACTGACGGGTTAACTGGTCTGTTAAATCGTCGCTACCTCAACAAAGAACTTGCCGAGTTGTGCCATCAAGGTAAAAACGTATTTACATTAGCCCTGTTTGATCTCGATAACTTTAAACAGTTAAATGACAGGTTTGGTCATTTACTCGGGGATCGTGTCCTGCAATTCTTTGCCAGTCTGCTGAAAAAACATTGTGTGGATAAACCACATATTGCAGCCCGCTTTGGTGGGGAGGAGATGGCGCTGATTTTTATTGATACTCCATCAAACATAGCGGTGCAAATTGCAGATAATATTCGTCTGCAACTGGCTGAGAGTAACCTGAAGAAAAAAGATAGCGCTGAAACAATTGGAACAGTGACTGTTTCGGTTGGCTTGAGCCAGTATCAACCGGGGGATACCACATTGAATATTATTGAACGTGCGGATGTTGCTTTATATGAATCAAAAGCAGCTGGCCGAAATTGTATTACGTTACGTTAATCAGAACTTGTAAAACTGGCTGTTAAGATAGTCTACCACCTGATTTTGTTGTTCTTTAGTCCAGTTAACATCAGCGGCAATCGCACAATTAGCGACGCGCTTATTTAACCCCTCCAGACTTTTAACACCCCGCTTATCCCGGGTGTATAGCGAATTTGGTTTTCCGTCAGTCAGTGACGCATGACATTGCATGCAGTTGTTATCGTGTAATTGTTTTCCCTGTGCCAGCGCCATAGCGCTGACAGTGAGGAAAATCATAGCCACTAAATAACGCATAGCTCAGACAACCGCTCGTGTTTGTAATGCAGCAATACGCAAAGATGCGGGCGGATGCGAATCATAGATAGCCGACACCAAAGGGTCCGGTGTTAACGTACTGGCATTTTCTTTATACAAAGCCACCAACGCGGTAATCAAGTCATCGGCATTGGAAACCGATGCCGCATAGGCATCTGCTTCAAACTCGTATTTGCGTGACATCGATGTCATCAACGGATGCAGGAAGAAACTGAATACCGGAATCACCAGCATAAACAGAATCAGTGCAATCGCATTATTTTGTGTCTCGACACCCAGACCAGTGTAAAACCAGGTCTGTGTTGATGCCCAACCTAGCAATGCCAATCCAACCAGACTCATCACAGCCATCATCAGCATATTCTTGACGACATGCTTGCGACGGAAATGTCCCAGTTCATGAGCGAGGACGGCTTCAATCTGATCTTCATTCAACGTATTCAACAACGTATCAAAAAATACGATGCGTTTGTTATTACCCAAGCCTGTGAAATAGGCATTGCCGTGACCACTGCGGCGTGAACCGTCCATCACATAAATACCCTGACTTTTAAAGCCACAGCGCTGCAATAAATTTTCAACCTTCTGTTTCAGGTTGGCATCATCCAGAGGGGTAAATTTATTAAATAACGGCGCGATAAATGCTGGATAGGCCCACATCATCACCACGGCAAAAACCATCCAGGCGGCCCATAAATACAACCACCAGAATTCACCTGTGCTGTTCATCAACCACAAGGTCACCCAGGCAATCGGTGCTCCGAGAACCAACATCAGCAACATCTGTTTACCAAAGTCACCTAAAAACAAGGCAGGTGTATTACGGTTGAAGCCGAATTTCTCTTCCATTACAAAAGTGCGATACCAGGACAACGGTAATTCCAGTAATGAACCAATTACCAGAAAACTCAGAATCAAAACCACACCAGTTGTCATGGCTGACCATCCCAGACTTTCCCAGGCTCCGGACAATAATGCCAAACCACCGCCCAATGTCCACAGGATTAAGACAATTGCACCAAACCAGCTTTCGCGTCGCATTTGAGCACCTTTAGCCACAGTGTAATCAGCAGCTTTCTGATGTGCAGCCAAACCGATCTGCTCACGAAATGCGGCGGGCACTTCATCGCGATTCGCCAGCACATGGCGACGTTGACGCAATGACAACCAGATCTCAATCCCCGTCATCAGGGCGAGTGCAATTAAAAATATCCAGCTAAATTCGTTCATAATTTTTTAAACCAGTTAGAATCGTATAATGTGTGGTGTACATTAGCCTTTGATACAATCAATGGCAACATAGTTCACTTAAATCTGTAGTAATAAAAAGACGGAGCCCATGGCCAAAAGCAAACATAACCTGATCTGGATTGACCTGGAAATGACCGGTCTCGATACTAATAACGACTATATTATCGAAATTGCCACCATTGTCACTGACAGCGACCTGAATATTTTGGCAGAAGGCCCGATCATTGCTATTCATCAATCTGACGCTATTCTGGCGGGTATGGATGAATGGAATACCAAACAGCATGGTGGTTCTGGGCTGGCTGACCGCGTTCGTAACAGCATTGTTACGGTCGAACAGGCCGAACAGGAAACCCTCGATTTTTTGAAAAAGCACGTCCCTGCTGGTATTTCGCCCATGTGTGGCAATAGTATCTGTCAGGATCGCCGCTTTATGGCGCGGTTGATGCCCGAACTGGAAGCCTATTTCCATTACCGTAATCTTGACGTTAGCAGCTTCAAAGAAATTGCACGGCGCTGGGCGCCCAAAGTCGAAAAATCTTTCAAGAAAAAATCGTCACATCTGGCGATGGACGATATCAAAGACTCTATTCGCGAACTGCAGCACTATCGTGAGCATATGATTAAAGTGCCAGAGTAAATTTACAATTTATAACAATTTCAATTCACGGTAATTTCACGACAAGCGCAGGATGATCATTACACTCAATTAAATTGTGATCGTAATGGCGCATCTCAAACCACACTTACCATCCAAATTTTGTTTGGTCTGCAACCGTCCGTTCAGCTGGCGAAAAAAATGGCGTGAGTGTTGGGAGCAGGTGCTTTACTGCTCAGAGCGGTGTCGTCGTCAGCGTAAGCAGGTCAACTACTTATGACCCCCTTATTTGGGTTCCCTGAAAAAATGGTATTACTTGATTGTGAGACCACCGGCGGTAATTCAATTCGTGATCGTCTCACCGAGATTGCTTTGATTGAAATCACTAATGGGGTGGAAACCGATCGCTGGCAAACCTTGATAAATCCGGGGGTCAGCATTCCACCGTGGATCAGCAAACTTACTGGCATTACCGATGTAATGGTGGCAAACCAACCGTCCTTTGCCGACATTGCTGAAGAATTGCAGCAACGTCTAGCGGACAAAGTGTTTGTCGCCCATCATGTTCGATTTGATTATGGTTTTATCCGCGAATCGTTTCGGCGTATTGGTATAACCTTTTCTGCCAAAACGCTGTGTTCGGTCAAAATCAGTCGTTTGTTATACCCGGAACAACGTCGTCATGGTATTGATGCGATTGTTGCCCGGCTCGGCCTGACCATTAATCAACGGCATCGGGCAATGGATGATGCCCAAGTCATTCTTGAGTTATTCCAGCAGACTCAACACGATTTTGATGAATCCACTATCCAGCAAGCCTGTAAGCAATTATCACAACAAACCCGCTTGCCCAGTCATCTGGATATTGCTGAAATTAATAAACTGCCAGAACGCCCAGGTGTTTATCAGTTTTTTGATGATCAAGGCGCGCTGTTATATATCGGTAAATCCATTAATATCAAACAACGTGTGCTCAGTCATTTTGTACAGAATGGCAAGCTACGCAACACCGAAATGCAACAACAGCTGCAACATATCGATTTTATCGAAACCCCTTCCGATTTTGGTGCTCAGCTACTGGAAAACCAGTTAATAAAAAGTAAAACGCCGCGCTATAACCGTCGCCAGACCAAAGCAAAACGACTGTATCAAATCGCTTTAACGGTTGATGATAAGGGTTACCACCGTACCACAATTGAAATGGCTGACTTGCATCAGCCGCCGGATATCAGTCAGCGTTATGGATTATTCCGTAGCCAAAAACAGGCAGAAAAAAACTGCTCGATCTAATTAATGAACATCAGCTGTGTCAGAAACTTTGCGGCCTGGAAAAAACTAAAAATGGCTGTTTTGGTTATCAATTAAAAAAATGTTTGGGTGCCTGCTGCAATGAAGAGCCGGCAGTACGGTACAACCTGCGATTGCAAACTGCGTTATCCGGCATGAAGAATCAGGCCTGGCCCTGGTCAGGCCCAATAGTAATTACGGAACTGCCGGCAGATGGCGATTACGACGCGGCGCACTTTCATTTAGTCGATCAATGGCTTTATCTTGGGACCATCAAAAATCAGCATGATGCTTATGAAAAGCTGCAACAGCGATATGCTGAACCCCAATATTTTGATTTGGATGCGTACAAAATCCAGCTACGATTTTTATTAAAACTCCGCCCTAAACAGTTACTGATTGAAACCTTACGTTTACCTGCAGAGGAGGCTTCATGATCTCCAAAAGTCATAGAATTTTAGGTTATGCCGGACTGCTGCCTTTCTTAGGATTGGCGATTATGAGCTGGCTGGGCTATTTATATGCTATCGACTGGCTGCTCAGTTATGCGGCATTAATTTTCAGTTTTCTTGGTGGCCTGCTCTGGTATGTCAGCAGCGTTGAAAAGCTGCCCCGGCACGTAGTGATTGTCAGTGTTTCCACCATGCTATGGGCCTGGTGTTGGCTATTATCTCCTACACATTACTGGCTGTGGCTGGCTGCTTTATCATTTATCGGCTTGCACTTATACGAACGGCAGCATCTCGCTGAAATTTATTCTGCCGAATTGATGCAGCTGCGTGGACATCTCTCTTATGGTGCTGCGTTTTTTTTGTGGCTGGCCGCGCTGTCGACATTAAATGTCTGAGCTGCGTTATCTCAACCTGATCCTCGGTGATCAACTTGATGCAGAGAGTCTATTGTTCGATGGCTTTGATCAGCAAAATGATCGACTGTGGATGGCGGAAGTGTCGGCGGAGACCACAGAATATTTATCGAGTAAACAGCGCACGGTTTTATTTTTATCGGCGATGCGACACTTTGCTGAAAAGCTAAATACTGAGAAATATCCGCTGATTTATTGGACGTTAAAAGATAAAAAATCCAGTTTCCCAGAGGCTTTATCTGCCACGTTAAAACACAATTCATTTGAAAAAATCCGCTGCGTATTGCCTGGTGATGTCCGTGTTATAAATGAAATACAACAATGCGCTAAAGACTCTGATATCGAGATTGAATGGCTGGCCGATCAGCATTTCATCAGTGAAAAAGGAGAATTCAAAGCCTGGTTAGCCAATCGCAAACAACCGCGAATGGAATTCTGGTATCGCCAACTGCGTAAAAGCCGGCAAATCCTGATGGAAAATGATCAGCCGATTGGCGGTCAATGGAATTTTGATAAGGACAACCGCAAAAGCTTTGGCAAAAAAGGACCATCCAAATTGCCTGCTCCTTTATTGTTTGAAGCGGATAACATCACCAGACAAGTCATAGCGGATGTTGAAAAATTTCTGCCCAATCTCTACGGTAATATTGAAAGCTTTAACTGGCCAGTCACTCGTCAGCAGGCATTAGAGGCATTAAAAGATTTCATTAAACACCGGTTGAAACATTTCGGCGATTATCAGGATGCGATGTGGACTGATGAACCTTGGCTTTATCATTCACGCTTATCGACCTGCCTGAATCTCAAACTACTCTCCCCCGCAGAAGTTATTGCAGCGGCTGAAAAAGCCTATGCCAAAAATGAAGCACCATTAAATGCTGTGGAAGGTTTTATTCGGCAAATCCTCGGCTGGCGGGAATATGTGCGGGGGCTTTACTGGAGCTATCGCGATGACTGGTTGCAGATGAATGCACTCAATGCACGGCGTAATCTGCCAACGCTTTATTGGGATGCCGAAAGCGAAATGGCCTGTCTGCATCACAGTGTCAAACAGGTGTTAGATCATGGATACGGGCATCATATTCAACGGCTGATGGTGACGGGCTTGTTTGCGTTGTTATGGGGCGTCAAACCAAAGGCTATTCACGAGTGGTATCTGGCAATGTATGTCGATGCCGTTGCTTGGGTGGAAATTCCTAATACCTTGGGTATGAGCCAATACGCCGATGGCGGCATCGTCGGCTCCAAACCTTATATTGCCAGCGGTGCTTATATTGATCGCATGTCCAATTATTGTCAGTCTTGTCCATTTAATCCCAAGCAAGCCAGTGGCGAGAATGCCTGTCCATTTACCACGCTGTACTGGCATTTTGTCTACCGGCATCAGGATTTGCTGAGTAAAAACCCTCGTCTCGGTATGCAGGTCAAAAACTGGCACAACAAATCTCAAGAAGAACAACAGGCCATCAGCCAGCGTGCTGAGTTCCTGTTCAAAAATTTACCGTAAGGAAGCTCCATGCAAGCAACTCAACTGGTTTGGTTACGCAATGATTTACGACTGGATGATCATCCGGCATTGGCACTCGCAGCTGAACACGGGCCAATTCAGGTAGTGTTTTGCGCCACACCTGAACAATGGATGCAACATGATGAGTCCCCGGCAAAATTAGGGCTTCGCGCAGCGGTATTACAGGATATCGCTGATCGACTTGCCCAGCTCGGCATACCGTTTCATTTACTCGAAGTCGATTTTTTTACCGATGTGCCCGATGAATTATTGAAATTCTGCCAGCAGCAAAATATCAGTGATATCTGGTTTCAGGCCGAAACGCCGCTGGATGAACAACGCCGTGATCAGGCGGTAAATAATGTCTTAAGCAAAGCCAATATAAATGTACATTTGCTCGCCGAAGATTTACTGGTCGCCATACCAGTAAAAACCCAGCAGGATGATCCTTTTAAAGTATTCACGCCTTATTACCGTCGCTGGCTGCAAATCCTCGAAGATATTCAGCAAGCCCCGTATGCTGAGCCGAAACCACAGGGCAAAGCCTTAAAGCCTGACTTTTTGAAATGCGATTGGGCCGGTGAGTTTCGTGATGACTTATGGCCCGGCAATGAACAAAAAGCCTTGGAACGCGTTTCAGCTTTTTGTGAAATCAAGCTCGATGATTACAAAAGCCAACGCGATTTTCCAAGCAAACCGGCCACCAGCACCCTGTCACCGTATCTGGCCAACGGTCAGTTAGGTCCGAGAAGATTACTGGCTACCATTCAGTTTTATTGCGGTGAAGCCAACCGTGACTGGCGTCATGATGACTGGTTGCGTGAACTCGCCTGGCGGGATTTTTATAAACAATTATTGCTGTATTTTCCACGCCTCAGCATGGGTAAAGCATTCAAACCGGAAACCGAAAAAGTTATCTGGCGCGAAGATGAAGCCGGATTCAAAGCATGGTGCGAAGGTAAAACCGGCTTTCCAATTGTTGATGCTGCTATGCGCCAACTTAATCAAACCGGCTGGATGCATAATCGTCTCAGAATGATTACCGCCAGCTTCCTGAGCAAACTGCTGTTGCTCGACTGGCGACGTGGTGAACAGTATTTTATGCAGACATTAATTGATGGCGAATTCGCTGCGAATAACGGTGGCTGGCAATGGAGTGCATCAACCGGCGTCGATTCAGCGCCATACTTTCGGGTCTTTAACCCCACCCTGCAATCCGAACGCTACGATCCACAGGGATTATTTATCAAACGCTTTGTTCCGGAATTAAAGGATGTACCAATCAAGCAATTACATAATCCACCAGCAGATTTACGCGAACAATGCGGCTATCCACAACCAGTCGTTGATTACAAGCAGGCCAGAAAAGATGCCATCGCGGCTTTTAAGGACTTGCCGAAAGATTAACTTTCAATTGAATCCAAAGCTTTTGGTAACGGAACTCCAAAGGTTTAACCCGCAGATTACGCAGATGGACGCAGATTTTTTGGATTAACCACAGAGACATGGAGCGCACAGAGATTAATAAACGATTTAGATCGAGTTAACACAGCGTAACCGGACATATGAAGATGTGATTGTTATGCTTCGTTAATTAAGCGCCAACCCACAAAAGTTTTTTTGAATTCACCAATCATGATGGTTTATGCAGCAAGGTTAAATCAAAGTTACTTTCCATTAATCTGCGCCCATCGGCGAAATCTGCGGATAAATATCTATATAAACCTCTGTGCTCTCCGTGCCTCTGTGGTTAATACATTGGAATGTCTCAGCCATTTAAAACAATGATGCCCAAGGCGATCACATAAACAGAGAGAATTAAGGCACTTTCGAAACCAATCCGACCAATACCGTATGTCTCGCGTCGCACCATGCCCAGCAAAAGAATGGCAGTCATCAAAATACTGACCAACCCCCATGTCATCTGTACTGGTGACATATCGTGATAGATGGAATTATGCGGATAGCCCGCATCGGCTGCGGCTACCACGAGAATATTAAAACAGTTGGTACCGAAGATATTACTCACTGCCAAGGTCAGCGCGCCATAACGTATCGCGGCGATAGTGGTCACCAATTCGGGTGTGGAAGTCGCCAGGGCAGTAAACAAGCCACCCACCAAAGTGTCAGAAAGGCCAGTATGATCAGCAATACCTTTGGCTGATTCCATTACCATCCACCCCGCGATGCAGGTCACCAAAGCCAGGGCAATAAACCCAAGCCATGTCGCCGCCAGGCTACCATGATGTTGTTTTTCAGGTTTATCCGGAACTGTCTGGCGGGTTGATCGGGGAAACCACATGGGTCTTGACTGCGTCTGGTGAACCAAGTGCAAACCAAACAGATAGGCGACGACGATCACCGGTGTAACCGGATGCACACCCCAGAAGGAAACCGAAGGTGTGACGATCGCCAGTAACGGCAGGGTTAGTAAAACGATCAACAAGCCTGCCAACATCAGGTTCACAGGGGAAGCAGCGGCATGTTCCAGATTGGCTTTGCGATAAACGATGTCTGCAATGCCAAGAAATACCAGATTCACTGCCATGCTACCCATAACATTACTCATGGCTAAATCAGGCCGTGAATCCATTGCGGCACTTAAAGTCGCGGCAAAATCGGGTAACGAAGTTACTCCCGCCAGCAGCAATACTCCAAACAGTGCTTCCCCCATGCCAGTCCGATCAGCCAGTTCATCTGCCAATTTTGCCAACCGACTGCCAGCGAGAATGATGACCAGAGCAGCGATGCCAAAAGCGATCATGTTGAACGTCAAGGATGAAAACATTTAGGGCCTCAAATGGCTATGAATTGCCTGAAATATTAATCAAAACTTATTCTCAGCCAAAACTACCATGATTTGATCCGCAGATTTTTTAAATATAACCACAGAGGCACAGAGGGCACAGAGGTTTAATAGATATTAATCCGCAGATTACGCAGATTAATTGAGAAGCAAAGTTGTTAATATAAAAAATTCGTAGGTTGGCGCTGAGGCACGAAGCCCAACAATCATTTTTTTTGTGTCGGATTACGTTTCATTAACCCGACCTACATTATTTATTAATCTCTATGCCCTCTGTGTCTCTGTGGTTAATTACCAATTATCAAGTCCCAATCACACCACCATCATCTTTAGTAATAAGCACCGTTGCAGAACGGGGACGGCCATTTGGGTAATGATCGGGCCAGTTACTTGCCGCGTTAGGATTTTGGGGCGACTTATTAATGCCACGTCTTTGCAGAACATCTAACATTTCACCTGGATGCTGAATATTCACCCACATGGTTTTCATATCGGGTGTCATGATTACGCCAGTGACTTCACAACCAACGGGACCGGTGAGAAAACGGCGGATTTCGCCAGTCGCAGGATCGGCTGCCAGCATCTGGTTATTGCCGAATTCTTTAAACCGCCCATCATTCATTACACTGGAACTGACATCGGTCTGAATCCATAACACACCGCGGTCATCGATATATAAACCATCGGGATTGGCGAACTGTTCACCCTCTCCTTCGCCGCCCAAAACAAATACCTGCCAACTAAACTCAGTGGAAGTGGCATCAGCTTCGCTGAATTTAATGATATGACCAAAAAGATTGTGGTTACGCGGATTAGCTGCATCTTTGCTTGGTTTGTCTTCACTACCCCGATCGCTGTTATTGGTTAGCGAAACAAACACATCATCGGTGTGTGGATGCACGGTAATCCATTCAGGGCGATCCATTTTGGTGGCGCCCACTATATCTGCTGCTGCACGGGCATGAATCAACACATCAGCTTGATCGACAAAACCATTTTCAGCAGTTAAGCCATTCTCGCCAAACACCAGCGGCAACCAACGGGCGCTGCCATCCTCTTCAAAGCGGGCAACATATAGAATGCCTTCATCCAACAGACGTCCATGCTGTGCCCCAAGGGTGCCATCCCATGCATCGCGGGTAATGAATTTATAGATGTATTCAAATTTGGAATCATCACCCGAATAAAATGCCAACCGGCCATCCTTACCGGCTTTATGAGCCACATTTTCATGTGCAAAGCGGCCGAGAGCTGTACGTTTTACTGGGATGCTTTGCGGATCATATGGATCAAACTCAACCACCCAGCCAAAGCGATTGGCTTCATTAGGCTCTTTATCCAGCTCAAAACGCTTATCGAACTGCTGCCAGCCATAATAGCTGAAACCTAATTTGTAACGCTGCCAACGGCGTTCTGTATCAGCATCTCTTGGCTGGTTGGGATCAGCTACAAAGTAATAATGAAAATTCTCTTCGCAGGTCAGATACGTGCCCCAGGGTGTTTTACCATTGGCGCAGTTGTTTAATGTACCCAATACATTTTTGCCTTCAGGATCGGTTTGGGTTCTCAGCAACGCATGTCCTGCTGCCGGGCCGCTGATCTGCATTGGTGTGTTAGCCGTTAACCGGCGGGCATAGGTCGATGGCCGGACAATTTGCCACTCACCATTTTCCTGCCTGACTTCAATCAATGACACACCGTGAGCATTTTGCTCTTTGGTAACTTTATCGGCAGTATAGGTTTCCGGTGAATGGGTATGGCTGCCATCGGTATGAATGACATCCAGATCCAGATATTCATGATTCATTACCAGCAGGCCATGATCATTGTTATCTGAACCTTTAGGCAGCGGAAAATACTGCAAGGCATCATGGTGCATACCTGCTTGTTGCATTTGATCAGCGGCACTGTTGCTGGCATCCATATTAAATGCCGGGCCATCCGAAATAGGATCACCCCAACGGTAAAACACTTCAGCCCGATAGCCCTCCGGTACCATTACTTCATCCAGTAAATCAGCGGCCGGAATCGGCGTAAAGCCAAGTAATTGAGCATGATTGTGAAGCATCGTAGCCGCAGAAGATAATGGCATGGCTGATGCCAGCATTGCACCTAAACTGAATTGCAGCACTGAACGTCGACTCAACTGCTTTTGCAGGAGTGGCTCAAAATGGTTGTTCATAAAAATTCCAACTACAAATTACGACTCGGTTTAGTGTTTTAGCTGCCCCACCAGTATATTCAGATTCTGGCTGACTTGATTGAGACTTTGCCCAGCCTGTTCAATTCCCGTGATTTGCTGATTCACGGTATCGGAGCGTTGTTTAATCTGCTCGGTACTTCTGGCGATATCGTCCACTACGGCCGTCTGTTGCTGAGTGGCTGTGGCGATGGAAGCATTGACTTGATGAATATTCTGCACCGCCTTTATTACCGGAGTCATCGCTGTTTTAGCTTTAAAACCTTGTTCAGCACATTGTTCCGCAAACTGACTTTGGGTCCGAACCGTTGCAGCGGCTTCATCGCTACTATTCAACAGATCGACAATAATGGCCTGGATTTCTTCTGTTGATTGTTTGGTACGGGTCGCCAGTTGTCGAACTTCATCGGCTACCACACTGAATCCTCTGCCATGCTCACCGGCTCTTGCTGCCTCAATTGCCGCATTCAAGGCCAATAGATTAGTTTGCTCAGCCACGCTTTGAATCACCACCAGCACCTGACTGATATCCTTGCCACGTTGTTCCAGTTTATTCATCGTGCTTTCAAATGCTAACAAATCCTCAGCGAGTTGATGACTGGCATTGGCAGCAGTGGTTAATTGTTGACTGGCCTGCTCAGTTGCCTGTGTAGCCTGTTCTGTCGATTCAGCTGCATTTGAGGCACTTTGGGCAACCTCTTTAAAGGAATACGATAGCTCGGTAACCGCAGCCGAAACTTCCTCGGTGGCGGCAATCTGTTGTTGATTGACCTTAACCGCCTGCATTGATGCAGTTTGTAAATCTGTACTGGCAGACAATACATTTTGAGATTGCTGATTCAGCTTATCAATCAATTGAGCAAAATAACTTTGCAGCTGCAGAGCCGATTGCTCAACTGATCGCGATTCGACAAAGGGCAACTCCGAAACCAGGGACTGTTGAAAGTTACCTTTAATCATCTGACTGAAATAATGCTCCAGCTGAATCAGAAAACGGATAATTCGTTTCTGTAAAAAATAGAACAGCAAAATAGTCAGGATAATAATGCTAACGACCCCCATCATGATCCACTGCACCTGCCGACTGATGGAGTGTTTAATGTCTTCTATTTTCAACTGAAAATGATCCAGCGTGTCGGCAAATGTAGAAATTTCGCCACCTAAGGCCGCGCGTTTTTGCTGTAGCTGCTGATCAAACTGTAATGTATTGCTTAATTCTTTTTCATAGCGCCCGCTCAGTGATAATAATGAATCAATGCCACGTTGACCTAGTTCTTCCGGATCCTGGGGAATTAATGCTTCGGTATTCACTTCCGAATAAATGCCAAATTTTGGCAGGGTATTTAATTGTTCCAGCTTAGCGATAAACGCATTGTTCGCAGAAACTAACGCCGTTTGAATATCGCTGGTTTGCAACTCGATATACCGCTGCCGCAGGCGACCAATATCATTCAGCTGACGACTTAATTCTGCCAGTAGTGCCGTAAAAGATTGCTGATAGGGATGTCCTTGCGCTTCACTGTTTTCAACGTAGTCGATCAAAAGGCCAATCTCACCATCTCGTTCACGCTCGTTCTGAATCAGCAGCGCTTGTGGATTACCGGCCAGTTTGCCAGCCTCACGCACTTCAAATAATTTTTCCTGAAGTACAGCAATGGCTGTTTGAATCGTCTGGTTGTCCTGTTGATTGAGCCAGGTCTGTTCAACGGCAGATAATTCAACAAGCTGGGTTTCAGCCTGTTGAAGCAGATCGGCATCACCAGAAGCGAGATAACGGGCCAGCAACACCCGCACTTCAACATCAAATCGGGATTTAAATTGCTGGAACTGCTGGGCAATCTGATAGGGCTTGTCTAATTGTTGCCAGCCCCATATACCCGCCAGCACGCCAATCATTAATCCAGCAGCCATAAATATTGCCAGCCATCTTGATACCCCACTTAATCTCACACCTGCTCCAGTTTAAATAGACATACAGGCACGGGACTTTATCGATTGTTAATGACAGCTTTATGACGGATTAATGTGCTGTTCCAAAGCCCATTGAACATGTTCACGTACAAGTTCTGAGGGATGTTCAAGCCGGCCTTTTAATGCCGCCACAATTTTTTGCGATGTTTTGGCATTACCCAGAGCAATAGCAATATTCCGCAGCCAGCATTCATAACCAATGCGGCGGATTGGGCTGCCTTCCAGGCGTTGCAGAAATTCTGCTTCGGTCCAGGAAAACAATTCCACCAGCTGAGGTGCATCAAGACCTTCACGTGGCAGATAGGCTGATTCTGTCGTCATCTGAGCAAATTTGTTCCAGGGACACACCAGCTGGCAGTCATCACAGCCATATATCCTATTGCCCATCATAGGTCGAAATTCCACTGGAATACTGCCGCGAAGCTCAATGGTCAGGTACGAAATACAGCGCCGGGCATCGAGTTCGTAGGGGGCAACAATCGCCTGAGTCGGACAGATATCAATACAGGCAGTGCAAGAACCACAATGATCAGATACCGGTTCCGTCAGGGGTAAAGGCAGATCGGTATAAATTTCGCCTAAAAAGAAATATGAACCGTTTTGTCGGTTTAACACATTGGTATGTTTGCCTATCCAGCCCAGTCCGGATTTTTGTGCCAGGGCTTTTTCCATCACGGGAGCGCTGTCAGTAAAAACTCGATACCCCATTGCCCCAACCGCCTCTTCAATCCGCTTTGAAAGCCGGAGTAAACGCTTACGTATCAGTTTGTGATAATCCCGCCCCAGTGCATAACGGGAGATAAAACCCAATTCACTCTCGCCTATCACCTGCCATGCATCGGTAGCGGTTTCCGGCCAGTAATCCATTCTGGCTGTTATTACGCGAATGGTGCCGGGCACTAGCTCTTCTGGATGGGTTCGCAAACTGCCATGACGTTGCATAAATTCCATCTCACCGTGAAAACCGCGCGCTAACCATTGTTGCAATTGATCTTCTGCTGCTGACAGGTCAATATCACTGACCCCGAGCTGCTGAAAGCCTAATGAACGCGCCCAGATCTGCATATCTTCTAAAAGCGCTCGGGATAACTGCACTGTATTTGAATCGGCCATGCGGGCTATTATAGTGAACTGAATTTTTTCATCGGGATATTATTTTATGTCGACCTTGCCACATGAACTTTACACTGCTGAACAAACCCGTGAACTGGAACGCATTGTCACAGAGCAACATAATATTTCGTCAGCAAAATTAATGTCACGTGCAGGCAGGGCTGCGCTGGATTGCATTAAATGTCATTGGCCCCAGGCTGAACGTATATTAGTTGTTTGCGGTACCGGGAATAATGGTGGTGATGGCTTTGAACTGGCCAGACAGGCAATAGCCGAAGAGTATCGCGTCAGTATTTTTCAGGTGGGCGATGAAACAGAAATGAGCGAGGAAACCCTTGCAGCCCGTGAAGCAATTATTGCCAGCGGTGTTGAAATTCATCGGTTTGAAGAAAAATTACCCACCACAGACGTTATTGTTGATGCACTTTTGGGTATTGGACTCAATCGTGAAGTAAGTGGTTACTATGCCTTAGCCGTTAATGCTATCAATGAACATACAAAACGAATACCAGTTTTAGCGCTGGATATTCCTTCCGGTTTACATGCGAACACCGGCCGCGCATTAGGAACCGCTGTTCATGCCACAATCACATTAAGCTTCCTGGGGCTGAACAAAGGGCTATTTACCGGCGAAGGCCCCAATTATTGTGGCCAGGTCTGCTTCGATTCGCTAAAAGTCCCATCTGCTATCTATAAAGTATTTACCCCCATCGCGCGTCGGGTCAGTCTGGAAAACGATGCGGCTGGATTAGCGCCCCGCGAGCGTACAGGTCATAAAGGTTTATATGGCCATTTGTTTATCATTGGTGGCGATCATGGTATGCCCGGTGCAGCACGAGTTGCCGCTGAGGCAGGAGCTCGTGTAGGTGCCGGTTTAACCAGCATTGCAACCCGAAGTGCCCACGGCCCAATCCTTAATCTGGCCCGGCCTGAATTGATGTGTTATGGCGTTGAAAGTGCCAGTGAGCTTGAAGAATTGCTGCATCCTGCAAATGCACTGTCGGTTGGACCCGGTCTTGGCCAGAGTGAATGGGCAATTGCATTATTACACAAAGCCATTGAAACCAACCTGCCGATGGTTGTGGATGCGGATGCACTAAATCTGCTGAGTAAAAATCCTCAACATCATGATAACTGGGTGCTCACCCCGCATCCGGGAGAAGCTGCCCGTTTATTGGGTTGCAGCTCAGAAGATATCCAGGCGGATCGTTTTGCCGCAGTTTATGAACTGCAAAGACGTTATGGTGGCGTGGTGGTCCTTAAAGGATCAGGAACACTGATTTCCAACGGTGAAGCACCCACGCGCCTTTCTACCTGGGGTAATCCCGGAATGGGAAGTGGCGGTATGGGTGATGTTTTGGCAGGGGTAATTGGTGGTCTGCTGGCCCAGCATTTTCCAATCATGGATGCTGCTTGTGTGGGAGTAACGCTTCACGGGATGGCGGCGGATAAAGCAGCCGAACTTGATGGTGAACGCGGCACGCTGGCTATGGATTTGATGCCACATCTGCGTCGACTAGCAAACCTTATCTATTAATGTTCTGGCTCAAAGACGAACAAGCTACGCTGGAATTGGCTGCAAAACTAGCGGCCTTACTACCCGATTCAGCATTCTGCATTCACCTCAAAGGTGACCTGGGAGCGGGAAAAACGACTTTTGTTCGGGGATTGCTCAACGCTCTTGGCCATTCAGGTAAAGTTAAAAGCCCGACTTACACTCTGGTCGAGCATTATCAGCTCAATGCGCGGGATATTTACCATTTTGACCTATATCGTCTCGCTGATCCGGAAGAACTGCTCTATCTTGGAATAGAAGATTATTTTTCTGCCAGTTCCCTATCGTTAATCGAATGGCCGGAACAAGGCAAAGGGGTTTTACCAGAACCCGACCTGCTTATCTCATTGAAATATCAGACTTCCGGCCGTGAAGTCATTTTTACGGCTTATTCCGAAGCCGCTTCTGATATCTGCGACAAACTTCACAACTAATTCAGCTTTATTCGCTATCTCATTAAAAATATAGAAAAAAGTCTTGATTTTTTATTACTTCAATCACAAACTAGCACTGTGTAATTTGTTGGAACTTGCTATGTCTCGTTTGTTATTGGGATTGATATTATTGATGTTTACGGTCGATGCGCATGCCGCCTCGGTTGAGAATATCCGTATATCCCAAAATACTAACCTGACCCGCGTGGTGCTGGATCTTGATACAGCACTGGAATATTCCAGCTTCACACTGACAAATCCGCATCGGTTAGTTGTCGATCTTAAAGCCGCCAAGGTAAACAAAAAATTAATTGCCCCGACATTTAACAGTGCAGTGGTCGAGAAAATCCGTCATGCCCAGCATGATCAGGAGACTTATCGCCTGGTTTTCGATCTTAAACAGGAAACGGACTATGAGATTCAGACTTTGGCGCCTGAAGGTGAATACTCGCATCGACTTCTGGTCGATTTAAAACATGGACCGGCCACAGCTCTGGCCACTAATAAATCGTCAAAATCACCAGAAAAGGCTACTGATAAAGCAGAAGAAAAAGCTTCCGCTCAAATTACAAAAGCTGATACTCCCCCATCACCGCAACAAACAGCTACCAACACCACGGTGCGTAACCGACCGATGTTGCCCCGTCGCGATATCGTAATTGCAATCGATCCAGGCCATGGTGGTCGTGATCCGGGTGCGATTGGCAGAAAAGGCACTCGTGAAAAAGATGTGGTGCTGGCTATTTCCCGTCGGCTGGCAAAACTGGTGGATAACGAACCGGGAATGCGTGCATTTATGACACGTGAACGCGATGAATTCATTACCCTTAGACAGCGTATTCAGCGAGCCAAAAAAAATGGTGCGGATATGTTTATTTCCATTCATGCTGATGCCTTCCAGAGGACCAGTGCGAAAGGCTCATCGGTCTATGTGTTATCACAACGCGGCGCCAGTAGTGAGGCGGCTCAGATTCTGGCAGACCGTGAGAATGCTGCTGACCTTGCAGGTGGTATCAGTCTTGAAGATAAAGATGATCTGCTGGCCTCGGTATTACTCGATTTATCGCAGACCGCCAGCCTTGAAGCCAGTCTTGAAGTAGGTAACAGTGTTCTGGGAGGTTTGAAACGAGTAGGACCGGTACACAAAAAACAGGTCGAGTCAGCCGCTTTCGTAGTACTCAAATCACCGGACATTCCCTCAGTGCTTGTGGAAACAGCGTTTATTTCCAACCCGGAAGAAGAGCGCAAGCTTAATGATGTCAACCATCAGAACAAACTGGCGCAGGCAATGCTGGCGGGTATTCGCAGTTATTTCCAGAGAAACCCGATAACCCAGCAGGTTAAACCCCAGCAACACATTGTCAGTAGCGGAGATACCCTAAGTACGATTGCACAACGCTATCGAGTCAATATGTCTGAATTGAAATCCACCAATAATCTGCAAACCAGCAAACTGATGGTCGGTGACGTTTTAAAAATTCCTTGAGTGATTTTGACTGCGGATTTGCTGTTCGCAGCTGTTAAACTGTGTCGATGCTGACGCCGAAACGTATTCATGCCCTGCCCCTACAACTTGCCAACCAAATTGCGGCTGGCGAAGTCATCGAACGCCCTGCCTCTGTCATTAAGGAACTGGTGGAAAACAGTCTGGATGCGTCAGCAACAGAAATTGATGTCACCATTGAGGGCTCAGGCAGTCAGCTTATTCAGGTTCGGGATAACGGCTCAGGTATTCATCCTGATGATCTCTGTCTGGCGCTAAGCCGACATGCCACCAGCAAAATTTCCTCCAGTGATCAGCTGAGCCAGATATCCAGTCTGGGATTCCGTGGTGAAGCCTTACCCAGTATCAGCTCGGTCTCTAATCTGAGTTTGATTTCCCGGCAGCACGATAGTGAATGTGGCTGGCAGATTCATCACGAGGAAGAAGAGCCGGAACCCGTTGTCCATCCAGAAGGCACCACTGTGGCCGTGCGAGATTTGTTTTTTAATCTGCCCGCCCGCCGACGGTTTCTACGCAGTGCGCGTACCGAGCAGCAACAAATCCTTACCACCATGCAGCGACTGGCATTAAGCCGCTTCGATGTACGCTTTCAGTGTCAATTAAATGGCCAGCAAAAGCTCAACCTTCCCATTGCCGAGTCTGAGTCTCAGCAATTGGCAAGAATTGGCAAAATCTGTGGACAGGCATTTGTAAAGCAGGCCATAAAGATTGATCAACAGTTTGACATCATCACGATTAAAGGCTGGTTGGGGCATGTGGAGGCGCATCGTCCCCAAGCTGATCAACAATACTTTTTTATTAATGGGCGGGTAATACGGGATCGTCTGATCAGTCAGATAGTGCGTCAGGCCTATGCCGATTTGATTCCGACTGGCCGTCATCCAGCCTATGTTTTATATATGACGATTCCACTGGATCGAGTGGATGTGAACGTACATCCAACCAAACATGAGGTTCGCTTTCGCGAAACCCGGCTGATTCATGGTTTGATACATCGAGCGGTAAAAGATCAACTACAGCAACAAATAATCACCGGGCCAGCACAAACTGCCTCCCCGACAAATCCACCCAGGGTTGCAGAAACGGCCTCGGCCTATCAAAGACATGAACTCGCCACAGCTCCTCCAGAGTATTCTGTCCAAAAACCGATAGCCATCAACCAGACGGGTTCAAATGATACTGTTCAGTTATTGCAGATTTTGCACCAACGATATGTATTGATACATTTTCAGCAACAGCATTATCTGCTTGATCTTCCAAAAGCCTTCTCCAGCTCGCGCAGGCAACAGTTCAGCGAGCTGCTAAAACAGCTCCCCTTGAAAAGTCGGCCGATTCTGGTGCCGCTCAGCCACCCTTGCAGTGCTGCACAGTTAAACAGCGTTGGAAAACAACAGACATTACTCAACTCATTCGGCTTTGAGTTACAGCCGACGGAAAATGCTGTAGTCATCAAAAATATTCCTATCGCACTGGCACAGCTGGATCTGAAGGCTGTGGTTTCTGCGGTCATCGCGGCTGTCTGTAAGGATGATATTGATGCAGCGGTTCTTGGTCGTTGTCTCTCGGAATTATTGCAAACCTCAGATAAGATTCTCCCTCAGCAGGCAGAAGAATGGCTTAAAACGCTCACTATGTCGGAATGCATTGAAAAGCCATGGTGTCGAGAACTTGATCTGGCGACACTTGGTAGCTTATTCTCGGACTGATTAAACATGCACTGAGGCGGTTTTCAAATGGATCGAGCCCGTACAGGTTCCACAATCATCGCGGCGATACTTGCTGTTATCGTGTTATTACTGTTTGGCTAT
>DELT01000015.1:60584-85422 GCA_002354555.1 Methylophaga sp. UBA2689
ATCGAACCTGATTTACCGCTGGAAATTATTCGTTCCGCTGATGAAGTGCCGGATAGTGAAACCATACGTGAACAGGAAGCAGAAGCGTTTGTGGATAATCTGGCAATTTCTGATGCAGATACGATCATTATCAATGAATATGACGATATGTTCGTCCGCCCGGACAGTATTATTGCTCTGCCAGAACTCGAACAACGCGTCACCACATTAAAAAGTCTGATGGAGGACAAATCGCTTAGCGATGATACTCCGGTTACCCTTCGTTATACCGAAGAGACCCGTGAAAATACCACATTGCAGGAATTGGAAACTCAGGAAGAGGATCATATCGCGCCGATTACCATCGTGACTGAACAAGGTGAGACAATTACCGCCCCGCTGGTGGAGTTGTTAAAACGTGAAGATATCGATCACCAGGCGCCAGTAACTCAAATTCGCAAGCAGAAACAGGTAAAACAACTTAAAGCAAGCGAGCTGGCCGAGTCAGGTATTCCAGAGGATCAGCAGATTTCTGTCACCATCAGCCGTGGTGTACAAAAGCTTGATATCGCCGACTTAATTGACAGTGATTCAGAAGAAATGCAGGACAGCCTGTTTTATCTGCACCGGGTAACGGATGAAGATATTCAGGGCCTCTGGGGCATTATCCAGACCGGCTTGATTCGCAATTTTCGACAGGGAATCCGCCTGCAGCGAGATGGCTCAGACCAAAAAGTCAGTGTACTGATTCCGGCAGATGCAGATGAACCGTTGCCAACCGGACTAAGTTCATTTTTAGGCAAGATTCTGCATGATAAAGTATCGACCAGCTACGTTTATAACTTCAATACTCACACCATGGGCTATGATCCTGACTTGATTCGTCCCGGACAGGAACTGATTTTAATCCGCTTTTCCAGCGATGAAATCAAACAGATTTACCAATTCTTTGCTGAGCAACGCAACAATACAACAGAAACCTTTGCTATCGGTCGCTGATGATTGTTGAAATAATCTTGATACTGATAGTGCTCGGCATTATTGCCTTTGCATGGTGGTTTCCGTTTGAGTGAGTCGTTGCTTGTTAAACTCACCATAACGCAACATCACGCTGGGTAATACCAGTAAAGTCAGCAACGTTGATGAAATCAGCCCGCCGATAATAATGGCCGCCATCGGCCCCATAATTTCGCGTCCCGGACTGTCTGCATTAATTGCTATCGGCAACATCGCCAATGCAGTGACCAATGCAGTAATCAAAATTGATGGCAGACGCTCCAGTGCTCCCTGAATAGCCGTTTCCATCACCCAGGCCTTACCCTCATGTTCAATCAGATGTTGATAATGTGAGACCAGCATAATGGCATTTCGCAAGGTAATTCCAAACAGCGTAACAAACCCCACCAGCGAACCAATCGACAGCACACCACCTGTTAACCACGCTGCGACCACACCCCCCAATAACGAGAAGGGTAAATTCAGTAATACTAGCCAGGTGTTACGCACACTGCGCAGTGCCATATACAATAAAATGAGAACAATAAGTCCAACCAGAATGGAATGAATCATCAGATCCTTACGTGATTCAGCCTCAGCAACAGCTGTACCGGTAAACTCGGGATAGGTATCAGCATCGAACTGAACATCTTCATGTACCCGTTTTTGTAATTCCTGGAAGAATGAACGCAAATCACGTCCGGTGACATTACAGGTAATGGTTTGTAATCGCTGAGCCCCATGATGCAGAATCGCATGTCTGCCGGAAACCTGCTGTAACTCGGCGACATCCCCCAGAGTCAGCATCCTGTTATCTGAAGTACGTAATGGCATACTCAGAATCTGATGCGGCTGTTCACGTAAATTGGGTGACAACACCACCCGAATATCAAACAAACGGTTACCTTCAGATATCTGCCCAACCTGAATACCATCAAATGCTGCTTTGATATTCTGCATCACCGTCGCGGGCTGAAGGCCCCATTGTGGTAATTCTTCGAGTTTAATGCGTAATTGCAGCTGGGGTTCACCAGGCGGAGCGCGTAGCTGTATATCTGTGGCTCCCTCGATATCGGCCATCACCTCAGCCACTTCGCGCGCTTTATAATCAAGTGCATCCAGATCATAGCCGTATATATTGACTACCACCGGCGAGGTATAACCGGAAATGGTTTCATCAATCCGCTCGGTCAGGAAGGTGTTTACTTCAGAACTGATACCCGGAAATGCTTCCAGAATTTCACGAATTTCATCCAGAATAACTTGTTGCTCAGGGCCCGAAAGTGGCTCCAGGTCCACTTCATATTCACTGTAATGGGTGCCAAATGTATCGGCGCCGCGCTCTGCACGTCCCGCCCATTGTGATGTAGCTCGAACCCCAGGTATTGCAGCTACCTGCTGTTCAATCAACCCGCCAATTCGCAAGGACTCCTCCAGCGAGGTACCGGGCACACTGGCTGTGTGAATAATGTAATGCCCCTCACGCAGCTCTGGCAGGAAACGTCCACCGAAATAAGGCAGCAGACTGGCTCCTGCAACACACAACACCAATACGCTGATTATCATCAGTTTGGGGAATTGACAAGTGACTTTTAAGACGCGGCCATAGAGGATTTGCAGCCAGTGAATCAATGGTGGCTCAGAAGTTCGGGTAACCCCAATCCGACTGAGTAACGCATGACATAAAGCCGGTGTGACCGTTAACGCCACAAATAACGACGCCAGAATCGCCAGAATATAAGCCTGACCTAATGGCTCAAACATTCTTCCAGCCACTCCGCCCAAAGTTAATAAAGGCACAAACACCAGCATTACAATTAAGCTGGCATAAACAACCGACCCACGAACTTCCATTGAGGCTTCATAAACAATCTGAATAACTGGGCGGGGTTCTTTTAATCCAGCATTTTCACGCAGTCGTCTGAAAATATTCTCGGTATCAATAATCGCATCATCAACCACTTCACCCAGCGCGATAGCCAACCCCCCCAGCACCATAATATTGATGTTGACGCCGAATTCCAGCAGCACTATCAACGCGGCAAACAATGACAACGGTATGGCTGTCATCGAAATAATCGCCGTGCGTAAATTGAACAGGAATAAAAACAGCACTAAAAGTACCAGACCACCACCGACCAGCAGATGATGTTGAATATTCGCCAGCGACGTTTGGATATAGTTGGCCGGGCGGAATAAATCGTCATGCAATTCAATACCATCAACTTCAAACCCGTCACGAAACTCATTCAACGCCGTTTCGATGGCCTGGGTTACCGCCAGAGTATTGGCTTTGTATTGACCGATCACCATCAATACAATGCCAGGTTCACCACTGATTGCGGCCCCACCGATAGCAGGTGCAGGGCCGTATTCGATGGTTGCCACATCACCCAGATGCAGCACAGATTGCCCCTGCTGACGAATCACAACTTTCGCCATTGTTTCAGCACTCACTGGAAAGCCAACCACTTGCAGCATCATCCGCTGGTTACTGTTTTCAATAAATCCGCTGCCTTGCAATACAGTAGCTTCCCGAGCGGCTGTAACTATATCCATTGGTGACAACTGGTATAAAGCCAGCTTTTGCGGATCGAGCTGGATCTGCATTTGCTTCTCTGCACCACCGAACACATTGATATCGGCTACGCCATCTACGGCAAGCAATCTGGGGGTTAATGTCCAGTCCACCATTTCCCGCAACCGCATCAGGCTCTGCTGATCGGATGTTAACCCGATGGTCATGATGGTGCCGGAAGAGGATTCCAGAGGCACTATTAAAGCGGGACCAACACCATGCGGTAATTGTCCCTGTGCAGGCATCAATCGCTCAGAGACTAACTGGCGGTTAAGATAAATATCGCTTCGATCTTCAAAGGTAATGATTACAACGGACAGTCCGGGCGTCGAAGCTGAACGCACAAACATCACATCGGGAAGACCACCCAGTGCGTTTTCAATGGGCTGAGTCACCAGGGTTTCCACCTGCTCGGCGGTAAATCCTGACGCTTCGGTCTGAATAATGACCTGCTTTGGGGCAAACTCTGGAAACACATCCAGACTGGCTTTGTAGAGCTGATAGGAACCATAGCCCAACATTAATAACGCTAATGCCAGTACCACACCGCGGGCACGAACCGAAAAGGCAACCAAATGAGAAAGCATCCGTGTTCCTGTTAATTATCGAATAAGGAGGTACTGATGATTTGGCTAGTCATCATCATCGTCTTCATCATGAATTTGCCATTTGAATTCTTCAGATAACAATGTCTGAGCACCTGAGGTCACAACAGCGTCGCCCGGATGGAATCCCTGCTGCAGATACATACCTTCTACTGAGTCATGGCCATTCAGTAACGAAATACGCTGAAAACGCTGTTCATCCATGTGCAAATAGGCCCATGGCTGGCCCGCGTACCAGATCACTGACTGATAAGGAATCAGCACCGCTGAAAATGCACCCTGCTCAGTAGGCACCCATACTTGTAACTTTGCACCTTCCTGCAAAGAAGATGATTTGTTGAGGAAAAACCAGGTTTCGCCACTTAACACCGGATCGACACTGATGGCAGCGGCAAGCCGTTGCGCCTGACCAACATTATTTTGCTGGTGGGGTTGTTGCCATCGCACAGTATCAACGTTTGGATTCAGGCTTTGTTTGGGGGGCAAAGTGACTTTAATAATCGACTGTTCCCGCGACATCAGCAGATTGAACTCTTCACCACCGTTAATAACCCAGTCGGCAACGGGTTGAGGCCATTGCTGGCGCACTTCAGCGTGGCAATTTTCTAACAATTGCTGTTTTAATTCAGATTCAGCCTGAGCGAGTGATAAATTAGTTTGCGCATAGTTCACTTCTTTTGAAGCCACACTCCCGGTCGCTTTCTGGAGCGTTTTTAATCGCGATAACTCTTTACTCATCCCCTGTTCATTAACCTTAGCCATACGAAGGTTCATTTTTGCTTCAGAGCAGCGCGAGTGAGCTAATTGCAGCTCTCGGGTCGGTATAACCACTGCCATAGCTCGTATTTCGGGAGTATAGAAACTTTCCATCAATGTCTGACTTTCGATGGAGGCCAATTTTTGTGCGGCTTCGGTTAACTCAACCGACAGCGCAAACTGATGATTCTGCACATCATCTTCATTGTCATCGTCATCAAACTCTTTAACAACATGATTATCTGATGGGTCGAACGAATCCAATAAGGGCGACAAAAAATAAAGTGCTGCAACTATCGCTAAAACACTGACGATCCACAATAAAATACGCTGACTGGAATTCATTTTTATTTGCTGCCCCGATGCAAAACTGCCCGTCATTACAGCATGGCTGTCTAAATGCTACAAGGAGAACTTCCCAGGATGCTGAACATGACTTGACAGCAAGCACGCGTGCAGGTTTAATACCGCACCTTGTTGGCTCGATAGCTCAGTTGGTAGAGCAAGGGATTGAAAATCCCTGTGTCCCTGGTTCGATTCCAGGTCGAGCCACCATCGAATTCAAAGCCCGGTTTGCATTGCAACCCGGGCTTTTTTATTGCCCGTTATTCTGACATCTATATTTTCTTTGACGATTAACCACAGAGACACAGAGGGCACGGAGATTTGATAGAAATTTATCCGCAGATTACGCAGATTTTCGCAGATGGTAATTAAAGATGCTTTCATGGAAGTTGCTATGCAACCCATCTATGTTTGGATATGAACATTAACCATGGACACACAGCAACCACAAAGCTCAAGTTAAATAGATGGCGAAGTATGAGTGTTTTCTACAACGCTGAATTAATCAAAATCGAGCTATGGTCTATTGATAGGCCAAAGTGCCCATCAATAAAGTTATCAAAGTTTAATCTGCGTTCATCTGCGAAATCTGCGGATGGAATTTTTTCTCACTGATATTCAGGGTTCAGCGTCTTAAGCCATAAAAATTAATCACTGTGTCCTCTGTGTCTCTGTGTCTCTGTGTCTCTGTGGTTAATATTTATCTCAATGAAGATGGAAACAAGGAGATTCGGCACTATGGCATCTTTATCTCTGCTCAATCTGCGGATAAATTTCTATCAAATCTCCGTGCCCTCTGTGTCTCTTTGGTTAATTTCCTTTTTGCCTTATATATAGTTAGAAAACCCACGTTGTTGTAAAAAACACACACATTCGTATCTAAATGACCAAATTCACAATTTTTTGTTGTAAAAGTGTTGCAAAGGTTTTGTAGATGTGGAAAATACAGTCTTAACCGCGAAACATTCCGGTTACGAGAGAAACTTAAAGTAATCTGTTAACAACTAGAAGGTGAACAGACATGAAAAAAACTACACTTGCTACATTAGTCGGCGCAGCGGCATTCGCAGCAGCCGGCGCAGCTAACGCGACAATCGTTGTTGGCGGCGAAAACGGATATGAATTTAGCGTTGACGGTAACATCAACCAGTTCTTTATCGCTTCAGATCAAGACAGCGTAGATGGCGTTGATCAAAACAACCAAGGCGTAGCCAACGGCTTGTTACCAACTTTCTTTGGCTTCAATGTTAAAGCCCCAGAAATTAATGGTTTGACTGTTGCTGCACGTGTTTCTATTTCTCCATCAACTAACGATGGCAGCTACACTGGTGGCCCACTTGAGCAAGGTAACGGCCCTATGGAGCAACGTGAAGCGTTTGCCACTGTAGACGGTGCTTTCGGTCAAATCATGTTAGGTAAAGGCTTAGGTCTTTACTCAGCGAACAACATCCTGTTAGACCAAACTCTGTATGGTGTTGGTGCGACTGGTCTGTCTGCTGCTGGTGATCAAAACACTGGTGTAACTTCACTGGGTCGTATCGGTTACGGTTATGACTATGCTAACTGGCGTTCACAAATTCGTTGGACTTCAGTAGATATGAATGGCTTCAAAGTTGCCTTGGCTGTTGTTGATGGTGATGAATACTTGCAAGCTAAAGGCACTGGTTTCGAAAAAGATTCTCGTTTTGAAGCATCTGCTAGCTATGCATCAGCATTTGATGGCGGTTCTTTCAAACTGTGGTTAGACGGCATGACTCAAAAAGTCCGTTTTAGTGATGCAGTTGGTGACGAACGTTCTGACGCATATACTGTAGGTGGTCAATTAGTACTGGGTGGCTTTGAAGCAGTTGCTGCATATTACGATGGTGAAGGCCAAGGTATTGGTGGTCTGGGTCTAGGTGCATTTGACACTGATGGTAGTGCTCGTGAAGGTGATGGTTACTATGCTCAGTTAGGCTACCGTTTTGGTGGTCAAACATTTGTCGCAGCATCTTACGGTGAATCAACTTTGGACCGTGACAATACTCGTGTTGTTTCAGATGGTTCATTTGGTGACTTAGATTCAAACAGCATGGCTACAATCGGTATCTACCATGACGTTACAGCTAACCTGAAATTGGTTGCTGAATACTCACGCATGGAAACTGAATATCACATTCAATCTGATGAAGATGAAGTTGATGTTCTGGCTATCGGTGGTTTCATCAGCTGGTAAGAAGTTATTTTCTAAACCTTCAGGTTTAGTTTAAAACTGATAAAAAGCCTCAACCTTCGGGTTGGGGCTTTTTTTTGCTTTCAATTTCTACAGTTTGTAAAAAGGCTTAGTATTTACGCTAAAGTATCCGTTGTTTTATCCGTAAATTCTGAGGTAAATATGTCTAACAATCTGCCGCTTATGCCTTATATCGATGCTATCAAAGCGTCAATAACTGCTCATGCTGACGAAATTGCTCAGCTGGATCAGGCAATAGGTGATGGCGACCATCTGATTAACCTGCAGCGTGGAATTGAGGCTTTGCTGAAAAACAGTGAAGAACTGGAACAACTCGAGTTTTCGGCCGCGTTGAGCAAAATCGGCATGACATTGATGTCTACCATGGGCGGTGCATCAGGATCATTATTTGGATCCATGTTTGTCACCATGGGCAAAACAGCGAAAGGTAAAACGTTAGATGTAACAGGTATGACCGAAATATTTACCGCTGGGGTTGAATCAATCAAAGCTCGCGGTAAAGCGGATATTGGTGAAAAAACCATGCTGGATGCTTTAATTCCGGCATCAACTAGCCTAAAACAAAGCATTAGAAATGAGGTTGAATTGTCCGCAGCTCTGGAAGATATGAAAAAAGCCGCGATTGAAGGGATGGAGTCGACTAAGGATATGCTTGCAACTAAAGGCCGTGCATCCTTTCTGGGCGAACGGGCCCGGGGACATATCGATGCCGGCGCCCGCACCAGCCAGCTGATGTTGTGTGCTATTGCTGATTTGATTATTGAAAATCATTAATCACAGAGTTCTGGTAGTTATTTATCCGCAGATTACGCAGATGGCCGCAGATTCAGGACCAATCTTTGGTGTTGTAAACTTCTTGAGCCAAAGTTCAATAATAATGCCTTGTTTAAATGGGAGGCCTTAAGGTAGTTGATTACTTGAGCTTCTTCATTGCCGGATAACTTTTGCAATGCTTTCAATTCAATGATTGTTGTCCCAAAACATACAAAATCTGCTTTATAAAAAGTTGCTAATTGCCTGTCTTTATAGAAGATAGGCAAAAGCTTTTCTCGTTCGTAAGGTATGTTTTTGTCCTGAAACTCAATCTCTAAAGCTTACTGATATACCGTTTCTAAAAATCCTGGCCCCAATTCGGAATGCACCTTCATCGCTGCGCCAATAACGGCATACGTTTCAATATCCTTTTGCATAATCTGCGTCCATCTGCGTAATCTGCGGATCTCTAATAAAAGCTCAAACCACAGCGACATCCATGTCGATTAATTAAAAATTAGCAGCCCCAACGAAGTGCTGCGGTATGCACGGGCGCATCCCATAAGGCAGTCATTTCTTCATCCAGTAACGTTAATGTAACCGAGCAACCAGCCATGTCGAGTGATGTTGTGTAGTTACCTACTAACGAGCGTTTGATTTCAACTCCTTTTGCTTCCCAGAATTTAGCGGCCAGATCGAATACTAGGTAAAGCTCCATCAATGGCGTCGCACCAAAGCCATTTACATGCAAAAGCACCTGCTGTCCTGGTTGAGGATTTAATTCTTTATCAATCGCCGCAGTGACATGTTGAACCAACTCTTCAGCGGAACTCATGGTCATCGGTTCGCGCCCTCTTTCACCATGGATACCCACACCCATTTCAATTTCGTTTTCACTGAGCTCAAAAGTTGGCCGACCTGCGGCAGGAACAGTGCAGCTGGTTAACGCAAAGCCCATTGATGCTGTGTTATTGGCTACACGATCGCCTAATGCTTTACATTGGCTGAGATCTTTACCTTGCTCAGCCGCAGCACCGACCATTTTCTCAACAATCAAGGTACCTGCAACACCTCGACGGCCAGTGCTATGTGCTTCAGGTAACGAAACATCATCTTTTACTAATACTGTTTCGTGCTGACATTCCAGCATTTCAGCGGCAATTTCAAAGTTCATCACATCGCCAGCGTAATTTTTAACAATGAACAACACGCCAGCACCATTTTCAACGGATTCTGCCGCGGCCAGCATTTGATCCGGGGTTGGAGAGGTAAAGATCTGTCCCGGGCAGGACGCATCCAGCATGCCTTTGCCTACCAGTCCGGTATGCAATGGCTCATGACCCGAACCACCACCGGATATAAGTGCAACTTTTGGTTCAGTTGAAATGGTTGCACGTCGCACAAAGGCAGGTTGCTGTTGCAGCGAAACAATATTCTGATGTGCTTTAGCAAAGCCATTAAGACTTTCATAAAGCAGATTATCAACGTGATTAATTATTTTTTTCATTCTCTCACTCCTCTCTCTTTAGAGCTGTTTTAATAACGCTGTTATTTCCTGAATATCCTGGAAAACCCAATCCGGTTTGTAATCAATCTCCGCCAGGTCAGCTTCAGATGACACTCCCGTTAGCACCATAATACTGCGCATACCGGCATTCACGGCCCCTAAAATATCTGTGTTCAATCGGTCACCGATGGCGATTGTATTATGTTTATCAGTACCCAGAATTTCAAAAGCCTGTTGATACAAAATGGGTTCCGGTTTACCAATGACTATTGGTTCAATTCCCGTCGCAGCGGTTAATGCTGCCAGCACACCACCATTTCCCATGACTTCACCTAATTCAGTGGGTAAGGTCGTATCGGCGTTAGTCGCATAAAATTCTGCACCAGCCCGGAGATTTAAGGTTGCTGTAGCCAATTTGTTCCAGTTCAGTTGCCTATCCAAACCAGAAACCACAATATCTGCCCAGATATCACCTGTTTCTGCATCAGGATCAGTAGGATAATAGGTCGATGTTATGGTAAAACCCTGCTGTTGCAATGGTTCGATAAGACCGGACTCGCCGATGACAAATACTCGCCGTTTCGTTGCAGGCAATGTATCAACCAAATAGCGGGCAGTCGCCATACTGGTGGTCAGAATCTCTTTGGCTGACACCTCAACGCCCATATCTGCCAGTTTTTTTAGATATTGTTGTTGCGTCAGACTGGCATTATTTGTCGCGAGCACAAATGGAATTTTTGTGGCACGCAACGTAGAAAAAAACTCTGTTAAACCCGGCAATGGTTTACTACCCTGCCATAAGACACCATCCATATCGATGATGAATGCACCCAGGTCGTTGATTGTTTGCATGATTACCTGCTTATCAAATAGTGTAATTAAAGTGAAACTCCAAAAAGCGTCGCACAGAACAAAATAGACTGTCCAGTTATAAACAAACGCGAAAATCGTTAAAAACCCGGAAAAATTGACATAAATGAACCTTGTGCTTTATAGTCTGCGAGCGTATTTTCAACGTAAAACTACAAATTAAATCAATTATTAGGAGCATGTCAGCATGGCAAAAGCACTTATCCAAATGGCTCTGGATTCTCTGGACTTCGATCAAACTCTCGCATTGGCGGAACAAGTTGCACCTTATGTCGACATTCTTGAAGTCGGTACACCTTGCATCAAATACAATGGTTTAGAAATCGTCACTGCCCTGAAAACCAAATTCCCTAACAACCTGATTCTGGTTGACCTGAAAACAATGGATGCTGGTGAATATGAATCAACTCCATTCTATGAAGCAGGCGCAGACATCTGTACTGTTCTGGGTGTATCTGACAAAGCAACTATGGGCGGCGTTATCAAAGCAGCCAATGCTAACAATGCAGAAGCTCAAATTGACTTGATCAGCGTTAAAGACAAAAAAGCTGTTGCAACTGAAGCCGCTAAAAACGGTGCGCAAATCATCGGTGTTCACACTGGTTTGGATGCGCAAGCAGCTGGTCAAACACCATTTGCTGATCTGCAAGCAATCGCTTCATTGAACCTGGGTGTTCGCATTTCTGTCGCTGGTGGTCTGAACAAAGATACCATTCAGAAAACAATCCAAGCTGGCGCAACTATCGTTGTCGTTGGTGCTGCTATCTACGGTGCACCTTCACCAGCAGATTCTGCTAAAGAACTGCGCGCATTGGTTGATGCTGCGTAAGCAGAACAAACAGTAGCATAAATAAAAACGAGTGGCCCTGTGCCACTCGTTTTTTTTACGCTTAGCTGACTCATCCGGATTTCATGTTGTAAGTTCTGCCGGTATAACTTATTGACCATGCAGATAAATTGGTCAAAAACAGCAGAGCGTGATTATAATCCGTAGTCTGCAATCCTGCTGGCTTGCCACACAGAATCTAAAATAGTAATTTACCCGTTGCACCAACCTCATCATGTTGGGCAGATGGGGTTAAAAATGTAACAGGGGTATACTCATGAGTGATAAAGGATTTTTTGCTTCAATCTGCAGCTTTTTTAAAGGCTTGTTTTCGTCTGACAATGATAGTTGTTGTAAACCGGAATCAAAAACTGCAGCAGCACCGAAAAATACAAATGATGGTTTAACTGGTGTAGAACGCTACATCCGCAACCAATCACAAAGCGGTTCAAAATTAACTGGCGTTGAAAAATATATTCGCAACAAACTGTCAGCAAATAAACCTGTGACAGGTGTTGAAAAATATCTTCGCAGCAAAGCTAATGCCGCTCCATTAACCGGTGTTGAGCGTTATATTCGCAGCAAAGCTTAACTAGCCTTTATTACGAATAACTTACCCGCCACCAAATGATGGTGGGAAAACAGTCGGTTTTAAACCGGCTATGGTCTTCGTGATATTAAAATTTTTTAAGCTCAACAGCTCTACAAACTAACTCAAGAAGGTAAGAAAATGGCGAATTTACTTGATCAATTAAAGCAAATGACCGTCGTTGTTGCTGATACGGGTGATATTCAAGCAATTGAAAAATACACTCCACGTGATGCAACAACCAACCCATCACTGATTACAGCTGCAGCACAAATGCCTCAGTATCAAGGTATTGTTGACGATACATTGAAAGCAGCACGTCAATCGCTTGGTGCTGATGCACCTGCATCTGAAGTTGTCTCTCTGGCTTTTGACCGTTTGGCCGTTTCTTTTGGTCTGAAAATTCTGGAAATCATTCCAGGTCGTGTTTCTACTGAAGTAGATGCACGTCTTTCTTATGACACTGAAGCCACTATCGCTAAAGGCCGTGACCTGATTGCACAATACGAAGCAGCGGGTGTTTCACGTGATCGTATTCTGATCAAAATTGCTTCTACATGGGAAGGCATCCAGGCTGCAGCCGTTTTGGAAAAAGAAGGTATTCACTGTAACCTGACATTGCTGTTTGGTCTCCACCAAGCCGTAGCTTGTGCTGAAAATGGTATTACACTGATTTCTCCATTTGTTGGTCGTATCCTTGATTGGTATAAAAATGATACTGGCCGTGATTCTTATGAATCTCATGAAGATCCAGGTGTGCTTTCAGTTACTGAAATCTACAGCTATTACAAAAAATTCGGCTATAACACCGAAGTTATGGGTGCAAGTTTCCGTAATGTAGGTGAGATTACTGAATTGGCAGGTGTTGACTTACTGACAATTTCTCCAAAACTGTTAGATGAATTACAAAACACAGAAGGCACCCTGGAGCGTAAACTGTCTCCAGAAGTTGCAGCTCAATCTGATGTTGCAAAACTGAATTTGGACAAAGCCACTTTCGATGCCATGCATGCAGAAAACCGCATGGCGGCAGAAAAACTGTCAGAAGGTATTGATGGTTTTGCCAAAGCACTGGAATCACTGGAAGAACTGCTGGCTACACGTCTGGCAAATCTGGAAAGCTAATTATTGATTAGCAATCTGCAATCAGGTTACGGATTATCCGCAACCTGATTCAACAGATTTTGGCTCAATTGACTTATCGCCAAATTCTGAACTATAGTCCCGCTCGCACTGCGAAGCGTGGCAATAATTTTTATTAAAATTTTTAGGAGTAAATACACATGGCTGAAATTCAAATGGCTCTGGATTCATTGGATTTTGACGCAACTATGGCGCTGGCTGAACAAGTCGCACCTTACGTCGATATTCTGGAAATCGGTACACCTTGCATCAAGTACAACGGTCTGAAATTAGTTAAAGCTCTGAAAGCTGCTCACCCAGACAAGAAAATTCTGGTTGACCTGAAAACTATGGATGCTGGTGAATACGAAGCAACTCCTTTCTTTGAAGCTGGTGGTGATATCACTACTGTATTGGGTGCTTCTGATGAAGCGACCATGAAAGGTGTTATCAAAGCTGCAAACGCTAACAATGCAGAAGCTCAAATCGATTTGATCGGTGTTGAAGATAAATCTGCTGTTGCAAAACAAGCTGCTGCTAACGGCGCGCACATCATCGGTGTTCACACTGGTCTGGACGCTCAAGCTGCTGGTCAAACTCCATTCGAAGATCTGAAAACCATCGCTGGTCTGGGTCTGAATGTTAAAGTTTCTGTTGCTGGTGGTATCAACAAAGACACCATCCAAAGCACAGTTCGTGCTGGTGCTGATATCGTTGTTGTTGGTGCTGCAATCTATGGCGCACCTTCTCCAGCAGAATCTGCTAAAGAACTGCGTGCATTGGTTGACGCAGCATAAGGATTAGTAAAATGACAATGCATCGTGATCTAGTTGTAAACAAAATCACTGATATTCTGAAAGCAACTGACAGTTCACTTGAAGCCGAATTTGTTGCTATGTGTGATGGTGCCAAGCGCATCTTCATCACTGGCGCAGGTCGTTCAAGACTGGTAGGCAACTTTCTGGGTATGAGATTGATGCATAGTGGTTATACCGTCTATGTTCAAGGTGAAATCAGTACACCAAGTATCCGTGAAGGCGATTTGTTAATCGTTATCTCGGGTTCTGGCGAAACAACACAGCTGGTTTCGTTTGCGAATAAAGCTAAATCTGAGAACGCTAAAGTGGTTTTGATTTGTTCAAAATCCAGTTCAACGATTGGTGATATCGCAGATAAAACAATTCAGATTGGTACTGATAGCAGCTTTGCCCCAACAAAGGGCATGCCAATGGGAACCATGTTTGAATTGTCTACTTTGATTTTCCTGGAAGCTATTGTTTCTCATTTAATTCATGAGAAAGGTATTCCAGAAGAAGAAATGAAATATAGACACGCTAATATGGAATAACCACTTTTCCTTAGCAATAAAATTAAAACGGGTAACCTTCGGGTTGCCCGTTTTTTTTATGTCTGTCGTTCTCACCTCTCAAAACGGTATAATATTTGGCTATTTAAATTAAACCGGTTCTGAGAGTTATGTCCGCCAAAACACTTTATGACAAATTATGGGATCAACATGTTATCCGCAGTGAACAGGATGGTACTGCACTGATTTACATTGATCGTCATCTGGTTCACGAAGTCACCTCCCCGCAGGCTTTTGAAGGCTTGCGTCTGGCTGGCCGTATTCCATATCGCTTGAATTCAATTCTGGCAACGCCGGATCACAACGTACCGACCAGCCATCGCGAACAAGGTATTGCTGATCCAATTTCTCGGTTACAGGTTGAAACGCTGGATCAAAATTGCGCACAATTTGGTATTACTGAGTTTGGCCTGAATGATTTACGTCAGGGCATTGTGCATGTTGTCGGTCCGGAACAGGGCGCTACCCTACCCGGTATGACGGTAGTTTGTGGTGACTCGCATACCTCTACGCATGGTGCTTTTGGTGCATTGGCTTTTGGTATTGGTACATCAGAAGTTGAACACGTAATGGCAACGCAATGCTTAATTCAACGCAAATCCAAGAACATGCTGGTAAAAGTCGAAGGTCATGTAAACCCAGGCATTACGGCCAAAGATATCGTTCTGGCCATTATTGGTGAAATTGGTACCGCTGGCGGTACCGGCTACGCCATTGAATTTGCCGGTGAAGCTATTCAGGATTTATCCATGGAAGGCCGGATGACCGTGTGCAACATGACGATTGAAGCCGGTGCCCGTGCTGGAATGATCGCTGTAGATGACACAACCATTAATTATCTGAAAGATCGTCCTTTTGCTCCTAGAGGAGAAAACTGGGGTAAAGCTGTTGCCGCCTGGCGTGACTTACACAGTGATGCCGATGCACATTTTGATAAGGTCGTGGTGCTTGATGCAAGCCAAATCAAACCTCAGGTTACCTGGGGCACATCCCCAGAAATGGTGGTTCCTGTGGATGCCAATATTCCAGATCCCGCAGCAGAAAGTGATGCCGTGAAACGAAATGGTATGCTCAAAGCGTTGAAATACATGGGCTTGAATGCGAATCAGCCAGTAAAGGACATCCGTCTGGATCGAGTATTCATCGGTTCCTGTACCAACTCACGTATTGAAGATTTACGCGAAGCTGCAGCTGCAATTAAAGGTGGAAAAGTTTCCGCTACTGTAAAGCAAGCGATGGTTGTTCCAGGCTCGGGTTTGGTGAAACAACAGGCCGAACAGGAAGGTCTGGATAAAATCTTTGTAGAAGCAGGCTTTGAATGGCGTGATCCAGGTTGCTCAATGTGTCTGGCAATGAATGCAGATCGTCTGGAAGCAGGTGAACATTGTGCCTCTACATCCAACCGCAATTTTGAGGGACGTCAAGGACAAGGTGGCCGCACGCATCTGGTGAGTCCAGCAATGGCAGCAGCCGCAGCGATTGCAGGCCATTTTGTTGATATTACTGCACATTAATGGCGACCAATTATCAAGCCGCTGAGGCTGAACTCAGTACCTTGCGTGATTTTCTGCGATGGACCACCTCAAGGTTTGAAGAAGCCAGATTATTTTTTGGTCATGGCAATAACGACGCATTTAATGAAGCCACGCAACTGATTCTGCATAGCCTGAAACTTCCAGTAACTGAATTACCGGAATTGTTTCTCGATGCACGGCTGTGTAGTGCTGAAAAACAGGCTTTACTGCACTTGGTCAAACGGCGAATTGAAGAACGGGTACCAGTACCTTATCTGACACATGAAGCCTGGTTTGCTGGCCTGCCCTTTTATGTGGATGAACGTGTACTCATTCCGCGCTCTCCTTTTGCCGAATTAATTGATAGCCAATTTGCTCCCTGGTTGCAGGATGCAGATTCGGTCGAACGTATTCTGGATATGTGTACCGGCAGTGCCTGCATCGCCATTGCGCTGGCAATGACGTTTGAAGGTGCTGAAGTTGATGCCGTTGATATCAGTGATGAAGCGCTGAGCGTTGCCCAGATTAATAAAAACAAACATTTGCTCGGAGATGAGCTGTCGCTTATCAAATCAGATCTATGGACGGAATTAAATCAATCTCGCCAATACGATTTGATTATCAGTAATCCCCCCTATGTGGGTGATCTTGAGATGTCCAGCTTGCCAGCCGAATATCACCATGAACCGGTCCATGCCCTGCAGGCTGATGATAATGGTCTTGCTCTGGTAGAGCAGATCATCATTGGCGCAGCAAAGTTTCTTACTCCACAGGGATTACTGTTTGTTGAAGTAGGCAACAGCGATCTCGCAGTGGATGAAAGATGGCCGGAAACTCATTTTTTATGGCTGGACTTGGATCAAGGTGGTCATGGGATCTTTATGCTCACCCAAGCGCAATGTGCTGAGTTTGCAGCCGCTTAGTCCTGAGTTTCGATCACCGGATTTTCAGATTCTGACTCAAAAATCCTTACACAGTTACGACCTGCCATTTTAGCCTGATACATCGCCCGATCAGCCATTTCAAACAGGCTGTTAAGCGTATCCTGTTTATCCTGTCGAAGCGTTGCCACACCAACACTGATTGTAATAGCGATACCAGCGGGCTTGAATCGCGTCAGCCGTTTCTGCATACGCTGCATCAATAATGCTGCAGTCTGATTGTCACAGCCTGGCAACAACAAGACAAATTCTTCGCCGGACCAGCGGGCAATCATATCAACATCACGGACGTGGCGTTTCAGCCAGTTACCCAATTCTGCCAGCAGATTGTCCCCACGGACAAAACCATATTGCTCGTTAATGGCCCGAAAATGATCCAGATCGATAACCGCCATCGCCAAGTCACGTTTGAATCGGTAAGCCTCACTTAAATATTTACCGGCAAATTCACGTAATGCATGACGATTAAATAATTGCGTCAGTTCATCCAGCATTGCCAGGCTGCATAATGAGTTTTGCTGTGCCCTTAATTCACGGAAATTCTGATAGCTGGTTATGTGATTAAACACCCGCTGACGCAGCTCTTCACGGACAATCGGTTTGGAGACAAAATCATTTACACCGAGATGAAATAACTCAATTTTGCGGGATACATTATCAAACCCGGAAGTGGCTATGATGGGCACATTGCCATAGTCTTCACGCAAACGACGTATCTTTCTGACCAGGGTAATACCACTCATGCTTCCTTCCAGCATGATGTCGGTAATCACCAGATCATAATCGCCGCCACTGAATGCCTCCCATGCCTCTTCTGCAAAGGTATAAGCATCAACATCCAGCCCCATATCGGTTAATAAATCGATAATGATGGTCTGTAAAACCCTGGAATCTTCGATAAACAGTACCCGGCCAGATAACTGGCGGGTTTCACGCTGAGCCAGGCGTTGCACATAAATGCCTAATTCAGATTCGTCATGTTTGCTGAAGATGTCGGTGGCACCGGCCAGTAATGCCTGTTTGAGGGTGCGGGCGTTATCGGTTTCCGTCATCACCAGCACAGCAGCGTAATCATAGCCGTTGATAGCACGTAATTGACCGCAGAACTCACTACCAGCGATATCTGGCAGATCATCACTGCAACAGACTAATCGATATCGTGTCTGCTGAGCATGTTCAAGACCTTGATTCCCGGTCTCTGCGTGGTCCACTTCAAACCCGGCAGCCGACAATAGCGCACGAGCCTTATTTCGAAATTCAGTAGATGCGTCTACTACTAATGCATTGAGTTTTTGCACTATGCCAATCCTTTATTCTAATGTGCATTCTGCCTGTTGCTGAACATTAACAGCAAGCTTTCCCTGACAGAATTTGTTGCGTAAAACTTGTCCGAAGGTAAAAACCACAAGGATGATACCATTCTTCCTCGCCGTCATGCCCTATCTGCCGGGTAATTACCCGGCTATTGGCTGCCTTGGGTCTTATCTGTAAAAAACGTCCCAGTTTCGCTGTCACGGCACCTTCAGCGATCATTATTTCCATCAATTCTTCCCAGTCCTGCTGCAGAACTGTTTCCTGCTGTTCCGAGGGCTGCCATAAAATAGCCTGTCCAATAAATCGATCTGCTAATGCAATAGCATTATCGGCTTCAACCGGCAACCACAAAACCTTGCTCACTTTACGACGTAACCATGATGTCTGCCAATGCGTTTCAGACAGCGCTTTGGGTGTCACCGTGCAGACATATGTCGATTCTTTTGGCTCACCACGGGTATTCAGTGGAATGGTTTTTAATTCGATACCCAGAGCAACAAAATCCGGTTCCGCCTGATTACCGGCATCGGCGCCCAGAATGCGCTCCAGTAGATTGCCTAACCAACCTTTATGACGCCGCAAATCTGCCGGAACCACCAAGCCTGATTGCTGCGCAAGCTGACCAACCGTTTTGCCAGCTATTTGCTGGCAACGATGCATCAGTTCAGCTTCAGAGGCAGGAGGAGAAACTGGAACCGGTTCCGGGTAAATATGATCAGACATGAGTGGCATGATAATCTAGTACGTTTAAATCTGCTTAAGGCGATTCCGGTGAAAGCGCTTACTATTGAACATCTGAATAAAACCTATCGCAATGGCTTGGAAGCACTCAAAGATATCAACCTTAAGGTTGAAGAAGGTGATTTTTTTGCACTGTTAGGGCCAAATGGTGCTGGCAAATCCACTACCATCAGCATTTTAACGTCATTAGTCACAAAAACCAGTGGCTCGGTAACCATCTTTGATGCCGATCTGGACAGTCAAACCGAACTGGCTAAAAGTTATATCGGATTGGTGCCACAGGAATTTAATTTTAATGGTTTTGAGCAGGTTAAACACATTCTGGTGACTCAAGCCGGTTATTACGGTGTTCCAGCAAAAGAAGCGGAACCGCGTGCAGATGTCTTGCTAAAGCAATTAGGACTTTGGGAAAAACGACACACAGCCTCCCGTTCATTATCCGGTGGTATGAAACGCCGGTTGATGATTGCCCGGGCACTTGTACACAATCCACGGCTGCTTATATTGGATGAACCTACAGCGGGTGTGGATATTGAGTTGCGGCGCTCGATGTGGGTATTTTTACGTGAAATCAATCAACGTGGCACCACTATCATCCTGACGACGCACTATCTTGAGGAAGCGGAAAACCTGTGTCGAAATATCGCCATCATCGACAAGGGCCGTATCGTTGAAAATACCGATATGAAATCGTTATTGAATCGCCTTGATAAAGAGACTTTTGTACTGGATTTGCTTGAACCTCTGACTGACAGCAGTTTGCTACAGGGGATTGAATACCATCAGGTTGATCCAACAACCATAGAGGTCGAGCTTCAGCGCCAGGAAGGCCTGAATGATTTATTCACTGTATTAACTGAACGTGGCATAAAAGTGGGGAGTATGAAAAACAAGGTGAATCGTCTCGAAGAATTATTTTTAACCCTGGTTGAACGTCCGGAGTCTGTCGAATGAATAACCGCCGCCAGCACCACTGGATTGCCTTTTCAACCATTGTCACCCGGGAAATCAGACGTTTCCTGCGGATTTGGGCTCAAACACTGTTACCGCCAGCGATTACCATGACTTTATATTTCATTATTTTCGGTAACCTCATTGGTAGCCGAATTGGTGAGATGGATGGCTTCAGTTATATGGAATATATCGCTCCCGGCATCATCATGATGGCCATTATCAACAATGCCTATTCCAATGTTGCTTCGTCCTTTTTCAGTGCCAAGTTTCAAAACCATATTGAAGAGCTGATGGTTTCGCCCGTTCCCAACTATATTATCCTCGCAGGATATGTTGTCGGCGGCGCAGCACGTGGCCTGTTTGTCGGACTTATTGTGACACTGGTTTCACTGATATTTACCAAACTTACCGTTCAACATATCGGGATTACCATTAGCATGGTCTTTCTCAGTGCCGTCATGTTTGCATTAGGCGGATTTATTAACGCGTTATACGCGCGCAGCTTTGATGAAGTCTCAATTATTCCAACCTTTATCCTCACGCCGCTGACCTACTTGGGTGGCGTATTTTATTCAATTTCTCTGCTGCCCGAATTCTGGCAAAACGTTTCCATGTTGAATCCGGTTTTATATATGGTCAATGCGTTCCGCTACGGGATCTTAGGAGTCTCTGATATTCCGGTAGCAGCTGCGTTTGCCATTATTCTGGGCTTTATAGTTGCACTGACGAGCTATGCGCTTTATTTGCTGCATAAAGGTACTGGCTTGAGGGATTGATTTTTATGAACCACAGAGACACAGAGGACACGGAGTTTTTATTATTGATTTATCCGCAGATTACGCAGATTTTCGCAGATGCTTTATGAATGATTTAACAAGTCGGTTTGAAAGACGTTAGCCCTCATGATCCTTTTGTGATGTATTACTGAATCAACCTGAAAACCATTTATTTAATCTGCGTCCATCTGCGTAATCTGCGGACTATTTTTAGAAAGTCTTAACAAACCACACTTTAGAATGGGAGTAGAAGTAGCGTTTATACCTATCCCATTTATTAAATCTCTGTGTCCTCTGTGCCTCTGTGGTTACTTTTATAATCTCAGCCTATCAATTGGAGCGCATCGCGAACGACTTCAATCCCGGCTCCGGGTAAATGGGCATTTTCACTTAAGTGCCGCCGCCAGCGACGTGCGCCGGGCAAGCCTTGAAACAAACCCAACATATGGCGGGTAATCGATTTCAAGGGTCTCCCCTCTTTCATACGCATTTCAATATATGGCAGCATCAATTCGACTATTTCATGCTGACTCGGTATTACACGATCATCATTAAAAATTCGTTTATCGGCTTCAGCCAATAAATATGGCTGGTGATAAAGCGCTCTTCCCATCATCACCCCATCTACCTGTTGCAGATGGTTTTCGGCTTCTTCCAACGTGTGTATGCCGCCATTAATATCCAGATGCAAATCAGCAAACTCCTGCTTGATTTGATACACCTTTGAGTATTCAAGTGGTGGTATATCCCGATTTTCTTTTGGGCTTAAACCTTTTAACCAGGCTTTACGGGCATGCAAAATCACTGCATCGACTTCAACCTGATAAATTGCGTCAACAAATTGCCTGACAAATTCATAGCCGTCGTGCTCATCAATCCCTAATCGGGTTTTAACGGTGATGGGAATATCGGTTGCCTGTTTCATTGCAACCACACATTCAGCTACCAACTGAGGTTCGGCCATTAAACAGGCACCGAAGCGTCCATTTTGCACACGGTCACTGGGGCAACCGACATTCAGGTTAATTTCCTGATAACCGGCCTTTGCACCTAACTTGGCACATTTTGCTAATTCTGCCGGATCACTACCACCCAACTGCAATGCCATAGGATATTCAATTTCATCATGGTCCAGAAAGCGTTGATGATCGCCGTGGAGCAATGCGCCGGTGGTGATCATTTCGGTATACAGCAAGGTATGTTTGGAAATAAGTCGACACAAATAACGAAAATCCCGATCGGTCCAGTCCAGCATGGGTGCCAGTGATAAACGATGGGCGAATTTAATATTGGCTGTCAAAGTCATAATAAAACCTGTTTAATCCGACATTTTCGCAAATCAATCGCTAAAATGCCCATTTAATCTGTTTTTTAAGTCAGTCGATGAGCACCATCAAGATTAACGATCTCTCCATTGCAGTTGTCCGAAGCACACGCAGAAAGACCATCGCCATCAAAATTCAGGATGGCAACGTCACTGTGCACTTACCCAAATTAATGCCCTTATGGTTGGCAAAACAGTTTGTGCTGCGCAAACAGCACTGGATCGAGGATAAATTAAAGAATTTCCAGCAGCGTCCGCCCAAGAGACAATTTATTGAAGGTGAATTACAACCTTTTATGGGCGAACACTATCCATTACATATTATTCAGGAGCCTCAGCGCCAGCGACTGCATGTTCAATTTGATCAACAGAAACTGGTGATTATGGCCCCGTCAAAAGTAACAACCTTGCAAATAAGACAGGCCTTAACCAGATGGTACAGACGTCAGGCAGAATCGTTATTAAAGGAGCGGGTAAAGCAGCTTGCTGAACAAACTGGGCTGCGGCCAAATCAGATTCAGATTAAAAGCTATAAAGCCCGCTGGGGCAGTTGTAATATAAAAGGAGATATCCAGCTTAATTGGCAATTAGTTCAGGCCACACAGTCGATAAACGATTACGTCATCATTCATGAATTATGTCATCTGCGTCAGCATAACCATTCAAAGGCCTTTTGGGATTTGGTTGGGCAGTTTGACCCCAATTTCCGTGAGCATCGCAGTTGGTTGAAACATCATGGACATCAGCTGGTTATCTAAACGGATCTGCTTAACTTGGTAATTTTTCCATTATGAATTAATATATGCCACATTGGATAAGGAACGCTGCGACAGAGAACACTCTGCTAGGCTTATTCAATTTTACATTCCAAACGGCGTTCATTATTACAGGTCACTGGTAGTAATGGGCGTTTCATCCGAACTTTACCCATAGTTAAACTATCATTACCTTATTTGAATTTTAATGAGGAAGTTGTCTATGAGTAATGCTTATCTTTTTACCTCTGAATCCGTATCAGAAGGTCATCCAGATAAAGTAGCAGACCAAATTTCCGACGCTGTTTTAGATGCAATCCTGACCAAAGATCCCCACGCTCGTGTTGCCTGCGAAACATTGATTAAAACCGGTGTTGCGATCGTGGCTGGCGAAATTTCAACCAGCGCCTGGGTAGACTTGGAAGATATTGTTCGTAAAACCATCACGGATATTGGTTACAACAGCTCCGAGGTTGGTTTTGATGGCCAGACTTGTGGGGTCATGTCGGTTATCGGTAAGCAATCCGGTGACATTGCCATGGGTGTGGATCGTGAAACAGAAGAAGATCAAGGTGCCGGTGATCAGGGCTTGATGTTTGGTTATGCCAGCAATGAAACCGAAGTGCTTATGCCTGCGCCGATCACTTATGCACATCGTCTGGTCAAACGTCAGGCTGAAGTACGTAAAAGCGGGGAATTACCGTGGTTACGTCCCGATGCGAAAAGCCAGGTGACATTTGCCTATGAAAATGGCGTACCGGTCGGTATTGATGCGGTGGTGCTATCAACCCAGCATAACCCTGAAATCAGCCAGTCTGATCTGAAAGAAGCGGTAATGGAGCTCATTATCAAACAAACGCTTCCAGCTGAATGGCTAACAAAAAATACTCGTTACCATATCAATCCCACCGGGCAATTTATTATTGGTGGTCCTGTAGGTGATTGCGGACTCACCGGTCGTAAAATTATCGTCGACACCTATGGTGGCATGGCCCGCCATGGTGGTGGTGCATTCTCCGGCAAGGATCCTTCAAAAGTTGATCGTAGTGCAGCCTATGCAGGTCGATATGTAGCGAAAAACATTGTTGCCGCCGGGCTTGCTGATCGTTGCGAAATCCAGGTTTCGTATGCCATTGGCGTTGCAGAACCTACATCAATTAGCGTGGATACATTTGGTACAGGCAAAATTGCTGAAGATAAACTTGTCGCATTAGTTCGTGAGCATTTTGATCTGCGCCCGGTTGGTCTTATCAAAATGTTGGATTTAGTACGTCCCATTTATCAGCAAACTGCCGCATATGGTCATTTTGGACGTGAAGAAGCTGACTTCAGTTGGGAACGAACTGACCTCGCTCCCGTCTTACGTGAAGCAGCAAAAATCAACTAACACAGGAAATTATCATGCAATCAGCAGTAGAAAACTTAAAACCAGATTACAAAGTTGCCGACATCAGTCTGGCGAAATGGGGCCATCAGGAAATTAAAATCGCCGAAAGCGAAATGCCTGGATTGATGGCGTTACGTGAAGAATATGCCGGCCAGCATCCGCTAAAAGGTGCGCGCATTGCAGGTTGTCTGCATATGACCATCCAAACTGCCGTGTTGATTGAAACATTGGTTGAATTAGGCGCTGAAGTGCGCTGGTCTTCATGCAATATCTTTTCAACGCAGGATCACGCTGCAGCAGCCATTGCCGATCAGGGCATTCCGGTTTTTGCCTGGAAAGGTGAAACCGAAGAAGAAGCTATCTGGTGTATTCGTCAGACGATCATTGGCACCGATGGCTGGCGCCCGAATATGATTCTGGATGATGGTGGTGATTTAACCACGATGATGCATGTGGATTACCCGGAATTACTCGACGATGTTAAAGGGCTGTCGGAAGAAACCACCACCGGCGTTCATCGTTTGTATGAAATGATGAAAGCAGGTGCTTTAAAAGTCCCGGCGATCAACGTTAACGACTCAGTGACCAAATCAAAATTCGACAATCT
>DELT01000032.1:0-8791 GCA_002354555.1 Methylophaga sp. UBA2689
GCGTTTAATGTGGCTCATGCAGATGATGAAGTGTTGTTTCAAGCCATTCTTTATGACGACGTTCGTCTGCCAAATGATCTTGCAAAATTGAATTAACAGGCTCTGGAAAAGTTTCTTCGACATTTTCCTTATAGAGGTTATTGGTCATAACTTCATTCAATTGCATGGCTTTCAAAATACCGTCATCACCTGCCAATTGGGCAATGTGTACGCTGCCATTGGTGAGGATTTTTTTCAAATCACCCTTCTCTGGTGGCGCACCACCCTCCTGGCAAACAATCTGGCTGAGGACGGCGATATGATTTTCATGATCCTGCATAAATACATTTAACTGATCTCTATACTGTGGATTTTCAAGTCGCTCAATGGCGGCCTGATAAGCTGAAAATAGCGTCATAATCCATTTCAATAAGATCATTCAATTTCTCAACAATATTTGATTTTTCCATGGTTTCACTCATGACAGTTTCCTTAATGAACCAATATTAATGAGTGGTATGGACGCCTTCTTTAATTCCCTTCAAAGCTTGTCCTACCTGGACAGAATTTAAATGTTGAGCCATATCACCAATACTGACGACGCCCACCAAATTATTTTCATCATTGAATACAGGCATTCTTTGAATCTGTTCATCATTCATCAGTATGGCCACTTCTTCAATGGTATTTTCTTCATGACAGGCAAGGACTTTTACTGTCATCACTTCATCAACTGAAATCTCTGATAAATCATTCACCTGCGCTACACCTCTGGTCACAATATCTCTATCCGTTATCGTACCGACTAAAGTATTGTCATCTGCAACCAGGAGAAAGCCGATATCCTGGTCTCGCATGATTTGCGCCGCTTCTCTGACCAGCGTCGAAGGCAAGATAGTTGTAACTTTAGTATTCATAATTTCTTTTACATGCATCATGGTTTATCTCCTTTGCATTGAGAGTTTTAATTTCTCTATCTGTAAGGAGTTTTGCAATGCATATGCCAACCTTTTGCTGAGCGCCTCAAAGCGCTCAATAAGCAAGGGTTATAATGTCAGTGGATAAAAATGGTGGGGAAATATAATAAAAGCTCTATAAAAATTTCATTTATCAGCAGTAATTTTTACCAGGGCTTTTAGTTGGACTATTACCTAAAAGAAAGACGTCTGAGGAATAATTAAAAACAATAGTGAATCAGCGTTAGAGAATAAAACTATCGTTCAGTTGACTTAACGTCATACATCCGCTTATCTGCAGCATTTAAAAGCTCATCTGCCGAGGTTGCATCCTGTGGGCAGGCAGCCATACCGATACTCGCCGAGACCGACAGGCTTTGCCCGTTATGAATTAGTGGTTGTTTGATGGTTTCAACAATGGATTTAATAACCCGTTGGGCCTGGCTTGGTGAGGTTTCGGGTAATAAAACTGCAAATTCATCACCGCCCAGTCTGGCTACGGTATCTGTTTCACGCAGGATACTGCTGAGCTGGGTGGCGGTATGTTTAAGGATCTCATCGCCCACATGATGCCCATAGTTATCGTTAATTTCTTTAAATCCATTTAAATCAATAAATAAAATGGTAAATTCACGTTTATTACGCCGATAGTTCTGTACCAGTTTATTTAAAAACTCAAAGAACATCAGACGATTGGGTAGTCCAGTCAGTCCATCATGAAAAGCCTGCCATTCCAGCTTAACTTCGGCCTCTCTTCTGCTGGTGATATCAATAATAAACGCCAGTACGTGTTTATCATCCAGGGCGGTTAGACGTTCCAGAAAATAATATTCCTTGCCGTTTAATATCAAAGGATATTCCAGTGTTGATGGTTCTCCAGTGTTTACTGTGTCAGCCATCATTGCGAGTTTTCTCTCTACCAGACCGGGGTCCAGCAGTTGTTTGATATTCATGCCATTTAATTTATCTGACTCAATTAATAACGGAAAACTATCTTCAACTTCATGGTCGATTATTTTGCCGTCCACCCGCATTGTCAGCAGTAAATCAGGCATCGCATCAATAATGGCTTTATTACGTTGATTAAGCACCGCTAACAATTTTCTGGACTCAATCTGTTTGAGCAGTTGGTTACCTAAAAATACTAATAACAGGGTGAAAACTATCAAAATGATGATATTTCGCGTCACCATCTGTTGTTCATATTGTTGTATTGATTGATCAGCAGAGGCACGGTTTTCAGCAACAATGGAAAACATTCCCCATTTCTCGATAAACTGAAAATCACACTGTGCATTATTATTTAATTGAACACGATGAATACCCAGCTCGGTAGAGGCCAGATATTTATGATTTTTGCATAAGCTGTAAATATCGCTTTTTTGCAGCCCTTCGTACATGCTTGATGACCAGATAAGTTTGCCGGATTGATCGGTCAAAACAGCAGAAATATTTTTGTTCCTGGTAATGTTTCCAAGCTGTGCAGTCAGATCTTCATTTTTAAGGGTCGCCACCACCACTCCCCTGAACTTATCTTCGCTATCCCGAATCGGATAGCTCATCATGATAGATAAAGCACTTTCCTGAATAATGGGTTGTCTTGGCGAGGAAATGAAAAAACTATTGTGTTCGTTTCGAATGTGCTCGGTAAAATAATCCCTTACCAAAATAGGCTGTGTATATCCGGGGTTGGTAGAAAATGTAATTACCCCATTGCTATCGGCAACGTATAGCTGCCATATAGTGGGATTTAGGTTTTTGAGTCTTTCAGCATAAGCCGCGACTTGCTGCGGAGCCTCAATACTCATAGCGCCAAGCTGTTTAAGGTTTGCTCCTACAAAAGAAAATTCTTTATCGATCAGCTCGGCTTGTAGCGCTGATAACATGCTGACCCGCTGGCTGATTTGCTCATTAATCGGATTTTGATAACCAGAAACTTGTTGGTGATAAAAATAACGCAGACTCATCGCACCAATAAACCACACAGCAAACAGAATAAACAATACAAGCGTACGGTTAAAAAATAATTGGTTGATATGTTTTGTCATATCTTAATGATATCGTCTTGATTGGTAAAAAACACTTAAAACTCTTTGTGATTCGGATAGTTGCGCACAGTTTCAAAAAATAATCAGCAAGCATTTATGTTGATTGATAAGTGAAAAATTAGTATTTAATACGATGTGTTTGATGAGGTTAGATTAGGAATAAGGATGATAGCTTTTAGTCGTTAGCTAAAACTCAAACGCATCTGAAAAACTCTAAATGTGATGAAATGTTTAGAGTGATTTTTAGCGCCTAAAGCAGCATACATATGCGTCTTGCACAAAAAAAGGCTTATCAAAAATAATCTTCTACTTTTAATAAGCCTTTATGGTTCATTAATCTCACATTATTTTCGAATTACAGTAATGACTCAATAGCATCTGTCACCTGTTTATCACTTGGCTTAACTTTACTGGGAAAAGCGGCAACGACTTTACCGTCGGCATTAATCAGGTACTTACTGAAATTCCAGCCAGGCTCTTCACTTTGCTTGTTAATTTCCTGAAACACCGGATTGGCTTTCTGACCCGTGACAAAACTCGGGGCAATCATGGTAAAGGTCACACCAAAGTTTTCCCGGCAAACCCGTTCAGCTTCGGCTTCATCTTTGGCTTCCTGGTTAAAATCATTACTGGCAAAGCCCACAACCATCAAACCACTTTCTTGATACTTCTGATGCAAGGCTTCAAGCCCTTCAAACTGGCGAGTATAGCCACAGTGACTGGCGGTATTAACAACAAGTAATGGCTTGCCATTGGCAACTTTGCAGAGATTTACCGTTTCATTGGAATGCAGTTTGGGCAGTTCATAATCGAGAAATTCAGGACAGGATTCAGCTGCCTGAACTGAAAAAGACAGCATTAAACCTGATAGTAACAGCACGAGAGTACGCATCATATAATCCTTGTAATAATCCACAGACTGATTACCCAACGGTAATCGTTATCAATGCAGACCAGTTTGAGCATCAAAAGTTGATGTTAAGGTTTTATTAATCAAATAGCGGAAGCCAGGTAGTTATCATCCAACCGTGGCACTGCATCCAGCAGGTTTCGAGTATGCTCATTCTGTGGCGATTTCATGATTTCCTGGGTATTACCGGATTCGACTAATTGCGCTTTATGCATCACCACCATGCGATCGGCCAGATAGTCCACTACGCCCATATTGTGCGTGATGAACAACATGCCAATGCCTTCTTCATCGACCAGCTGTCTTAACAACCGCAAAATACCGGCCTGCACGGACACGTCCAGAGCTGAGGTTATTTCATCACACAATATAAAGCGTGGTTCCAGCACTAATGCTCTGGCAATGGCAAGACGCTGACGCTGGCCGCCGGAAAACTCATGTGGATAGCGCCACAGACTATCGGTTGGCATTTCAACCCTGTCCAAAAACCGCGCTGCGATTTGAGTGCGTTCAGCATCGCTGCTGCCGATACCATGAACCCGCATCGGTTCGATTAACGTGGTATGAATTGGCAGACGTGGATTTAAGCTTGACCCTGGATCCTGAAACACTACCTGCATTCGTCTTCGAAGGGGCCGCATCGCTTTGGCGGATACCTGTGTTATATCCTGACCTTCAAGAAATATACTGCCGGATGTTACTTCCTGCAGACGTAACAAGGCTCGCCCTAATGTTGTCTTACCGCAACCTGACTCACCAACCAGCGCCACAACTTCTCCTGCGTTGACTTGCAGCGAAACGTTTTCAACGGCCCGGAAATGATCGACTACCCGACGCATCAAACCGCGACGCACTGGAAAATATACAGACACGTCTTTAACTTCCAACAACACTTTTTCTGGTTTCACCGGCCTGTCAGGTCTGGTCAGGCGCTCTGGTAATGCGGCTATCAGGCTCTGAGTATATTCATGTTGCGGATTACGTAAGATATCTGCCGTCTTACCACTTTCAACCAGTTTGCCTTTGCGCATCACCCCAACTACATCAGCAATTTGTGCCACCACGCCAAAATCATGGGTAATAAACAACATGCCCATTCCATATTTGGTCTGTAAATCACGCATCAGCTTGAGAATCTCAGCCTGTACTGTTACATCAAGGGCAGTAGTCGGCTCATCAGCAATCAATAATGCCGGTTCACAAATCAGCGCCATCGCGATCATCACCCTCTGGCGTTGGCCACCGGATAAACGATGGGGATACTCCCGAATCCGACCTTCCGGGTCCGGAATCCTTACTTCTGCCAGTGCTGCCAGAATCTTCTGTTTACGTGCTTCTTCATCCAGTTCCGGACGATGTATCAGCAACACCTCTTCCAGCTGTTCGCCAATCGTCTGCACAGGATTAAGTGAGGTCATTGGCTCCTGGAAAATCATGGCAACACGACTGCCCCGAACTGATCGCAGCGTTTCGTCGTCCGCATTGAGCAAGGCAATGTCAGGTAATTGTCCCTGAGGATCCGTTAACTGAATATGGCCATCAGGATGTCGGTAATGACCATGCGGTAATAATCCCATGATCGATAACGCTGTCACTGATTTTCCACTGCCGGATTCCCCGACCAGACAATAGGTTTGGCCGGCTTCAACAGTCAGACTGATATTGTCGACCGCCCGTAACCAGTTTTCGCCCTCACCCAGCTCTGTCACCAGATTTTCGACTTCCAGTAACTTCATGACTGCATACCCCGATTGGTATGGGGATCAACAGCGTCACGTAACGATTCACCCAACAGGTTATAGGCAAATACCGTCATAAAAATTGCACCACCCGGGAAAACGGCCAACCACCAGTTAAATGTCGAGGATTGCACGGCCTGATTAAGCAATTGTCCCCAGGAAGGATCATCGACTAACCCCAGACCAAGAAAACTTAATGTCGCTTCTGCCAGAATTGCTGATGCCACACCAAAACTAGTGGCCACCAGTAAAGGTGCCAGCCCGTTGGGCAACATATGACGAAATAAAATCGATCTCAGTGGTAAACCACTGGCGATTGCAGCCTGAACAAAATCCTGCTGCCGTAATTTAAGGAACTCTGCTCGCACATAACGTGCATAACCTGACCAGGCCGTTATCCCGATAATCACCATCATCATATAAATAGAACGGCCAAAAAAAGCGACGAATGACAGTAACAAAAATAAGGTTGGAATAGCTTCAAAGATTTCCACCAACCGCATGCCGATAATATCGACAATGCCGGAGAAGTAGCCCATCAGACCGCCAATAATGGTGCCAATAACCAAGGCGATACCGGTAGCGATAAAACCAATTCCCAAGGCAATACGGGATGCATGGATCATTCGGGATGCTACATCTGCCCCATTTTCGTCAGTACCCATCCAATGGGTTCGCTCGTTAACTGATAATGGCGATTCAATCCCGGTATCGGCGTAATCACGCAGGTAATCCTTAGCGGAATATGGAATCGGTGCCCGAATGATAGTGTCGACTTTACCTGCAGCTTCCATTTCGCGGTAATGTTCATATACCACCAGTACCGGCGGTGTTACGCTCGAGTAAGCAATAAATGACACCACAGCAATGCTGGCAATCCAGAATAGAATCTTTTTCCAGGCAACAATGGATAAGGCGGAAATCACCAGGGTTATAAAAAAACCACTCAGCCAGACCCAGTCCAGTGGTTCCATATGCTGCAGTAATGGGCTGGAAGCCTGTCCATCCACGACCATGTAAAGTGGATGACTGCTGGCCAGAAAGGGTGAAAAGGTAGCGATTAGCACTAACAGACCAATCCAGGCCAAACCGATTTTGGCGCTGGTGCGCTTTAACAGTGAAGAAACCACCTGCTGGGTCCAGGATTTAGACGGTTGCTTGACTGGAATATCGACGACTTGCTCAGTCATAACTGACCCTCGGATCAACAATTGCGTAGGCAATATCAGCCAGTAAATAGCCGACTAATGTCAGCAGACCGGAAATCAATGTGACAGATAACACCAGCTCACGATCACGGGTCTGAACAGCTTCTACTGCCAGTTTGCCCATACCATCAATACTGAAAATGCTTTCCACAATCACCGACCCTGCCAACAAACTGGGTAATAAGGTTGCTGAAACGGTGATTAACGGTAACAGCGAATTACGAAATACATGACGCCATAAAACGGCCTCTTCATCCACTCCTTTGGCCCTGGCAGTACGGGCATAATCAGCAGCCAGATTTTCCAATAGAGAAGAGCGGGTTAATTTGGCCAGAAAGGCCAGGCCACCATAAGAAAGTGCAATAACCGGTAATACCAGATGCCAAAGACGATCCAGCAGATAACCACCTTGAAGAATTTCCACTCCAAGTAACCGCGATATCGCCAAACCGAGTCCTACCGCAAAGGTACCGGTGACTACGATTCGAAGCGCAATATTATTGAGTCCAGCCAGTAATCTGAACAACATTGCCATTGAAGGAATCAATAACAGATGCAATAAACCAAACCATTCACCATGCAGATTAACCGCCATGGCGTAGCCTAATAAGCCGCCTACTATCAATCCAGCAAACTGGCGTGTTTTTAATGAAAAACTCACTGCAGCACTGATCAAGGCAACCGTTATCAAGGCCACGCATAACACGGTAATAAACACATCACCAAAGCTGCTGAATAATGGAAGAAATGTTTGATCAGCCGTTTCGCGACGCATAAGCCCCCCGGTTGGAAACCAGCGCCAGTATTGCTCTGAAGCAAAAAAGCCAATAAACAAAACACCGGCCAGCATACTCGGTACTGACCATAAGCCCAGCAGGAAAATATTGGAGGTGACATCAAATCGTCCTCCCCGTTGGCGAGCGGCTTGTACGCCGATACCAATCGCCAGGGCATAGATAAGCGGTATTGAAATAAGATTGAGTAATAAGGTGATTGGCAGTCGTTCAGCAATCATATCGGTGACCGGTCTGCCATAACGAAAACTCGTGCCGAGATCGGGGCCTTTCCAAAGTGAAAACTCACCAAAACTACCATCAGCTAATCTTTCAAAACCTATCGGTGAAATATTATTTAACCAACGGACATACTGCACCGGGGCAGGCTGGTCCAGACCATACAGTTTGTTGTAATAGTCCTCCAACGCTTGGCGGCTTTGCGGTTCCAGTTCCATACCATCGACCAACGACTGGGCACTGATGCCACCCGGAGCAGCAGCCATAACTGTAAACACGACAATGGTGATTCCGAGCAGCGTCGGAATCATCAGCAAGATACGGCGCAGCAAATAATTCAGCATGACTGTCTAGGTCCTAGGGTCTGTTTATCTTTCATAGCCACCACTGCTGGAGGCTATTTTTTTGTCCTACAAGGCGGAAATGATGCAATGTAATTGTTCTACATAAGTCATTTTCAACGCCGGAGGGCGGAAAAATAGCCCCAGCCCTGCGGGTTGAGGCTGAAAATGCGCTACTCTTCGTTGCTCGTCGTTTATTTAGAGTCACTAAACTGCTCTCCTCGCGCCTTGATTAGTGCATTTTCAGTCACAACAGAGGCGGCTATGAAAGATAAACAGACCCTAGCGACTATGCTGCAGTTCGGCCGGGACATATATCTCGACCGGGACAGTCATCAGGTTGAGACCCAATGCGGTTTTTTCCAGGTTATGGATGCGTCGGTCAATAAAGGCCATGGTATTGCGACGAAACAGAAAGGTATAAGGCTGATCCTGCACCAGAATCTTCTCTGCCTGATGCCATAAATTCATGCGTTTTTCTTCATTTACTTCACCACGAGCTGCATCAATGATGGCATCCAGTTCAGGATTTCGGTAATTGATAAAATTATCGCCACCTTCAACAGTTTGGCTGGAATGAAACATCTGATAGATGTC
>DELT01000032.1:8953-25014 GCA_002354555.1 Methylophaga sp. UBA2689
TAAGTCAGCGAAAACTCAAAATTTTCACCATCGGGGGTTTCCAATACACCATCATTATTACTGTCCTGAAAGCCGGCTTCCAATAATAATTCACGTGCCTTTTCGATATTGTAGCCAATTGCTTCGTTAGCCTGATCATGTTGAGCCGAGCCCGGCATAAATGGACTGGCTGCAGGTTGTCCATATCCCAGGAAAATTTCTTCCAATACTCTATCGACATCGGTAAGCATGGACATTGCCATACGCACCCGTTTATCAGCAAATATGGTCTTCTCGCCGCCTCGTTCCTGATTCCAGGCAATAAAGCTATAACCCGCGGTGGGACTCATGTATTCAAAATTCTGACTGCGTTCGGTGATGTCTTTGTCATCCAGTAACGTTTGATATTCACGTGGACGAGCACTGTAGACATCAATATCACCATTTCGGAAGGTGGTTAAACGGGCACTGTCATTTTCAATAATTCTCCAGACAATTCGATCAAAAGAAGCACTGACCGGGCCCCAATAGCGTGGGTTACGTACCAGTTCAACGACACCTGCATCGGGAGACCATCCTTCAGGATTGGCTAAACGGAACGGACCTGAGCCAAGTAATAAACCCCGGCTTTCATTAAATGTCTGTGGATCATCGAGAAAACGACCGTAAAAATGCTCGGGCATGATCTGCAGGCTTCCCGCCAGTTGAAGACTGTTGAAATAAGGTTCTTTGAACACAAATTCCACATTGTAATCATCCAGCGCAGTGACCCGCTCCATTCGTGAAAGATAAGCACGGCTGCGCGGTGCCGCGATGGCTTCATTCATAATGAAATCAAAGGTAAATTCAACATCCTTTGCAGTTAATGGTTCACCATCTGAAAAGGTAATATCACGGCGTAATGCAAAGGTAATTGTTAAACCATCTGCTGAAGTTGACCAGTCTTCAGCCAGTAAGCCATTCCACTCCAGCGTATCCGGATTTCTGACGAGTAAAGACTCCAAAACGTATTGTTGTACTTCAGATGAATAGGCATCAGCAGAGACCAGAGGCGTCAGCGTGCGAATATTGCTGCCGAAAGCCATCATCAACCAGTCACCTTGGGCATAGTCTTCCTGTTCAGCAGCCTCGCGAGCCCTTTCAAATGCATCGGTTTGATTCGAAGCTGATTTTTCAGCATTATTAATGTTGGAAGGGCTACTGAAATCAGCCGTTCGCATTGCTTGCTCAAGATTGCGTAATAAACCACGCGTCGAGCGGATATCCTTGGCCTGCTCCTCCATGATACGGGTCATTTCATCCATCTTGGTCCACTGCCTGTCTATCTGAACCATTAGCAGCAGAAACATCACCACGAATAAACTTAATCCCAGCCAAAACCAGAGCTTACTGATACCCGTATTTGCTTTTTTCATGCTTTATTTGCCTATTTCTCTGTAGATGTTTGTTATTTTTTATAAATTTAGTTCAGCCTGACAGCTTGTCTCGCTGCTGTCAGTAGATTTCTACTAAAAATTTAGCTTCACGACATGACAGTTGCAAATCCAAGTTGGTTCTTATTATGACTAAAAATGTTATGACTGAATTTACTAGAATCTGTTGATCTTTCAGACGCAGCACTGCTGCCAGCATGAAAGATCAATAATCTCTAATTACCAGACCCTAGGGTCTGTTGATCTTTCAGAGCCACCACTGCTGGAGGCTATTTTTTTGTCTCACAAGGCGGAATTGATGCGATGTAGTTGCTCTACATAAGTCATTTCCAACGCCGTGAGGCGGAAAAATAGTCCCAGCCCTGCGGGTTGTGACTGAAAATGCACCACGCCGCGTTACTCGTCGTTTATTTAGAATAACTAAACTGCTCTCCTCGCGCCTTGATTGGTGCATTTTCAGTCACAACAGAGGCGGCTATTAAAGCTCATCAGACCCTAGACAGAACTTAATTTCAGCCAGATTTTTCTCAACACTTTGTGTACCAGCTTGTATCGCTTCAGCTGCCCGGTAAAATTCCAGCAAACCAATATGCGATAAACGTGGCTGTAACAACACATCCGGTGGGTCTCCCGCCATACGGCTACGGGTGATCCGATCTTGAGTGATATTTACCGATGCAGCAATTGCTGCAAACATATCCGGTACATCCTCCTTGGGCGTTTTTTCTTCGCCAAAAAGATTCCCCGTGTAATTGGTAATAAACTCACCAATCCGGTTACCCAGCAGATTACTGCTTTGATCATTCTTGGGAACCGGTGGATTCTGATGCAGATGTTTTCCTAAAATATCGCCATTCAGGTTAACTGCAATCACAATATCAGCCCCCAATGCGCGACAGACCGACACCGGTACTGGATTGACTAATCCACCATCAATTAACCAGCGCCCATGGTGCTTAATAGCTGGAAATAAACCTGGCAAAGAAATAGAAGACCAGACGGCTTCAAGCAATTTTCCTTCAGTATTCCAGACTTCCTGACCGGAATGAAGATGGGTCGCTACGCTGGCATAACGCGCCGGAAGGTCTTCAATTAATGTGGCTTCATCAGCCACATACTGTCTTAGAAATTGATGCAACTTATCTTTGTTAACCACACCATTAAACGGAAAACCGATATTAAAAAAACGCGCTGTCTCCAGTTTGGTCAGATTTAACAGTCGTTGTTGCAGATCGGGCAATTTATTACTGAGATACGCTGCCCCCACTAAAGCACCTATTGAAGTACCGACAACCACATCGGGCTTGATTCCTGCCTTTTGGAGAGCATTTATCACACCAATATGGGTCCATCCTCTTGCTGCCCCACTGCCAAGTGCCAAGCCGATTTTCAACGAATGTGTCATTTAATATTCACTTTAAATTTAGTGGAAAACCGTATTAACATGATGAAAAAGCTAAAGATATATAAAATCAGTCCGATATAACTGAAAGACTCGTGTAACCTTAGGTCAACATGATGGATATTTCACGAATTTATCATAACAATTTTTTAATTACTTACAGCACTCAACCGGTTAACCCTGGACAAGCGTCTGCGGAAAAAACCCAGCACACAATTCATGAAGAGCGAAGGCAGCGTCGTGAACGTCGCAAGCGTAAACAGAAAACGCGGATAGAAAGACGGGTTTCTTCAGAACGCCGGGGCCCTGCGTTTGATGCCAAGGCTTAAATTCAACATATGTTTTAAAGCTTTTTTAAAGACTTACGGTCGAACAGGCCCCATCGTCCTGTTTTAACTGCCCCCCGACGAATGCCATTAACCGGCGCTATATAAAACAAATCACCATTCTGTCCCAAAAGCTGTTGTCTGACCCCACTGGCTTTGGCAATTTTGGCATTAGCTTTCATATGCATTAACTCGCCATGAACCGGTATCGCACATTGTGGCTGCACCCATTGATACATGGTTTTAAGTTCTTCACTGGCTGGATGTCCCGAGGCGTGAATAGGCAACGCGCTATTATCAATATCGATAACATCTACCTGCATTGCTTTAAGTCGTTCTATCAATGTGGCAATCGCCAGTTCGTTCCCCGGGATTACTTTTGAACTGAAAATAACGGTATCGCCCGGTGATAACTGCATATCCCGAAAACTGTTCAGACTCAGACGATGTAACGCTGTTCGTGGCTCTCCCTGACTACCGGTCGCCACCAATAAAACCGTATGTGCGGGTAAAAAACCCAAATGTGCTGAATCTACCGACGTTTTTACACTGTTCCATAAACCAACATTTTTGGCAGCCGACACGGTGTTAATTAGTGAGCGTCCAAGCAGGCCCAGATGTCGACCGGTTTCATCAGCAATTCTTGCCAGGGTATGTAACCGGGCGATATTGCTGCCAAAACAGGCAACCACTACTCTGCCTTTGGCCTGTTCAACATGGAATTTCAAACCTTTGTATAAATTGGATTCTGATTCTGACCAACCCTGCACATTGGCGTTGGTCGAATCACACACCATGGCATCAACCTGATATTCAGCTAACTTTTGAAAGGTGCCTGCATCATATGCCGGACCCACCACCGGGCCTTTATCAAGCTTCCAATCCGCGGTATGAAATACTTTTCCTGCTGCTGTCGAGATAAGCAATGCATAAGGTTCGGGAATTGAATGAGTCAGTTTTAACCACTCCACATGAAATACGCCGATCTGTCGTTTGGCATCAGCTTCAACCACAATGACCGGCACTTTATCTGCGATACCTCGTTCAACCAGCTTGCGCCGCAACATTTCCGCGGTGAATGCCGTTGTATAAACCGGGCACCGGAAATGTTCCCAAAGATATGGCACGGCACCAATATGATCTTCATGTGCATGGGTAATAATAAGGCCATCCAGCTGTTGACGGCGGTCAATCAGAAATTGCGGATCAGCCATTTGAATCGGTGGGTTTTGGCTATTGATTGGTTCACCAAATTCATCCACTTCGGCTTGAAACGTGACACCACAATCGACAATTAACCAACGCCCGTTATGTCCATACACATTCAGGTTCATGCCTATTTCGCCACAACCTCCCAGCGGCAGGAACCAAAAATCATCTTTTCCAGGTGTCATCCAGACCTCTTAATTCAAACGAGTCAGTGTTAAATATTTTCGGTGAAAACAAGTGTTGCTATGACTGGTAATGTTCTCACCAGTTCATCTTCGCTATTTCCATGGTAGCAGTTGCACTTTTGCAGCAGTATAAATACAGCTAGATAATTCCTTTTTCAAAAGACATTAGGGCTTGTTGATCTTTCATCTCCGCCTCTGTTGTGAGCTGAAAAAGCGTCAATCAAGGCACGAGGAGCGCTTTTTAGTTGTTCTAAATAAGTGACGAGCAACGAAGAGTGGCGTTTTTTCAGTCACAACCCAAAGGGCTGGGGCTATTTTTCCGCCCTACGGCGTTGGAAATGACTTATGTAGAACAACTACATCGCATCATTTCCGTCTTGTAGGACGAAAAAATAGCCGCCAGCAGTGGTGGATATGAAAGATCAACAAGCCCTAGGAAAAATCATGAAAGATCAAAAACGTTACGTTGGTATTGATAAAGAAATAAATGGTGGCATGACCGACACCGGGAAAATTATCCGTGATGCCTGGGTATTCGGTTTAATACCGGAGACCGAAACCTGCGAAGGCTGGGTGGTTCAAGGTCTTGAGGATCTTTGGGGCAAGGTGAATCTGGAATGGGAAAAATATGGTTTCAAGGTGGCAAACCTGCCACCGGAAATGCAACAGAAATTTATGCATATTCATGATGCAGCAATTACTCAAGCCAAGCAGACTGGCTGGGATGCTGAAAGGGATCTTATCGACGAAGTCTGATGGTCTTATATTGATAGCCGACATCGAGCGATTCCAGTTTTTGAAATGTGATCTGAAAGAACAATATGCGGATTATCACTGTGATGGAGACGCCAGTATCTGCTGAATTTCAGCATATAACTTTTGTAAATCCCCAATACCTTTGCGGGCTAACGCTATTTCATTTTCTTCAAATTGATTCCGTAAACCGGCAGCAGCATGAAATAATTCGTAATAGGCTAATTTAAGTCGATCCAGCCATAACTGATTAAATAGCTCTTCCTGCTTACCCTGCTCCAGCCAGTGAGTAAAGTGGCTGCGTTTGGGATTCATTAATGGCCAGCTGCTGATTTGAGCAGGACTACTGTGCAGATTATCAATTACCCGCTGTAACCATTGCTCGCCCTGCATTTGCATTAATGCCAGCAAGCGCTGTTGGGGGGATAAGGTATTATGGGCATGATTCAGCCAACGTGATTCGGGCTGGTAATCCTCCATCCAAAGGCCTAATTCATCCGCTGGCATGGGTTGGGCAATGACATATCCCTGTGCCATATCGCAACCGATAGTCATCAGCATCAAACCATGTTCAATACTTTCTACCCCTTCGGCGATGACCTGGTGCTGAAATGCATGACTTAACCCAATAACACCTTCCACTATGGTGAAATCATTGGGGTCATCCATGATGTCGCGAACGAAACTCTGGTCAATTTTAATGACATCAACCGGCAAATGCCGTAAATGGCTTAATGATGAGTATCCGGTGCCAAAGTCATCCAGTGCTATTCTTACCCCAAGGCCTTCACGGCAGGTGCTGATAATCGCCGAAATATTCTGGATATCGGTTAACACACTGCTTTCAAGCACTTCAAGTTGCAAATATTCGGCAGGCAAATCCGGATATTTGGCCAGTAGACGATCAAGATGGTCAAAAAATCCCGGCCATTGCAGGTGATGAGCGGAAATATTCACGCTGATTTCAATGACTCTGTTTTGCTGATGAAAATTTTGTAACTGTTTTAACGTCTGATCAATGACCCAGTTGCCAATACGGATTTCCAGCTCGGTGCCCGCCATTGAACTTAAAAATGTCGCTGGCTCCAGGATGCCTTGCTGAGGATGGTTCCAGCGAAGCAGCGCTTCTGCGCCATGAATACGCCCATTTCGCATATTAATTTTAGGCTGGTAATACAGGCAAAACTGATTTTTGTTGAAGGCTTGATGTAAATTGTCCAATTGACTTTGCTTAAGCAGAACTTGCTTATCATGCACAGCATCAAAGATTGAGTAGCGATTTCGACCGGTCTGTTTAGATTGATACATGGCCTGATCAGCATGACGCAACAACGTATCTGCATCGGACTGATCCAACGGGTAGAGGGTTACCCCCATACTGGCCCCTAACTGGATGATATCGCCATCAATCCGATAAGGCAGTTGAATGGTACGTAATAGTCGGCTGACCAATCTTTCGCAATGTTCTACTGAACTGATGTCATTGAGCAAAATAGCAAATTCATCTCCACCCAGTCGTGATGCTGTGTCATCCAGACGGATGCAGGCTTTTATTCGCTGGGCCACCTCAATCAGAACTTGATCGCCTATTTCATGACCATAGTTATCATTGATCGGTTTGAACCCATCCAGATCCAGAAAAATTACACCCAGCAGACTATGTTGACGAATACTGTGTGAAATAGCCTGTTGGAAACGATCAGCAAATAATGTGCGGTTGGGCAACTGGGTGAGCATGTCATAGTGCGCCATCATTTCCAGCGCCTGCTGTTGTGCTTTAATTTCAGTTATATCGGAAAATAAGCCCAGATAATGCAGGGTATCGCCTTGATCATCCATCAAGGTGGAGATGGTTAACAATTCTGCTAATAATTCGCCATTTTTGCGGCGATTCCAGATCTCTCCCTGCCAATAGCCTTTCTCAATAAGGCTTTGCCAAATCTCCCGATAAAATGACTCGGGATGCTTACCTGATTTGAGGATCGATGGCTGTTGATTAATGACTTCTTCACGACTGTATCCAGTGATGTCACAAAATGCCGGATTCACATCGACAATACGGCCATCAGGTTTGGTAATCAGAATGCCTTCATGGGCCTGGTTAAATACCCTGCCTGATAATTTGAGTTTTTCTTCAGCAAGTTTACGTTCGCTAATGTCGTAAAAAATGGTGATAAATACATCAGCCTGACCATCATTAATCGCGGTGCTGGAAATTATCACTTGTTTGGCTTGTTGTTGATGGGTCATAACTTTTACTTCAACCGCCTCACCACGATACGGCAGTGAATGCTGCTCTGCCTGAGCAACAAATGTATCCCAGGCCAGTTTGCTACGTTGACGATACATGGGATCAGGATAGGCTTTTTCCAGCCAGACCTTTAGGCTGGGCAAGTCTTCCAGGTTATAGCCAAAGCTATCAACAAAGGCTTTGTTGACGTACTGAATCCGGCCTTTACCGTCACTTAACATGTGCGGAATAGGAGAGGCATTAACAATACTGCGTAATTTGGACTCGTTTCGCGCTAATACCTGACCAGACTGTTTAAGTCTGAACACCCAGAATACAAACAGCAGAATAATCACCGCTATTGTCAGCAGTATTTTGAGCAGGGTTGACTGTGAAATGCCATTCTTGATGGTCAGCCCCATCCAGGTCTGTTCAATTCGCTGACGTTCATCAACAGATATATTGGTTAATACTTTGTTAATGATGGATTGCAGCTGAGGATGCAACGGGTTTATCCCCATTCTGTATGCATTGTATTGCTGCGTCTGTCCGGAAAATTGCAAGTTGATCAGGTTGGCTTGTTTGATGGCATAGTTGGCATATGCGGCATCTCCCACATAGGCATCGGCTTCGCCGGTACTGACCTTTTTTAAAGCTTCGAGGGTAGTTTCGGTGAATATAAGCGTTATATCCGGATAATTCCGGGCCAGATTTTCCTGAACATGGTAACTTTTTTCCACTGCGACAGTTTTGCCTCTCAGATTGTCCAGGTGACCGATATAGCCGAAGCGATTCGCATTGACGATGACCACTGGATTAGTGATGAATGGCTGACTGAACAATAAATACTCGGAACGTTCGGGACTCATATGCAGACAGGAAAGCATATCCAGCTCACCCCGTTGTGCCATTGCGATAATTTCATGCCAGGGCTTATCATCTATGATGTCAAATTCCACCCCGAGTTTGGCCTGCAATAGCTGAATGTATTCAGCTGCCAGGCCTTGATAATTGCCTTTGCTGTTAACCCATTCGTATGGTGCAAAATCCCGATCAATACCGAGTTTGATGACAGGGTTATCTTCCAGCCATGACTGTTCTTCAGGCGTCAGTCGCAATGCGGCATTGGATTGGTAGATAAAGCCCTCTAATTGTGCCTCGGAGAGTGGAGGTGCAATATTCAGACGCTCATATATCTGAGCACTGCGACGAAGACGAGCCGCATCCAATTGGCCCAAAGGAATCAGGTCAGGCAAAATCAGTTTCTGAATTTCCCTGGCTTCATGTTGTAGCTGTTCGCGACTGGCCTGACTGTCATACTGATTGATTATCAAATCAATAATTTCTTCAGGATTTTCCAGTGCGTAGCGCCAGCCTTTTAACGAAGCACGGCGAAACCGCTCTGCTCGTCCCGGATTATTGCGAAGCTCTCTATCCCCGGTAAACAAAATGTCACCATAAAAATCAAAACCATAGCTTTGGGGATTAATGATGTTGACCTTAACGCCCAGCTCTTCCAACGTGAAAAGCTGATCGGTTCGGTAAATTGAGATTGCATCAACCCGGTCATTGATAAAACTATCCAGTTGCAGGTCCTGCGGGATGAGTTTGTAATCCTGGGGAGATATACCGGCATCAGCAAACATAGCGAGGAAAACGGCATCGTTGCCAGCGGAATCATCAAACATGACACGCTTATCAATCATTTCATACGGGCTGACAATACCTGACTGGGTTTTGCTGACCAGCACTAATGCATCATGCTGAAAAATGGCGGCCAAGGCTCTAATTGGTGAGCCGGCAGCATATTCTGCCAGTAGTCCGATGCCACCAATGCCATAGTCTGCACGGCCACTGGTAACTTCATTGATAACATTAATACCGGGTTGGCGTTCTCGCAGCGTAACCTGCAAATCTTCCTGTTGGAAATAGCCTTGCTGAATAGCGGCGTAATAACCGGCAAACTGAAATTGATGTCGCCATTTAAGTTGCAGCGTAACAGATTCTGTCGATGCAGCTTTGGCTTGGCCAAATAGACATACAAGCAGAATAAACAGCAGAAAAAGAGTAAACCTGTGAGGTATAACGCGCATGGGATCCGTTTTCGAATTGCTTGCTGATAATAACAAGAATTTCAATTCGTTGGCGGATTATTGGCGACATGATAAGTGATTCAATGGATTGAACCGATTTAACCTGAGTTAAGAGGTATATGCTCTTTGATTTTTGGTTTATGCAAGGTTTTTTTACGGGAAAAAATATTTTCAGGCAGATAGGCCAGAAATAATAAAAACAGCGACAAACTTGCCGGGATATAACTTAAATCGGTTTCCCGGATGTGGCGTTGTGAGAAATCATCGTGCGTGAGCGCATTCAATAATGCAGTAGATGTTTGTAAATGATGGTAGTGAAAGTTGGCCGGCTCCGCCAGTGATTTCAGATAGTCTTCTTTTACGCTGGACAGATGTTCATTTCCAGCACGACTTTGATTTCCCCACGGAGCATTTCGAGGGACATAGCCTTCAATTTTGCTGGGATCTTCCGGCAAACCAAAAGTCGTTCCCTGTGGTACATCCTCTGCCGTGTAGAAGCCAATCTGGATTCCATCTTCATCATATTTGGGGATGCGACTCAATGCATGATCACCGGTGCCCACAATCAGACCGTTGATGAATGCCTGATTATTATTTTCATCAGTGGATTGTAGTTCGGCAAGATCAGGTGCATAGCGTGAGTTCATCGGAGGCGCTTCCTGCCCATCGGTAAAAAACACCAAAGTGGCATCGGTTAATTCAACAGTGCGCATCAACTCCAACGTGTTGGCAAACGCCTGAATAATATTACTGTCGGCAACCCACGCCATTCTCCAGTCAATACGTCTGATGCTCTCGCGGATTTCAGGATAGTCTGCACACACTTCCATGGGGGTATAGAGCAGAGTTGGCATACGTTCAGTAAACACGCCTAGCCCAACTCGTGAACCACATGGAAGTTGCTGTATGGCCGCTAACGCATCCGCTTTGACTTTTTCCAGCCGGCTGATAGGGTCACCGTGATTATCACGATAATCTTCTACATTCATACTACGGGTGATATCCACCATAAAAAAATAATCATATTTTTTACTGGGGAATGGCAAGTTAGGCATTAAAACGGCAAAAATCAGTAGAACAGCAGAACTGCCCAGCAACCAGATAGATTTCATCAGACAATCCCTTAGGGTAAACCAATGGGAAAGCCGGGCATTGCCGACCATAACTCGGTACTGGCATCCTGAGACTCTTCACTGATGGTGACATCACCCAGTGGCAAATCCCGCGACAGACGTTGCGCGGCTTCCAGATTGTATTTAGCCTCCCAGAAAGAAGGCTGGTTTTTCAGTGCAGAGCGATAAAAGTCCTTAGCCACATCCGCCATCGCCACCGCCCGATCAACAGAGAGGTTTTCTGCCAAATCGATAGCCTGAACCAAATAAAGATTGCCAAGGTTATAGTGGATATGGACAAGTTGCTGCTGGTTAGCCAGGCGCTCAGTGCCACTATAGGTTTCTACAGCTTCATCAAATAAGTTCAATTTACCCTGCAGATAGGCATAAGCGATTCTGACTTCGGGGGCTTGCATATTCAATTGTTCAGCATCAACCAGCTCACCTTTATTCAGCAGAAGGATTTGTTGGTTGATTTGCTGGTTTTGCTGCAGAGTATAGATACTGAATATTAGTGCAGTTATAAGAGCCAAGGCCAACAGGCTAATCAGATAAATAAACTTATTTCGATTCAAAAAGATCATTTTGCCTCCAGCGCTTTTATGCCCAGTAAACTAAGAACGGCAAACAAGGCAGTCAAAAAACATAAGCGCGTCATATCGTTTCGGGGTATCAATTCGTTATAGACCAGTGGCAAGCTTTCCAGATTATCCAGCTGGTGAATGGCTGCTTCCATAGATTCCGGTGTATCCACCTCATAAGCGTGATAGGGGATCGGCAGGGTACGGAAAAACTGATCAAGATAACGCTCCGGCATCACCCGGGGATTATCATCTCGCGCTGTTTCAGGTTCAGAGGTGATACCTAAGCCGTTTTCGGTACGCAGAAAAAACCAATATAGACTTACCTGATAACGTTCAAACCACTCACGCAACACTCGCTGTGCACGATGATCAAGTGTCGCTGCGCCATCTGAGACCAATACAATGACGCGTGAACCGGTATGCGGTTGATCCTCAAAGTAACTCAAGCCCATGCCAAGCCCTTTGGCGACATTGGTAAATGCCAAGCCGGGACTGGTCAAGCTGTTTATTGCCGCCTGGGTGGCAGATTTGTGCTCTGTGAGGGGACTGATAAAAAAAGGTTGTGTACTGAACCCGACAACGCCAAATAAGTCATGCGGCCTATTATTCACAAATTCAGACAATAAACGACGTGCGACATGACTTTTGGCTGGCGTAGCCTTATCCGGCACCTTGCCGCCAAATGTTTCATTCATGCTGGCGCTACGATCGAGGACAAAGACAATATGTGCGCCAGTACCGATTCGGGTAAAGGTTTTTTCCGTTTGATTAAGTCCTGCCAACCCAAGCACGAGGCTGATAAATGCCAGTACCCCTAATAGTTTTATGAGTCGATTAACCCATCGAGTTGTATTGGATGCTGGAATTAGCTGATTCCAACTGGTGAGTCGTTTGTTGAATATGCCTGCGATAAATGGCAACAAGGCGAATAGTAATAAAACGAGCACCCATGGATGGGCAAATGCGATGTTCATGATTTTTTCAGCGCCAGTTTTTCAGCACCAGCCAATTGTTTGCAGAGCTTCAGTAATTGGTCAAAGTCTTTCTCTGACGCTACCTTTTGCTCGGAATAGAGCGCTTCTGTGGATAACTGGTAAAAACTATCAATTTGATCCTGGTAGCCAGAAAACTCTTTATGTTTATCAATAAACTGATCTGTTTGGTGAGCAAACAGGGCATGGCCTGCCAATCTGTTAAATGCCCGATGTACCGATTGTAAGGCCTGATTAAATGCCGACTCATCGTTAGGGTGTTTGCGTAGCTTTTTGACCTGATGATAAGCCTGCTGAAATGGTGATCGCGTCAGTGCAAAAAGGTATCCTTTCAGGCTTAACCATAAGATCGCCAGAACCAGCAGCGTAATAGCCAGTATCCAGATTTGTTGCTGTAAATCTCTGGTCGGGATAGTTGAGGGAGGTAAATCTGCCTTCATAAAGGCATTTTGGTTAGAGTCTTTGGCCACACCACGAGGCGCAATTTCTTTTAGCGGAGACATGGTGAAGTTCCAGGCCGGTATGGTGAGCTGCTCGGTTTTGACGCCAGCGTTAAAACTTACCGTTAATGGCGGCGTTGCTAGTGCCCGGACATCCAGTGGCGCATAGAATGTCTGAAACGTGAAATGCAGTCGGTATTGGCGTAATCCAGCACTTTCACTGATGAGTTCATAGTCACTGTCGAGTAATAATAACCAATAATCCAACTCTCCATTGGGAGGCAGTGAGGCTGGCGTTAAGCTATATTCTGCCGGCACCTGAACAATATAATAATGTTCAATCACATCACCGACCAGAATGCCAAAGTCTCTTCCCAATGATTGCTGAACAATGCCGGTACGGACTTGGTCAGCATACAAAGCTGTGCTGCAAAAAACAGCTAACAACACAGCCAAAAACATCGGCACGTACATTTTTTGTTTTAACTGCTTATTAATGGCCATGAAAGAATTCGCTTAATTGTTGTGCTGAGAATTGATCAATCATCCAAAATGCTCTGCAATTGTGCTTTTGAAATTGATTATTAAGGAAAATCTTCCGATCAGCGAAAGTCGATTCGATCAGTTTTTTCTGCTTGGGTGTCACAAAAATCAAACTGTTTTCACCCGTCTCAGCATCGTTGATCTGAACAAAGCGCCATAGTGGATAGTCGTTGTATTCGGCGGAACGCCAGATAACAATTGGCACCAGATAGTGTCCTGATAAGCTATTGAGAATCCGGTAGAGTTTTTCATTACTCCAGTGAAAATCAGAAAGCAAAAATACTAAACAACGACGAGCTGGTAACAACCGCTCTATTTCGTTAAACGCCTCAGCTTTATTATGATTTAAGGCCTGCCCGGTAGCAGACTTGAAATGCTGTGGCAGTATTTCGGCATTGGTAATTGACTGTATGGACTGACTCAGCAAATAACTTTGATAATTATCATTTCTGGCAGCCACAGAATAAGCAATACTCTGTTCAGTTAAATTGACCAGTTGTGTTTTATCCTGAACAGTCATTGAGTCAGATCCATCGACCAAAGTCAGTACGTCAAGTTTGCTGCGTTGACGAAAGGTTTTGACGTAAATCGATTCAAACGGATCGGTCACGCTCATAGCAAGATCAATACGCGCAGGATTCGGATCTGCTAAAAATGGAGACTTTTTATAAAAATCACTGCCGGGCCCCTGACGTTTGCTTTTATGCTCACTTTCACGCAGTGCATTCAGCAGAAAAGGTGATCTGTAATCAAAGATCAGATGTTGAATTTCGTGCTGATTCATGGGGATGGAATAGTATTCAGTACACCACTAATCAGTTCTTCGATAATCGCTTCACCGTTATAGTTGTAAACAGGATTGATAAAAATGCGATGTTTACTGATGGCCCGAATTACTGCATGGAAATCCTCTGGGGTGACGCTATTACGTTGATTGAGCCATGCATGAGCCCGAGCACTTCTTGCAAGATAACTTATGCCACGCGGCCCCATGCCTCCCAGTACTAACTTTTCTGTGTCTATATCGCTGATCTGGATACCGTAATCCTGTGGTTTTCGAAGTGCCTGACACAGATGAAGCCCGTAATCCTGAATAGTGTCACTGGAATGGATATAAGACTGAATGGCCACAGCGATATCATTGAGCTGATGAAATGGCAGTACCGCTTTGTCAGCACTGTCGATCAGTTTATCGGCATCATAATACCGGGTATTAAACATCAACTCTTTAAGCTGTGCTTCTGCTGTGGGTTGTTTTATGTGCAGTTCCATCATAAAACGGTCCCGGGCAGCTGCCGGTAATTCAAAGGTTTCGTCTTTTTCAATGCGGTTACGATCAGCAAAAACCTGCAGATGAGGAAAAAAGAACGTTTTATTAAATGCACTGACGCTACGTTCAGCCATTACCCGAAGCAGCAATGAATGTACTTGGGGACGAGCCCGGTTAATTTCATTAAAGAAAAAGATCGATAAATTTTCGCCATGTTTGAGTAAAGGTCCCTCACTCACCGCCGGTTTACCGTCATTGGCAATATGGGTGTAATAGACCAAGTCATGAGGCATTAAATCAATGGTGCCTTCAATACGCTCAAAATTACCACCCAGACTTTCTGCCGTTGCTCTAAGTAAAGTTGTTTTACCAACACCGACATCACCTTCAAGCAGGATATGACCACGACAGAAAATGGAGACCACCATTAAATCAATGATGTGTTCCTGGCCTAAAATAGTCTGATTGATATTTTTTTGTAGGGTGATGGCTTTTTGATGCCAGTCAGTTAAAAGATTTTCGGAATTTTCAGCGACATTGCTCATGGTGATAATTGCCCAAACTGACTCGCAGGTCAGAAACAAAACAAAAAAAAGAGGCCAGTCGTTAAAACTGGCCTCAGCTTGGGTTTAGTAAGACCACTTACCCGTTTTTTTGAAGTTTTCTACGCGTTTAGCGTTACGAGCTTCCATTGCTTCCATTGCACTGTCTTGTTTATCCAGTTCAGCTTGGCTATGTTTTGGATCATATTTAGACCCTTTGATTTTTTCAGGAAAACCTGGTTTTGCTTCCCAGCATTTTCCTGCCTCTTGGCATTTTGTGCCGTCGTAAGCCATTGCTGACATACCGACAGATAACAATAGTGCTGTAGCGCCGGTTACGGCAAGTGTTTTAATTTTCTTCATATTTCTCTCCTTTTGGTTTTGACAACATAATGCTTGGTAACGTGGTTCCCTATGCTGGCTATGGCCACGCTACCAATCACTAATCTTTATAATCTGCCATTAGCATTTCTAAACTTGCTTAATTAATGAGTCTTATTGAAGTTTTCTAATGCTTCTTTGAAATCTTCAGGTATTTCTGCAGGAACCAGGTTGGCGCGTTCCTCTTCTGATAACCATAAGGCTTTTTCTGGTTCTCCCCAGTAAATACTGCGCACATACGCCATAACATGCAGTATTTCATCAATGCTTAAATTATTGCGTTGTGGACCCATCATTGAGCGGGCGCCGTCATAAATAATTTCAAAAAAACCTTTATCGTATCGTCCTGCAGGGTAAGTCCAATATGAATCCCCTAGAGCTGGTCCGAGTTTGCCTTCAGCATGGTGACCATGGCAGCCAGAACAGGCAGTCATAAATAAATTTTCACCCACTTTGATGGCTTCTTCATCCTGGTTATATTTATTTTCTGCTGTTTCCATAAAATGTTTTACGGCTTCAGTTTCTTCACCTTTTTTGCCAAAAGAGAAGTCGATTAATGCCCCGGTCGTTGCATTGCGAAATTGCAC
>DELT01000032.1:25116-26425 GCA_002354555.1 Methylophaga sp. UBA2689
TTACGACTAAAAAGTTTTACATTGCTAATCATAGTTTTTGTATAATCCTGTTGAATTAAAAGAGACTGCATGACAAGCTATCAAAGCAGCGGAATCCCTTCTTTTTTGAGGATGGCCGTTATTTTGGGTGCAGCATCTGCCAGGCCTTTATTAATGGCATCAAGCAAGGCTTTATCATCTTCACGCACCGCTACAGATTGATCATAGTGCTGCACAATACCTTCACCACCTTCGATTTCTCCGAATTCAGGTGATAACACCATTTCTAATGGCGTATCTGAATCACGAACATAACGGGCTACTTCTGGAGCCCATAGATGAGCGATATCACCTTTCCCTGAGGTCACTTCGCTGATCAGTTTTTTTGGTTCCAGACGAATATATTTATTTCGTGGGGATTTGAAACCTGACAGAGATTTGGTGTAATTGAAGTTGCCTTCATACTTACCCACTTCCCGTAACATCACTTCTGATGGGCTACCTGGTACTACTACAAAACGATTCAGTTTTTGAATGTCAGTACTATTCCAGTCACTGATGTCCAGATTTTTATCGGCGCGATAGACAAATACATAGCCGGATTTGTAGTAAGGGTCGCTGGTGGCAACGCGAGGATCATCACTATCAACACCCATCACCACATCACATTCATTTTTTAATAAATGTTCGGTCACTAAAAAAATCGCTGCTTTGTCTGACCAGACAAATTCCAAGGGCATATCCATGCTCTCTGCGAGCGTTTCGGCGATTTCATTTTCGAAACCTTGCTGCTGTTTGTTTGAATAGGGCATTTCATTCGCCGCTGCACAGACTTTTAAGGTTTCCGGTAATCCGTTGTTTGCATGAGCTGGCGTCAGTACAGATAATAGTGAAGCCATTATCAGGCTGCATTGCGTTAAGCGTTTTGAACTGACTGCTTTGTTATTGGTTTTAGTATGGTTGTTTAACATGTCTTACACTCTCAGAAGGGGCTGGCAACACAGTCTTTGTGTTGCCAGCCGGATTGAATACGACGATATAACTTGATGAACTAAGCTATATTGCGAGTCAGTGATTACATTTCGTATTCACCAATACTCAGATCGTCGTAAGGTCCTTTACCATCCAGAGCAAAGACCATCAGACCACCACCCATTTGAGTGTTACGTGCCAGTTCTTTAAAGGCACCTACAGCACCCAGACCAGCTGATGGGTCATTCAAGTCAAACACCAGACCAACTGCAGGCCAACCACCTACACCATAATTAATGGCAACATATTGAATACCATCATGGGTGTAAGTCATTGGATGACCGATAGCGCCTGAAGG
>DELT01000032.1:26677-41075 GCA_002354555.1 Methylophaga sp. UBA2689
GGCAGCATGAACGGTTCCCAATCCATACAAAGATGGTTGATACCTAAGTAGAAGTTTTGTCTTTCAGGATCGTATGAATCCATACCCTGGTTGTGGAAACCCATGGCTGAAGGACAAATATCGCGTGAACGATGACCCATTCTCGTACTGAATTCCGGGTCACGAATTGGCAGACCTGTTTCCAGATCCACTTTTTTCACCCAGTTAGCAGTGTCATCCATTTTGTCGGCAGAAACCAAATCACCAGTTTCACGATCCAGCGTATAGATAATGCCGTTACGATCAGGGTGAGTCAGCAATTTACGCATTTTGCCGCTTTTGTCTTTTTGCTCGGAAAGCATCATGACGTTAACGCCAGCGTAGTCCCACTCATCATGAGGTGTTTTTTGATAACCGAATTTGGCTAAACCAGTATCAGCATCACGACCCCAGATAGTCATGGTCCATTTGTTATCACCAGGACGCATGGTTTCGTTCCAAGGAGCAGGGTTACCTGAACCGTAGTAGAACATTTCTAAGTCAGGGTCATAGGCATACCAACCCCAGTTAGTACCACCACCTATTTTCCAGGCTTCATCTTCCCAGGTTTTCAGGCCCAGATCTTTTTGGCCGTAATGTGGGTTTGCACTGTTAAAGTCCTTAGCCAGACCGATTTCTGAATCAGGGCCAGTTGCATACCAGCGCCAGGCCATTTCACCAGTGTGAATATCAAAAGCAGTTACATAACCACGAACACCAAGTTCAGCACCAGAAGAGCCTTGAATGACCAGGTCTTTTACTACAAATGGTGCTTGAGTTTGGGTCTGACCAACACTGATATCACCATTTTCAACCTGCCAATGAAGCTCACCGGTTTCAGCATTCAATGCTACCACATGGCCATCCAGCTGACTTTTCACAATCATTGCTGGTGTTTTATCGTCACCAGGCCAGTAAGCCAGACCACGATTGACCACGTCACAACATGCCACTGCACGAGCTGCTGGATCTTGTTTTGGTTTATGTTCCCAGACGATAGTGCCAGGATCATTCAAGTTGATAGCAAAAGTGTTGTTTGGAAATGGTGAGTGAATGTACATCATGTCACCGACAACCAAAGGCGCACCTTCATGACCATTCAGCACACCTGTGGAGAATGTCCACGATGGTGATAATTTGCTGACGTTCTTTTTATTGATTTGTTTTGAAGTACTGTAATGATCTGCAGAATAGTTCTTACCCTGCATAACCCAGTTAGCTTCATCCTTTTGAAGTTCAACCAGCTTGTCATTGGCGAATGCAGCGCCTACTGTCATCATGCCGATGACAGAGCTGACCAATGCAGCTGAACCGGTTTTTGTTAACCGGCTTAGTTTTTTCTCTCTCATATATCCTCCTATTTTTACTGGATGTCAGCTTTCGCTGACCCTGTGTCTCAGCACACATTCGAAAATGCGGCTGTGCACCGTTGATATCATCAGTTTTTAGGAGGGTTATGGGATAGAGAGTCTTGCCACCTCTGTTGTAGGGAAGTCTTCACATAATTGTCAGGGTGATAAGCTTTTACCTTGTTGTACAGCCATTTTAGTAAGCTATTGATTATTTGGTGGGTGTATCAAACCAATTTTCTGGGCGAGGAAAATAATATCTGCAAGCTTGGTTGTGCCAAGTTTACGCATCATATTCGTTTTATAATTTGATACCGTTTTAGGGGCCAATGTAAGACTTTTTGAAATTTCCTCAATACTCATTCCTTCAGCAACCATCCTGAAAACAGCAAATTCTTGATGTGAAAGGGAATCAATTTTCTGATCCGTTTTAATCAATTTTTCCATCGCAATGGAACGTGCAACTTCGGCACCTAGATAATGACGCTTCTCGGCGACAGATTTTACTGCTTCAATCAGTACATCAGATGAGCATGACTTGGTGATGTAGCCAATTGCACCAAGCTCCAGTGCACGCATGGCCAAAGTGGTTTCTTCATGCATGCTGCAGACTAAAATACGGGCATCTTTATCTCGGTTACAGATCCTTCTGACACACTCTAATCCCCCGGTACCAGGCATGGTCAAATCGATAATGCAGACTTTAGGTTGCAAAGCGATAAACGCCTGATACCCCTCTTCAGCATTTCCGGATTGTCCAATCACTTCGAAACCAGCCGACTCGAGTAGTTGCTGATAGCCTTCTCTGAGAATGGCATGATCGTCTATTAATAGTATGGTGGTACGTTGTTTGTTCATATCTTCTGATGCCTCATTATTTACATGTATTGGTTACGGTTGATTTTCATAACGGAATATGGAGCGCTAGAACGGTGCCTGTAGGGTCTGCTGGATGCAGATTGAACTGGCCATTTAAAGCATGTACCCGTTCACGTATACCAATGAGTCCAAGTCCATTACCCATACCTTCATTGGGATCAAACCCTATTCCGTTGTCGCGGATGGTCAGACTGATATCGTTAGGTTGGGCTGATTTGTGTTGAGTAATTAAATCAATATGAATTGAGCTGGCTTCTGCATGACGGGTAATATTGGTTAACGCTTCCTGCAGGCTGCGGTAAATAGTTAATGCGGTGTCATAGTCAACAAGCTGATCGTCTACCTCAATAGCGATATTGATCTCGTAATCTGGAAAAGACATTTGCCATTGCCCAATCAGGTCTTCAATGGCTGCTGAAAGTCCAACGGTTTCAAGACCAGGAGGTTTTAAACTGCGTAACTGTGAACGGGTAACGTTACGCAGAAAGCTTGCACTGTCCTGGATGGTCTTGAGGATAGCTTGAAGTTTAGGATCTTCAGTTTTGTACTTGATGGCAACGGAAGCATTCACATCAATTGCGGCAAGATATTGTCCGAATACATCATGTAATTCTGAGGCAAGGTGATTACGTTCTGCTTCCCTGACCTGGGTGATATGTTTAATAAGCGCACGGTTTTGTAACAATAACTTTGCATTATCAGCATTTTGCATTTCAAGTTTGGTTTTAATTTCAAGATTACGTTTTAAGGTGTATTGCAGTTCGATATAACGTCTTCGACCAAACCACATCAATCCAATACTGAATACCAGTAATACAAAGATAATTTCATCCAGTTGGTAAAACTCTCCTAATGCTGCCCAGTTAATCCAGCGTTCAGCCAAGTCGAAATATCCAGCAACAAAATAGGTCAGTAGCGACGCCCCCATAATGACAGCCAAATCAATTTTGCCCCTGTTGCTTTTATCTGCAGGGGATAATTTAGGTGACATCATGTAATTTCGCCCATATTTAATTTTGAGATAAATGACTATTTTATGACGATTATTTTTGATATGTATATGCCAATAATGATGAAAGTTATAAAAAAATAAAAAACAGGAAAAAGTCATAACTATAACCATGACATATTCCCTAAATGATGTGAGCCATCTGCTCTATTTGGCCAATGCAGACAATCTGTAGGATAAGTCGAGATTTTATTGGAGCAAAACTTAATGAAAAAATTTTTAAACACAGTCGTTATTTCTGCATTCATTGCCTTATTTTCACTGAATGTTGCCTATTCTGAAGAGGCGTTAATATTACCTGTAGGTGAGTTTGAGTTTGTCAAAATGTTTTCAGGTAAAAATGCTAGTTTTGTAAGAGAAAAGCTGGGGGAGCCTGCAGAGATAATGAAGCGTGAAAATGAAAGTGGGACGGTAGAGTTCTGGGTTTATAAAAATATTGTTAAAGTCGGCAATACGGATAAAACATATAAATACACGCAGATTGGAATTATAAATAATTATATTGAGACTCTAGGCAATACAAATAGAAGTCCTAAGTAAATTTATTTTTTGATGAAAAAGGTTAGAACGTGAATAAAATGATTAATAAACTATCGCTGGCAAGTTTGGGTTTAGTGCTATTGAGTAGCAGTGTCTTTGCTCATGGACCTACGCCACAACGCGTTGATGAACACATTAATATTGATGCAGATGTCGCCACTGTATGGCAAAAAGTTAATGCTTTTGACCAATTGGATAAATGGCATCCGGCAGTGGAATCAATCACCATGCAGGACGAAGCAACCAGAATCGTGACCTTAAAATCCGGCGGGGAAATTACCGAAAGTCTTGATGAATCAGATGCTGAGCGTCATTACATCGGATACCGTTTATTAACCGAAAATATTGAAGCTATACCTGTCAGCTTTTATACAATCGGTATCGAAGTAGAAGCAGCTGATACCGGCAGTAAAGTAAGTTGGAGTGGTCGTTTTTATCGAGCTGACACCGGAAATTTTCCGCCAGAAAACCTGAATGATGAAGCCGCCGTTAAAGCCATGACTGAATACGCAAAGTCAGGGTTGGAAGGTTTAAAAGCCAGCTTGGAAAAATAATCAGTGATGTCCATTAAACCACTTATTTTTTGTCTGGGAATATTACCTGCAGTAGCATCAGCTGACGATTTTTATATCAGTAGCCAGGCAGGTAATCATCTTTCTCTATTTAATTCAAAAACAGATGAAATAACAAAAGCGGTAGAGGTTTCTGCTGGTCCGGTAATGGTTGCTGTTGATAAATCCAACGACGTTATTTATCTTTCGCATCCTGAGCAAGGCAAGTTGTCAGTAATTGATTTGAATAGCTTTGAATTAATCAATGAGATAAAAACAGGAGGCCAGCCTTTTGCTATGATTCTGGATAGCCAAAAGTCTCAACTTTTTGTGACGGACTGGTCCAGAAATGCATTATTAGTGATTAACACTACGAGCAGGCAATTGGTGGATCTCCTTGCGGTTGGGGAGAGCCCTGCCGGTATTGCAATAGATCCCGATGGACGCAAGGTGTTTGTGGCTAACCGTGAAGGTAATTCTGTAATGGTGCTTGATGCTGATACGCCGGATCTGTATGCAACCATAGAAACGGGGGAACGTCCTTATGCCGTTGCATTTAATCCGATTAATGGTCATCTTTACGTTACTTGTGTGAAAGATAATTCGTTGACGGTAATTGACACGAAAACCTATGAAAAAACTGCTGATCTCAAACCTGGTAAAGCGCCTTATGGTGTTACGGTTAGCGATGACGGCAAGCGGTTTTATGTGGTGAATCAGAATGACAACACTCTGGTGGAGTTTGATGCGGGAAGTCTGCAAATAATGCAGACTATCAAAACTGAAAAAATGCCGGAAAGCGTTGAGCTATCACCTGATCAACAGCATGCTTACGTCACCAATTGGTTTAGTAACTCATTATCGATTATTGATTTACAGCAAGGAAAACAAACCAGCTCCATTCCCCTTAAGGATGGGCCACGTATGATTAGTCTGGCCCAATAGATAATAGAAATCTTAAATCAGGGGCGGTATTTTATACCGCTCCGTTATAGTCTAATTGTCGCCAGGCTTCATACAGAATAATTGCCGTAGCATTGGAAAGATTCAGGCTGCGGCTTTCTGGATACATGGGAATCCGAATTTTCTGCCTATCAGGCAAACTGTCCAATATCGTTGCTGGCAATCCACGTGACTCCGGACCAAACAACAGAATACTTTCATCGATAAAGGTTGCCTGATGGTGAAATTGTTTCGCCTTAGTGGTACATGCAAACAAAGGTCGATTTTGCTGCCATTGTTGAAATGCTGCAAAATCAGCATGCACTTTTACCGGTGCAAATTCATGGTAGTCCAGCCCAGCTCTTCTAAGACGTTTATCATCCAAAACAAAAGCCAATGGCTCAATCAGATGCATTTGTGCCCCTGTGTTGGCGCATAGGCGGATAATATTACCGGTATTGGGCGGGATTTCAGGCTCATAGAGCGCGATGTGTAACACGATTAACTATGGCTGATTTGGATAGTTGGATCGACGTACAAAGTCAGCTTTTGTCCTGGTTGTAATAAAGTGCGATCGCTTAAACCATTCCATTCCTTAACTTTATCCACCGTAACATTAAATTTACGGGAAATCGTCCAAAGTGAATCACCATTACGAATAGTGTAGTTAATAACTTTTAGTTTAGAAACAGTCTGATTGGGTTGCCAGATAATCAATTGCTGGCCTGAATGCAAAACATCCGAAGGTGTTTTTTTGTTCCATTGGGTTAATTCAAACACATCAACAGTATGTGCTTTGGCAATGTTCCACCACGTATCGCCCGCTTTCACCGAATAGTTAAATTTTTTCCCCTGCTGCAATTTCCGTTTCGCCAAGGCAGTTGCTTCAGCTTCATCTGCCAGAGCAGTGGAAACAGGTATTAACAGGTGTGCTCCTGCACGGATAAAGTTACTGTTAATTTTATTGGCTTTTTTCAGCTCGGCAACCGTCGTGTGATGCATAGCGGCGATTTTGCTCAATGACTCTCCCGGTTTTACTTCATGGCGTTTCCAATGCAGTCGATCTTTTTCCGAAATATCCAGTAATGCTGTTTCAAATGCGGTTGCTTTGATTGAAGGCAGCACCAGTTCATGTGGTCCCTGTGGTGCCGTTGCCCAGCGATTAAAGCCCGGGTTTAACAGGTAAAGCTCATCAAGTGTGATATCAGCAAGATTCGCAGCCAGAGATAAATCAATCTGGCTACCGACATTTACCACGCTCAGATAGGGTTTATTGGCCACCGGAGCCAGTTGCAGATCATAATGGGCCGGTTGTTTTACCAACTGTGCTACGGCCAAGAGTTTAGGGACATAGGCTGTGGTTTCTGCCGGCAACTCAAGAGACCAGAAGTCAGTTGGCAAACCGGCTTCCCTGTTGCGTTTGATGGCACGACCTACTGTACCTTCACCGGCATTGTAAGCGGCTATGGCAAGCTCCCAATCGTTGAAGTCGTTATGCAACTTCTGCAGATAGTCCAGTGCCGCATTAGTGGATTGAATAACATCACGGCGCCCGTCATACCACCAGTTTTGCTCCAGTCCAAATACACGCCCAGTAGCCGGAATAAATTGCCAGATACCGGCAGCTTGTCCTGATGAGAGTGCAAAAGGTTGGTAACCACTTTCAATAATTGGCAATAAAGCAATTTCCAACGGCATATCGCGACTTTCAAGTTCTTCGACGATATAGAAAAGATAGGGGCGGGCACGCTCAACGACTTTATTGAAATATTCCGGATGGTTGGCAAACCAGGTAAGGCGACTTTGGGTTTCTGGATCCAGATCCTGATATTCAGCCAGCTGATAACCATCACGAATACGTTGCCAGACATCAGTGACTTGAGGATCTGTTAACGATTCATCAAGAACCGATAAATCCAAATCCAGTGGACTCAGCTGTGTCAGCTGATTTTTTTTCCAGTTGGTGTGTTTTGTTAATGGACCATGTGAGGTTTTCTGAGAAGGTTCAGCGCTGACAGTTTCAGTATGTTTTGGGGTTGTGCTACAACCACTAAAGAGTACCGAAAGCACTGCAAACAGGGGCCATAGACGATTTTTATTTTTTAACATAAAGGTTTATCATAATGTCGTAAGCACATAATTGTGCTCAATATATACCGGAATAAATGGTTAAAGACCAGTCTTTAACTCCCCGGTCGTTTCTGCCCGCAACTGAATCCTCCTTATTTCTATGGCTTGTTGATCTTTCATCTCCGCCTCTGCTGCAGCGGAATAAAATTTACAAAACAGTGATGCTTTCAGACTTTTGAATAAATACCTAACAGTGGATAGGTCTGGCTGTCCTGCTACGTTAAACTATCCGCTAATTTGAAGACAAAGGTTTCCCTAGTGACAGAATTAGCAGGACAACTTAACAAGATGCAGGCGACCCTGCCAGAAACTGATGGGCCAGTAAATTATCAAATGATTTTGGGAGAGCAACAGCTCCTGATGAATCCGCTTATTGGATCGAATATACAGCTGATTTATGCGGGTGAGATTCGTTGCCAGAACTGCCAGAGAATGACCAAGAAAAGCTATAGCGGTGGATTCTGTTTTCCTTGTTCACAAAAACTGGCGCAATGTGATTTGTGCTTTATGAAACCAGAGTTATGCCATTTTGCTCAAGGAACCTGCCGTGAACCTGAGTGGGGTGTTCAGGTCTGTATGCAGGATCATATTGTTTATCTGGCGAATAGTTCAGGTATCAAAGTGGGTATTACCCGAATTTCGCAAATGCCGACACGCTGGCTGGATCAGGGGGCAACCCAGGCGTTGCCCATTTTTCGAGTGAGTAGCCGTTATCATTCCGGTTTGGTTGAAGTCATGTTTAAAAATCATGTTTCGGACCGCACGGACTGGCGAAAAATGTTGCGCGGCCCTGCTGCAGCAATTGATCTTGCAGAGCAGCGTGATCAATTACAAGCTGAATGTGCTGATCAAATCAAGCTTTTACAGCAGGAGTTGGGGGAAGATGCCATCACCACACTGACGGATGGAAAAACCTTGGAAATAAGCTACCCTGTGCAGCAATATCCAGAAAAAGTCAGCTCTATGAATTTTGATAAAACACCGGAAATTGCGGGTAAATTATTGGGTATAAAAGGCCAATATCTGATTATGGATAAAGGCGTTTTAAATATTCGTAAATTTACTGGTTACCAAATAACAATGAAGGCATAATTTTTATGTATCCGCTGCTACGAAATCTGATGTTTAAACTGGATGCTGAAACATCACATCACCTAGGCATGAACAGCCTGAAGTGGATGGAAATGTCTGGATTGTTGGGCCTGCTAATGCCCAAAATGCCGACGGTACCAGTGCATGTGATGGGATTGCGTTTCCCTAATCCAGTGGGGCTGGCTGCGGGCCTTGATAAAAACGCTGACTACCTGGAAGCGTTATCTGTTTTGGGGTTTGGTTTTATTGAAGTGGGTACTGTGACACCCCGACCTCAACCGGGTAATGCCAAGCCCAGACTTTTTCGACTTCCAGAAGCACAGGCGATTATTAACCGGATGGGCTTTAATAATCTTGGTGTAGATCATTTGCTGGAACAGGTTCAAGCTGCTCAAACCGATACACTTATTGGTATCAATATTGGCAAAAACGTTGATACGCCTGTTGATAAAGCGCTGGATGACTATTTAATTGGTCTGGAAAAATCCTATCCTCATGCCGATTACATCACTATCAATATCTCCTCTCCCAATACTCCCGGTTTACGTAATCTGCAATTTGGCGAAGCACTGGATAATCTTCTAAGCGCTCTGAAAAATCGTCAGGCGGAACTTGCGGAAGAATTTCAGCGTTATGTACCGATGGCGGTCAAAGTCGCACCGGATTTAACCTTGGAAGAAGTTCAGCAACTTTCAGAATGCTTCAGTCGTGTCGGGATTGATGCCGTGATTGCAACCAATACGACGCTTTCCCGCGAAGCTGTCGCAGGCTTGGCCCACGCTGACGAAGCCGGTGGCTTGAGTGGTAAACCGGTATTTGCCAAATCAACAGAAATTGTTCGACAATTCCGACAGGCTTTACCGGCGGACATGCCGATCATTGCTGCTGGTGGCATTATGAGCGCAGAAGATGCGATGCAAAAGCTGGAGGCGGGTGCTCAACTGATTCAAATATATAGTGGCTTGATTTATCAGGGGCCAAAATTAATACAAGATATCGTCAAAACCATTCAAAAGAGGAAATAACATGGAAACCGGAACAGGCAGCGTCATTGGTGACATTCTGCTGAATATTTTCTTTGCCGCTGTCATTGTCATTGTAGGGCGCACAGTGGTTAGCTGGTTAGTGAAGCTGTCTCGAAAAATTATGGTCCGGGCCAACATGGATCCGATCCTGATTAATTTTTCCAGCTCCATCATTAATATCCTACTACTCCTGTTTGTGTTAATCGCTGCCTTGGATAAATTGGGTGTAAACACCACCTCGATGATAGCGGTGCTGGGTGCTGCAGGCTTAGCTGTGGGATTGGCGCTAAAGGATTCATTACAGAACTTTGCTGCCGGCGTAATGTTGATCATGTATCGACCATTCAGAATTGGTCACTTTGTAGAGGTTGCTGGCGTACTCGGTATTGTTGAGCAAATCACCATCTTTAACACTGTGATGCGAACACCGGATAACCGTGAAGTGATTGTGCCGAATGGTAATATCTATGCAGGTGTCATTACCAACTACTCAGCCCGAGATACCCGGCGTATTGATATGGTATTTGGCATTGGTTATGACGATGATTTGCTCAAAGCCAAACAAATCATTACCGATATTGTTACGGGCCATGAATTGGTGCTTAACGATCCCGAGCCGATTATCCGTGTTGCCGAACTGGGCGATAGCAGTATTACTTTCAATGTCTGGCCGTGGGTAAACGCATCGGATCTGGCCACTGTTAGGGCTGATCTGATTGAAACCATCAAACTGGCGTTTGATGCAAACGGCATCAGTATTCCTTATCCTCAAATGGATGTGCATTTTAATAATGTGGATGCTGCCAATGAATCGAGCCAGACTGAAAATGAATCGGCCTAGGAGCTTTTAGATCCTAGAAGTCATCCTTCCAGGTGCGTAATACCTTAAATACCGCCAAAGGCGAATCAAGCGGCTGTTCAGCGTAAGCTTCAGCCGCTTTTTTTATCGCAGCATCATCACACCGCAAAAATGGATTAGTGCGTTTTTCCACTTCTAGCTGTGATGGCACGGTGGCGATCTGCTGTTCTCTTAACGCCACAGTTTTCGCTAAGCGTTCAAGCAGGTCGTTATTCTTGGGATCAACGGCTTTGGCAAACTGCAGGTTAGCCAGGGTATATTCATGCGCACAATAAATCCGAGTATCGTCAGGTAATTGTTTTATTTTTTGCAGCGAATCAAATAACTGTTCTGCTGTGCCTCCAAGCAGGCGACCACACCCACCAGCAAATAATGTGTCGCCGCAGAACAGGTTATTCTCTACCAGATAGCTGATATGACCTGGAGTATGTCCAGGAGTATCGATTACTCTGAAGTGCGGAAAAGATGGATGCAGTTGTTGGTCAGCCTGAGCATACAAAGGTGTATCAACTGTTTTGATATGTTCACGTTGCGGACCAAAAACGGGCAGATCATACAAATCGTCGAGGCGGCGGATACCGCCAACGTGATCGTTATGATGATGGGTTACTAAAATGGCCGCAGGATGCAGATCGTTTTTTTCTATAAAGTTAATCACTGGACCTGCATCACCCGGATCAACAATTAATACATCTTGATTCTCAGCTGACTGGAGCAACCAGATATAATTATCATTAAATGCTTTAACAGCATGAATTTGTAACATTTCTAACTCCGCCGGAATGGCCTATGTGTAATTATAAAGAGCAAGACCGCGAGATGACACAATGGTGGCAATCTTCTCTTGCCCGTTATATACAAAGCCAGGAACAGCAATGGCTAAAGTATCAACAGGCAAAGTTGCATGGTTTTTTTCAGCTGCAGCTTGGCGGACAAAGCCTTATTCTACCGACTTCCTTACGACCTTGTTATCAGGCTTTAATGGGAAGCAGCGGACAATTTTATGCGCAAAGTGAGCAACTGCCATTTAAATCTGACAGTGTTGACGTGATGCTGTTGCAGCATGTGGTGGAATTTTCCCGCCAACCGCATCAATTGTTACGTGAAGCTGACCGAGTGTTAAATGAAGATGGCACACTCGTAGTGCTGTGCTTTAATCCGTTTAGCGTATGGGGTTTACGTCGGTTATTTTCCTGGCAGGATCGTTTGCCTTGGCGGGGCCAGTTTTTTTCACGTCAACGTTTAAAAGACTGGCTGTCATTATTGGATTTTGATGTGGTGGAAGCACGATCTATTATTTACTGCCCTCCATGGCAAAATGAACGCTGGATTAAACGCGGTGGTTTTTTAGAAAGATGGGGGCGACGTCTCTGGCCATATCTTGGTGGCGTCACCGCAATTGTCGCTAAAAAACGCACTTTTCTGGTGACCCCATTGCCAAGCCGATGGCAAAATAGGAAATTATTTCCCAGACCACAACTGGTGAATCCCTCAGCAACACGAAAAGAGCATTAATGGAACACGTTGAAATTTTTACCGATGGTGCCTGCAGTGGTAATCCGGGGCCCGGAGGTTGGGGAACCATTCTTCGTGCCAAAGATAACGAAAAGGAGTTATCCGGCGGCGAAAAAATGACCACCAATAATCGAATGGAGATGATGGCAGTTATAGCTGGTTTGGAAGCATTGAAAAGACCCTGTCATGTCACCATTACCACTGATTCACAATATGTGATGAAAGGGATGACCGAATGGTTGAAAGGCTGGAAAGCCAAAAATTGGCGAACCGCCGCCCGGCAACCAGTGAAAAATGCTGATTTATGGCAACGTATGGACGCCGCCTCCCAGCCACATAAATTATCCTGGCAATGGGTTCGCGGTCATGATGGTCACCCGGAAAATGAACGTGCCGACCAGCTGGCGGTAGCCGCCCGTACTCTAATTGCACAACAGGATTAACCGATGGCAGAGCAAACCAGTCAACGACAAATTGTTTTAGATACTGAAACCACTGGACTAAGTACAGCAGATGATCACCGCATTATTGAAATCGGCTGTGTTGAATTAGTAAATCGTCGGTTGACCGGTGAGACGTTTCATCAATACATAAACCCACAGCGGGAAATAGATGCCGGAGCGATAGAGGTCCATGGCATTACCAATGAATCATTAGCCGATAAACCTTTATTTGCAGATATTGCTGCAGATTTTCTTCGGTTTATCGAAGGTGCTGAGTTGATTATTCATAACGCGGCGTTTGACGTTGGATTCTTAAATCACGAATTAACCAAGTTAGGCCATACTGCCAAAATTGACGATATTTGTTCAGTGATGGACACGTTAAAACTGGCGCGGGATAAACATCCAGGTCAGAAAAATAATCTGGATGCATTATGTAAACGCTATGGGGTGGATAATTCCAACCGGGAATTACATGGTGCCTTATTAGATGCCGAGATTCTGGCAGACGTCTATCTGATGATGACGGGCGGTCAGGTCAGCTTGTCACTGGCGGCAGAGCAATTCGAACCGCAACACGATGCTGAGCAAAATGAGATCACGACAATGGAACGTCCACGTTCAGCATTAAAGGTCATTGAGGCTGACGCAATGGAGTTGGCAGCTCATCAAGCGATGCTGGAAAAATTACAGGCCAGCAGTGATGGAAATTGTGTATGGCTTAAACAAAGTTGAATTTGTTTTAACAAAAAGTTCTGTTCGCCGCTTGAAATCAGATTTTTGACCCCCAAATAGCAGCTTTGTGTTGAGCAAAGCGGAATCTGATTAATCATGAGCAACGAAGAAATCGAAAAATCGACGGCCGAATCTGAGCCGGTCGAATCCTCACCTGAAACAGCTGAGTCAGCTCAGCCAGCGGAATCTGAAGCAGATGTTGTAAAACAGCTGGAAGATGCCCGAAACAAAGCCGATGAACATTGGAATGAATTGCTGCGTGCCAGAGCCGATCTGGAAAATATGCGTCGCAGACATAGTCGTGATCTGGAAAACGCCCACAAACATGCACTGGACAAGTTCGTAACAGAACTTTTGCCTATTTGTGACAGCCTGGAATTTGGTCTCAACGCAGCAAAAAATGAAGATGCCAAGCTCGAAACAGTGCGAGATGGCATGGAAATGACACTCAAAATGTTCATGAGCTCGATCGGTAAGTTCGGTCTAGAACAACTTAATCCCGAGGGCGAGGCTTTCGATCCTGATCTGCATCAGGCCATGGCAATGCAGCCTGCAGAAGGCGTAGAAGCAAATCAGGTATTGAATGTTATGCAGAAAGGCTACCGCTTCAATGGGCGTCTGTTACGTCCTGCCATGGTAGTGGTCTCTCAATAACCGGACGAAATTTAAGGGCTTGAAATCAAAATTTCCTGCCCCATCTATTATCACAACGGCTGGAATAGCCAGACGAACTTAGTACGATGGAGAAAAGATTATGGGTAGAATTATTGGTATTGACTTGGGTACGACCAACTCATGTGTAGCGGTGATGGAAGACGGCAAAGCCCGTGTCATCGAAAACAGTGAAGGCGATCGCACAACCCCGTCAATTGTTGCATTCAACAAAGATAACGAAGTGATGGTAGGTCAGTCTGCCAAACGTCAGGCTGTCACTAACGCCAAAAACACCTTGTACGCAATCAAGCGTTTGATTGGCCGTAAATTCAAAGACGATGTCGTACAGCGCGATATTGATATGGTGCCGTACAAAATCGTTGAAGCAGATAACGGGGATGCCTGGGTAGAAGCCAACGGCAAAAAAATGGCTCCGCCTGAAATTTCAGCTCGCGTTTTGATGAAAATGAAAAAAACCGCTGAAGAATTTTTGGGTGAAGAAGTCACCCAAGCGGTTGTTACCGTTCCGGCTTATTTTAATGACTCACAACGTCAAGCCACTAAAGACGCGGGCAAGATTGCCGGTCTGGAAGTCAAACGTATCATCAACGAACCAACTGCCGCAGCGCTGGCATACGGCATGGACAAAAAACGTGG
>DELT01000032.1:41270-42032 GCA_002354555.1 Methylophaga sp. UBA2689
CTGCCGAGAAAGCCAAAATTGAGTTGTCTTCCAGCTCACAAACGGACATTAATCTGCCGTATATTACTGCAGATGCCAGTGGTCCTAAACATATGGAAATCCGCCTGACCCGTGCCAAGCTGGAATCGTTGGTAGAAGACTTGATTTCACGNNAAGCGTTTGATTGGCCGTAAATTTAAAGACGATGTAGTACAGCGCGATATTGATATGGTGCCGTATAAAATCGTTGAAGCGGATAACGGTGATGCCTGGGTAGAAGCCAATGGTAAAAAAATGGCTCCGCCTGAAATTTCAGCTCGCGTTTTGATGAAAATGAAAAAAACCGCTGAAGAATTTTTGGGTGAAGAAGTCACTCAAGCGGTTGTTACCGTTCCGGCCTATTTCAATGACTCACAACGTCAAGCCACTAAAGATGCTGGCAAGATTGCCGGTCTTGAAGTCAAACGTATCATCAACGAACCAACCGCTGCAGCGCTGGCTTACGGCATGGACAAAAAACGTGGTGATTCCACGGTTGTTGTATACGATTTGGGTGGTGGTACGTTTGACGTATCTATCATTGAAATTGCTGATATCGAAGGTGAGCATCAGTTTGAAGTACTGGCTACCAACGGTGATACATTCCTGGGTGGTGAAGACTTTGACCAACGCATCATTGATTATCTGGTTGCTGAATTCAAGAAAGACCAGGGCGTTGATCTGAGTAAAGATCCATTGGCCTTGCAACGTTTGAAAGATGCTGCCGAGAAAGCCAAAATTGAG
>DELT01000032.1:42199-42528 GCA_002354555.1 Methylophaga sp. UBA2689
TTGGTAGAAGACTTGATTTCACGCAGTATGGAACCATGCAAAATGGCATTGAAAGATGCCGGCCTGAAATTGTCTGACATTAATGATGTCATTCTGGTTGGTGGGCAGACCCGCATGCCGAAAGTGCAGGAAGCGGTTAAGGAAATGTTTGGTAAAGAACCACGCCGTGACGTCAACCCGGATGAAGCGGTTGCCGTTGGTGCTGCGATTCAGGCTGCTGTATTGGCTGGTGATGTGAAAGACGTATTGTTGCTGGACGTTACCCCATTAAGCCTGGGTATCGAAACCATGGGCGGCGTAATGACCAAACTGGTTGAGAAAAACACCAC
>DELT01000032.1:42727-45809 GCA_002354555.1 Methylophaga sp. UBA2689
CTGAACGTGTCTGCTAAAGATAAAGCGACAGGTAAAGAGCAATCCATTGTGATTAAAGCTTCCAGCGGTCTGTCTGACGATGAAGTTGAAAAAATGGTTAAAGATGCTGAAGCGCATGCTGATGAAGACCGTAAGTTCCATGAACTGGTCACAGTACGCAACCAGGCAGATGGTTTGATTCATGCGACCAACAAATCACTGAGTGATCTGGGTGATAAAGTGGAAGCGGATGAAAAAGCCAAGATTGAAGCGGCCATTGAAGAGTTGCAACAAGCTCTGAAAGGTGAGGATAAAGCGGATATCGAAGCCAAAACCGCTGCGTTGTCAGAAGCTGCAGGCAAGTTGGCTGAACGTGCCTATGCTGAAAATGCAGAAGCAGGTGAAGGTGCTGCAACAGATGACTCAGCAGCACAAAACGATGATGTGGTAGATGCCGAATTCGAAGAAGTCGATGACGACAAGAAAAATTCATAATCTTTCACACAATTAACTAAAAACAGGCGTAGGCATTGAGCTTGCGCCTGTCTTGTTTAAGAGATACAAGAATAACTAAACATGGCCAAACAAGACTATTACGACCTTCTTGGTGTATCGCGCACTGCGACAGAAGCTGAAATCAAAAAAGCATATCGTCGTATGGCGATGAAATATCATCCTGATCGTAATCCGGATGATGCAACTGCTGAAGCCAGGTTTAAAGAGGCTAAAGAAGCTTACGAAATTCTGTCTGATTCCCAAAAACGCGCCGCTTATGACCAGTTTGGTCATGCTGGAGTAGATAACAGTGCTGGCGGTGGCGGGTTTAGAAGTTCAGGTGGCTTCAGTGATATTTTTGGCGATGTATTTAATGATATTTTCGGCGGTGGCGGTCCGGGTGGACAAAGCTTCCGTGGTGCCGATTTACGCTATCGCCTGGATTTGACGCTGGAAGAGGCGGTATCTGGTACGACTGCGAAAATTCGCATTCCTGTCAATGTTGAATGTAAAACCTGTGATGGTTCCGGAGCCAAACCTGGCACACAGCCCGTTACCTGTACGACCTGTGGCGGACATGGTCAGGTACGTATCCAACAAGGCTTTTTCACGGTGCAGCAGGCTTGTCCGCATTGTCGTGGAACGGGTCAGATGATTCAGGATCCTTGCCATGACTGTCATGGACAAGGCGTCGTACAAGAGCATAAAACACTCTCAGTTAAAGTACCCGCCGGTGTTAACACGGGTGATCGTATTCGTCTTGCTGGTGAAGGTGAAGCTGGAAGCCGTGGCGCCCCAGCCGGTGATTTATATGTCGAAGTTGCGGTTAAACGTCACGATGTATTTACCCGTGATGGTAATAATCTGTTTGCCGATGTGCCAATCAGTTTCACTACGGCCTGCCTCGGCGGAGAACTGGAAGTTCCTACATTACAGGGTAAAGCCGTACTGAAAGTGCCTGAAGGTACGCAAACCGGCCAGCAATTCAAGATGCGCGGTAAAGGTGTCAAATCAGTCCGCACCGGTGAAGTTGGCGATTTAATGTGTCGCGTAATTATTGAAACGCCGGTTAAGTTATCGAAAAAACAAAAAGAGTTGTTGCAGGAGTTTGCTGAAACGATGGAAGGCTCCGGGGCAACCCACAGTCCAAAACACGAATCGTGGCTTGATGCTGTAAAACGTTTTTTTGAATAAGACATTTGCCAATAGGAAGCTGACTGGGCTATTTTTGCCAGCCAGCTTTTTTATTTTCTGATTTACCGCCATAAGGATATTAAACATGGCTATTAATATTGCTATTAACGGTGCCGCTGGCCGCATGGGTCGTTGTCTTATTCAAGCTGTCACTGAAACCGAAGGCTTGCAGCTATCCGCTGCTATTGATCGACCGGAATCGTCATTAATTGGTGTGGACGCTGGTGAATTGGCTGGAGTCGGTAAATTAGGTGTGGTGTTGTCAGCAGATCTTGAACAGGCAACTCAGCAATCGGATGTGATTATAGATTTCACTATCCCTGAGGCCACTATGGCACTTCTGCCGTTATGTGCAGAGAATCAGTGCCGCCCGGTGATTGGTACAACGGGTTTTGATGAAGCACAAAAACAGATTATTCAACAAACAGCCGATCGCATTGCTACATTACTCGCGCCAAATATGAGTGTTGGGGTGAATTTATCACTGAAATTACTTGATATGGCTGCGCGTGTTTTGGGTGATAGTGTTGATATTGAGATTATAGAAGCCCATCACCGTCACAAAGTGGATGCGCCTTCCGGTACTGCTCTAAGAATGGGGGAAGTGGTTGCAGATGCTTTGGGCCGCGATTTAAAAGAGTGTGCTATTTATGGTCGTGAAGGACGTACCGGCGAACGCGATCGTAATACCATTGGTTTTGCGACAGTCCGCGCTGGAGATATTGTCGGCGATCACACAGTGTTATTTGCTGCCGAAGGTGAACGGGTCGAAATTACCCATAAAGCATCAAGCCGAATGACTTTTGCTTATGGTGCGATGCGTGCATCGAAATGGCTGATGGATCAGAAAACCGGTCTGTTTGATATGCAGGATGTGTTAGACCTGCGGAATTAATTAATAGCGGGCGGCCTGTTCGCGCGCTGCTTTGGCGCCAGCCTTATCACCCTTTTTAGTGCGAATATCCGCCAGTAATAACCAAAAGCGTTTCAGCTCGGTGCTATCGCCTTGTGCATACGACACGCCTTTTAAAGCAACTTGTTCCGCAAGGCGAAAATCTTCCAGTTCATAGTGTGCTTTGGCTAACTGATAATAGACTTTTGGATCGCTGGGGGCGATACGTTGGGCTCGCTGCAAACGTGATTGCGCTGCCGACATGTTTCCCTGTTGTTGATATTTTTCTGCATCACTTAATAACGCCAGCACTGCAGGGTTGGTTGGTGCCGGAGCGGGTTTAGTGGCGGGTATATCAGTGCCTGTCGATTCGCCCGGTGGAAGTGGCATGGCTTGTGGATTAGCCTGCTGGCTTGGCACAGGACTGGTTTGTGCTGATTCAGTTGTTGGTGAAGATACGGGTACATCTCTGCTCTCCACCGCAGGTCTTTGGCTGACCGGTGTGGTACTACAGGCAGATAA
>DELT01000089.1 GCA_002354555.1 Methylophaga sp. UBA2689
ACTGATTTGATAACGATTTCCCGATTGCTATCAATACTGTCAACGGCCAGGGCAATTTTGATATCACCACTACGGAATAACAGTAACGGCATTTGGTGGGACAGATTTTCCAGTAGATTTAAAGGTTGACCAAGCAGATTACCGAGTGGAATAAAGTCATAATGTTCGCCATGGAAAGTATAGGTAGGCTTCTGCTGAGCCATCAACTCGCCAATATGCTGAATGCTGATGCGTTCACCGGCGTTGACAGCTGATAGCGGCACAGCAAACTGCTGTTGATTAACCGAAATCAACAATGCCTGCATAACCGACAACGTTAATGGCAGACGCAGATGAAACTGTGTGCCCTTACCAGGTTGAGAGCTGATTGATAAACGACCTTTCAGTGCCCGGATTTCGTTACTGACAACATCCATACCGACACCACGACCGGCTAATTGAGAGATAGTGTCGGCTGTACTGAACCCCGATGTCAGAATCAACTGGATCAGTGTCTGTTCGTTAGGAATATTATTTGGATCAATCAGGTTCTGCGAGATGGCGCGCTGTTTGATTTTTTCAATATTCAGTCCCTGACCATCATCAGCTATGGTGATGACGACCTCCGAACCTTCACGTTGCATGTTGATCTGTAACCGACCCGTTTGCTCTTTTCCCTGTTGTGAACGTTCGTCGGCAGTTTCCAGCCCATGGGCGATAGCATTGCGAAGAATATGTTCTATCGGTGCCACCAGCCGATCCAGGATAGTGCGATCCAGTTCCAAATCTGCACCACTGACCAGTAATTGAGATTGTTTATTTAATTCACTATTGGTTTGACGGACTATCCGTTCCAGACGTGGCACTATCGAATTAAATGGTAGCAGGCGGGTATGCATCAAGCCTTGCTGTAAATCAGTATTCAGCCGGGATTGCTGCAGCAGCAAAATATCGGTTTCGCGCATCACGTTACCCATTGAACGACTGATATTATTCAAGTCGTTAACGGTTTCGGTCAGGCTGCGTGATAACTGCTGGATAGTCGAAAAACGATCCAGTTCCAATGGATCAAATTCGGTGTTGGTATCCTGAACAGTGTCTTCATAGCGATACAGGATCTGGGTTTCGGTTTCAATTTCCAGTTTGCGTAATTGCTCATGTAAACGGGAAACAGTTTCTTCCATTTCCTCAAGCTGCTGATGCATGACACCATGCTGCTGGGTTACCTGATCGCGGGTGATGCTGACTTCACCGGCAAAATTGCTCAGATAATCCAACAGGTCGGCTCGTACCCGGATTTTTTCCGAGCTTTGTGAGCTGCTGGATTTAGCATTATCGGCTGGAGCTTTGTGAAAGCTGTTGGCTTCGGCAGGAAGTTGTTCAGCAGTTGAAGCTGGTTGCGTCAACGTATCCCTATTATCAATATCTGCCGGTACATAACCCGAATACTGTTGAATTTCTTGCAGTAAATCATTGGCTGCAGGAATGTCAGACCGGCTCGCCAGCTGTTCCTGCATTTCGGTTAGCCGATCCTGGCAGCGTTGCAGCAAACTGAAAAAACCATCGTCTGGTGTTTCCTGCTGGTCAGTAACGGACAGCACCAATGTTTCAATCTGATGAGTCAAATCTGCCATAGCCATGGTTGCCGTCAGTCTTGCACCACCTTTAAGGGTGTGCAGGTCGCGCTGTAACTGCATTGGGCCTGCTGGATTTTCCGGTTCGGATTGCCATTGTTTGATGGCACGATCGGTTGAGACTAATAATTCAGCAGCTTCTTCGGTAAACGCTTCCAGAATTTCCGGATCAACTTCAACCGTGGAAACAGTATCAAACGCTGTCAAAGTGGCACGAATCTGTTCACGGAAGAGGGTGAAATCGGCTGGTGTCTTATGCTGTATCAGCGCCTCAATCTGTTCATTAACAATTTCCAATGCTTCTTCTAGCAGGACTTTTAAATTCTCGCTTCGGCTTTGGGGATGTGAGATGAGACGTTGCATTAACTGATAAAGAGCAGCCAGTTGAGGCAGTACGCTATTTTCGGCATTTTCTGCGAGAGAGTTTAATGTCTGCTGTAATGCTAAGGGAGGCTCGCTATCCGTTTGCTGCCATGCAGCAAGTTGCTGGCTGTACTCATTTAAAAGTCCATCAGTCTCTTCGAGAAAGCTGACCAGCTGTTCCGGGTCCAGTCGTGCAGTGTGGCTTTGTTCTGACTTTTTCGGACAAAGTTCAAAAATTCGCCGATCCAGCAGACGAATATCTGGCTCGTCTTCCCCTGTTTTTACTGCCTGCAACAACTGACTTAATTCCATTACGATGTCATTCAATTCGCTGATAGATTTTTCAGTGAACGTTTGTTGCTGGTGATAAAGGTTACGGAAAGTCTGATCGAGCTGAGTGGCAATTATGGCGACGGGTTTGACACCGGCAATATTGGCACAGCCTTTGAGAGAATGTGCTGCACTGAGCATGGATTTATTAATGACTTTGCCGACTTGTAAAACAGCTGTTTCAGCAAATAGATTTTGCAGGTGCTGTTCTGCTTCCTGATAGAAAATATCTCGTAAAGCTCTGTCTTCTTCATCTTCATCGGCACTATCCAACACACTTTCCTGTTCAGTGAGTTGTTGTGCAAGTATGGTTAATGCTGCTGCAGATTCAGTGAAATCGGATTGTGCCTGAGTGAATAAACCTAAACAGTCGTTAACTTCCGGAACTGCTTCCATGACTAACGCCATGATTTCATCCGATACAGGTAAAGCATCTTCTAAAATCTGATTCAATAAATGTTCTACTGCTTGTGCCATATCGGCAATGGTGGTTGCACCAGCCATCCGCCCACTGCCCTTTAGGGTATGAAAATGACGGCGGATAGTTGGCAGATCGCCATTTTCCGGCGTTTCGCTCCAAATAGGCAGTAGTTGCTGCAAATCGTCTAAAACTTCATTGGCTTCTTCAACAAAAACTTCAGCGATTTCAGGATTGATATGCTCTTCAAATTGCCAGTTTCCGGAGATATAGCTATCGCTACTTTCGGAGGAGTCGGCAGATTCAGCAGAAAAAGGTATTTGATCTTCAAAAGCAACTGGCTCGGACGTTTCGGACTCTGCCTGATCAAAGTTGATGTCCGTGGACTGATAATCCTGTAACTCCAATGGTTCATCTGCAGTGATAGTCTCACTGAGGTCTGCAACAGGCGGCTGGAAATCTTCGAACTGCAACGTTTCAGTGTCAGTTTCTCTGTCTTCGAGCGCCTCAATATATAAATCGACAGAGCTCAATTTCAGAGGTTCAGCTTTTTCAGCGGAGACTTCACTGGAATTATCGGCAGAAAAATCAATCTCTGGCAGTTCCAACGCCTCAACCTGCTCTTCTGAGTTGCTGATATCTTGCGCTGCAAAAGATTCCTGATCCGGTGGAGCGATACTGAGCTGAGAGGCATCGATATCTGCCGCTTTATCTTCGAGCGATCTGAGATACAAATCAACCGAGCTTAACTTCTCATCTTCAGCACTAACTTCGTCCTCAATGGACTTATCGGCAGAAAAATCAATCTCGGGTAGCTGCAATTCATCAGTTTGCTCAGTGCTTTGCCCAAAATGTTGCAATGTCTGAAGGGCTGTTTGCAGAATATTTTCGTCGGCCTGACCGGTTTGGTGCAGGTTTTCCAGATAGATTTCCGCCGACGCTAGTATTTCGGCCATATCCTGTTGAGCTTTCGGATCATTGAACGATGAAGCATCCTGATTAAACTTAGTTGCCAATGAAGAAAACAGTTGTGATGCTTTACTGATATCCAGTACATCCAGACTGCCGGCCAGCATGTTTAAACTATTTGCCAGATTTTGCTGAACTGTTTCATCATTGTCCGTCTGATGACTTGATTGAAGAATCAACAGTTCTTTAACACTGGCCAACTCATTAAGACACTCGGTTAATACAGTTTTTTGCAACTGGCGATGAATCGCGTCAGCTGCATCGGTTTTTCTGAGTAACGCTTCGATTTGCAATAAGTCATCAGCCAGACTGGTCAATTGATCATGATAGGACTTATCAGTCGCCAGGCATTTCTGCAGTGCCGTATGTTGTTTATGTAAATAATCACTTTGGGTCTGATGCTGTAAAAGCGTCAGCGTATCTGCCATGCTCAACAGTTGCAGGCTAATATCGTTAACGGCTTCATCAGCCTGGTCTTCGGCAGTATCGAACTGACTGATACGCTCTTTCAGTTCTTCAAGCTGCTCAAGCAGGGCATTTTGCGCTTCTTGTAATGCTGCATCGCTGTGACCGATTAATTGTGAAGCCTGATCGTAGAATGTCAGCCCAAAACTTGCTTTCACGCCGGTAACTAAAGGTCCATAGCTGCTTGAACGGGCAACCAGTAACAATAGCTGTTTCAATAGGGTTTCGGGATAACCGGCCAGTAATGAGTTTTCGTCGCCTTCACAGACCAGTCGAATCGGCGAAGCCATTTTGCCAATAAGTTGTTTGGCGCTGGAATCATCGCGAATGCCTCGGTGTGCCAGACCTTCGAGCAGAGCCTCAGCAACCCACCAGAAAAGCGTGGTTTTTTCCTGCAAACATTGCAGCCGTAAATGCCGCAGAATGCCACGCATCTTACGCAGACTTTTATCGTCCTGTTCGCGCATCCAGGTCAACAGCAAGTGTTGAAATACGTGCGCTATTTTATGTCTTTCCAGCTCTAGAGGGGGAGCTGTGTGAGCCGGGTTAGGGGCAATGCTGTCCGGAAGACTGATGGATAAATCCGGGGTAAACACATCGGTTTCAGCAATAGCGGGTTTGTCTCTCAATAATCTTAATTCATTTATTGAGTCCAGCAGACACAAAGCATTGTCTGGAAACTTCTCATTTACCTTCTGTAAATACGTCGGCAACAGAATCAAGCCACGGGTTAACGTTTCCAATGCTGAGTTTTGTTTATCTTCCGGGAATGAACGCATATAACCCGCGATGGACTGCATTTCAGCCGCAAGCATCTGTGCGCCATCCAGATTGAGCATTTCCAGCGTACCGTTCACCTGATAAAGATGCTCTACACAACGGCTCAGCGATTCTGATTGTTGCGGATCATCAATATAGGTCTGAACCGATTGTAATGACGCAGCGAGAGACTTCTGCAATTCATCCTGCAGCCATGTCAGAGCATTGTAGTTGCCTCTGGATTGGGTCATATTCGCTTCTCCACCAGCTCAGGCTGCATCAGGGTAATTTGAAACCAGAGACTGACTTACGCAGCTCATTTGTCAGTTCAAGCAGTCTGCCGATTGCCGCCGCACTCTCATTGGTACCGGTTGACGTCTGCATGGTGATTTCCTGAATCACACTCATATTTTCTGACGTACCAATCGCCGCTGTTGCCTGTTGTTTGGCATTGCTGGAAATATTGTTAATCAGTTCGGCTAATTGCTGGGAGACGGTTTCAATTTGTTCCAGCGAGGCACCGGCGTCTTGCGACAGGCGTGCTCCGGAAACTACTTCAGCGGTACTTTGTTCCATGGAACTGATGGCTTCACTGGTATCGCTTTGAATGGTACGTACCAGCGCATCAATCTGGCGAGTGGCACTGCCTGAACGTTCCGCCAGTCGCTGAACCTCATCCGCAACAACCGCAAAACCACGACCGGCTTCACCGGCCATAGCGGCCTGAATCGCCGCATTCAAGGACAGAATATTGGTTTGTTCTGCGATGTCATTGATCAGTTCAACGATTTCACCGATTTGCTGCGAACTTTCTCCCAGCCGTTTCATCCGCTTGGACGTTTCCTGAATCTGTTCGCGAATGGTGTCCATGCCATGAATAGCCTTTTTCACCGCACCGTTACCTTGTACGGCAAGACTTACTGATTGCTTCGCAACTTCAGAAGACTGGGTGGCATTTTCAGACACCAGCTCGATAGAAGCGGCCATTTGGGTAATGGCCGAGCTGACTTCGGAAATCTGTTGGGCCTGATGTTCACTGGCATCGGTGAGATGTAAGGCCGTAGCCTGGGTTTCCTGAGCGGCAGAAGCAACCTGCAAGGTAGTCGAGTTGATTTGAGCCACCAGACTGCGCAATGCATCGATAGTGTAGTTCACGGAATCTGCTATCGCCCCGGTAATATCTTCAGTAACAGTTGCGGTGACGGTCAGATCACCATCGGCCAGATCGCCCATTTCATCCAGCAGTCGCAAAATCGCGTCCTGGTTATGGCGGTTCTGTAACTCCATTTCATCCATGGATTGTTTGATTTTACGCAATGGCTGATACGCCACCATCAACGCGAATACCACCGCCAAAATGACGCTTAGACCACTGGCTGCAGCTGTGACCAGTGGATCGGGATAAACCAGTACATATTGTCCGGACACCAATAACCAGATACCGGCGAGCGTCAAGCCACTGAAAAGAATTATCAAGATAAGGTAAAACAGATTTTTGCCGCTGAGCAGCGAAGAAAAAAACAGTTTACTGGTGGCGTTCATAGGGCATGTCCTGAAATAAAATCGTTAAGCGGCTGCATTCAAAAATTTTGGATCTTCAGCCAGTTTAAGCAGGCTGAATACGTGCCAATAGGTTTCTTGCTGGTAAAGTCGGCCCTGCAGATACGGTTTAAGATGTAAATGCTGTCTGGCATCTGCCGGTTCAGGTTGGCGTTGGAAATGTTTCAGACCGAAAACCTCATCCACTATCAATCCAGTGAAAAACTCGGGATGGTTCAAAACAATAACGCGTTTGCGTTTATCCGCTGGGCTAGAGCTACCATGCAAAAACAGGTTCAAATCGATTAGCGGTAAAAGATCACCCCGCAGGCTGGTTATGCCAACGACCCAGGGCTGTGATTTAGGAACAGGGGTGATCTGTAATGGTAGCGGGAAAACTTCTCGGGACTGGCTGAGAGGAATAAGCAGATGTAAATTTTCCAGACGGAAGCCGATAGCGGTCCAGGCGCCCTCCATATTATCCTGCTGGGATAAGCCCGCCATACGCTGCTGACTGCGTCGCTCAATATCCTTAAGGGTAGCAATGATATCTGCCGGATTGTCCATTGTGGTCATGCTGAGATTTCCACTAATTCGTTAATCTGTAATATCAGGTCATTTTCGGCGACGGGTTTGCCAAGATAGCCCCGGGCGCCTTGTCGCATGCCCCACATACGATCAGTTTCCTGATGTTTGGAGGAGACGATAACAATGGGAATATGCGATGTGGCGGCATCTTTTGTTAATCTGCGAGTCGCCTGAAAACCATTTAAACCGGGCATCACCACATCCATCAAAATTAATTGAGGCATTTGAGATTGCGCCATTGCAACTGCCTGCTCACCATCTGTAGCCACAATCACTTCGTGACCATTTTTTTCCAACATTTTCTGTAACACATACACTTCAGTTGGCGAGTCATCGGCTATTAAGATTAAAGCCATAAAAACCTAAGCGTCCTTGTTTTTGTCGAACAAATGCGTCCGTATCGCATCCAGTAAATCATCGCGGGTAAAAGGTTTTGTCAGATACTGTTCTGCGCCAACAACCCGCCCCTTTGCACGGTCAAACAATCCATCCTTGCTGGATAGCATTACCACGGGAATATCGCGGTATTTAGGATTATTTTTCACTAAGGCACAGGTTTGATAGCCATCCAGGCGCGGCATCATAATATCGATAAAGATGATATCGGGATGCTGCCCGCTTATTATAGGCAACGCCTCAAAACCATTGTCCGCGGTAAGAACCTCACAACCTGCTTTCTGCAGCAGGGATTCGGCACTGCGGCGAATCGTTTTGCTGTCATCGATGACCATCACCTTAAGGCCCGAAAATTCTGATAAAGTCTCACTCACGGTCATTTGTACCTACAGCCTGAAACATTCGATTAAAATCAGCCTTGAAGATAACCCATTTTTGATCGTCAGGCTAGTGACTACTTTCGATGTTAAGGTCTGTTATTCCCTCATTTATAAACGCATGGCAGAGTATGTATGACTTGAAATATCCGATCTGTGTCCCATATCACAGTAACTAGGCT
>DELT01000027.1:0-26408 GCA_002354555.1 Methylophaga sp. UBA2689
AGCTCACAACAGAGGCGGAGATGGAAAGATAAACAAGCCCTAATAGTTGGTATTTGAAAACAAAACAGGCAATATTGATAGCGAAATAACGCCGGAGGGGTTGGATATGCGTCAACATTTTTTGCTACTCAGTCTGTTATGCCTGGTTGGCTGCGGTGAACAAACTGACAAAGTCGAGCAGGAAAGAGTCGATCCGGTGATACAGTTAACTGACTGGTGTTTTCAGCATTGGACAGAGCAGCAATGGACATTGGGGGAAACCAATTTACCCGCAGTAGATAATCAATCCTTTGCTGAGGGAATTCGTAAAGTCTGCCGTGCCCGCGCTGAGCTTTATGCAGAAGGTTATGAAATTTACCCCTTTATTACCGACACCATGCAACGTGAGATTTATGCACTGGTTTTTTCAGCTAGTGTGGAAGATATTAAATCACATCTAAAACAGCATCTTCCAAAGTTGCAACGCATCTAAATCAAAGATTCAATTGCTGATGTAATCCCTGTCGATAAGCACTGACTGCCGGAATTAAGGCGACCAGAAAACTGGCAAGCATGACCATCGGCAACATAAACAGAAATTCATTAAGGATTGATAGCCGGGTCAGTAAAATACCGTATTCCTGCAATAACCAGTCTTTCAAAACATACATGCTTAACTGCAAACTGATAAACGCACCGACTGCCGCTACAAGACTGATTAATAAGGCTTCAAGCTGTAATAAGCAAAACAGAAATCCCGGTCGATAACCGAGTGCACGCAATACCGACAATTCATGTCGCCGCTCACGCATTGAAACCAATAGCATATTGGCCATCCCAATCAGCGCACCTAACAGCACCAGTGAAGCAATCAATAACAGTAGCTGTTCCACACTGCTCAACATTGACCACAACGACATCAATGTGGCGCCAGGAAGAATAGCCTGTAAGGGTTCCTGCTGATATTCATTGATCTGCCGTTGTAAATTAAAGGTCTGTATCCGAGAATTCAGTCCCAGCATAAATGCCGTTATGGCTTGCGGCTGCAGATTTTCAACATTTGGCGTAGTTGTACCCGGTACTTTCACCCCACCCTGCCAGTTGGCATGAATGGCTTCAATGCCTTGCAAACTGACATAGACAGATTGATCTACCGGCGTTCCTGTTGGGGCCAGAATACCCGTAATTTGGAATGGATTATCATCATGTTTGCTAAAACTGGTATTGGCAATTCCATGAGAAAGCACGATAGCATCATCAACTTGATATCCAAGTTGCTTGGCGACTTCTGAACCAATTACTGCATCAAAATGATCATCAAAAGCTTTTCCTTGTTGAAATTCGAGTGACTGCTTATTACCAAAGCGGAAAAACTCAAAAAAGTCTGTGCTGGTACCAATGACCCGATAGCCACGATGGGAATCACCTAGTGAAATAGGAATTGTCCAGGCAACTGATGAACGGGAGGCAATATCCTGATAACTCTGCCAGGAAATATTATTAGTTGGCACACCAATATGAAATACCGAGTACAGCAATAAATTCACCTGGCCGGTACGGGCACCGACAATCAAATCCACACCGGAAACGGTTTTGGTAAAACTGTCTTTGGCTTGATAACGGATGGTTTCTACACTGAGTAACACAAAGATACTCACGATCATCATTAATACTGTCAGTAATACACTAACACGTCTTGCGAGCAGACTTTTCCACGCCAGTTTAAACAGCATGTTTTTCTCCTGCGACCACAAACGACTGTATATCCAACTGTCTGGAAAAGTGTTGTGCCAGAATTCTGTCATGGCTGACAAAGATCAGAGTGGCTTGCATCGCTTTTACCTGCTCCAGCAGCAAATCAACAAAACTATCACGTGCGTCACTATCCAATGCTGAAGTGGGCTCATCGACAATTAATAATTCCGGTTGATTTATCAAGGAACGAACAATCGCTACCCGTTGCTGCTGACCGACGCTCAATTGCGATGCCGGCCGTTCCAATATCTGGGCATCCAGTTGCAAAGCATTCATCAATTCCAGAGTGCGTTGTTGCAGATGCTGTTTACCCTGTTTGGAAAAATGGCTGGCCAGCTTAATATTGTCGGCCACCGTTAAGTACGGAATCAGATTAAATCGTTGAAACACCATGCCAATATGTCTTGCCCGATACGCATCTCTTTTACGATGGCTGAGCTGATTGAGGATTACCTCATCCAACTTGATGGTGCCCCGCTGAGGCAACAGAATGCCGGCCAGTAAATTTAATAAAGTGGATTTACCCGAACCGGAAGGTCCGTAGACAAAAACCGTTTCGCCTTTTTTAATTTCCCAGTGAGCTATTTGTAATACAACACTGTCTGAGTTTTGCTGATAACGGAACTGACAGTCATCAATCTGAATAGCATAACGATTAGTCATTTTTTTACCGGCTTGAAAAATGGATCATGTTGAGAGCTTATAAATTGTTATAACATAACATTTTCGCTCGAAATTTAACGCTCTGGAGTCATATGACACAACTGGCATCTGCAAAATTCTGGGTTCCATTATTAATAATCACTTGCCTGACATTGACTCAGCCACTGTCAGCTGACGAAAATTACCAACTTATTGATTGGGTTGATTTAATGCCCGATGACGATCTCGAAGCATTGATGAATCCACCGGAATATCTTGATGAAATCGAAGATGGTTCGATGGAAGATCAAATCAGTAGCCAATTACTCGGGGCACTGGAAAACTCCGCAGATGACCGTTATCAACAGGCATTAACCTCTGCCAAGGTCAAACCGGAATACGATCAACGCCCCATCCGCCTGCCTGGTTTTATCGTTCCCGTCGAAATGAACGAACAACAACTGGTGACTGAGTTCTTTCTAGTACCTTTTTTCGGTGCCTGCATCCATTATCCACCGCCGCCGCCCAATCAGATTATTTATGTCACCTCTAAAGAAGGCGTTGCTCAACAGAATCTTTATGATCCCTATTGGGTCGAGGGTACGCTGACAACCAGCATCACCGAAAATGAAGTGGCCGTTTCAGCCTATTCGATGGCAGCTGACAACATTGAGCTGTATGAAGAATAGTGCTTTATAAGTTAATCGCAGAAAAACGCTCAGGCTGATCAAATAACAAATCGTCTTGTATCCCATAGTTAGATAATTTCATCGAATAAAAACGATCAAAGTAATCTTTTACTGTGGTTTCAATCTGCCGATCAAAATGCGGTTTAACGGTCATGGTTTGGCCAAATTGACGCTTCACAAACTCGCCACGTTCAATAATCAGCTGACCGTTTTTAAATACCCATTGCGCCTTCCTGAACATCGCAGCTTTATCATCCTGCTCTCGATAAACCGCAATGTCGGCCAGAGCGCCAGGCTGCAGATGACCGCGGTCATTCAAGCCCAATAATTTTGCCGGGGCCGCCCGCGTCATAATGGCAATATCGTATAAGCTGAATTCCTGTTTCAGATCTTTGAGCAAAGTCAGATCCATAATCTCTGGATCCAATTCTGCCAGACAGGCCATACGAAAATCATAATCCATCAATAGATGCAGCAGATCCGGATAACGGGTAAACGGTGCCCCATTGGGATGATCGGTAGTAAAAAACAAACGCCATGGATCGCCGGATAACAGGAATATCTCCAGACCAATTGCCCATTGCAATCCATTTACAAAACTGGCTTTTTTATATTGATAAGGCACGATGCCACCACTACCTTCGTTTTCAGCATGCCACATTACCCATTTCTGTGGGCTGGCATCAGCTCTTCGGGAAAACTGAGCGATGATGTCCCCAGACATAGTCACCGTCTGACCAAATAACACCTGTCCGACATCTATGGTGATATTGGGATGTCGATTAAACGCTTCCATCAATTGAGCTGCAGCCGAAGAGAAACCGCGATTACCCTCTGCGCCATAACCATAAAATTGCACATGCGCCAGATGCATGGGTAAGCCCTGGGCAGCCTCCATGGTATCAATGGCGGTTTGTACATTACCGGGAACACCCAAATTATTACAATGCACATGTACCGGGTGCGGAATACCCAGTTGATGCACGGCGGTCTGCAATGATGTTAATAATCGCCGTGAGCTGATGCCATAATCAGGCACTTCATCATCCAGACCAAACTGCTCAACGCCGGCTTTAAACGCTTGCGAACCACCAGCATTAATCACTTTTAAGCCTAATGCCTGAGTGCTGTTAATTGTCCAGCTGACATAGTCATTAATCTGATCCTGTGAGGCACCACTTCGTAACATGGATACCAGCAAATCATCACTACCGAGAATCGCCAGCGCAGCTGTATCGATGATGGGGATATCCGCCATTTCACGATGTACTTGTGGCGCATTGACCGGCAACATCGCCGGTTCTACGACCATGCTGTAACCCATTTCGGTGTAGCGATAACCAGTTTCAAAACTGGACCAGCGGGCGTTATAAAACGGCAGGTTTTCCTGTCGTTGCAGATGATTGCGGTGTTGATCGGGCAACAATAAACGCGCGGTATTTACGTTACCCCCTGCAATATGGCTGTGAATATCCACGCCGCCCGCCATGGTAATGGCCCCATTTAAATCATCGGTAATGGCCGAGTCTTTATCACTTATGTTTTTGGGATCAACAATTCGATCATCACGGATCCACAGATCCATGAGTTCACCATTTAACTTTTGTACCGGGTCGTATACGCGAGCGTTTTTAAGACGGGTTAACATGGTTAATTCCACATATTCTTAGTAATTGGTTTTCCATTACTTGTACATCAAGCGGCTTATCGGTAATGAACTCAATGCGACTTTCCGCTGGCTGGCTGGGCAGTTTTTCAATCATCAAGTTGTCATCAGCTTGATTGATAGCGACAAAGCCTTCGCTGGTTCGAAAAACTGCTTTTAGCCGAATCTGTTTGAATTGCTTAAGCCAAATACTCAGAGCTTGGTAATCAAAACAGAAAGTTGATTTAAACCGCCAGCCATAGCTATACCAACCACTCAACTGTTGGGATAACGACAAATAACCACACTCAGGAATAGGCTGCGTTTCATCATTAAGCTTAAAAACCTCGGGCTGCTCCTGCCAGACGACCTGATTAAATTTAGCGTTTGGCTCGAGCCATTGAGGATTAATTTTTGCGTCCTGAGCGATCTGTAAAGGTAGTTCCTGAAGATGCATTTCGTTCAGGTATGCCGTTAAAGCATCCATTTCAATCTGACCATACATATCAGCCTTATTTGCCACGATCAGATCGGCGATCTGTAACTGCTGCTGAAACGTCTCATGTTCGCGATATTTCGCATCAGCAATATGCCGTGCATCAACCAGTGTCAGCGTGGCATGTAAATCAATGATTGATTGATAAAATTCACCTGACAGCACAGCGATAACTTCTTCCGGGTGCCCCAAACCACTGGGTTCAATCAATAATCTGTCGGGTTTGGCTTTACCAATAAGCTGATTGAGTGCCACCTTCATCGGCAAACCTGCAGCACAACACATACAACCGCCGGGCACTTCACGAATGGTAATTTCACCTTCAGCAGAATCATCAATCTGTAACAGCTGACTATCAATGCCCACTTTGCCAAATTCATTAATCAATACCGCCCAGCGTTCACCTGCCGGTTTGGTATTTAACAAATGTTGGATTGCCGTGGTTTTGCCTACTCCGAGAAAACCGGTAATCACATTGGTCGGTATCGCTTTTTGAAAAAGTCTGAAGGTTTGTTCAGTCATAATTACGGCGAGTTTGTAGCAAAATTAATCCGACAAAAAACAACCCGACTAACAGTAAATTAAAGATTGTTTTAAATGTGTTGTTAAAGCTGACTGGCTGATAATCAAACTGGGGAATATCGGCAAAATCATCAACCGTAAATGGTTTGCCGAAAAAATAAAAAGTAAAGAAATAGTCACGTAACTGCTGGTGATAATCACCAATCTGATCCAGAAATGCCTGACTTGCCAACATATCGGTATCGGCGAAACGATTCATGCTGTATTGCAAACGCATCAATGGCGATAACCAGGCAACTTGATTACCAATTTGGTGTGAATTAACGCGACTCTCACGAAACTGCGCCACAGCCTCCGCCACAATCACATCGCTCATATGCTGCATCGCATAATACCAACGCCAGTCAAACGGTTGTTGCAATGTCGGCTCGGTAGTCTGCCACTGTGGATAATCCTGCAGGTAGGCATCAAAATCCGCTTGTTTATCCTTATCCCAGCTGTCATGCATATATTCACGCTGATCAAACAGCATTGAGACATGCTCCGCGGGTTGCTGTTGTTGCGTCTGGTAGAGATAAGCCAAGCCTGGCAATACAAAAGCAAATACAATCCACAGACTGATAAATAACAAACTGTTAAAGATAGCTGTGCGTTGCAGGCTGATAATCCAGCCGGTTATCAAAAACCAGCAGAGTTGGTAGGCTAATAATACCGCTGCAATCTGCCACCATAAGCCATTCAGTCTGATATCCGTCAGTACAACCGCTGCCAGTAATATCACTATATTTACTACTGCCAGCAAGCCTGCTGCAATGAGCATTTTTTTAGTTAATAACATAGCGCTATTAGCCACCTGGGATGCCAGTAATGACCAGCGCCCGCTGGCCTTCTCTTCCGCCAACAGATTTAAACTTAATGCCGCAATCAATAACGGCATCAGGTAAATCCAGATAAAACTCAAGTCCAGCTTACCAATGGGCATAGCAGCAATATTGCCAGTCGCGGTATTGCTCAATTGGCTTTGCAAACCTAATAAACGAACCCGTGTATGGGTAGCCGCTTCGCTACGTTCACCATGTATCAATGCCGACCAGGCAGACGGTTTTTGCCAGACAGGATGAAACTGGTAATAACTCATATAACCAGAGTCGTATGGAACTAAAGGAGCATCCTCCTGATAGTCTGCCAATTCGGCTTGGTAATTTACTTCGCTGATAGTCCGCTGTTGATATTCCCGTTCCAGCCCTATCTGACCCCAGATAATGGCTAATACAGCAGCTAACAGATAGGCTAGCATCAACCATTTAAAAAGCTTGTTCTGCCATAACAAGCGTAATTCAAATTGAATAAATCTCACCTTAATCAACCTCATTACGACTACGGGAAAGTAACAACACACCGATGATTAACCATCCCAGTAATATTAATAAAGGCCGGTAAATCAGATTCAGTTCGTTCTGCAAGGTAGGTGATTGATAATCAAATTGCTGCAGATTTACCAATTGCTCATTCGTGACTTTTTGTTCACGGTCATGGGCATGGTCGATTTGTTCTGCATGCAACTGATTCAGTTGCTTAATGAAATTAAAACGAAATTGCTCCGCAGCATTTTCATAATGCAAAAAACTACCCGCATTGGTCGCCGCAAAAATAGACGATAACTTATTGGCTAATAAATACGGTGAAAACCACGCTACATGACTGACCAGTTGATTTTGCTGCTCAGCAATTTGCATCAAGTTTTCATATTGTTGGGTGAATACTTCGCTGGTAATGCGCTCACCTTCTTGCATCACGACACCACGCCAGTTCACCGGAAGATCTTCAATACGCGAGACGCCATATTCTGCTAATACTTTTTCACGAAACTCGGAGAAATGTGGATCGTCAGGGTTATGGGAATCACCTACTTTGGCAATTTCCTGTGCAGTTTGAATATCAAACACCGCACGATCCGGCATCGGATATTGCATTTCTGCGAGACTGTAAGCCATTTTAGGCATCACAATCACCGTGAGCAGCCAGAACAACAGCAATGCAGACAAGCTTTGTTGATTGGTGCGACACCAGTTGGAGAACAATATCACTGTAATGGTCCAAAGCAGACAATAAAACAGGTACAAAACAAACATAGATCCCATGCGTAACACATCACTGCCATGTACCTGAGTTTGAAGCATAAAGCCTATTGCAATAATAAAAATCACTAACAGAAAGACCAGCGAAATCAGGCTGTATGCCAGCGTTTTGCCAATTAATAGCTGTTTGACACTGATCCCTTGAGAGATCAGTTGCCGTAATGTGCCCTGGACACGCTCACCACTGACACTATTAAATGCCAATGCAATCAACACCAAAGGCCAGATCACCAGAATAATCGTCGCGCCTGACAGATAGCCCAGTCCCATATAGGCCGTGCTACTGACATATTGTTTGAAGCTGCTGCTGTTTTGCCGATGCGCTTCCAGAAATAAAGCATTACCGACAAACGGATTTACACCGCTATCGATAAAGCTCAGCGGTGAGATGATACGAAACACCATGGTGCCGTAATGTGCTGCACGATGCGGATGCCGATCTGGCTGAGCATCCCATTCAGCATCATTCTGTTGCTGCCAAATGGTTTGCGCTTCAATAAAATCCTGTTGCTGTTGCCAATGTGAAAACGCAATTAATGCCGTTAACACCAGCAACAATGGCAACAGGATTTTCAGGGTCTGGCTGCGCCATTGCGTAATGAGCTCATGACGTGCAATTTCAATAATTGTCTGCATCATGATTAGAACTTGTAAGCCACTGAAACGCTGGCATTGATACCGTCACCAGGTGAATGAATGGTGTCAACCGGATCGCCAGCATTCCCAAAGTCGTAGACGTATTCATAATATTCATTCATCAGATTATTAATCTGAAAATTGATATTGCCCCAGCTTGTCTCGTAATCAAGACTGGCATTCACCAGATTGTATTTACCAAACTTGCCGCCGGCATTTGCTTCATTAATGTAAGACGATCCCTGGGCATCGTAGTGAAGACGTCCTGTCAGTGCCGGAGTAAACAGATAGCTAACACCCGTCGAAGCGGTATAGGAAGGAATGCTGCGTAATTCATTTCCCTTGTCAGCTCCGGGACTTTGAATTTCTGAATCCACGGTGCTGAAGTTACCCCATAGGGTCAGTTTGTCAGTTGCCATCCAGCTCATGCCAAAATCCGCGCCCTGCCGCAGCGTTTCACCCACATTGCGAGCCAGGCCATCAACCAATACAAACTCGTCTTTAGCCTTCTGTTCCCAGTAAGATAAACGGAATTCGAGGCTATAGACTGGCATCCACTTCACACCTAATTCCCAGCCATCATTGATGGATACATCACGAGCTGAACGATCGCCATCAGTATAGGCACTACTGCTGACCGGATGCTGGAAACTGCGTCCTGCATTGGCAAATAAAGTCACTTGATCAGTTGGGTAAAGAAACAGATTGAATTTGGGTTGAACTATTGTTCCATAGTCATAACTGTCTTGATTACTGATGACCTCATCTGCCGCATTACGTTGTTTAAAATCTCCATCAATCTGATCAGCACGTATAGCAGCATTCCAGGCGATAAACTCATTTGGTGCATGAGATACCTGCAGATAAGTACCTTTGCTGACAAAGTCATAGTCAAAGTTACGTGATACATTACTGGCATCACGTTGCCGTAAATTGTCGATGGTGCCAAAACGTTGCTCCAACACATCCTGGCGTTCAATATCAAATCCCCAGTTCAAGGCCCACTGCTCATTAATATCCCAGGACAATGTCGATATAAAGCCGTAATGATCCTGTTCATCATAACGATTGCCCAATGAACCAGCTTCACTAAAGCGCACCCAGCGCTCACGCTCATAATAGTTGTAATAGGCTTTGGCGGACCAGTTCAGATCATCACGTAATGCAGTATCAAAATGCAGACTGTAGGATTGGGTTTCCTTATCACCACCATCCTGTCTTGCATACGCAGCTGATCGGGTCGGATGCTTACGTGCTTCTTCCTTGGTTAAATAACCGGGTGCATCAGCATCGTACTCGGCCATTCGTGCAATAAAGCCGATTGAGGTGTCATCAGATAAATCATAAAACCAGCGTCCACCAACACTGTATTTATCAATATCGTAGTTATCCCGATAGCCCTCTGATTCACGGTAACCGGCGAAATAGCTGTGCTGCAATGCACCGGTCTGTTCTCCCCAATATCCCTGAATTTCACGTGCGTTATAACTGCCGAGTGTTACTTCAACTTCACGGCCAATATCCGAACGGGTAGTAATATTGTAGTTACCCGCGACATTGAAAATACCATAACGTGGATCGCTGTTACCTTTATAGACCTGAATCGTATCGATAAAGCCAGGAAACAGCTGATCCATCTCACTGTAGCCGTTATGCAGATTGGACGGAATGCCATCAATTAACAGCTTGGCATGGGGAGTACTTCCCTCAGCAGCAAAGCCGCGAATACCAATATCGGTATTAATAATGCCCTGATTGTAACGGGCAAAATAAACACCCGGAATTTTGGTAAACAATTCCATAGTGTTATCCACATGACTGATGGATAACTCTTCGCGCGAGATAATATCCTGTGAACCGGCCAGGTTTTCATCGGCATAATCCGGACGAGTTCCAAGTACCACTAAAGGGTCTATACGGGCAGCGGGTTCATTATCTGTCTCGGCAACAACCACAGATAACGGCAGAGCAGACACAATCAGGCTGCTGATAAGTGTTTTTTTCACGGTAAAGTCCTTTAGGTTCTTTTTTACTTTGATAGCCACCATCGCTGGAGACTATTTTTGTTCTACAAGGTGGTAATAGAGGGACAATCGCCCCAACAATTTAAGCTGCAAACTGATCAAAATAGCGCTGGGTAAGTGCCTCCAGAGATAACGTTTGCGTGGTAATTAAATCGGTTAAATGACCTTGTTTCATAATGCCAATCCGGTCAGCAAGCTGATGAGCGCATAAAAGATCATGTGTGACGATCAACACGGCCGCACCGCGAGATTTAATCGTATTCACTACTTGAATAAAATCCTGAGTGGCAACCGGATCCAGCCCAGAGGTCGGCTCATCCATCAATATCAAACGGGCATGCTTTAACAAGGCAAATGCAATGGCCACTTTCTGGCGCATCCCTTTGGAATATTCAGCTAAATGCTTGGTAAAATCTGCCTGTTTAAGCCCTGCGCTGATTAACGCCTCTTGGATTTGCTGCTCGCTTAGTTTCATTTTGGCCAGCACCGCCAGATAGTGAATGTTTTCAACCGCATCAAAACGAGGGTATAGATTCACATTTTCAGGCACATACATTATTTTTTGTCGACAAGAGGATGACTGCTGATAGAGGTCCTGACCTTCTAAAGTGGCGCTGCCACTGGTTGGTGCAGTAAAGCCCAATAACATATTTAAAGTAGTGGTTTTTCCTGCGCCATTTGCCCCCAATAAACATAAAACTTCGCCAGAAGCGATTTTAAAGTCGAGATTATCTACGGCAATTCGATTACCAAATGATTTGGTTAACTGGTTCACTTCCAGCATGATTTCTCCTGGATTCAATTATTTATAAAGGGTGCAAAACATTCTTAAAATACGATATATCACATCATTATTAAGCCCAAAAAAAGGGTTAACTATCCTGCTGGCAGGTTTCACATAATCCATGTAGTTCAAGTTGCGGACTGTTAAGCTGAAAATGATTATGTTCAATGCTCTCTTCGAGTGCATGAATCAGTTGCTTGTCTACCCCTATTTCTCTTACCTGCTGACAGTTATCACAAATCAAAAACTGAGGTGTCTGGTGTGAATGTGAGCAGGCAATATGAGCACAGGCAATAAATTTATTATTGGATGCCAGTTTATGTACAAGGCTATTCTGCATTAGAAAGTCCAGCATTCGATAGACCGACATGACTGGAATATTTTCCTCTGTTTTCTGACGATACAAGTCAGCAATTTCATAGGCTGAACGCGGAGCTTGTGCGTTCAACAACACTTCGAGTATGTGTTTGCGTTTACTGGTTAATCGCACACCATGCTCTACACAACTGCGTTCAGCTTGCTGCATCACTTTATTGGTATCGACTTTCGCCATTACTGGATCCGGATAGAGGTACGTTGTTGATTAAGTTTTAATTGCTGCTGACCGGTCGGTAAAACCATCTGCACTTGCAGACTTTCCAGGTTACTATAAACATCAAATAAATTGATTTTCAATCCGGTAATATTTTCAAGTTTTTCACAGCGTAAAAAATAGCTGACATCCACGTCGGCGTGTTGTGCTTCATCATTATCAACAAAAGGTTCTTCGACTTTGATTGATTCGGCTATACAACTTGAGCCCTTAACCTCAACAAGGGTAGCAAGCATTTTGAGCTGTTGCAGCATATCCTGATAAATGGATTTTTGCTGTTCTGTTTCCGGCTGGTGTTCAAAACCCAGAAAATTCATTAATGGTGATTTTAAATGCATCATCAAATGGTGATCATCCATCACTAAATCCAGTGTGGCCATTCCATGCACATGTGCACCATGATGGCGATGACCGGCATCATGATCCTGATGTTTGTCCTGAGCATAGACAATTGAACTCAGGTTCAAGCTACAAAACAGGGTTACTAAATACGCTGCTACTCGCATGCTCAAAAGTCTCCTATCACTCGGCAAAATCCAGGGTCAGTAATAATCTTTTATCCGTTTTATTGATATGAGGTGAGCGATGCACAATGCCATTCACCTGACTATTAATCCAACCATCACCCTTGAATAATCCAACCTCTCCCTGCTGAAGCTGTTGAATGTCCTGATGATGTTGATATATTCCAGACAACTGATCTGCCATTCCCTTTGAACCCGCGCCAAGTTTTGAACGATCGACATTGCCTTCCTGTAACCATTCACTACCCTGTCCAGAATAGGTGGTGACCAATCGACAGGCCAAATGATCAGTATGAAATCTCGGGCACATAGTCTCGTTTATCAGGCTGAGGCGCAAGCCTACAACATTTAAATCGAACAGATCTGCATACATTTCCACTAGCTGACTGACGTCATCAATAAATAAATGACGTCGTGGATCCTCGGGTAATAACCCGCCAAGCCACTCACTGACTTCAGCCGGAGCAATTATTGTGCGTAATTGTAACGCATTGAGTCCTTGCGTTAATGCATCAATATAGTCCTGCAGTGTTTTTTGCAATTGACGCTGCCAAATAACCAGATTGATATGCGGTTGATAAATTGAGGTCATCACTAAAGGCGAATCTGCTGTCTGCACGTGCTCAAATACTGGATTGAAGGCTATAGCACTCTGATTCATTTCAAGCTGTCTCCCAGGCTGGGAAAGGATCCGGCAATGTCTCCCATAGCTGCTTCCCGGACAATAATTCACTGTCATTCAATAAACAGGCATCCAGTTCTGCTGTGACCATTTCAGCATTTAAGTTCTGACCAATAAACACCAGTTCCTGACGCATATCACCAAACGGTTCCTGCCAGTTTTCCTTGATAGTCTTTTGACTCTCCTCATCCTGTGGCCAGCGATTTTCGGGAATAGCTTTCCAGAACATGCCGGCAAAACCATAGCGGGCAATACCACCAGCCTGATTCCACTGGCCAGCAAACTGGGGACGGCTGGCTAGCCAGAAATAGCCTTTGGAGCGAATTAACTTGCCACAGGGCCAATCCTGATGCAGAAACTCATAGAATTTCTGTGGATGAAAAGGACGTCTGGCGACATAAGTAAAACTATTGATGCCATATTCTTCAGTCTCGGGAATATGCTCTCCACGCATTTCTTTCAGCCAACCGGCTGCCTGCTCGGCTTTTTCGAAACTGAACTTCTGCGTGCCTAATACTTTATCTAACGGGATCTGGCCATTTTCTATCGAAATTATCTCTGCCTCAGTATTAAGGCTTTTCAAAATGCCAGTCAGTTCATTTAATTGTTCCGTGCTACATAAATCAGTTTTGCTGATCAAAATGACATCGCAAAACTCAACCTGATCCACCAGCAAATCAGCCACACTTCGCTGATCCTCTTCACCCAGATTTTCCCCGGTTTCCTGCAGTTGTTTGGCCTCATTAAAATCTCTTAGAAAATTTACCGCGTCCACTACAGTCACCATGGTATCGAGACGGGCAATCTGTGACAGGCTTTCTCCCTCTTCATCAGCAAAAGTAAACGTCTCTGCCACTGGCAACGGTTCGGAAATACCGGTTGATTCAATAACCAGATAATCAAAGCGTTGTTCTGCTGCCAGCTGACGAACCTCAATCAACAGATCTTCCCGCAAGGTGCAGCAGATACAGCCATTGCTCATTTCGACCAGTTTCTCTTCGGCGCGATTGAGTTGTACATCCTGTTGAATTTGCTGAGCATCTATATTGATTTCACTCATATCATTGACAATAACCGCTACTTTTCGACCTTCGCGGTTATTCAAAATATGGTTCAAAACGGTGGTTTTACCGGCGCCTAAAAAACCTGATAACACAGTAACTGGTAGGCGTTTATCTAGATTTGTGTTCATAAAACCCTTCTCTTTGTTCATTAATCGTTTTAGCGTCGGTGCAATATTCGGCAGTCGGTCGTATCAGCAAACGAGCAATGCCGATCGGTTCACCAGTTTGCAGGCAATAACCATATTCACCACTGCGAATACGTTGTCGTGCTGCATCAATTTTTGGAATCAACTGACGTTTTCGATCGGCAATACGCAAAGCGATTTGCGACTCTTCTTCCTGTTGCGCCCTATCCAGCACATCACTGACCTGGCTGTTACCCAGCATTTGGTTTTTTACTGCAGATATCTCATCGAGGGTTTCAGTTCTGAGCTGCTGCAGCCTATGATCAAAAAAAGCCAACTGTTCAGCATTCATATACTCGGTCTCGGAAGCCGCTAATAAATCCTTTTCATCCATTTGCATTTCCTTGATGAGCAGGAAGAAGTCGAAGTGACAGATTTCTGTTCCACAGATGGGCAGTAATCACCAGCAGCCCACCACTCAGTGTGATCCATGTTTCCAGAGTTTCCGGACCGATTAATGCTGAAACCATGGTGGAAAGCCCTATTACGCCAAGTAATAAAGGCCAATGATTTTTATGTCTGCGATAAGCTCCCGGCAAACTCAGAATCGCCAGCAGGATCACCGGAGCGAGCATTACCTTATGCACCCATTCAGAAGTAAACCAGTCCCCTAACAGTCCAGCTGTGCCAAAGCCAATAACTATCGGAGTCAATAAGCAATGGATCATGCAAGCACCTGAGCAGGCTACGGCCAAATCATCTTTCATTTTTCATTCACCTCACAAATTATGATATATCATATCATTTCAATAACCGCGGCAACTGTCAACCATTTAAAACAGAATTGTTATTCAGACATCCGTTTGATCAGGACATATAATTCATAAAGTGTGGTTTGGAACGTGGTTTCCTGAGCATTGAATCCTGCTCGGCTGGCATGAACATCTCCGGCTAGATAACTGGCCAGTAAGTCATTTCCAGATTGAAAGATGTAATGATGAAATTGGCTGATCTGGTCAAGCGTGGCATTGTCCAGGTAATGATGATATCGGGCCTTTTCAAGCCAAATTCCGCAATGAGTATCGGATAGTTGGGTTATAGGCCACTCGGTTTTAATCTCAGGCTCAGCAAACAATCTTTCCTGAAGTTGATGCAACCAGTATTTAAGATAAAAATAAAACAGACTGAGTCGGGCCTGTTTATGGTTTTTCAATAGACCCGATTGCGAACACCATTGCCTGAACGGCTGATATGAGCTTAAAAACTTCATCAGTTGATCAATAGGCAAAGGCTTGGCTAACGCATATCCCTGTGCTTGATTACAACCCATTGCCAATAACACTTCACCGTGGGCAATAGATTCAACACCTTCGGCAATGACCTGAATATTGAACGACTGTGCCAACGCAATAACACCTTCTACAATCTTACAATCCTCAGGCTCGCTCAACATTCGTCTGACAAATGTCTGATCTACTTTGACAACATCTACCGGTAAAACCCGGATATGGGTCAACGATGAATAGCCGGTACCAAAGTCGTCCAGTGCCGTGGTAATGCCGAACTCTGATTTACAGAATTCGACCACGTTACTGATAAGACTCAAATCGCTTAACCGATTACTTTCCAGTATTTCAATCTGGAAGCGACTGGTGTCAAGGCCAGGATAATGCTGTATCTGATATTTCAGCCAGTCAAAAAAGTCTGCTGTCGATAAGTGATATGCAGTGAGATTAATACTCAGCTGATAGTTATGGCCATCATGTTGCCAGGCTGCGAGCTGTTTTAATGCCTGACGGATAACCCACTGGCCAAGACTAACTTCCAATTCAGTATCATAAACCTGGTCAATAAATTTATCAGGAGACAGCAGACCGCGTTTGGGATGTTGCCAGCGAATCAAGGCTTCAAAGCCAAAAATATGCCCGGTACTCAGCGTCACCTTGGGTTGATAAAACAGAACAAACTGATCTTCACTTATTGCAGTCGCAATTTCCCGCAGTTGCTGGTTACGCTCGGTGATCTGAACTTCCTCACCGGGATCATAAGCAAACACGGTAGATTTTCCATCCAGCTTGGCTTTATACATACATTGATCAGCATGGCGGATTAATGTGTCCAGACTGCCTTTATCTTCGGGATAGAGCGTATAGCCTACTGAAGCTGTAATCATCATCGGTACATCATTGATGATAAAGGGAAGCGATATGGCTGAAAGAACTTTGTTAATGGTCTCTGTGGCAGCAGCATGGTTGGCAAGACCACCGATAATCAGCACAAATTCATCGCCACCATAGCGCACGATGCTATCGGTTTCCTTCAGCGCAGTTCGAACTCTTTCCGGCACCTGTTCCAATAATTGATCAGCTGTAACCTTGCCATGAATATCGTTAATAGTTTTGAACTCATCCAGGTCCATAAAGGCCACAACCAGTTTTTCATTCATCTGGTCTGCCAGAGAACTCATGTGACGGAATTCATTTTCCAGCCGGTTTTTGTTGAGGATCTGATGTGAATTTCGATTAAGAACCAGATCAGAAAGAACAGCTCGATACTTTCTGTCGGTGGTGATATCGCTTAAATGGCCCAAGTAAAACACTTTGCCATGGGCATTGATTCGTTTAACACTAAACTTGGCTATATAGTGCGTGCCATCTTTGCGTTTATTGGACACTTCGCCTTGCCAGAAACCATTGCGCTGCAATGACTGCCATAGAGACTGATTAAATATTTTATTTTGGCTTTCAGCACTAAGGATTTGTGGTTTGCTGCCGATAAGATCAGAACGGGAGTAGCCAGTGATGTGTTGCATCGCTTCGTTAATATCAACAATGTTCTGGTGCTCATCCGTGATGACGATGCCTTCATGTGCGAATTTGAAAGCATTCTCTAATAATGTGTTTCTCACACTACGTGCCTTGTCCTTAACGTTGATCTTTTAGTCATTCGTTCCGTCAGCTGCATAAGTCCTGTTCACAGGCCTTTCACGTGTACTGAGCAACACTGGCCAGATCTAATACCGTGGTGATAGATACCAGTGGTAATGAAACTACAGATGGTAACTAACTATGTCAATAACAACTGTTTACACTCTTTAGATAATGAGCGCGAGAAAAGGACCTTTTGGCCTCAGACTGCCTGCTGAGCTTATGTCTTGGCTACGTTCTGAGGCAACACAGCACAATCGGAGCACGACCAGTGAGGCATTGTTTTTATTACAAAACAGTCTCACGCATCGCTTCGGCAAAACAGCTGTGCGAGATTTTCTGCTAAATCACCCTACCAGTACTTATACTGAGGCTTTTGGGTTGCGCATTCCCGATGATTTAAAAAACCGCTTGCGTGATTTCAGCCATCAACATGAAATCAGTCTCAATCTGGAAATTGTCATGAGATTGTTTCAGGATTATGAAAAACATCGCCAGCATTCTGTTGCCGCTAACATCAATCGGGGTGCTTACCGCGCAGTTGCGGACAAACAATTTACGATTTCCGATTCGGAGCAACGTTTACTCGGTTTGTTTCGTGGTCTGAATGAGGCTAATAAAAAGGTCATAATGACGTTAATCAACAATCTGACAGATAGTGAATGACAGACTGTCTGATTTAATCAAATAAACGTCTTTGCCCCGTTAGAAATTCCGATTATGATCGCGGCCTTGATTGTCTCTTTGGCCGTTATTCATGCAAACCACTGCACCCTCTCCGATCAATTTTCAACATAAGTTAGAACGACTGCGACAAAATCGTTTGTTCGAAATTATCGTGGTCAGCGTTATTTTGTTTTCTGCCATGGTAACGGGGGTCAAAACCTATGAAATCCCCCTGCAAGTTCTGCGCTTAGTCGACTGGCTGGATTATGCGATTACCATCTTTTTTGTTGTCGAAATAAGCGTTCGTTTTCTGGCAGAACCCAATAAGCGTGATTTTTTCAAAAGTGGCTGGAATGTGTTCGATACTATTATCGTCGCGGTATCTTTGATACCGGTCAATGATAGTGAACTGGCTTACGTCGCCCGGTTGATTCGTATCTTTAGGGTATTACGGATGGTATCGGTAATCCCCGAACTTCGCCATTTGCTCAACTCTCTGCTCAAAGCCTTGCCACAGCTGGGTTATGTGGCCCTGATGATGTTTATTATCGTCTATATTTTTGCCGCTATCGGCACCACGCTGTTCGAAGGGATAAATGATTTTCTTTGGGGTGATATTGCTGTCTCAATGCTGACGTTGTTTCGGGTAATGACATTTGAGGACTGGACTGATGTCATGTACGAAACCATGGCAGTGTATCCTCTTAGCTGGATTTATTATCTGGTATTCATCTTCCTCAATACTTTTGCCTTTCTCAATATGTTGATTGGTATTGTCGTCAATGTGATGGAACAGGAACGTGCTGAAGAACATGAAGAAGCACATAAAAATGATATGACCATAGAAGACTTATCCGCGCAGCTTGAAGAACTCAAACAACTCATTAAGAACAAGTCCTAATTAAGTCTTCCCAGTACTTTTGGAAGCCTTCTTCACATTTGATTCACAACTGACATTCGATCATCGACATCTCTAATTCAGGAGGGATGTCGATGTTTGGTCGTAAATTATCTCTGTTGCTGTTTATCACGCTTTTAGCAGGATGTCAGTCAATGTCAAAACCGATTCGTACCGAAAATAATGTAGATATAAAACGCTTTATGGGGGACTGGTATGTGATCGCCAATATTCCTACCTTTATTGAAAAAGGTGCACACAATGCTGTTGAATCCTATGAATTAAATGAGGATGGCACGATTGCCACTACCTTTACTTTCAATAAAGGCAGCTTTGATGGCGAACTAAAACAATATCATCCCAAAGGCTTTATCCTGGATGACGAATCTAACGCCGTTTGGGGTATGCAGTTTATCTGGCCTATCAAAGCCGACTACCGAATTGTTTACATAAATGACGATTACACCCAGACAATTATAGGTCGTGAAAAACGCGATTATGTCTGGATAATGGCCAGAACACCGCAAATTCCTGAACAGGATTATCTACAAATGCTGAAACTGCTTGCTGAGCAGGGTTATGATATTTCGCAGATTAAAAAAGTCCCTCAGCAATAGGATAACTAATATCGTTAAACATAATATTTAAATACATATTTATTAATTCTGTTTATATCGATTTCTTGCGATGATAGTCGCCTTTAATATGACTTGGGCGATAAAATGTCTTTGGATGCTTGGTTTACGTTAATCGTGACATCTAGTGTTTTACTAGTGTTGGTATTCAGCCGTGTTCGCCCACATATCGCTATGATTACTGCTCTCACAGTATTACTGGCAACTGGCATTCTAAGTCCAGAACAAGCATTAGCAGGCTTTAGTAATAGCGGTTTAATTACTGTTGCAGCGATGTTTATCGTCGCTGCAGGTCTGCATGCTTCTGGTGGTGTGGATATTATGGTGAAATCTTTTCTGGGTTCTCCAGAAACCATCCGAAAATCCTATTTGCGTATTTTTACTCCGGTCGTTTTCCTCAGTGCTTTTTTAAACAATACTCCTGTTGTTGCGACAATGATTCCAGGCATTCTGGCCTGGTGCAAACGGATCAATATCAGTCCGTCGAAAATTATGATTCCGCTCAGCTACACGGCCATTTTGGGAGGCACATTAACCTTGATTGGCACCAGTACCAATCTGGTAGTGAATGGGCAATATCAGTCACTGACCGGAGAAGCCGGTTTTTCAATATTTTCCATCACCATTATTGGATTACCGGTCGCCATTTGCGGACTGATTTTCATGTGGTTATTTTTTCCCAAATGGCTACCGGATATCGGTAAAAGTCATGCATTCGAAAATGTTCGGGAATTCACCCTGGAAGTGATGGTTGAATCCAATGGTCCACTAGTGGGACAGAGCATTCAGCAAGCAGGTCTACGCGAGCAAAAAAGTGTTTATCTTGTCGAAATCGAGCGCAATGGGACATTGCTGACAGCCGTCACACCGGAACAGCGTCTGCAAAGTGGAGACCGGCTGGTATTTGCGGGAGATACCCAAGGGATTACAGATCTTTTAAGAATCCGCGGTATTGTTGCTTCCACTACAGATGCTGAAGATAGTGTGTTTTCAGCAGATCGTCCTGAGCGCAGCCTGGTTGAAGCAGTGGTTTCACCCCATTGTGCAGCTATTGGAGAAACTATCCGCGATGCAAAGTTTCGGCAACGATATGGTGCGGTGATAATGGCCGTTGCACGTAATGGAGAACGTATTGCCGGCAACTTAAGCAATATTGTTTTAAAAGCTGGAGACACGTTACTTTTGGAAGCAAGACCAGCTTTTGTAAGTCGACAACGTTATAACAAAGATTTCTTGCTGATTAATGACCTTGGAAAAGAATCCCCGAATCACGATAAAGCCGGAATCGCCTGGATTATTCTGATCGCTCTGGTCACCGCCGCTGGCTTTGGTGTAATTAGCATGTTAAATGCTGCATTGATAGGTGCAGTATTAATGATATTAACAGGGTGCTGCTCTGTGAGTCAGGCTGAGCGCAGTCTGGATCTGACTGTAATTCTGACCATTGCGGCTTCGTTTGCCTTAGGTGTGGCACTGCAGCAGACAGGGGTTGCTGATGTGGTAGCGAGCGGTATTGTTGCAATAAGCCAGAATCAACCCTGGTTAATGCTGGTGATGACATACATCGCTGTATCTGTGCTGACCGAAGTCATTACCAACAATGCAGCTGCGGTATTAATGTTGCCGATTGTGCTGGAATTAACATCTAAAGCTGAACTGCATAATGAACCATTTGTGTTTGCCATTATGATGGCGGCATCAGCAAGTTTTGCAACTCCACTTGGCTATCAGACAAATCTAATGGTGTATGGTCCGGGGGGATATCATTTCCGTGACTTTTTAAAAGTAGGGATTCCGATGAATTTATTTATTGGCGCTGTGACGATTAGCGTCATCATGTTGATCTGGCCAATTAATTAACTTTATGAATAGTATGAAGCCACAAATTCAACTCGCTTGCCAGCAGGATATTCCTTCACTTGTCAGACTGTTAACGGCATGTGCAAATCATATGTATCAGCAGGGTATGACACATTGGTTGGGTGTTTATGATGAACAATCCGTCCGGCAGAATCTGTTACAGAAGACGGTTTATATTCTTAAACAGGATTCACAGGTTTCAGGTTGTGTCGCTTTAGGCATTAAACCTGCCAATTATTATGCCGATTGCTGGCCAGATGTGCCGGTAGCGGACTTTTATCTGACTCAACTGGCTGTCCATCCACAGCATCAGCAATCGGGTTATGGACGGCTTCTGCTGCAGCATTGTCTGGAGCTGATTAATGGACGTACCATCCAATTAGATGCTGTCGCCCACTACCCTGAACTATTGGCGTTTTATCGAAAGGCCGGTTTCACCCAAATAGCCGAGGGCATTGGTCTGGGTGACCGGCGTTATCTGTTTGAGTATGGCAACTCAACCCAATAGGGTATCGATCAATATGATGGCAAACAGCCCCCCCATTAATCCCACGGTCGCTCTCGTCTGATGTCCGTTACGGTGGGTTTCCGGTATGACCTCATGCGATACGACAAATATCATTGCGCCGGCGGCAATACCCAACCCTAAGGGATAGGAAACCGGTAAACCACTGGACAGAAATATACCCATCACGGCGCCAACCGGCTCGATCAAACCGGTTGCTGCAGCAATGGCTACGGCTTTTCCAGCAGGGATATTGATGCGGCGTAACGCTAATACCACCGCAAGACCTTCGGGGATATTTTGTAAGGCAATTGCTGCGGTTAATGGAATACCAACCGCCAGATTACCATTGGTATAACTTACCCCAATTGCCATGCCTTCCGGAAAATTATGCAAGGCAATCGCCAAAACAAACAGTCCAACCCGACCGACCTGTTGATGCCCTGCTCCACATGGACCAAGGTGTTGATGTTCATGCGGCAGATAATAATCAAGCCCTAGCATCAAAACCACTCCGCCAATCATGCCAAAAATAATGATAGCCACACCACTGACAGCATTTCCCGTCAATGCAGTGCCGACTTCAATCCCCGGTAAAATCAACGAAAAAAAGCTGGCACCTAACATCATACCTGCAGCCATGCCCAGCATAGTATCTTCAGTTACTGCTGAAAGTTTTTTCACGATTAAGCCCGGAGCAGCACCGAGCGCCGTTGATAAGGCCCCTACACCACCGCCGATAAGGGCCCATTTTAAAAACTGTGGATCAACAGTGGATTGCTTATATAGCAAGTTCATCAGGTACAAGCCTGCAATCGCAATGATTGATAGCAGAAGGAGGATAGACATTACAGGACGGCTATTGAATTGTGCACGCCAACTTATAAGAAAAGCAGTAAGGGTTTGTTTTATGGCCTGTTGCATCATGCGGTTCCCAATTTAGGGCTAGTTGGTCTTTCAGAGCTACCACTATTGGCGCATATGAAAGACCAACAAGCCCTACGTCTTACATAAAAATATATTTAATACATTACAGATTGAACTAATGCATGCCTAAACATTTCTTAACGATAATAAACAATTTTGGAGCATGGTGATGCAAGCTTTACAGGAACAATCCGTAATGTGTCCCTATTGCGGTGAAACCATTGAAGTTTTACTGGATGCCAGTGTGGATTATCAACAATATATTGAGGATTGCTTTGTCTGTTGCCGACCAATCGAATTTTCAGTGAGTGTAAATGCGGATGGTTCTTTCAATGTCGTGGCTGATGATGAAAATGCATAAAATTATGGTTTTCACTGGAGCTTATAGTGTAAACACAGTGTCTTATTGTGGAAAATACAATATGTCGTTCACTAAACTAACGACTTTTTAAGTAGATTTTTAAGCATAAAAAAATAAACCTATGGATTTAAAGGAAAAATATCCTGCATAAACAAGGATAGTTTACTTATTGAAGGATGTTATATTTCGGTTTCTAATGGACTTCTACCAAAGATGGGAATGCACATTGAATCGTATTTGGCATAATAGTTTTTACCCGTTACTCCTCGTGGCGCTTTTAATACCAACCGCTCATGCCTCACTGGATCTTTTAGCAGGCGTCGAAGCAGGTATTGAAACCGACACCGCAATGACCACGATTGATCTTGATAAAACCCAGGAAGTTCTTTCATCTAATGATTTTGAGGCCGAACATAGCTGGATTAATCACCATACTGGCATTCAATATCAAATCCAGCTGTTGCGTAGTTACTCTTACGGTCACTACCCCTGCCTTGCTTATCAATTAGAAATCAAAAACGGTGATGACGTACAGGAAAAATCGCTGGATGCATGCCAGCATCGAAGTGGTAAATGGATTTCAGTGTCACCCAGCTCAATGGCTTTTTAAATTAAAAACAGATTCTTAAATTAAACCTACTTCATGGCGCATCAGCAATAAATACCGCTCGTTTTGGTGCCGGATAGCCTTCGATGGTTTTATGCACATCCTGAGGATCCAGAAAATCCGCTAACGATTCAAATGTCATCCACTCTGTTGCCCGCTGCTCTTGCAGTGACGTAAGATTTTCATCTACACAGCGCACATTCTTATAACCGCATTTTCGCAACCATAACAACATCGTCGGAATTGATGGAATAAACCAGACATTACGCATTTTGGCATAACGTTCCTCTGGTATCAGACTCATGCCTTCTTGCCCATCAATGATTAACGTTTCCAGGACCAACTCACCACCCGGACGAAGACATTGACGTAATTCCATCAAATGGTTTAACGGTGAACGGCGATGATATAAAACGCCCATGGAAAACACCGTATCAAACAAACGCAGTTTTTCAGGCATATGTTCAATACCAATCGGTAAAACAAAATGCTTTTCACTTTGAATAAAGTGCTGCATAAATTGATATTGCATGCTGAATACCAATGTCGGATCAATCCCCATTACCATCTGTGCGCCCTCACCCACCATGCGCCAACCGTGATAACCATTGCCACCACCAACATCCAGAACTTTTCGGCCATGTAAAGAACTGAGATGCGGTAATACGCGATCCCATTTCCAATCCGATCGCCATTCAGTATCAATGTGTATATCAAATAATTGGTACGGGCCTTTGCGCCAGGGATGAAAGGTTTTGATCTGCTCTATAAACGCAGATTTATCATAAGCCGACAAATCTTCTTTTGAGCCTATTGTCACCTGTTGTTGCAGTTCTATAGCGGAAGGCTTTATGGAAGGTAAATCCGCCAACGCTTTTTGCCATAACGGCATCTTGCCATGAAAATCATCAGCCAGTCGCTGATCGGTAAATTTGGCCAGTTTTTTGGCCCAGTCAACTTGTCCAACAGATTCAAGCCAACGATAAAACGGTTCATATACGGTCATTTAAATGCTATCAAAGAGGCAAAATTAAAACACTGAAACCAGCATTCGCTGCGAGAAAAACCAGCGTTGCTAAGGCGTTGTTGATGTGTTGACAGAGTTTCGGGAATTAATACGTTTTCCAGCGCGCTGCGTTTCTGACTGATTTCCAGATCACTATAGCCATTGGCACGTTTGAAATCGTGGTGTGCATCAGTAAAAAAAGTCTGTTGCTCAGCACTGTCAAAAGCCAGTTTTTCCGACAGGATAAATACGCCACCCGGTTTCAGGCCCTGATAGATTTTATCAATTAACTCATCCCGTAAAGCCGGGGCAATAAACTGCAAGGTGAAATTCATTACCACTACCGAGGCGTTCTCAATAAGCGTCTGGTTAATATCTTCACAGCGCAGCTCAACCTGTACCCGATTGTTATCCGCCGCGATAATTTTCTCTGCCCGTTCAATCATTGCTGCCGAATTATCAACAGCAACAATCTGACAACCTTCCGCCTTAATACGCTGGCGCATTGATAAGGTAACTGCGCCTAAGGAACTCCCCAGGTCATAGCAACTGCTGTTCTCCTGAGCATAACGAGCAGCCAGAATGCCGATATTGGAAATCAGGGTGCCATAGCCTGGTACCGAGCGCTGGATCATATCAGGAAACACGTCCACCACGCGTTCATCAAAGCGAAAGTCCACCATTTGCTTCAGCGGTGAGGCGAATAGGTTATCGGCTTTTTTGATCATCCCTGTTGCGCCTTCTTTTTAGCAACATTATTCCGCAGATACACTGGTAAAGCTTTATCAGCACTGACAAATTCACCACGCAGATAAAATTGTTCGGCAAGTTTGAGAATCGTTGCTGCACCCGGATAAATATCGGCTTGCTGGTCAATCAATTGTTCAGAAAAGTTAGCTTGCAACATCTCAGCATAAACCTGCCAGCCATTACCTGCGCCAAACCAATTTTCGGCATTTGCTGGAAAAAACTGTTTAGCAGTACACACTTTTTCATCATCGATAAGCGTCACAAAACCATCTTTCACCTGAAAACAGGCTGCATAGATTTCATCCATACGGGCATCCATGGCCATCGCTATGTTTTGATGCCCAAAAGCATCAAAAGCAGCCTGAGCAACAGCAGCAAGGGTTGAAACGGGGATGACCGGAAGTTCACGAGCAAATGCAATTCCCTGCGCAACTCCGACACCAATTCGCACACCGGTAAACGAACCAGGGCCCCTACCGAATGCCAGGGCATCAATATCAGCAATTGAGGCATCAGCTTGCTTGAAAAGCTGATCGAGCATCCCCAATATTAAGGTCGAATGTCCTCGCTGAGTCATTTGCTGTTGCTGATACAACACACCGTTAATGGTGATTGCAGCAGAACAACTTTCAGTACTGGTATCAAGGGCAAGCAAATTCATAGGTTGGTCATCATCATGTCATTTGTCCGTCACAGTCGCGCATTATAATTCAACCATGAACTACAAAGGAGTTTTGCTATGGGTTATATCGTTGATACCATCTATATTTTCCGCGAATTGATGAAGCTGCTGTTTGTGGTAGTAACATCACCTTTCGCCGTCGTGGGTAGTCTGCTGATGCTGGGTAGTGCTACCTGGCAGTCATAAATATCGAGGAAACCAATGAGCGTCATACATCTGCAAGCACTGGATAAAATTCGCGAACAGGATTGGCATGGCGCTCATCAACTTATCCAGCAGTACAGTGA
>DELT01000027.1:26598-31041 GCA_002354555.1 Methylophaga sp. UBA2689
GAGGCTGTACCAGCAAACAGTCTGGAGGACGAGCTAAAACGTTTGTTTAAACTCGCCCGACAAGATTAATCAAATCAACTACTGTCTGATGCCTTCAATAGACAAAATCAGAAAGACTTCCTGAGAGCTTGGTCCCAATTTGCTGACATCAATATCATAGTCCTCAATGATAAAGCTGGTTTCACCATAAAAACCTACACGATAACCACCCCAAGGATCATCACCTTCACCAACTTTCTGAACTGGAATGGTCATCGGTTTGGAGACACCATGCAGCGTGAAGTCACCTTTCATCAATAATGTACCGTCTTCCTGCTGTTCGAAACTAGTGGAGGTAAAGCGAGCATCGGGATATTCAGCCGTTTCAAGAAATTGTTCACGCAAATGTTTATCACGCTCAGCAAAATTGGTATCCACACTGGCAACATCAATTTTCACATCAATTTTTGACGCTTCAGGATTTTCCGGGTCATAACTGAAAGTCCCTTCAAAATCATTAAAGCGACCGCTCATCCAGCTAAAACCCAAATGCTGAATCCGAAAATCAATAAATGCATGGGCTTTCTGGGTATCAATAACATAGTCAGCCGCGTAAGCAGGCAATGTAAACACCGTACTCATAGCCAAGGCAAAGATGGTTTTTTTCATGGTAACTCCTGTTGGTTTTAAAGATTAAGCATGCGACGCAACGTTGCATCTTTATTGATGAAATGATGTTTTAATGCCGCCAGGGCGTGAAATGAAGCCAATGCAATAATGAAATAGCCTGACCATAAATGCAGTCTGCTGACCAAGTCACTGGTTTCAACCGTTAATTTGGAAATCGCCGGAATATTGAACCAATCAAAAATGCCAAGTGGTTCGCCCTTGGCAGTAACAATCAGATAACCAGTGATGGCTAAAAGGACAATGGCAATGTTCATCAGTTGATGAGCCGCTTTAGCTGCCCATTGTTGCCAAACGGGCGTGGAGGAAATAGCTGCGGGCTTTCCAGCCAATGGACGCCAAAGCCAACGAAAAACGACCAATAGAAAAACAATAAATCCAAGCCCTTTATGCCACCAAGGTGCCTGATAATACCAATCGTCGTAATAGCCGAGATCAACCATCCATAAGCCAAGAACAAACAGACCGATTGTGAGCAGTGCAACAGACCAATGTAGCAATATGCTGATTAGACCGTAATGATCTTTGGTGTTGATTAAACGCATGCACTCCTCTCCATAGGAATCTCTTGAGATGGTTGTCAGACCCAGCTTTTACAGCTGGGTTCCATTCAAACGCTATCGTTTACGGGAACGTTGCGTTCCACTTTTTACCTTTTTGGATCGCACATGCTGTGTACGGAAAGCCGGCTGGGTTGATGGCGTTTTAGCCTTACGGGTAATACGCTTACCTTCGCCCATTTCGCCGGTGCCTTTAGGTTGAAAGCTCGGGATAAGATGTTTTTTGCCATTACCGATCAAATCAGATCTGCCCATACTTTTCAGTGCCTCACGTAACATTGGCCAGTTTTCTGGATCGTGATAACGCAGAAACGCTTTATGCAGACGCCTAACTTTCAACCCTTTTGGAACGGTAATATCGCCGCCCTGACGGCGTACTTTATGTAAGGTGTCCTTGCCCGAATGATACATTGCCGCTGCAGCTGACATGGGTGAAGGTAAATATGCCTGAACCTGATCGGCACGAAAGCCATTATGTTTTAACCATAACGCCAGATTCATCATATCTTTATCCGTCGTGCCAGGATGGGCCGCGATAAAATACGGGATCAAATACTGTTCTTTGCCAGCCTGTTTGGAATATTTATCAAACATGGCCTTAAATTTATCGTAGGTACCAATGCCCGGCTTCATCATCTGCGACAGTGGACCATCTTCGGTATGCTCCGGCGCAATTTTCAGATAGCCGCCCACATGATGCGTAACCAGTTCTTTAACGTACTCCGGTGACAGAACCGCGAGGTCATAACGCAAACCGGATGCAATCAGGATCTTTTTGATACCCGGCAGACTGCGTGCACGACGATATAAATTAATTAATGGCGTATGGTCAGTATTCAGGTTTTTACAGACACCTGGAAAAACACAGGAAAGACGACGGCAACTGGCCTCAATTTCTTCGCTGTTACAAGCAAGTCGATACATATTGGCTGTCGGACCACCGAGATCCGAAATAATGCCGGTAAAGCCGGGCGTGGTATCGCGAATCGCTTCTATCTCACGAATAATAGAATCTTCACTGCGACTCTGGATAATCCGACCTTCATGTTCGGTAATTGAACAGAAGGTACAGCCACCAAAACAGCCACGCATGATATTTACTGAAAAACGGATCATCTCATAAGCAGGAATATTGGCCTTACCATATTCCTTATGGGGCAAACGGCTGTATGGCAGATCAAATACCGCATCCATCTCTTTGGTGGTCAAAGGAATTGGTGGCGGATTGAGCCAGACATCCTGATCACCATGTTGTTGAACCAGCGCCAGTGCATTACCCGGGTTAGTCTCTAAATGCAGAATCCGTGAAGTATGTGCATAGACTATTGGATCATCTTTAACCGTTTCATAACGCGGCAGACGAATAACGGTTTTCTCAGCATTACGCGGAGAAACGCGATGAATTTTGATTACATTGGTAGCAGGTTCGACTGGCGCAGCATTTTGCTCAGCAGTTTCTGCTTTGGATTGCTCGCAGCTTTCTTCTGTCTGCATCTGGTATGGATCAATAGGCGGATTAAGCTGACCCGGCTTATCAATACTGGTGGAATCTTTTTCCCACCAGTCATCACGTCGCCCATGACGCCTTGTATAAACTGTGCCACGAACATCGATCAATTCACTAACCGCTTCACCCTGCGCCAGGCGATGGGCTATTTCAACTACCTGCCGCTCACCATTTCCGTAAACCAGTAAATCGGCTTTGGAATCCATAATTACGCTGCGACGAACTTTTTCAGACCAGTAATCATAGTGAGCAATACGGCGTAAACTGGCTTCTATGCCACCAATAACAATTGGCACACCCTTATACGCTTCCCGACAACGCTGACTGTATACAACGACGCTATGATCCGGGCGTTTACCACCCTCTCCATCAGCCGTATAGGCATCGTTACGGCGGATTTTTTTATCCGATGTATAACGGTTAACCATCGAATCCATATTGCCGCCAGTGACGCCAAAAAACAGATTTGGTTTACCCAGGCGCTGAAAATCTTCGGTGCTGTTCCAGTCGGGCTGTGAAATAATGCCAACCCGAAACCCCTGCGATTCCAGTAATCGACCGATTAATGCCATGCCGAAACTGGGATGATCAACATAGGCATCCCCGGTTATGATGATCACATCACAACTGTCCCAACCCAGAGCTTCCATTTCACTGCGTGACATTGGCAATTGCGGCGCAACACCAAAGCGGTGAGCCCAGAATTTGCGGTAAGAAAAAATATCGGGAGCGGCTTGCATACAACCTCAGATCAGCAACAGCGGAAAAATCAAAGGCTTATTGTAGCAAACACGAGATGGCTTGTTCCTAGGTTTTAAATATCGTAGATACAGTCAAACATGAAGATTACATTTATGTTCTGACATAGGTGGCTGTAATAAACACGCCCTAGGGATTAACTGCCGCTTTAAATGACTCAAGTGAATCAATAATAATTACCGGTGTGCCTTCATCAACCCACATCGCTAACTCACGCACTTCTGAGTTACGCATCGCAATGCAGCCTTTGGTCCAGTTAGATATTGCATGAATATCCAGTTTGTCTGGTGTCTCTTCCCCAATCCCATGAATGCCAATCTGTCCACCTAACGGGGTATTTTGCGGCGGTGTTTCATTGTAGATAAACGCTGCGAGAATCTTGCGATATTGCGTGCGGGTTATTCGGCCATCTTTCAGCGCTTGTTTTGCATCATCCATGTTGGGGTAATCCAGATGCATAAACAGATAAAATTTATCGCTGCTGCGAATATCTTTGATTCGATAATGACCCTGTGGGGTTCTGCGATCGCCTTCCTGCATTTTTGGCTGGCGACCACCACTGCCAAATGCCACTTTAAAAGTGCGCAAGGTTTTGTCGTTTTTTCTTACCAGTAATTTATTTTCTGAACGCACAATCACCACTTCAATGGCCTCTGAATCTGCCATCGTGACAGCAGCAGGCCAATGAAATAAAAAGACTAAGAAAAGCAGCCTAAGCATATGGCAATTAATCCGCTAAGAAAAGACAATAGATTTTTATCATAAAACGCCTGAATTATCACCTGTAAATTAATATTTTTAAAGAAATAATCGATTTAAAAATGAAATATTTTGTTTTATCAAATCATGCAATGATTGGGGTAAACCGACATCAAACTGCTGGTTAAGATTTTCGGCCAGGTCCCGATGTCTTTTTAATTGGCTTACATTGAATTTTTGCTTCAACGCCAG
>DELT01000024.1 GCA_002354555.1 Methylophaga sp. UBA2689
CATGGCCAATGAACCGGGTAATAAAGCCCAGCCGATCTGAGCGACAGCCAGTACGGCAATTGCGCCAGTAAACACCAGTTTCATTTTGCGCTGTTTTTCGGCTATTAGAATAAACGGCACCATGCAGATAAATGCCAGTAATAACACTGGTAAATAGGTTAACGCTAAATCCGCTTTGGCGACGCCGGCAAAATCCTGCAAAGCAATCGGCAGTGCAAAAAAACTTAACGTGAGTAATAAATGGAGAATCAGAATACTGGCAACCAGCCGCATAATCGAAGTATTCGCTAATACCTCACCAATTTGCGCACGGGCAGGTTTCATATCCTGATGTTGTTTGTGTTTATAAGGAGTGGGTACCCACCAATGCAACACAAACATGCCAAAAATAGCCATTAATGCGGTAGCCCAGAAGATGCCATCCAGTCCAATCCAGCTTTCTAAAGCCGCTCCACTGGCTAAAGCCACCGAAAAAGATAAACCAATGCTGATACCAATGGCGGCCATCGCTTTTGTGCGATGCTGATCGCGGGTAAGGTCTGCGGTTAGGGCCATCACTACGGCAGCAATCGCGCCACTGCCTTGTAATAATCTACCAATAATGACAGTGTAGATTGAGTCTGCCATGGCGGCTAACAGGCTACCGAGGGCAAACAGGATCAAACCCAGATATATGACCTTCTTACGACCAATCCGGTCGGAGAGCATGCCAAACGGAATTTGCAACAGCGCCTGCGTTAAACCATAGGCACCAATCGCGAGACCTATTAATAGAGGCGTGCTGTGTGAATATTGTTGAGCGGAGAGCGAAAATACCGGCAAAATCATAAACAAACCCAGCATACGCAGGGCGAAGATGACAGATAAACCGGAAATAGTACGTTTCTCCAGCGCACTAAGTGCGTCAGGTGTGGCTTGCTTTTGCGTCATGATAGGGTGACAGAGTATATTGATCCGTTGGATTTTACTACGGAACAGGCATGAAAAAAATCAGTATTCGCGGCGCCCGTACGCACAACCTCAAAAACATCGATCTGGACCTGCCCAGAGATGCGCTGATTGTGATTACCGGCTTGTCTGGATCAGGCAAATCGTCACTGGCTTTTGATACCTTATATGCGGAAGGTCAGCGGCGTTATGTGGAATCGCTGTCAGCCTATGCCAGACAGTTTTTATCGATGATGGAAAAACCCGATGTGGATCATATCGAAGGGCTTTCACCGGCGATTTCGATTGAACAAAAGTCGACATCACATAATCCGCGTTCTACCGTCGGCACCATCACCGAAATCTACGATTATTTAAGATTATTATTGGCTAGAGCCGGTGAGCCGCGCTGCCCAACGCATCATCTGCCGCTGGAAGCACAAACCGTCAGTCAGATGGTGGACACTGTATTAGCCATGCCCGAAGGCAAACGTTTAATGCTATTGGCTCCGGTGATTCAGGATCGCAAGGGTGAACATCTGTCAGTGTTTGAAGGATTGCGGGCCCAAGGGTTTGTTCGTGCCAGAGTCAATGGTGAAGTCGTTGAACTGGATGATCCACCGGAACTCGAATTACGCAAAAAACACACGATAGAAGCCGTGGTTGACCGTTTTAAAGTACGCGAAGACCTGCAACAACGTCTGGCCGAATCGTTTGAAACGGCACTGAAATTAGCCGATGGTGTGGCCAAAGTCGTCTCGATGGATGATGACTCGGATCAAACATTATTTTCGGCCCGTTTTGCCTGCTCTGAGTGTGGCTATTCAATAGCCGAACTTGAACCACGGATGTTTTCATTCAACAACCCGGCTGGGGCTTGCCCGACCTGCGATGGTCTGGGCATCAAGCAGTTTGTTGATCCTTCCCGAGTCGTTGCACATCCTGAACTGAGTTTGGCGGCTGGTGCCATTCGCGGATGGGATCGTCGTAATGCCTATTATTATCAAATGATTCTATCGCTGGCCGATCACTTTGAATTTAATATTGATGCGGCATTTGACTCATTACCGGAAAATGTCCGGCAAGTGATTTTGTATGGCAGTGGTCGTACTGAAATTGATTTCAGTTATATCAGTGATCGTGGCAAACGAGTAAGCCGAAAACATGCTTTTGAAGGCATTATTCCCAACCTGCAACGCCGTTATCATGAGACTGAATCGGGTAGTGTGCGTGATGAATTGGCGAAATTCCATTCAATCAGAGCCTGTCCGGATTGTCATGGCACCCGCTTACGGGAAGCTTCGCGTAATGTATTTATCAATGAAACCAATTTGCCAGAGATAACGGCGATGCCGATTGGTGAGGCCACCCAGTTTTTCCAGCAACTAGAGCTACCTGGTAAACGTGGAGAGATCGCCAGCAAGATAGTCAGCGAGATTAGTGCCCGTTTGAGTTTTCTGGTTAATGTCGGATTGGATTACCTGTCACTGGCGCGCAGTGCCGATACCTTATCCGGTGGTGAAGCGCAGCGTATCCGTCTTGCCAGCCAGATCGGTGCCGGTCTGGTCGGTGTGATGTATATTCTTGATGAACCCTCCATCGGTCTGCATCAACGTGACAATGATCGTCTGTTGGGAACACTGACCCGGCTGCGTGATTTGGGAAATACGGTGATTGTGGTTGAACATGATGAGGATGCGATCCGCAGTGCCGATTATGTTCTGGATATCGGGCCGGGTGCCGGGGTCCATGGGGGTGAAATTGTGGCGCAGGGCACGCCAGAAGATATTATGAAAAGTGAGCATTCGCTTACCGGACAGTACCTTTCTGGCCGTCGGAAAATTGAAATACCAGCTAAACGTGAAACCGCCCATGCTGGTAAGTCCATTGGCCTGCGTGGCGCCTGCGGTAATAACCTGAAACATGTCGATGTCGATATTCCGATAGGTCTGATGACTTGTGTGACCGGCGTGTCTGGTTCAGGAAAGTCCACCTTAATTAACGAAACGTTGCTAAAGCTGACTTCCAAGACATTAAATGGTGCTTCGGAAGAACCCGCCCCGCATACCGATATTCTTGGCCTGGAACAGTTGGATAAAGTCGTGGCGATTAATCAAAGCCCGATTGGTCGGACGCCGCGCTCCAATCCTGCCACCTACACTGGATTATTTACACCGATAAGGGAATTGTTTGCTGGCACACAGGAAGCACGGGCCAGAGGTTATGGACCTGGAAGATTTAGCTTTAATGTTAAAGGTGGACGTTGTGAAGCCTGTCAGGGTGACGGTCTGATTAAGGTCGAAATGCACTTTTTACCCGATATTTATGTGCCTTGTGACGTCTGTAAAGGTAAGCGCTACAATCGTGAAACCCTGGATATTCGCTATAAAGGTAAAACCATCACTGAAGTGCTGGATATGACTATCGAAGATGCCAATGTGTTTTTTGAAAATATTCCGGTGGTGGCGAAAAAACTGCAAACCCTGATTGATGTCGGTCTGACCTATATCAAGCTGGGGCAGAACGCTACAACGCTTTCCGGTGGTGAAGCCCAGCGGGTCAAACTGGCCAAAGAGTTATCAAAGCGTGATACCGGTAAAACACTGTATATCCTTGATGAGCCGACCACAGGGCTGCATTTTTACGATATTGAGCAACTGCTAAAAGTCTTGCATCACTTACGCGACCGGGGTAACACTATTGTGGTGATTGAGCATAATCTGGATGTGGTAAAAACCGCCGACTGGGTAATTGATATGGGCCCTGAGGGTGGCGCTGGCGGTGGAGAAGTGATTGCTGTCGGAACGCCGGAGCAAATCACCGAATATCCACGTTCGCATACCGGACATTATCTGAAGTCATTATTGAAATGAGTCTTGAACAAGAAATGAAACTCGCCGTGAATGGCGAGACCAAACTGAACCTTGCTGATCTGGAATGGCTGCAAGCTATGGTCAGTGAGCAAAAACAGTTGCATCTGCGGACGGAGTATTTTGATACTCCGCAACTGAAACTGAAACAGCAGGGCATCGCTTTACGTATGCGACAGATCGACGATCAATGGCTGCAAACCGTTAAAACCAGTGGCAACGTTCAGGATGGTCTGCATCAGCGTGAAGAGTGGGAACATCCGATCATTAATGGTGAGTTTGATCTGCCATTGCTACGGCAGACTCCCTTAGCGCCGATTGTCGATGACAGTGGCAGCTGGAAGCAGTTGCAGCGTCTGTTCTATACCGAATTTGACCGGGATATTCTTATGCTGGAAGCCGATCAGGACACCCTGATTGAGCTGGCGTACGACTTTGGCGAAGCCGTTTCGGGTAACAACAAGGCGGTCATTCATGAAGTTGAACTGGAGTTACGTCACGGTTCACTTGAGGTGTTACAGCAAATTGCAGAAAAGCTTAAGTCAGAATTGCCGCTGAGTTATAACAACCGCAGTAAAGCCGAGACGGGTTATCAGTTATATCAACAACAAAATACTGACTGAATAGCTATCGGGCCGACAGACCTCGGGCACTTTCAAACTTCCAGGTGCGGATAATGGTGAGCATGTCATTATTTTGCAGGACATCTTCGGGGATTGCGGCATACGGAGCACCTAAACGCACAATTCTCACAGCGGCATCATCCAGTACCTTATGCCCGGATGATCGCGATACCACAATGCCATCGGGGGGCACACTGCCATCCGGTTTGATATCTACTGATAGCATCAAGCTGCCATTAACGCCTTTATCCTTGGCTTCCTGCGGATAATTCATATTGCCAATCCGCTCAACTTTCATTGCCCAGGCCCGCATATAAGCGGCAGCTGCATATTCTTTAGTGGCTGCTGATATACGACGTTTTTTTGGAGTTTCACTTAACGCCCGGCTGTTATATTCCAGCGTGCTCTGTAGTGATCCGATTTCGCTTCTTGCACGGGCAATCAGCTCTGCACCAGAAACTTTTGGCGTAATCTCTGCTGTTTCTTCAACGGTATCGACGGTCTCTTCAGTGACAATTTCAGAAGTCTCTACCTTACGAACAGCCTTTTCAGCCGTGACTTTTTTGCTGGCGGTTTCGGGCTCGGGTTTTGCTTCGTCCACTGGTTTTGCAGCTGGTGGCTCTGGAACCACCTTTTCAGCTGGCGCTTCTGCTGGAGGGGATGGCTCAACAGGCGAAGCCAGTTCTACATCGGGTTCGGGGATAACCGGTTCAACAGGAACGGGATCCAGTTCCGTAATCGCGGGAGATACGGGATCTGTTGATGCGGGAGTCTCTTCGGCAATCGGTACCGGTAATTCTGGCGTTGGCTCAGGTGATTTTTCATCAGTTTCGCCACCACCCTCATTATTCACCTGGGCAAGATAACTGGCTTCTTCCGGCTCCTGCTCGGTTTGTTGTTTGACCAACGTGATATCAAGCTGATTGACTGGCGCGTTGGTCGGTGGAGAAAAAACATTAAAACTGATGGCAAACACCACGATTACATGCAAAATAACCGACCCGATAAGGGTCAGTATCATCCGATCAGTGGCACTGCTGGTCGAAATCATTCGCTCACTCGTGGGGGATTTCGCGAATCACCGGTTCGCCATCATGCCCGGTTAATCTGACGCGTTTTTGCATAGCAGGACTCATTTCAACCTGACCATCTTCTGTTACCAGCATCACCATATCAATTCCCATTTCTGCTGCAATGGTTGGCCAGTCACTTCCGGCCACAAATATTGCTGTTGCTGCGGCATCAGCCATTGAGGCGTTATCATGAATTACTGTAGACGACATGGCCTGATCGGCTGGATAACCTGTACGCGGATCCAGTATATGTGGATAGCGTTTACCTTCGTAGGTAAAAAATCGTTCGTAATCACCGGAACTGAACACACTTTCATCATCGCTGACAGCGACCGAGGCTAGCACTCTGTCATGTCTGGGATGACGAATACCAATAATCCAGGGACGCTCGCCATGAGTCCCTATGGCACGTAAATCACCACCAATATTGACCACGGCATTTTCAATACCCTGTTGCTGCAGAATGGCGATAGCGTTATCAACTGCATAACCTTTAGCAAAACCGCCAAAGCCAAGTCTTACTGCAGTGTTGTTACTGGTTAATTGACCATTTTCGATAACGATATCATCCATCGTCGGGCTGACAGCCAGCCATGCATCGATATCAGCCTGTGGGGGAGGTGGACGGGATTCAAACCAGTCATCCTGCTCATATCCCCATAATGCAAACAAATTACCGGCTGCAGGATTAAACAAATGGCCACTCTCTTTCGCCAGTTTCTGAGCCAGTAAAATCACACTGGCAACATTATCATCCACCGCTATAGGTTCTTCTGCAGCAATTGCATCATTTATTTTGGTTAATACACTGGGCTGCCAGGCATGCCACAGGTCATTTACTTCTGAAAAGGATTGCTCCAGCGTATCAATGGTTTTGGCTGCCGTTTCTTCATCAACACCGTACAGGCTGACATCGATTTCGGTGCCAAAAGCATAAAACTTGGCTTGTAACGCCCGGTCCTGGTCACCACACGCAGTTAATAAACTTAGACCAATAACTAATAAAAGGCTGTATAAAACAGTCTTCATAAATGTGCCTCAATACAATTCATCAAATCACCGGCAATATTCAGGTTGAATTGCCGATCCAGCTCACGGATACAGGTTGGGCTGGTGACATTAATTTCGGTAAGGTAATCACCAATCACATCCAGACCAACAAATAACAAACCTTTTTCACGTAATTTCGGTCCGACTTGCTGGCAGATCCAGCGGTCTCTTTCGGTAAGAGGGCGACCTTCACCCCGACCACCCGCTGCCAAATTGCCACGTGTTTCGCCATCCGCAGGGATTCGGGCCAAGGCGAAGGGAACTGGTTCGCCGTTAATCAGCAAAATACGTTTATCGCCGTCTTTAATTGCAGGTAAATACTGCTGCACCATCACCGATTTTTTGCCTTGCTCGGTAAGCGTTTCGACAATCACCGAAAAATTCGGATCGCCTTGACTGACTTTGAAAATTGAAGCGCCGCCCATGCCATCCAATGGTTTGATAATAATATCGCCATGTTGTTGCTGAAATTCACGCATCAGTTGTTTTTTTCGGGTGACTAAGGTGGGCGGACAACATTGTGGAAACCATGCGGTAAACAGTTTTTCGTTGGCATCACGCAGGCTTTGTGGATGGTTTACCACTAATACACCCTCGGACTGAGCCTGTTCCAGCAAGTAAGTGCTGTAGATATATTCCATATCAAATGGGGGATCTATGCGCATCAGGATCGCATCAAGTTCGTTAAGCCTGCGGGTTGTTGGTTCGCCTAATTGATACCAGTTATTGGCATCTTCCGTGACATGTAAATCCCGCATGCTGGCCATGACTTTGCCCTGGCTCAGATACAGATCCTGTTGTTCCATATATTGAATGGTCCAGCCCTTGGCCTGAGCAGCCAATAGCATCGCAAAACTGCTGTCTTTTTTGATATTGATGGCCGAAATGGGATCCATCACGATGCCGATAAGTCGCGACATAATTCTGCTCTTTAACAAAAATTAAGGTGGCTGCATTGTACCGTATCTGTTTCTTTGCAGTGACAGTCGCATCAGTCAAACCGTCAAGCGCATAAATTCATTACTGAGTTGTCTCTACAAGCCACTGCTTTATTCGCTATAATCAGTGCATTTTTAGTCATGCGAAGACAATTTTCTCAATGAGTGATTCTGCGGCAACTGTGGCGGCCACGCCAAAAACTTTTCAGGAACTGATTCTACGTCTGCAACAATACTGGGCGGAACAAGGCTGTGTGTTATTGCAACCTTATGATATGGAGGTTGGAGCGGGTACGTTCCACCCGGCAACCTTCCTGCGAGCTATTGGCCCGGAGCCCTGGAGTGCGGCGTATGTGCAACCCTCCCGTCGTCCGACAGATGGTCGTTATGGCGATAATCCGAACCGACTGCAGCATTATTACCAGTTTCAGGTGCTGATCAAACCATCGCCTTTGAATATTCAGGAACTGTATCTGGGCTCATTAAGAATGCTGGGGATTGATACCACCATTCACGATATTCGCTTTGTAGAAGATAACTGGGAATCACCTACATTAGGTGCCTGGGGACTGGGTTGGGAAGTCTGGCTCAATGGCATGGAGGTGACACAGTTCACCTACTTCCAGCAGGTTGGCGGCCTCGAATGTAAACCCGTCAGCGGTGAAATCACTTATGGCCTGGAACGTATCGCCATGTATCTGCAAGGCGTAGCCAGTGTTTATGATTTAGTCTGGGCAGATGGTCCACTCGGCAAAGTGACTTATGGCGATGTGTTTCACCAGAATGAAGTCGAAATGTCGACCTACAACTTTGAACATGCCAATACCGAACATCTGTTTCAGCAGTTCGATACCTGTGAAAAAGAGAGTGAAAGAATGATTGCAGCGGGCTTGCCATTACCTGCTTATGAAATGGTTTTAAAAGCATCACATACCTTTAATCTGCTCGACGCACGTAAAGCGATCTCAGTCACTGAAAGACAGCGCTTTATTCTGCGTGTCAGAACATTGGCCAGAGCAGTAGCTCAGGCTTACTACGACAGACGTGAATCCCTGGGCTTTCCGATGTTAAGTAAACAGGATGAGGTGCAGTCATGAGTGATGTACGTGATTTCCTGCTAGAGCTTGGCACTGAGGAGTTACCGCCCAAAGCCCTTTCGACTTTAAGTGAAGCTTTACTGAAAGGTGTTGAAAAAGGGTTAACTGAGGCAGAACTCACTTTCTCAACGTCAAAAGCCTATGCCAGTCCACGTCGGTTGGCGGTAGTGATTACTGGCCTCCAGACTCACCAAGCGGATCGTAATATCGAAAAGCGTGGTCCCGCCGTTACCGCTGCTTTTGATGAAGAAGGCAACCCGACCAAAGCGTTGCAGGGGTTTGCCCGTTCCTGTGGTGTGGATGTCGATGCACTGGAAACGCTGGAAACGGATAAAGGTGCCTGGTTAATCTACCGCGAAAAACAGACGGGTCAGGCCGCCACTGAGTTACTGCCGGAAATTGTGAAGCAGTCCTTAGCAGCATTGCCAATTCCCAAGCGTATGCGTTGGGGCAGTTTATCTGAAGAATTTGTCAGACCCGTGCACTGGCTGATTTTGATGTTGGGAGATGAGATTATTCCAGCCAGCTTGCTGGGCGTGCAATCGAATCAACTAAGTTATGGACATCGTTTCCATCATCCCCAGGCGATTCGCATCAGCAGCCCACAAACCTATGCGCCGCAATTGCTTAGCGAAGGGCATGTGATGGTTGATTTTGCTGAGCGTCGCGAAGCCATTCGCGGACAGGTCAATGAATTGGCCAGCCAACTGGGTGGTCAGGCCATTATTGATGATGAATTGCTCAATGAAGTCACCGGTCTGGTGGAATGGCCGGTTGCCTTATCGGGTGAGTTTGAAAAGCGTTTTCTGGAATTACCGTCGCAGGCATTGATCTCCTCAATGCAGGGCCATCAAAAATATTTCCCGGTAGAAGATGCGACTGGCAAGTTACTGCCGTTTTTTATTACGGTTTGTAATATCGAAAGTCGTGATCCGGCGCAGGTTATTGCCGGTAATGAACGGGTGATTCTGCCGCGGTTAAGCGATGCTGCGTTTTTCTGGGATACTGATAGAAAACGTCCATTAGCGGATCGTCAGGAACAACTGAAAACCATCGTGTTCCAGAATCAACTGGGCACGGTCTTTGATAAATCCCAACGTGTTGCGAAACTGGCTGGTTTTATTGCAGGTAAAATTGATGGCGACAAGGATTTGGCCGAACGTTCTGCCATGTTGGCCAAATGTGATCTGGTCACTGAAATGGTCGGTGAATTCCCCGAACTGCAAGGCATTATGGGTAGCTTCTATGCACGTCTTGATGGCGAGCAGGAAGAACTTGCTTTGGCGATGGATGAACAATATTTACCGCGCTTTGCCGGTGATGCATTGCCACAGGGTAAGACTGGGCAGGCACTGAGCCTGGCTGAGAAAATCGATACTCTATGTGGTCTGTTTGGTATTGGCCAACCGCCCTCAGGCGCCAAAGACCCCTTCGCCTTACGCCGGGCAGCCTTAGGCGTACTGAGGATTATCATCGAAAACAATCTGGATTTGGATCTGGCCGAGCTATTACAACAATCGGTTCAAAGTTACTATAAACAGCTTACTGAAACGGATATCGTGGCTCCGGTTATGCAATACCTATTTGATCGCTTGCGCGGCTACGCCGCTGATGCCGGCCATCATGGTGATGTGTTTGAAGCCGTTTTAGCCATACAACCTACACGCCCACTGGATTTCATGCAGCGTATGCAGGCTGTGTCTGCTTTCCGCGAGATGGAGCAAGCCGAAGCGCTGGCTGCAGGCAATAAACGGATTGATAATATTTTGCGGAAAAATGGTGCCTATGAAGCCAGTCATCACTTAAATCCTGATTTACTGGAAGAAGCGGCCGAACATAAACTGGCTGAGACCTTACAGCAAGTCTCTGCAGATGTTGCTCCGATGATGAAAAAGGCGGACTACGCAGGAGTATTACGTCGACTGGCCGATATGCGCGACAGTATTGATGCATTTTTTGACGAAGTAATGGTTATGGCAGAAGATGAAGCAATTCGTCATAATCGTTTGGCGTTACTGAATCAGACTCGGGCATTGTTTCTGGGTGTGGCGGATATTTCCCGATTACAAAATTAGGATGCGTATATGTCGCTGATAATTCTCGATCGTGATGGTGTGATAAACCATGATTCGGATGATTTTATTAAATCTCCTTCAGAATGGGAGCCTATTGAAGGCAGTCTGGAAGCTATTGCGAGACTGAATTATGCTGGCTATCGGGTGGTGATCATTACCAATCAATCCGGCATTGCCAGGGGCTTTCTGGATGTCGAAACCCTCAATCGCATTCACAGTAAAATGCGGCGAATGCTGGCGCAGGTTGGTGGACGCATTGAAGCCATTTTTTTCTGCCCACATGGGCCTGATGATAATTGTGACTGCCGAAAACCTAAAGACGCAGCGTTTAAAGAGCTTGCTCATCGATTGCGGGTGAATCTGGATCATGTGCCTGCGGTAGGCGATTCGCTGAGAGATATCCAGGCAGCACAGTCTGCTGGAGCCAAACCTATCCTGGTACGCACCGGAAAAGGTGAAAAGACTCTGAAGAAAGGCATTCCCAAGGATGTGCCGGTATATGACAATCTGGCTGCAGTGGCCGATGCATTGTTGGAAATCGTAATTTGATGCAAATTTTCCGTTCATTTATCTTTCTTATCATTTACGCAATAACAGCCATTCTATTCTCGGTAATAGGCGTGCTAATCTGGCCATTACCGTTTAAACAGCGCTACTGGGTGGTCAGTCGGTGGGCAGTGATGAATATCTGGCTGTTAAAAATTATTTGTGGATTAAGGCTGGAAGTCGAAGGGCGAGACAATATTCCTACGGAACCTTGTGTGATTTTATGCAAACATCAATCAGCTTGGGAAACACTGGCTTTACAGGCTGTGTTTCCTCCTCAGGTCTGGGTGTTGAAACGTGAATTATTATGGATTCCTTTTTTTGGTTGGGGACTCGCTTCGTTGCGGCCAATTGCCATTGATCGTAATGCCGGTCGTCAGGCTTTGCATCAGGTAATTGAGCAGGGCAAGGAACGGTTACAATCAGGCGCAATGGTAGTGGTGTTTCCTGAAGGAACGCGTTTACCACCAGGTACGATGGGGCGATTTGGGGTTGGTGGCGCCCGTTTGGCGGTGGAAGCAGGTGTTCCAGTCGTGCCGGTGGCGCATAACGCCGGCAGCTTTTGGGCAAAAAAAGGCTTTCTTAAACGTCCAGGCGTGATCAAAATGGTGATTGGGGCTAAGATAGAAATTCAGGATTTGTCAGCTAATGCCGTTAACCAAAAAGCGTATGATTGGATGACATTAACCATGACCCAATTGGAAGGGGAAACACCGGTGCAATTTACTAAAGGTGAGCAGCGTGGCGAGAGCTGAAGGTATTTTACGGTTATTAATTATTGATGATTCGCTTACCGAAGCTGACGCTATTATTAATATTTTACGCAGTGCCGGCCATGCGGTCAGAGCGGGACGAGAAGATGACTTTGATGCATTGGAGCTGTCTTTAAGCAAGCAAAGCTGGGACTTACTAATTTGTCGTGATAATTTGCCAGCGTTGGCACCTGTTGAAATTGTCAATGTAATCAAACGGCTGGGTAAGGATTTACCGTGTGTTGTGATTACTGAAAATAAAGCCGCTGAAAAAGAATTGTTTCGCACGGGCGTTCAGGATGTTGTCTTCAAAGATGATACTGAGCGGCTGAAGTTTGCTGTTGAGCGTGAATTGGACAATCTGTTTATGCGGCGCCTGGGACGACGCAATGAGCGCGCACTGCGTGAGAGTGAAAAACGCTCACGTGCTTTACTGGAAAGCTCGAGAGATGCTGTGGCCTATATGCATGAAGGTATGCATTTATATGTTAACAGTGCCTATCTCAATCTGTTTGGATATAAAGATCAGGAAGACATTGATGGCTTGCCGATTCTGGATTTAATTGATAGTGAAGATCATGCCAAGTTCAAAATGGTCTTTCGGCAATTTACTGAAAAAGCTGATGCGAGCCCGGCAATACTGACTGCCCAATGTTTGAAAAACGATGGCTATGTATTTGATGCGGACATCGAGTTCAGTCATGCACAGGTAGAAGGAGAAGATTGCACTCAGGTGGTTGTTCGTGACCGCAGTGAAGCTGATACCGAAGAAGATGAACAATTAAAACGATTGCGTGACTTTGATCTGTTAACCGGATTATTTAATCGCACTCGCTTTGTAGATGAATTACAGCATGCTGTTAATCAGGCCGCTGAAAATCAGAGTGATTCTGCGCTACTCTATATGGTGTTGGATGATTTCCAGCAAATTAAAGAGCTTGTTGGGTTGGCAACCAGCGATATGGTGATTAAAAGTGTTGCCGATCTACTGCTAGAAACAGCTGAAGATGGTGAAAAAGTCGGTCGTTATGGTGATCAGATATTTACCGTTATCATCCCCAGTACTGACGAAAGTTTTGTGGATAAACGAGCTGAAGCCTTTTTGAACAGTGTTGCTGAATTTGTCTCTCATACCAACGGAAAAATGATAGATTTGCACTGTAGTATTGGGATAGCGCGCATCAGTGAAAATGTCGCTTCAGCCCAAACTGCTCTGGAGAATGCAGATAAAGCCTGTACTGATGCCCAACATGCTGGAGGCAATCAAACAGCCCGATTCCAGGAGAAAATGCCTCAAAGCGACTCAGGTGAACTTTCTGCTTGGAAAACAGTTTTACAAAATGCCCTGAACAATGATTTATTCAATATTTATTTTCAACCCATTGTCCCTTTGCATGGTCCTCAACAAGAGTTCTATGACGTTCTGCTAAGGTTGCAGGATGGAGACAAAACCTTGCGAGCTGAAGAGTTTATTCAGCATGCTGTCAAATTGCAGATGATGGCTGAGGTGGATAAATGGGTCATTCGTACTGCACTTAAAAAGCTGGCGGAACATCAGCAAACTCATCCCAAAACCCGGTTTTTTATTAAACTTTCTGAACAGACCCTGCATGAAAAAGATTATGTAGACTGGTTATCAGCAACGCTCTCAGCACATAATTTGACCGGAAAGGCGCTGATATTTGAAATCAGTGAAACAGCCGCCGTGGATAATATTGAAGATACCAAAAAAACTATTGCCAAACTTAAGGCAATTGGATGTGAATTTGGATTAGAGCATTTTGGTTCCGGTATAGGATTCTCGCATAGTCTGAATGTTCTGGATGTTGATTATCTAAAAATCAACGGCAATTTTGTCGAAAATATGGCGAACGACACTGAAAATCAGGCAGCCATTAAATCAATAATTGATATGGCAAAGCAGGCTGAAAAACCCAGTATTGCCGAGTTTGTCTCAGACGCTGTAAGTCTTGCTCTTTTGTGGCGATTGGGTGTTGATTATGCCCAAGGTTATTATATTCATCAGCCTTCAGAGAAGCTCGATTACAATTTTGAAGACGAAGATCTCTGATGAAAATAAAAGGCTTACTTTAATTGCAAAGTAAGCCTTTTAAGTATTAAACACGTCCGGAACGCAATGCCTCAATCCGTTTCTCAAGCGGAGGATGCGTCATAAATAATGCAGAAATTCCAGCACGTCCACCTGAAATACCAAATGCATGTAATTGATCTGGTAAAGCCTCTTCGGCAGTGCCTGCCAGGCGTTGTAATGCAGCAATCATTTTTCCAGAGCCAACCAGCCTTGCTGCGCCGGCATCGGCACGAAATTCACGCTGACGACTGAACCACATCACGATAATACTGGCGAGAATACCAAGCACTAATTCTGCAATGATTGAAGTAATCCAGAAAGCTGGACCATGTCCTCGTTCAGTTTTGAAAACCGTCCGGTCCACTAGATGGCCTATCACCCTGGATAAGACGATAACAAATGTATTCACCACCCCTTGAATCAACGCCATGGTCACCATATCGCCATTCGCAACGTGACTGACTTCATGTGCTAAAACAGCCTCTACTTCATCCTGTGTCATGGATTGCATAAGTCCACTACTGACCGCGACCAATGCATTGTTACGATTCATACCGGTGGCAAAAGCATTAGGTTGGGGTGAATGATAGATAGCCACCTCAGGCATACCGATGCCCGCCTGTTGTGCCTGACGTGACACGGTATCAACCAGCCATTTTTCAGTTGAGTTTTTAGGAGAGGTAATCACCTCGGCGCCAGTCAATCGTTTGGCAGTCCATTTGGAAATAGCCAGAGAAATGAAGGAACCGCTAAAGCCAATAATTCCCGCAAAAATAAGCAAGGAAGTCATATTTAAACCAGCACCTTGCTCATCCAGCAGGCTATCTATACCGAGCAGTCGCATTGTCACGCTTAATACCGCTAACACCGCAATATTGGTGGCAAGGTACAACATGATTCGTTTCATTCGAGATTCCTTGAGATTAAGTTGTCAGTAATATGGGTGAGCAACGGGCTGTTTTCAAGCGGTAACCGATAAATTTTTAACCAATATATTTGCCAGATGATGACCATTATTTTGTTCGGTTTCGTCCAGCATTAAACTGCAAATGATGCCATGCTTATCGATAACACTTCCGCCGGCAGGCAGGTCATGACAATACTCTGGCCAGTCAAAATCAGCTGGAATGATGATTTTTTCCGGGGCAAAACAAAACCATAAGATTCGTTTTTTTGCAGGAAGTTCAACCGCTATTTCAGGCATAACACCAGTGGAGCTCATCAACTGCCAATAGATAATGGGAGCATCATTCGATAACAACTGACAGGAAGCGGTAGGGCGAGGATTCAGCTCCAGCAGAAAAATTTCGCCGGCTGGCTTGATTATAAAATCCAATGACATCAAACCGGTTAAAGATAGATTTTCGGTAAGTTTGTGTAATGCCTGATGGAGAATGTTTTGTTGTTTTAGCTCAAGTTGAAGGCCACTTGAGATAGCGTTTAGACTGAAGTTGTACAGACTGGGATTAACGGGAAATTGCTGATTGAAAAGTAACAATTGAATGTCATTCGCTGCAGCTAGAAACAGCACGGATCCGCTGATACCTTCAATATATTGTTGATAATAATGTTCAGGTCTTTCAACTACCGAATTTGCTTCAACAATGTGCGTTCCCCCCCAACTGGCAACCGATTTGGCTAACCACTTACTATTTGCCATCTGGGTTTTATGGAATGTTGTTGGCGGATGCGGTAAAGATAAACTTTCCAGTATCGCAATCCATTTTTCAGGGAGGCAAATCTGCTCAAAGCACTCATATGAGGGACCTGCAAATTTGATATGGGGGGGTAACTGTGACAGAGCAGAATAAAAACGCTCGATACCAGTGCCGCAGATTAACCAGCATGGCTCATCATCACTTAAGGTAATAATGGTTTGTAGCCATTGATTTGCTTCATGATCATCGAGTGCAGATAGCTTCAGAAATCTATCTGCCACTTCCAGGGTATCAATATCAGCAAAGCAATCAGCTACACGTACGGAATAACCTTCACGTGTAGCCGATTGCGCCAGCATTCTTGCGCTTTGTGCAACAATCAACAGGAGCCTGGGATGTTCAGCCATTACTGGCTCCTGTGCACTCTATGCTTAAACCAGTTTACGAGCACCTTCAAAGGCATTACGGAAATCCAGATAAACTGGTTTATCACTTTCCAGTGTTTCTCTGAGTAGGGCTTGTTGCAGTTTATATTTCACATTACCAACCGCAAGTGCGCCGATACCGACAGCTTTTGGACATTGTGGTGTAAATTTCAGCGGTTCACCGTTATCCATTAACTCGACACCTTCAATCCCCAGAGGGGAAACGGCATTCACATCGCCGGCCACTTTAAGCTTTTTAGCATCGCTCAGTACTGAAGCATTCAATACCTGAACACCTGCTTTAGCTGCACAGAAAACCACATCAGCATCACTTAACAGACGGGCTTTATCTGCGTCAGATGCTGCAGTGGTGGCTCGTAAGTTTACACCGTAACGTTTACGGGCCTCATCAGAAAACTGCAGGGCTGTATCCAGTGAAAAGTGATCAACAATTGTTGTTTCAGCACCTTGAAGTGCAGCAATGACTGCGGTAGCAAGTCCCACCGGACCTGTACCGCCGAACACAACTGCTTTACAACCTTTGTAATCCTGCTTGAAATGTTTCTTTAATTCACGTTCGACACAGGCAACCAGTGCTGCTGCAGTAGTGAATGCACCACTTGGATCGGCAAATACCGGGATTTCAAACGGTGGTACCATTGCCGACTTGGCTGCATCCAGCATATCCATCGCCATACCAATATCTCTGCCACCAATGAACATACCTGTCTTTTTTACACCGGCAGGACCACGGGAAAAAATGGCATCTTGAGTTAAGCCAGCCACCTCATTCAACTCAACATTGTTGTAAGGCATGATGATGTCATAACCAGCATCCAATGCCATATTAATATCAAACGGACTGTTTTGTTTCATAGGGTTGAGCATATGAATGATGGAGCGCTTGGACATGTTAATCCCTCACTGTTTATTAAAATGTAAAGTCTTGTCGTCGATTGTAATGCCAGCACCCTTATTAACGCCAGCAGTAGTAATTAATTCAATATCCTGCAATTGAGGATTTGAGTCAATCACGCCACGAAGCCTATCGATAAGGAAATCCGCCTGAGACTGACTCTCGGTAAAAACGCAGGATGTGGGCCCCCAGGAGCTTTGTGCCATACCAGTAAACCCCAGGGACTTGCAGTGTTCCATTAGGATGGATATGGCTTTGCTGGTGTACTGGCCACCTTGTGCTGGGGCAAAATGCTGACCAATCAAGGCCTGAATTTCGCTTACGGCCGAACCAAATAATTGAATATCCTGCTCAATTAATGCGGGTAATAGCTGCATCAGCGTCAGGTGACAAATACGTTGGCTGTGTTGTAACGGGAATGTTGGCAATTGCTGAAACGCCTGGATTTCAGTTTGACCATGAATGCCCTGATGACTTTTATCCATCAACATCACCAGTCGCCACTGAGAGGGGAAGTCTTGCTGAAATAATCTGACTGGGGTCTGTGAGTTAGGTCCTAAGCCCGCATCAACTACAAAACCACCAGTATCAAAGGTGCTGATCCCAATTCCTGATCGCTTTCCACGATCCATTGCCAGAGCTATTTTTTCGGTAGGAATGTCCAGCTGATGATATTTCGCCAGTATCTGACCAATGACCAGAGCTAGCTGAGTGCCTGAGCCGAGCCCCGCATGTTCTGGGATCAACGAGTGAATAGTGAGGCTGACCCGGCGTAAATCAGTCGGGATATTCGCCCCCAAGGTGAGATAAAACTGTTTTATCAGTTTAGTGATTTTTTGACTACTGGAATCTGTAACAGAAATATCTGATGTTAGCTGATCATCAGAATCAGAAAGGCTGAGCTTAGTATGGTGACTATCTACTGCTAAACCGATACTGCCAAAATGACGGCCTAAGCCGCCATTTAAATCCAGAAAACCCAGATGGAGTCTTGCCGGAGCCTGTACACAGATCGTTTGACGTTCAACAGGTGAAACCGGTTTTTGCATTGCTGTCACTAGGCGTTATCAATTTTACAGGCGATATCGTAGATAGTGGTTTCGTCCAAAAACAAATCATTGCTGTCAAACAGCGATGCAACTGCTCCTCGATGTACCTTCATTTTGAAGTTACCAATTGCAATAGCCCCGTAAAAACGCACTCCCTGTTTTTCTGTACCATTATCCATGACTTCCATACCTTCAACTCCCAACGGTGGAACCGCATTAACATCGGCAATCACTTCGAGCGTTTTGCTGGCAGTCCAGGTAGCTTCGGGAACAATACAAACACCAGCCGGACCAGCCGCAATAGCAACATGGGCGTCTTTAAGTAATGCCGCAACGGCTTCATCACTTCGGGTTTCTCCGGGAATTACATCAACCCCATAGGCTTTTTTCATATGTTCGACAGTGGCTTTGCTTCGCGCCATGCTACGGCAGGTTAAGGTGACTTTACTCGCACCTTCTTTTAACAGGTACAAGGCAGTTCGTTGCCCCACAGGACCTGCCCCAAGAATCGCCACATTTTTGTCGGTAATGTCGTAGTCAGTCATTACTTTTCGGGCAATTGCTGCTGCTGTGGTATTAGATCCATTTGGATCCAGCATTACTGAAACTCTAACCGGACCAAAGAATGCTTTTTTGACGGCTTCACCGACAAGCTCACTGGAAGCGACATTTGAACCGCCGATAAAAATTGCGCTGTTTTTCAGGTTCTTTCCACCGCGGGTAAAAATCATGCCATGAACATGAGAGGTGACATTGTCACGCGTTGCTCCGCCATGCGCGATAATGTTATCCACGCCGGAGTCATAGGCAACAGCTTGATCAAAAGTGCTCGCGACGGTATCAGTATCGAGATGAAGCAATAATTTTTTCATCATGTTCTCCTGCATTCAGCATGGCTTGAGGTGAGATAAATAAACGCTGGATTTTACCCTATGTTGTTTCTGTGAGGAAATTAAACTGCCATTATGCTGTATCAAAAAGTTTGATTGGCAATACGTTAAAGTGGCAATATCCTGTTTCTGTGTAGGAACTTGTCTTGCAAATTACCAGTCACAGCAGCACTACATAATAAAATTTAGGAGTAGAGAATGAAGAAAACCAGTCTGACCGTCCTGTTCGCCAGTATGACCATGTTAAGTGCCTCCGCTATTGCCGATGACCATATGGATTTTTCTACGGTTACCAAGGTGCAATACGTAAATGATTGTATGCAGGCAAATACAAATCTAAACGTATATGAAGGCGTGCACAAATGTTCATGCGTGGTGGATAAGCTTGATGAAGCATTTACCCAGACTGATTTCGAAGACATCAGCACTGCCTACATGTATCGTAATCTGCCAGCCGATCGCGGTGCACAATTCCGTGACGACGAAGGTTTGAGTGGTGGTATAGATAAATATGAAGAAGTATCAGCTTCAGCTTACAAAGAATGCAGAATTCAATAGTTTCTGATTGATGCGAATGAAAAAAAGGCCGTTTCAAACGGCCTTTTTTTATGCATTAAAGTAGTAAAAATATCCGCTAGATTTGTTTATCCATGCTGTAAGTCATTTCTTTACTGTCATTCACCATCGCTTTTAACACACCATGCTTTTGCGGGGTGAAGTTAAACCGGATACTGGGGTCTTCACTTATTGAAATGCCTGCCTCAAGCGTAATCAGGTTTTCATCTTCAAAATCAATGACAATTTCTTTCACATAATGCGGTGGAATATAGCCACGGGTTTTTTGGTCAAACTGTAGGCCACTGTTATTCGGGTGACTTACAACTACCTGTGCTTTTGTGGTTTCGCCAATGCTGGCTTCTCGCATACGAATCTGCATTTTGCCCAACCGGGCCATTGCAGCTTCCATGTCTTTACCTGCCGGAGCACTACATCCTCCTGATGCTTTGACGAATTTTGACACCATATGCAAAGAACCATCATTCATTTCTGCAATAGCGCGCATATCGGTGTATTGATCGACCCTGACCCGTGTAGCGATATCAATATCACCAAGTGTCGGTGATAAATGGAAATTCGCAGAATATGGCATCGGGTTTTTATCGATGATGATATGTATGTTTTTGATGTATTTCTCAGCGGTCTGTGGCTGAACGGATTTCACACTGATTGGAACAATGGCCGCATCTTCAGCCCGGGTAGGCGCTTCAAGAATCAAAACATCATCGGCATTTTCATGAATTTTACGATCACCAAAATAAGTTTGTTTAAGCGCTGACCATAAATCCTCTTCAGCTGTTGCAGCATTTGCAATGAGGCCATGACTCATAAAAACTGCAAATACAGCCCAAAAAATTGTATTTCGCCCCATCATTTTCGCTCTCCTAATAATTATTATTCCCACTCCAGTTCTACAAACGCAGCGGTAACATTTCGACGATGATATTCTTCAAAAAGTTTCCAATTTTCAGCTTCTTGCCTGCCTACCGATTCAATGGCTTGTTCAATGGTTCCAAGATCGTTAATGATGACTCTGATTTCTTCACGTACAGTTATCAGATAGCGCAGTAAATCCTGCCAGCCCTTTGATTGTTCGCCACTAAAAGCCGATCCGTGCCCTGGAATAATCATTGCTGCATCGCGATCAACCAAGGTTTCAAGCGCATCAATCCAGCCATTAATACTGCCGTCCAATGCCGGTACACGTTCAACAAATAATAAATCACCGGTCCATAATGTACTGGTTTTCTCATCATAAACGGTTAAATCATGATCGGTATGGGCTGTGGTAAAAGCGGTTAACGTCAGCAGCCGGTTACCAAGATCCAATTGTAATGGCGAGTCAACCGCAACCAATGTCTCCGCTTCGATAAACTCAGTGCCTTCATATGCGTCGCCCAAAATCTCAGAAAACTGTCTGGCAAAATGTTGTTTACGACTGGCCATGGCCGCCGGTAATTTTTCATGGCCAATAAATTCCGGCTCATCCATTTTAAATGCGGCGTTTCCCAACACATGATCGGGGTGAACATGGGTATTGATGACATAACAGATAGGCAAATCACTATGCTGACGGATGGCTTTACGTAATAACTTACCTTCTTGAAAACTGCCGCCGCTATCAATGACAGCAATGCATTGCTCACCAATGATAAAACCAACATTGGCAATGGCTCCCAGATTCTCAGCATCAGCTTCTTCGTGGCTGCCCTGGTGGTAAAAAATACCTTCAGCAACCTGCTGCACCGAATAGCTGTCTGGCTGACTACTGCTCGCAAAGGCCAAAGATGAAACCACAATAGATAGAAAGGAAATCAATATACGCATGTTGATGACTCACTAATTGTCAGCGTCTGAACTGTTACAATAACGCACTTTATTGCAATACATCCACATAGCTAGCAGAGAANNAATATACGCATGTTGATGACTCACTAATTGTCAGCGTCTGAACTGTTACAATAACGCACTTTATTGCAATACATCCACATAGCTAGCAGAGAAATTTTGATTATGACAATTCGCACGCGTTTTGCACCCAGCCCAACAGGATATCTACATGTAGGCGGTGCCCGTACCGCTCTTTTTTCATGGCTGTATGCCAGAAAACATGGCGGTCGCTTCATATTAAGGATAGAAGACACAGATATCGAACGCTCATCAGCTGAATCAGTGAATGCCATTCTCGAAGGCATGACATGGATGGGGTTGGATTATGACGAAGGCCCGTTTTATCAAACACAACGTTTCGATCGTTACAAGGAAATCATCCAGCAGCTAATGGATCAGGGCGATGCGTATTACTGTTATTGCAGTAAAGACGAGCTGGAAGCAATGCGTGAAGAGCAACGTGCCAATAAGCAAAAACCACGATATGACGGACGCTGCCGTCACCTTTCAACTCCCCGCGAAGGTGTTGAACCGGTCATCCGCTTTAAAAACCCTACCGTGGGCCAGGTGGTGGTTGAAGATGCAATCCGTGGCAATGTGGTTTTTGAGAATAGTGAACTGGATGACTTGGTTATCGCTCGTCCAGACGGCACACCTACCTATAACTTAACGGTAGTAGTGGATGATCTGGATATGCAAATGACCCACGTTATCCGTGGTGATGATCATTTGAATAACTCTCCGCGACAGATAAATATCTTTAAAGCACTAGGCGCTAAACCACCCGTTTTTGGCCATGTCCCGATGATTTTAGGTGATGATGGCGCTCGTCTTTCGAAAAGACATGGAGCGGTCAGTGTGATGAGTTATCGTGATGCGGGATATCTTCCCGAGGCATTGCTGAATTATCTGGTCAGGCTAGGTTGGTCACACGGTGATCAGGAAATTTTTTCCCTTGCCGAGATGACACAGTTATTCGATATCCAGGATGTGAACAAGGCTGCATCCAGCTTTAATACCGATAAATTAATCTGGCTTAATCAGCATTACATTAAAACCAGTTCCCCGGAACACGTTGCTCAGCATTTGAGCTGGCATATGGGGGAGCTGGGAATCGACCCTGCTGATGGTCCTGCATTGGTAGATATTGTTGTGTTGTTACAGGAGCGGGCCAAAACACTTAAAGAGATGGCTGAATCGAGTGTGTACTTCTACCGGGACGTCGAAACGTATGATGAAAAGGCTGCACAGAAAAATCTGACTGAAACCAGCTTGCCACTTTTAGAAGCCGTATTGGCAGAGTTGACTGAGCTCAATGATTGGCTGGCTGAACCTATTCATTCAGTCATCAAGAGTTGTGCAGAAAAACATGAGGTTGGCATGGGTAAAGTGGCACAGCCAATACGTGTTGCGATAACAGGAAATACGGTTTCTCCTTCTTTAGATGCTACCTTAGAGCTTTACGGTCGAGAGCGCGCACTCACTGCTATTCAACGTGCAATTAACTGGATCAAAGATCATGCCTGATTTTTAGCTGAAAAATAAAGTTGTTAATTTTCAATAGCTTATTATATCGGGAAATTATTCCCGAAAATAAGCTGGAAAAACTCACAAAAAAGTTATGTAAAGTTCTTGACGAACCCGGGAAGTCGGATTATGGTTCGTCATACGCATGAGGTTCATCCGAACAAATCGTGACGTACAAAACTAAAAAGCAATAGAGGACAACTTTATGAAGCTGAAAACATTATCAATTGCAATGATGGG
>DELT01000028.1 GCA_002354555.1 Methylophaga sp. UBA2689
TTCACATGGTGACGGGTAAACGAAGATGTTTTGATGCGAATGCCACGGGTCATGTTTTCTTCACCGAGATAGGAGCCCCAGCTCCAGGCAGCCACCATCACATGTGTTTTCAAATTGTCCGCGCGGATACCCATGCCTTCAGAACCATAAAAACACATTGGACGAATATAAGCAGAATCCAGTTTGTTATCACGAACTACATCACGTTGTGCTTCGTTTAACGTCGCTTTATCAAACGGGATATTCATACCAAGGATTTTGGCACTGCGGAACAACCGGTCGGTATGCTCCTGCAAGCGAAAAATAGCAGCCCCAGCTTCTGTTTGATAGGCACGAACACCTTCAAAAACCCCCATACCATAATGCAGAGTATGGGTCAGCACATGGACTTTAGCTTCGCGCCAAGGCACAAATTCGCCATCCAACCAGATAACGCCATCACGATCTGCCATTGTTACTGCTGCCATAATTACCTACTTTTGAGACTTAATATTGATATCAAACTGGTTTTAACGTAACCAGCGTTGCCAAATTGCGTTCACTTGTTGCTGAAAATCGGCCACTTTGGCCTCCGACACCACTGTCGGTTGTTCCTGTAGGACACAATGATTTGCTTCACTACGGTAATAGCGATATGCATCTGCGAGCATGGTCCCTTCTTGCTCACTGAGCTTGCCTGTCGCGACTAAAGCATCCAAAATTCGGATATTATCGGTGTAAACCATCAGATCTGGCAAGCTTGCTGACCAAGCAAGTACTGCATATTGCACCATAAATTCAATATCAGTGATACCACCAACGCCCTGCTTAAGATCAAATTTTCCTGCGGACGACTTATCCAGTTGCTGACGCATTTTATGGCGCATTTCACTGACTTCTTTTGCCAGCTCGAATTCAGTGCGTGATTTGGACAAAACTTGCTGGCGAATGTTACTGAATTGTTCAGCTAAATTTTTATCCCCTGCAACACTCCTGGCTCTGACCAGAGCCTGATGTTCCCAGGTCCAGGCTTCATTCTGTTGATAATCATCAAAGCCTGAAATTGGACTCACCAGCAACCCTGAATTTCCCCTTGGTCGCAGTCGCATATCTACTTCATAAAGCACTCCACCCGCAGTCACAGTATTTAATAAGTGGATCATCCGCTGAGCCAAACGGGTATAAAACACCATCAAATCGACAGGTTTATCACCATCCGTTATTCCCTCCCGCGCATCATCAAACACAAATACTAAATCCAGATCTGAGCCATAACCTAACTCCAGTCCACCTAATTTTCCATAGGCAATGACACTAAATCCGCACTCCGTCATATCATTTTTATCCGCAGCAGGCGGTAATCCGTGACGCGCGATCAGGTATTGCCAAGCCAACTGCAATACCCGTTCCAGCAGAATTTCTGCCAATTCGCTGAGTTGATCACCGATCCGCATCAACGGTAATACTTCAGTGACATCTGCTGCAGCAACATGCAAAGTGGCTATTTGCCGAAACTCCCGTAATAAATTCATTTGCTGTTCAAGATCGGTATCTTCAGCAACTGAGAGGAACTGGTTTAATAAGGCTTGTTGCTGTTCTCGGCCCGGCACTTCGTAAAGTGATCGAGGATCCAGCAATTCATCCAGCAACACTGGATAACGTGCTAACTGATGGCTAATCAATGGACTCGCAGCACAGAGTTTGACCAGTTGAGATAAGGCCAGGGTATTTTCAACCAATAGCGACATATAGGCCGAACGCCGCATAATGGATTCCAATAGCGGAATCATCCGATTCAGGCAGGTATCAGGCTCGTCAGTGCCAGCAGCAGCCTGAACCAATAACGGCAATAGTTTTTTGAGACGTCCGAGACCGGTATGACTCAGGTTTTTCACGACATGCAGGTTCAACAATTTTTCAATCGTCTGTTGGGATTGCTCTGGTTCGTGATATCCCCATGTTTCAAGATAAGAAATTATTTCTGCTTCGCTGGAAGTTAACAATGCAATACTGTCGGTACTCCCATCATCGGCCTGTGGTGCAGTCAATAATTGTTCGAAATGTTCATGCACCTGCTGCCGATGTTCGCTGAGGGTTTCAACAAAAGTGGACCAGTTCTCAAAGCCCATACTCCGTGCTAAACGAATTCTCGCCTCATTATTACTGGGTAATAGATGCGTTTGTTGATCTGCCCAGGCCTGAATACGATGTTCTGTTCGACGCAAAAACACATACGCATTTTTTAAGGCTGTTACAGCATAATCTGACAATAATTTTCGCTCAGCCAACAAATCCAGAATCGTCAGAATGGGTCTTTGCTGCAAAGGTCTGTCCCGTCCTCCATAAATTAACTGGAACACCTGACCAATAAACTCAATTTCTCGTATTCCTCCTGCACCAAGCTTGATATTGTCTTCCATGCCTTTTAAATGCAGCTGCCCGGCAATCATAGATTTCATTTCGCGTAATGAATCAAACATGCCGTAATCAAGATAACGTCGATAGACAAAAGGTCGCAGTAGCTCGCTGATAGCCTTCTTATCCTTTTCACTGCCCGTGACAGGTCTTGCCTTGATCATCGCATAGCGTTCCCATTCACGGCCCTGGGTCTGGTAGTAATCCTCCATCGCATCAAAACTGGCAACTAATGAGCCACTCTCACCAAACGGGCGCAAACGCATATCTACCCGAAACACAAATCCATCAACGGTCACATTATCAAGAGCCTGAATCAGTTTGCGGCCCAAGCGAGTAAAAAACTCTTCATTTGTCAGGCTTTTTCGTGCGCCTTGTGTTTCGCCGTCATCAGGATAGGTAAAAATCAAATCAATATCGGAAGACAGGTTTAGCTCCCCGGCCCCCATTTTGCCCATCCCCAGCACGATCAAATGCTGTGGCTGACCCAACTCATCCATTGGGGTGCCAAGCAGTTCCGTTTGCCATTGATAAAGCTTGTTTAATGCCTGCTCAACGCAACAATCCGCCAATGCCGTTAACTCACGCACCGTTTCTGCCAGGTCGGCCCAACCACTTAAATCCCGCCAGATAATACGCACCATTTCTCGTTGTCTAAATAACCGCAATTGTTGTTGCAAAGTGGCTTCATCACTTACCTGTGCCAGCCGGGTTTGCAGCCGTTGTTGATAGCCATCTTCTGCATAGACAGTTTCCAAATCACCACTTTCGACCAACTCACGTAACCGCTGAGGTTGTCTGTCGCCCTGATTCAACACATATTCACTGGCAGTTAATACTTCAGAGGCAGAATCAAGCAGATTTTGCTTATCCTGCAGAATCGATTGCCATTGTTCTGTAAGTGCTGTTGTGGTCATTTTTGCCTCATTCGATATTTCAAAATGCACAGTCATTGAAAATGTGTCTAAACTAACAGAACATATGACTTATCGCGATGTAATAACCACGAAATTTTCACATCCGCTAATGTATTTTCTCAGACTAAATAACCTTCGTCTCGTCAAAGGAGACAACGATGGACAGCACTGAATATAACGCTCCGCATTTCACCCCAAAAAGTGTTTCTGATCGGGTGGCGCTGGCAATTGTAAAATTTATGCGTTTTTTTGCTGATGTCTTTTTTTCCGGGCGTTACGGGCATCGTGCTGTTGTACTTGAGACGGTTGCAGCCGTACCCGGCATGGTTGGCGGAGCCTTACAACATCTTCGTTCACTGCGTCGGATGAAGGATGATGATGGGTGGATCAGTACCTTGCTGGAAGAAGCTGATAATGAACGTATGCATCTGCTCACCTTTGTGCATATTGCCAAACCCAGCTGGTTTGAACGCGTGTTGATTATCATTGCTCAGGGTGTGTTTTATAACTTGTTCTTTATCTTATACATTTTCTCATCTCGAGTAGCGCATCGAATTGTTGGTTATCTTGAAGAAGAAGCTGTATACAGCTACAGCGAATATTTAGCAGGCATTGATTCAGGTAAATACGAAAACGTAGCCGCACCGCAAATTGCCATTGATTACTGGAACCTGCCACAGGATGCATTGCTGCGCGATGTTGTATTAGTTGTGAGAGATGATGAGGCCAAACATCGTGATGTAAATCATGATTTTGCCAATCAATTACAAAACGCCTAATATGCCGCTGTATGAAGTAACCTAACAGGTTAGATTCGAACCACGCTGACAGACAAGGACGACTATGGCGACTTTATTATTTCGACTCAACAATGTACCTGAAGACGAAGCGGAAGACGTTCGGCAACTGCTGGACGATAAAGGCTTTGCCTTTTACGAAACTCAGGCCGGATTTTTTGGCCTTGGTGTGGCAGCCATCTGGTTGATAAATGATGAACAACTGCCTATTGCCAAAGCCACGCTCGATGAATATCAGGCCAAACGCGCTATAGATCAGCGTCAGCAATATGAAAATCTGCGTGCCAATGGCGAAATACCAGGATTTTTCCAATCCATTTTTCAGCATCCATTTCGCTTTATAGGCGTGTTACTGTTAATAGCCTTTGTATTGAGCCTGATGTTGATTCCTTTCTGGAAAACATTACACCCCTAAAAGCTCTTTTCAATTTAATTAGCAAAAAAAAGCCCCACCTCTTTCGAGGCAGGGCTTTTTTGTGTGCTGATAGCTATGTTGTAACGAATTACATCATGCCGCCCATACCGCCCATATCAGGCATTGCAGGCGCTTCTTCTTTCGGAATTTCAGCAATCATGGCTTCAGTGGTCAACATCAGACCCGCAACCGAACCAGCATTTTGCAATGCAGTACGCGTTACTTTAGTTGGATCCAGAATACCCATTTCAATCATATCGCCATATTCACCGCTTGCAGCGTTGTAACCGTAGTTACCTTTACCTGCAGCGACTTCATTCAAAACAACAGAGGCTTCATCGCCAGAGTTGGTGACGATTTGACGTAATGGTTCCTGCATTGCACGACGTGCGATAGCGATACCAGCGTCCTGGTCCAGGTTGTCACCTTTCAGCTCGCCCAGACTCACTTCGGCACGAACCAGAGCAACACCACCACCAGCAACTACGCCTTCTTCAACGGCAGCGCGAGTCGCATGTAATGCGTCTTCAACACGGGCTTTTTTCTCTTTCATTTCAATTTCAGAGCCAGCGCCAACACGAATTACCGCAACACCACCGGCTAACTTAGCCACGCGTTCTTGCAGTTTTTCTTTGTCGTAGTCTGAAGATGAATCAGCGATTTGTGCACGAATCTGTTCAACACGTGCAGTAATTTCATCCGCACGGCCTGCACCATCAATAATAGTGGTGTTTTCTTTGCTGACAGAGATTTTCTTCGCTTGCCCCAGATCATCCAGAGTAACTTTTTCCAGATTCAGACCAACTTCTTCAGAAATCACGGTACCGCCAGTTAACACAGCGATATCTTCCAACATCGCTTTACGACGATCACCAAAACCTGGCGCTTTAACCGCACAGACTTTAACGATACCGCGCATGTTGTTAACAACCAGAGTCGCCAACGCTTCGCCTTCAACATCTTCTGAAACGATCAGCAGTGGACGGCTTGATTTGGCAACCGCTTCCAGTGTTGGCAGCAGTTCACGGATATTAGAGATTTTTTTGTCGTACAGCAGAACGTATGGGTCATCCAGATTGGCTGACATAGTTTGCTGTTCGTTAACAAAGTATGGAGACAGGTAACCACGGTCAAACTGCATACCTTCAACAACGTCGAGTTCATTTTCAAAACCACGACCGTCTTCAACCGTGATAACGCCTTCTTTACCCACTTTTTTCATTGCTTCAGCAATGATGTCGCCGACTGATTTGTCAGAGTTGGCAGAGATAGTACCGACTTGAGCAATGGCTTTGTCATCATCACAAGGTGAAGACATTTTTTTCAGCTCTTCAACAGCAGCAGTAACGGCTTTATCGATACCGCGTTTCAGATCCATTGGGTTCATACCCGCAGTAACTGATTTCATGCCTTCACGCAGAATGGCTTGAGCGAGTACGGTGGCGGTAGTAGTACCGTCACCCGCAGCGTCAGAAGTTTGCGATGCAACTTCTTTCACCATTTGTGCGCCCATGTTTTCAAATTTGTTTTCTAATTCGATTTCTTTAGCAACTGAAACACCATCTTTAGTAATAGTTGGTGCACCGTAGCTTTTATCCAAAATAACATTGCGACCTTTGGGTCCTAATGTCACTTTTACCGCGTTGGCCAGCGTATTAACGCCTTTGACCATCAGCTGGCGCGCATCAGCGCCAAATTTGACTTCTTTAGCAGCCATTTTAATTCCTCTTTATAGCTATGTTTAACGTAACCAGATGTGAAATCGTCGGGAAGCTTACGCTTCGATCACAGCGACGATATCGTCTTCACGCATTACCAGCAGTTCTTCGCCTTCCACTTTGACTTCGGTGCCGGCATATTTACCAAACAGCACTTTGTCACCGACTTTAACAGCCAGAGGACGGACTTCACCAGAATCGGTAGGTTTGCCGTTACCCGCTGCGATAATTTCGCCACGAGATGGTTTTTCTGCTGCATTGTCAGGAATGACAATTCCACCAGCAGAGGTAGTTTCTTCTTCCATGCGACGAACAATCACACGATCATGAAGGGGACGAAGGTTCATTAGTTTTATCCTCCAAAAGTAACAAAAAATGACCAAGAAAATTCCAGGAACCCCTTTAATGGGGCTGGCTGAATAAACTTCAAGTGCCTGAGTTAAAAATTTCTGAAAAAAAAGTCAACATTGGGAAAATACTTGCTTTACCGGCACTAACGAATATTGCGCTGATCGTCATCATTGATGACTTCACCTTCAATAACATCATCGCCTTGTGAATATCGCTTCTGTGCTGACCATTGTTGGCGGAATATCACATTGCTGTTACGAATTAATTTCAGCAATAGACCACGGCGTAAGACCGGAACCAATAATAGAAAGCCCACCGCATCAGTTACAAAACCTGGAATCAATAACAGAAAGCCACTTATAAATAAGGTCATTCCCTCCAGCATTTCCAAAGCCGGAGTATCACCACGTCGAATTGATTCCTGAGCTCGCTGCATGGTGGTAAGCCCTTGCAACTTGACCAACCAGGCGCCTAAGACTGCAGTCGCAATAACAAACAGAATGGTCCAGCCAGCGCCAATCACCTCACCGACTTCAATTAATACGTAAATTTCTGCGATTGGAACCAGCAGAAATAACAAAAATAACCACTTGAACATATTTATTCCTTAACGGATTGCATTCACTAAGAAGGTTGGGGCTTATCCGGGCTTTTCAAGCAATTCAATCGATTATTGATGTGGTTTTTTAACAACAATTATGGTGATTTGTTGCGTTGTCACACAACTGTCACAGTTTTTTCATCACGCTGAAATATTTGGGTTTTAAGGTGTGCAGGTCTCGGAGCTTCAAGCCGAACGTGTTTTATCAACTAAGAGGATAGTCCCTTGAAATTAAAAACGTCTGCAATACTAATCGCCGGCGCACTGTTCGGTGCCGCCACATTGCCTGCACAGGCTAACAATGATGCCATGATGGATCTTTTACAGGTTTTGCGTGATAAAGGCACAATCAGCAACGATGATTACAAATTGCTGACCAATGCTGCAGCTGCTGATAAAGAAATGGCAGAAGCTGATAAAGAAGAGCTGAAAAAAGAAGTTGAAACTGCCACTGCAGAAATGCCAAAAATCACTACCGATGGCAAACTTGTTGTTTCAGATCGTGAAGGTAACTGGGAATTCCAACCAATTGGCCGTGTCATGTGGGATGCCATTTCTGTTGATAACGATGGCCTATACGATGGTACAGCAATTAGTGACAATGAAGGTCGTGGTACCGAGTTACGCCGTGCTCGTTTAGGTTTCCAAGGCAGTGTTTATGATTGGAGCTACAAGTTTGAAGCTGACTTTGCTGGTGGTGATGCCTCGATTAAAGATGCATACGTAGGTTACGGTAACAGCCTGACTGACAGCACCAAATGGGGTGTGAAGTTGGGTCAATCTCATATTGCCTTTGGTTATAACACCAAAGCTAGCTCAAAATATATGAGCTTCATTGATAGACCATTTTATGCCGATTCAAGTATTTCTCCTGCTCGTGAAAGTGGTGCAGTCTTTCAATTAAATGACAAAGACTATCGCTGGTTATTAGCCACTTCTTTCACCAGTGGTGAAATTGAAGATGGTGAAACCGACGTTGATGATGCTGACATGTGGGCAGTACGTGGTTCGTTTGTACCATTTATGCAAGATGAAAAGCATATGTTGCAAGTTGGTGCAGGTTATCTTACTCGCGGAAATGGTGATGATACATTCCGCTATCGCCAGCGTGCCGTTAGCCATATCACATCAGAGCGTCCAATCGACACTTCTGTAGCGGGTTATGACGGTTCTTCAGCATTTACCGCTGACGTATTAGGTATCTATGGTCCTTTCCACGCATTGGCAGAATATGTCGATTACACTGCAGAAAGCTCAGTAAATTCTGATCAAGATATTACTGGTTATTCAGTTGAGGCTGGTTATTTCTTAACCGGTGAATCCTACAAATGGAAAAAAGGCTACAATTCAGGCGTAACGCCGAAGTCAGCATATGGTGCTTGGCAGTTAGTTGCCCGTTTCGAAAATATCGAAACTGAAGGTCTTGTTGGTGGCAGTATTCAAAATGAAGATGAAGCAGATAAATTTACGTTGGGTGTGAACTATATTCCTCGTAAAAATATCCGCTTGATGTTGAACTACGACAAGATTACCGATCTGACAGTAAATGGTGCAAGCTCTGACGCTGAGCCTTCAGCACTTAAATTCCGCGCTCAAGCCTTCTGGTAGGCCGCGGAACCTAGAGAGTTATCTCCTCTGCAAACTTGCCCCACTCTTTTGGGTGGGGCTTTTTTGTATCTGGCCTACTGAGAGTTGAATTCCAATGACAAAAGAAGAATTACTGCAATTTACATCACTGGAAGATATTCTTGCCACGGCGGCACTCACCCCTATATTCCAACCGATTGTCTCATTAAAAAATAATCAGATTTATGGGTATGAGGCTCTGATCCGTGGTCCTTCTGATAGTGTTTTACACTCACCCATAAACCTGTTTGATGCAGCCAGTCGACATGGCCGGTTGGCTGAACTGGATTTATTGTGTCGTGAAGTCGCCATTGCTCGATTTGGTGAATTGGCTCTGAAAGCCAAACTGTTCATTAATACCATTCCAGCGGCATTGTTACAGCCAGACTATCCGCATGGCTTAACGAGCAAGTTTTTGAAAAAGGCCGGTATCCCGGCTGAACAGGTAGTGATTGAGTTAACTGAGCAGTATCCAATTGATGATTATGTTCTGATGCGCGAAGCCACTGAACATTATCGTGATATGGGCTTCTCGATAGCCATTGACGATTTAGGAGCCGGCTATTCCGGTTTACGAACATGGTCAGAATTAAAGCCTGATTATGTCAAACTGGATCGTCACTTCATGCAGAATATTCATGAAGATCAGCAGAAAAAACAGTTTGTGCAATCGATGATAGATATTGCACAAAGCAGTAATTGCAGAGTTATTGGTGAAGGTGTAGAAGTTCGGGAAGAGTATTTAGTCGCTCAATCCATGGACATGCATTTTGCTCAGGGCTATTATTTTGGACGCCCAACGCCGAATCCAAAGCGAGAATTACCGCCTGAATTATTTGCCAAACGTCAGGCCCGAGAAAAGATTCATTCGGGTGTTCCCCGTTCAGATTCACTGGTGGGAAGTCTGTTGACTCAATTAACACCGGTACGCACTTATCATGATGTAAATCAGGTAGGTGAACGGTTCCAGAATGCCGTAAAACTGGCCGCACTTCCCGTATTACATGAAAACGACACCATTGCTGGTATGGTATGGCGCGATGAGTTTATGACTCTGTATGCAAGTCGTTATGGTCGAGACCTACATGGTCGCAAACCTATTCACCTGTTTATGGACAACCGTCCTATCATTGCTGAAACGACTTTGCCGTTGAAAGCGCTTAGTCAGCAAATTACCAGCCAGGAATCCTCTCAGCAGCACAGCGTTTTTATTATTTCTGAACAAGGCTACTACCGTGGGGTAGGCAGTTTGATGGATTTGTTGCGGCAAATTACTGATTTACAGCTGACCATCGCCCGCCATGCCAATCCACTGAGTGGTCTACCCGGTAATGTGCCATTAAATGAGCACATTCAACAATCTATCCGGGAGAAACGCCATGCCACAGTATGTTATTTCGATTTGGATAATTTCAAACCGTATAACGATACTTATGGCTACAACAAAGGCGACAAGGTCATAACCAAAACAGCAAAAATTCTCAGTCAGTTTATTGACTATGAAAATGATTTTTTAGGTCATGTTGGTGGTGACGATTTCATCGTCATATTTGATAGTCAGGACTGGCGTAATCGCTGTGAGATGATGTTAGAGGCGTTCGCTTTACTTTATAGTGAACTTTATAGTGATACCGATCTGCAACAAGGCGGTATTCAGGCCCTCGATCGCTATGGTCAGCAAGTCTTTTATCCTTTGTTAAGCTTATCTATTGGTGCGGTCACCATTAGTGACTTTGAATATCTGATTGATGAAACAGACCTTGCAGAACATGCCACCAAAGCTAAATCGAAAGCGAAGAAAATTCCGGGCAACAGTCTTTATCAACTGAATCTAGCGGATTGCCAGCCTCTGGCTGAGGCAGGTTAAGTCAGATATAGTGAGGGAAAATGGCTTACTATTTAGCGGGCATTAACAACAGATTTGTTTAACTGCTGCAGCACATAGTTAACGCGTTGTTTAATTTTTTCCCGGGTAAGTCGAAATTCCTTCAGAATTTCGGCTTCACTGCCCCGATATTTTGCCGGATCGGTTAGCGGTAAATGCAAACGCAAAGTATGCGGACTGACTACCGGACATTGTTCATCAGCGTTTTCACATAATGTAACCAGTAAATCGGCCCATTCCAGCATTTCGCCATTTACCCGGATTGATTCCTGCTGTGAAATATCAATACCTACTTCAGCCATCACCTGTATTGCCTGAACATTCTGACCATGAGACTCGATACCAGCTGAACGAACTTCAATTTCATCCCCGGCAAGAAATCTGGCCCAGCCTTCGGCCATTTGAGAGCGACAGGAATTTCCTGTGCACAAAAACATTATTCTGAACTTTTCCATAACCCACCTCATTTATATCACCGCTTAACTTAACAAGCTTTTATGACAAACCCATTAATTCACATCAAACTTAATAATGATTCTTATCTGCTCTTGAAATCAGCCATATGGCTTCTGCTAGAATGATGCTTTAACTCAACTCGGATCCACATGTGAAAAAAATTATTATCAGCTTGTTGTTCATTGTCGCTCCGATGCTTCTGCCTGGCATAAGCGCCGCTCAAACAACTCGCTACGTTTCAGATGAGCTTGAGATCACCATGCGCAATGGTCAAGGATTGGATTTCGGTATTCGCAAAATGCTCAAGTCCGGCACCGAACTTGCGGTACTGGAAAATGATCCCTCAGGTTATTCTAAGGTGCGCACCAATGATGGTGTTGAGGGCTGGGTATTATCCCGTTATCTGGTCAATAATCCGAGCGCACGTGATCAGCTGGCAGAAAAAGAACAGCGTATTGCCAATCTGGAACTGGAAATTACCGGTTATAAAGAAGAAATTGAACAATTGAGTTCACAGACCAGTGAAGCTGATAACCAGAACATGTCACTGAAGGAAACGGCTCAACGACTGAGTAAAGAACTGGATGATTTACGCCGCACTGCCTCAAATGCCGTAGCGCTGGAAAACGAAAATCGCCAATTAAAAGAGCGGCTACAGCAAATCGATCATGAAATTCAATCCATTGTCATAGAAAACAACACGCTGAAAGACAATGATGCAAAAAACTGGTTTTTGATTGGTGCTGCAGTATTATTTGGCGGCATGATTATCGGGCTGATTTTACCTAGTCTGAGAATGCGTAAAAAAAGCTCCTGGGGTAATTTCTAGACGGCTAACAGAAAAGCGCCGCAATATTTTGCGGCGCTTTATGGGTTACTCTGACTTAATAACCACTTCACGCTTTTTATGTCCCTCACGTAAATGTTGCAGATTCTCTCCCGCCAGTGTTCCCCCATCAATCTGATAAGCCTTACCAAACCCTTTTACATACCGCCCGCCACGGGGGTTAAGTTTGAATAGACGGAAGTCGCTCAGCTGACTCAAGTTCGTTATACGCTGGCCGTGACGCTCAGTTAACAATGCAATTCCCACATGCCAGGCATCGGAATCAACCTGAATCCATTCCGCCTCAACCTTATAAGTCACACGTAAACGGGCAAACATTTCAATCGCTGAATCTTCATCTTCAATGATTAACACTGAAGCTTGCGGATGAATCCGCAGATTGACGCCATGGATAGCAATATCACTGACCAGCACGTACAGACACTCTCGCCCGATCGCAAACGCTGCATAAGATGCATAGGGATGATTATTTTCATCGAGTGTCGACAGCATTAACGTTTTACGGCTATTGACCATCATCATGATTTCATCACTTATTTGTTGTTCCAAACCTTTATTTTTCATTTTAAAGCCTGTTGATATTGCTGCATTAACTGATAAAACTTTTCGCGTTGTGATGCGATTAATTCGCCCTTTTCGTCACGACCGAGAAACACTTTAAAGATCACATCACCATTGGCATCTTCAAACACAAAGGCATAACTTTCGCGACCTCGATGGGGTTTGGTCTGAAAGCTGATTTGCTCAACTTTCTGCAGATTAAGATGGCCATGAAAACCGTTACCGTCAGCTTTAAGATTATAGAAACCTTCTGCCACTGTTGCTTTTGGAAAAGGTCCGGTAAATTCGAATACACTGCCACCATGAATCACGATGGTGGTCATCGAGCCCCAATCGCTGATCTGTTCCAATAACTGTTGCGCATTTTGTCCCGACATTATTGAAACCGGCATTGCTGGTTGCTGCTGTTGCATGATTACCTCCGCATTAGAACTGATAGCGTACTGCCAATCTTACATCACGTCCCGGCATATAAAGCTCCTGAAACGCCACGCGATAATATTGATCGGTCAGATTATTCACACTGAGGTCCAGTTTAAGATCTGGCATGCTGACCGGCTCCCATGTGGCATAGATATCGGCCAGGGTATAGCGATCATAATCACGGCTATCATCGGCTGGCGTTCGATTCTGTGTCTCAATATGACTTATCCGCAAACCGGTTTTGACGCTGCGACTGAAAAAGCGCTGGCTCAGATCCAAAACCCATTTATCCGCCGGAATGCCATTGAGTTTTTCTCCTGTTCGCTTGTCTTCACCACGTGTCTGTCCATAGGAAACTGCGGCCTCAAAATCATTCAAAGCATAATTAAAAGTCAGCTCAAAACCTTTTAAACGAGCCTTATCGACGTTGTTATAGGTAGTCTGACCGGCATCATCAATAACGGGAAAAGGTAGAAAGATTGGAAACGAAAATAGTGGATTATCGACCCGCTGCTCTATGAAATTATCAACATTGTTATAAAAAACTGACCCATTAATACCAAAGCGATCCTGTTCGGCAAATACATTTTGAGTATTAAAGTCAGCTATAAACTCAATATTATGTGCTTCTTCGGGCTTCAGATTCGGATTTGGCAAAAACGTATTACAATCATTGCTGGTAGGCATATCAATGCAGAAATGCGTACCGGTGGTATACAACTCTTCTGCTGTTGGTGCCCGGAAAGCCTCATCGTATCGTAATGCAAGATTCAGCTGATCTGTGGTTTGCCATACCAAAGCGACTGAGGGTGAAAGCGCATTATCACTACGATCATTATTTAAATTTTTAGCCTCAGTGCTGAAATAATCATAACGTCCGCCCAATTCCAACCGCCAAGCCTCAGCAAAAGGAATGTGCAGTTCGGTAAACGCACCCCATACTTCTGTTGTGGCATCTGGTGGAGTGGGACGATCCAGTCCGCCACGACTACTGCTTAATTTATCCTGATAGCCATCCACACCATAGATAAAACTGATATTACCCATCTCGGTTCGATTATTAAGGTTTAATCCCAGTGTTTCGATCTCAGTATTATCGGCTCGGCGATCTGATAAACGATACTCCTGCATCTCAGTATTGTTCCAGTACAGCATCAATTGGGCATTAAGCCAGTCATTATCCGGATTGAGACGATAATCTAACGAGGCATGATCACTTTGGTTTTCACGATGAATCATAAAATTTGATGAACTCAAATCGGCAGCACCATTAGAAGGAACCTCTCCGTTTACCTCTGAACTACGCAGGTTAAATGTTGCTGTTTGTGCATCATCAATAAACCAATCGACTTTGGCCATTACGCCTTTATCTCGAGAGGCAGATCCTTCCAAATTTTCGCCATTGCCCAGCTCTATTTCATTGCCATCACGGTAAAATCCGGACAATAGCCAGTCGAAACTATCCATCCGTCCTGCCAATGCCGTGGTGGTCAACCATTTATCACTGTTGCTGTGATAACCCTGTTTGATAAACCCGCCAAAGTCCCTTACTCCCAGTAAATCAGCTGCATGAATGGTGTTTTGTGAAATTACGCCGCCAAGAGCACCTGACCCCCACAACGCACTACTCGGTCCTTTCACTACTTCGACATTTTTGATTAATTCCGGGTCCAGAAAATAGGTCGGGCGATGGCCTGACATAAAGTTCTGCCTGACCCCATCCACCAGCTGTAATACCTGGTTATCGCCTAACCCACGGATATTCACATTCTGAACATCTTCCCTTGGCCCGCCGCTCAGCGTGACATTCGGCAGATGAGCCACTGTCTGTGGAACAGAAGTCGCCTGAACCTGATCCAGTTCAGCTTTATCAATGAACGTGATATTGCGGCTCTGCAATTCTTGCTGCTCTGCATTACGTGTTGCAGTAATCTTGATTTCTTCCATTTGCAAAGGTATTTGGGCGTGGCTGGTTGACACCAATAGCGGACTAAGCAAAAGCACAGACTGAATCAGGATAGGGAGGGGTTTACGTTGTGTGTTCATTTTTTCCTCAGTAAAGATCGCCTTAATGTACAAAAGTTGATTTGCAGATGAGAGTTACTGCATCAGGCTGGGAAAATTATCACACCTCACACACGATGTAAATAATAACGATTATCATTTAGATTTAACTTAACAAATTATTTATTTGTGTTTAAACTTCTGCACTTTCTAATGGCGCTTTTCAATAACGAGCCCGAAACTGATTTAACCTGCTTGGAGTTATTCATGTCTCAATCTAAATTTTCTCGTCTTAATACGAGAAAACTATTTTACGGCGTTATATTACTATTAACTGCTCAAATTACTGTGGCTGAGCCGGTTCATGCCGAGAAAATCATCAGTGTCGATAGCAATGCCACAGAAATTTTGCTGGCCTTGGATATTGGCTCCAAAATTATCGCCGCCGATATCACCAGTGAGCCATTACTCACAAGTCAAAATGTTAAACAACTCGGCTATCACCGTGCGTTGTCGGCCGAAGCGATTTTATCCTTACAACCGGATCTTATTGTGGGCAGCGACCATACAGGGCCTACTTCCACTGTAAAAGCCATTCAAAATGCACAGATTAACTTTATCCAGCTTAATAGCCCGCAAACCATTGCGGACCTGCGCAGTAATATTCAGCACTTAGCCAAAGCACTGGATCGCGAAAAAACCGGTCAGCAATTAATCGACGATATTCAGCGAATGGAAACCGCCATCAACGATCATGTCAAGGAATCAAATTTAAAAATGATGTTTCTCCTGGATTTGAATGATCGGGGGTTATCACAGGCTGGGCGTGACACTGTTGGCCATGCCCTCATCAATGTATTAGATGGTCAAAATATCAGCGAATTTAATGGTTATCAGTCAGTCTCCCTGGAATCTATTCTGGCAATGAATCCCGATGTCATTCTGGTTGGGAGTCGTAGTAATGGCGCACCGGATACGGAGCAGCTTCTGTCTCGCCATCCTTTGCTGAAAAATACTGCTGCCGGTCAAACCAGGCGCATTATCAGTATTGATGCCAGTAAGTTAATCGCAGGACTGAGCATAAGTGCTGTAAAAAAGGCCGATCAGCTGGCAGCCATTATTTATTCCTCAGCACGATGAGTTATGCCAAATATTTACCTGCCAGCTTGCATGGCTGGCGCCGAAGCATCTGGCTGGTTATGGGCATGTTATTACTGGTAACGGTGTTGTTATCGATCATTCTGGGACCAATGACCTTGCCTGCAAAACAAAGCTTATTGAGCATATTAGATCAGTTTCTCGGCAGTGAACTGAGTCAGTTAAATGTATTTCAAACGGCAATCATTTGGGAGTTACGCTGGCCAAGAACATTACTCGCTCTATTTATCGGTGCGTTATTAGCCCTTTGTGGTGCTGTCACCCAGGGACTATTCCGTAACCCGTTAGCCGATCCCGGCATTATTGGCGTCTCTTCTGGCGCAGGGCTCGGAGCAGCAATTGCCATAGTCCTGTTACCAGCTTCGTTCAGCTATCTGACAACACCTGTAGCAGCATTTCTGGGTGGCTTGATAACCACCTTACTGGTGTATCGCCTGGCACAATCGCAAAATGGCGGTACATCGGTATTGATTCTGTTGCTGGCGGGAGTTGCAGTTGCCGCTTTCAGCGGAGCAATTATTGGTTTTATGACCTATATTGCCAATGATATGGCACTGCGTGAGCTGACTTTATGGGGTATGGGCTCTCTGAATGCTGCAAACAACACATCGATTTGGCTTTCATCAATGATCTGCCTTTGTCTGTTGGTGTTCTACCAACTCAAGGCTCCGGCATTGAATGCTTTTCTGTTGGGAGAAGCCGAAGCCCGTCATCTGGGCATCAATGTCGAAAAATTAAAACTGCAATTGATCGTGGTCACAGCCATCGGTATAGGCGTTGCCGTCTCCGCCACCGGCATTATCGGCTTTATCAGTTTAGTTGTGCCGCATCTGGTTCGCATGACCATGGGCCCGGATCACCGTTTATTGCTGCCATTATCCGCGCTGACAGGAGCAACTTTATTACTGATGGCAGATATAGGTGCCAGAGTGTTGCTGGCCCCGGCTGAATTGCCAGTAGGTTTGGTGACGGCATTAATCGGTGCGCCCTTTTTTGCATTTTTGCTGATCCAGCAACGTAAACGACTCAGTATCTTATAAGCCTGCCTATGCTCACTATTGAAAATCTGCTTGTTCAACAGGAACACCGTCAAATTCTGAATTTACCTGCAGCCAGTTTGGTTTCCGGCGAGTTAATTGCGGTTTTAGGTCCTAATGGTGCAGGTAAATCCAGTTTAATTAAAACTATCTGTGGTGAGTGGCCTGCAAGTACCGGACAGATACGTCTACATAACAAACCGTTACCAAATTGGCCGAGACACTTATTGGCCCGACATCTGGGCGTTTTGCCTCAGGCCAGCCAGTTATCTTTTCCATTCAAAGCGCAGGAGGTGGTTGCCATAGGTGCCACACCACTCAACCTGAATCGTCATGATATAAATCAAGCCGTGCAAAAGTGGATGCAAGCGACCGATACCTGGCAATTTGCCGACAGGCTTTATCCCAGCTTATCGGGCGGGGAACGACAACGGGTACAATTGGCCAGAGTATTGTTACAACTGTCGCAGGCAGAACGGGCTCCATTGTTATTACTGGATGAGCCAACTTCGGCACAGGATCTGGGACAGCAACATCTGTTATTGAATTTGGTAAAATCACTCTGTCAAAAAAACAACTTTGCGGTAATCAGTATTTTGCATGATTTGAACCAAGCGAACCGTTATGCTGACAAAGTGTGGCTTTTACAACAGGGTGAACTCGTCGCCCAGGGATCACCACCGCAGGTGCTTCAACCTGAAACAGTAATGAAAATATGGGGTTATCAACCGGAGCTGTTTTTTAACAGCCAGGGCCAGCAGATACTGGTCTGAGGAGGGTAAAGTCACTGTTAAATTGCTGCCTATAGACCCTAACTGAATTGACTAACATCCATGAGCACAGAAACCAGCTATCAGCTTAAAGGCATACTCAAACAGGCGTTGAGTTATAAAAAGCATCTGGTAAAAGCCAACCTTATCGCGCTTTTTGCCACTCTCTGTGCCGTTCCAGTGCCATTATTGTTACCGATAATGGTGGATGAAGTCCTGCTGGACCAACCCGGTACTGCTGTGGCATTTATCTCCTCGTTTACCCCAGAACACTGGCATGGCCCTATTCTTTTCATTAGCGCAATGCTGATCCTGACACTGGTATTACGTTTAGCGTCATTGGTTTTAAACGTGTTGCAGTCACGCTATTTCACCATTATTGCCAAACGCATTACCTTTCGAATTCGCCGACAGCTGATCAAACGGCTGGGAAGAATCGCCATCAGCGAATATGAGACCCGCGGCAGTGGTGGTATTTCCTCACATTTTGTCACCGATATTGAGGTGATTGATAACTTTATTGGCAATACCATCAGTCGGTTTATCGTCGCGGTGTTAAGTATTATCGGCACAGCGGTGATTTTGCTGTTTCTGCATTGGCAACTGGCTTTGCTGATTCTGTTTATGAATCCTCTGGTGATTTATTTCACCATGCGGGTGGGTAAACAGGTCAAAAACCTGAAAAAAAATGAAAATACCGCGGTTGAGGTTTTTCAGCAAAGCCTGACCGAAACGCTCGATGCCATTCAGCAGATCCGTGCGGCCAATCGTGAAAAACATTATTTTCTGCGAGTTATCGATCGGGCTCGCGGAGTACGTACGCATGCCACTGACTATGCATGGAAAAGCGATGCCGCCAATCGTATTTCCTTTGTAATTTTTCTGTTTGGGTTTGATATATTTCGCGCGGTAAGCATGTGGATGGTGGTGTTTTCCGATTTGAGTATTGGTCAGATGTTTGCGGTGTTTGGCTATCTTTGGTTCATGATGGGACCGGTGCAGGAAGTGTTGAATATCCAATATGCATTCTATGCTGCCGGTGCCGCGGTCTCTCGTTTGAACAAATTGTTTTCGTTAAAACAGGAAGTCGTTTACCCGGCCAAAACCAATCCGTTTATCGAAGGCCAGGCCAGCAGTATCCGTATAGAAAATCTGCATTTCAGTTATGACGAAAATAATCCGGTACTCAGCGGTGTATCGCTGGATATCAAAGCTGGTGAAAAAGTGGCTCTGGTGGGGGCCAGCGGTGCAGGTAAATCCACCTTGGTCAATGTATTACTGGGTCTGTATCCAGCCGATAAAGGCATGGTGTATTTCAACGACGTACCAGTCAGCGACATTGGACTGGAAGGGGTGCGCGAGCATGTGGCCACCGTTTTACAACATCCTGCTTTGTTTAATGACTCAGTGCGGGAAAACATTACATTGGGCCGCAATTATCCTGATGAAGCGATCTGGCAGGCGATAAAAACCGCACAGATTGAAGATGTTATTCAGGCCATGCCGAAAGGTCTGGATACCTTGGTTGGCCGTTCCGGCGTTAAGCTGTCCGGTGGCCAACGCCAGCGCCTTGCCGTAGCCAGAATGGCATTAATGAATCCCAGTGTGGTGGTGCTTGATGAGGCTACTTCAGCACTGGACAGCAATACCGAACATCATCTGCATATCGCCTTGGCGGATTATCTGAAAAACCGCACAACTATAATCATTGCCCACCGCTTAAGCGCTGTTCGGCAAGCCGATCGAATTGTGGTGTTTGATGGTGGTGAAATCATTGCCGATGGCGATCACGACAGTCTGATTCAGGAACACGGCATTTATCAGAAACTTTATGCTCAGCAGATTTAGGTTTTAGATATAACCACAGAGACACAGGGGGCACAGAGGTCTCTTTAAAACCTCTAGGCTAAAAAGAAAATATCCGCAGATTACGCAGATTTGCACAGATTAATTAGCAGTTTTTCTTAGTGTTTATCTTGTATTTCAGAAACAAGGTAGAGCTGACAAGCGGATTATAAAAATGTCTGTTAGAAAAATAAGCTATGTATCAGCAGGCTTATAGCCTGCAAATACAAATTAAGAATCTGCGAAAATCTGCGTAATCTGCGGATAAAATAACCACATACCCCCGAAAGCTTTCTCTGTGCCCCCTGTGTCTCTGTGGTTAGTTTTTTAATCCCTTAGCGGCGTTTCAGCTGCTCCACATCACGTACCGCGCCTTTAGCAGCAGAGGTCGTCAAAGCGGCATAAGCCTGCAATGCAAGACTGACTTTACGTTCACGGTTAACCGGTTTCCAAGCCATCTCACCGCGTTGTTCCATGGCGATACGTCTTTCCGCCAGCTGTGCATCAGTTAAATCAACATTGATGCTGCGATTTGGGATATCAATGTGAATCATATCGCCCTCTTGGACCAGACCAATATTGCCCCCTTCTGCAGCTTCCGGTGAAGCATGACCAATAGATAAGCCAGAAGTACCACCAGAGAATCGGCCATCGGTCAGCAACGCACAGTGTTTGCCAAGCCCTTTAGATTTCAGATAGCTGGTCGGGTACAGCATTTCCTGCATACCCGGGCCGCCCTTCGGGCCTTCATAGCGAATCAGTACCACGTCACCAGCTTGAACCTGTTCCGTCAGAATGGCGGTCACAGCATGATCCTGCGATTCAAAGATACGCGCCGGACCAGAGAATTTAAGTATTGACTCATCCACACCGGCAGTTTTGACGATACAACCCTCTTCGGCCAGATTGCCAAACAAGACTGCCAAACCTCCGTCTTTGCTGTAGGCATGCTCAACATTACGAATACACCCCTCTTCACGATCCAGATCCAAAGAAGGCCAGCGGCAATCCTGACTAAATGCGGTTTGGGTTGGTATTCCGGCAGGTCCCGCCAGATAACGTAATTGCGCTGGCTGATGATCACTGCGTGCCACATCCCATAAAGCCAGTCCTTCGGCCATTGTTTTGCTGTGCACGGTAGGTACTTCGGTATGTAACAAACCACCGGCAGCCAGCTCAGACAAAATGCCAATCACACCACCGGCACGGTGCACATCTTCCATATGATATTTATTAGTGGCAGGAGCGACTTTGCAAAGATTCGGAATCTTACGTGACATCCGGTCGATATCCGCCATAGTGAAATCTACTTCACCCTCATGCGCCGCAGCCAGTAAATGCAAAACGGTATTGGTGGAACCGCCCATCGCAATATCCAGCGCAATCGCATTTTCAAATGCCGCTTTGCTGGCGATGGCACGAGGTAAGACATCTTCTTCATCATTTTCGTAATAACGTTTTGCCAGATCGACGATACGGCGACCTGCTTCCAGAAACAGTTCGCGGCGATCAGCATGTGTCGCCAGTAAAGAACCGTTACCGGGCAATGAAAGACCCAATGCTTCTGTCAGACAGTTCATTGAGTTGGCAGTAAACATTCCAGAGCACGAACCACAGGTTGGACATGCACTGCGTTCTACCTGAGCAACATCTTCATCACTGACATTGTCGTCGGCTGCCTGCACCATGGCATCGACCAGATCAAGTTTGACATCCTGACCAGCTAATTTGGTTTTACCGGCCTCCATCGGGCCACCAGAAACAAACACTACTGGAATATTCAAGCGTAATGCTGCCATCAACATTCCAGGGGTAATCTTGTCACAGTTGGAAATGCATACCAGCGCATCAGCACAATGGGCATTGACCATATATTCGACTGAGTCGGCGATAATTTCGCGTGAAGGCAGACTGTAAAGCATGCCACTATGACCCATGGCGATACCATCATCGACCGCAATGGTATTGAATTCTTTCGCAACACCGCCGACCCGTTCGATTTCACGCGCGACTAACTGACCCAGATCTTTCAAATGAACATGACCCGGAACAAACTGTGTGAATGAGTTCGCAATCGCTATAATAGGTTTGCTGAAATCATCATCCTTCATACCCGTGGCACGCCATAAAGCACGGGCGCCCGCCATGTTACGGCCAGCAGTAGAAGTTTTTGAACGATATTCAGGCATTGATATTCTCCAACTAAATTTGAGACTGATGGACGCTCTGCTACAGCGGAACTACATCAGTTTAGCCGAGAGATTTTACACGCAACTTGGCAAGCGTGGTGAGACTACGATAAAAAGACAGTATGAATTCATCATCACAACAACCAACTGACGCCCATTTCGCGACCACAACCTCGTGGTTCAGAGCGGCTGCACCCTATATTCATGCCCACAGTGGCGCGACTTTTGTTATCGCCTTTGATGGAGAAACGGTCGCAGCCGATAATTTCGACCACCTGATCCATGATCTGGCCATTCTCAATAGTCTGGATATACGACTGGTGCTGGTGTTCGGTGCACGTCCACAAATTGAAGCGAAATGTGAAAAGCTTGGTATCGCAGTTAAATATCATCAAGGTTTAAGAATTACAGATGATGCCTGCTTGCAAATTGCCCGGGCGGTCGTGGGTGACTTGCGTATTGCTATTGAATCAAAACTGTCATTCGGTCTGCCACATACCCCAATGGCTGATTCACGGATTCGCTGTGTCAGTGGGAATCTGGTTACCGCAAGACCTGCCGGCATTATTGATGGGATAGATCTGGGACATACTGGTGAAGTCAGAAGAATTGATGCCGAAGGTATTCAACAGCAATTAACCAGTGGCAATCTGGTATTGCTGCCACCATTGGGATATTCATTAACTGGTGAGATCTTTAACTTATCAGCAGAATCAATCGCCACCGCAGTGGCTACCCGGTTACAGGCTGACAAACTTATTTTTATTGGCCAGAGTAATGAAAATCTACCGCGTGAAATAACCATCCAACAAGCCAGGGACTATGAGCACCCATCGCTTAATGCTGCCGTTACCGCTTGTAAAGCTGGGGTCAGCAGGGTTCATCTACTTGATCGTTCTGTTGATGGCGCTTTGCTGCAGGAATTGTTCAGTCGGGACGGGGTTGGCACATTAATCAGTGCAACGTCTTTTGAAACTACGCGTCAGGCGAATATTGATGATGTTGGCGGTATTCTCGAACTGATGCAACCGCTTGAACAAAGCGGTGTATTAGTCAAACGTTCACGGGAATTGCTGGAACGGGAAATTGATCATTTCACCGTGATGGAGCGCGACGGCACTGTCGTTGCCTGTGCGGCGTTATACCCCTATCCGGAAAACAATGCGGCTGAACTGGCCTGTATGGCAATCTCATCTGATTACCGTCATCAGGGTCGCGGCAAACAGTTATTAAACATTCTGGAAAAACAAGCCAAAGCCGCGGGCTGGGATACGTTGTATGTACTCACCACACAAACAGCGCACTGGTTTATCGAGCATGGCTTTCAACCGTCTGCAATCAGTGATTTACCGATGCAAAAACAGGCTCT
>DELT01000011.1:0-398 GCA_002354555.1 Methylophaga sp. UBA2689
GATGTAATGCCAACCAATACCGATCTGACTGCCGCCGAAGTCCAACTGCTGGAAATCAAATTACGTGAACATCGCCTGCGACTGGCGCTGGAATCCAGCAAGGAAAAATACGACTTTATCCTGATCGACTGTCCTCCCTCCCTGAGTATGCTTACGGTGAATGCCCTGGTGGCTTCCAAAGGTGTATTGATCCCCATTCAATGCGAATATTATGCCCTTGAAGGACTGACGTCACTGCTGCGCACCATTGAACGGGTTAAACAGCGAGCTAATCCCGCTTTAGAAGTGACAGGCATGGTGCGTACCATGTTTGATGCACGTAATAATCTTGCCAATCAGGTATCACGCCAGTTGATAAGTCATTTCCAGGGTAAGGTCTTTCATTCAATCATCCCGCG
>DELT01000011.1:434-10373 GCA_002354555.1 Methylophaga sp. UBA2689
AGGTGACGTCAATCAGGATGAAAGTAACCTGAATGATAGCTTGCAACATTTTCCACTGGACATGATTCAACCTGGTAAATACCAGCCGCGCATGGATATGTCTCAGGAATCCCTTGAAGAACTTGCTGATTCCATCCGCTCTCAAGGTCTGGTTCAGCCGATTGTGGTTAGACCGATTGACGGTGGACACTACGAAATCATTGCTGGTGAACGTCGCTGGCGGGCTTCCAAGCTGGCTGGACTGGAAAGTGTTCCGGTATTAATCAAGGATGTTTCGGATCGCAATGCGATTGCGATGGCATTGATTGAAAATATCCAGCGTGAAAATCTGAATCCGATGGAAGAGGCCAATGCCTTGCATCGACTACGAGAAGAATTTGAATTAACTCACCAGCAAACCGCTGAGGCGGTGGGTAAATCACGTGCGACCATTAGTAATTTACTGCGGCTGCGAAATCTTAATGATGACGTGAAGAAATTACTGGAAAACTGTGATCTGGAAATGGGCCATGCACGAACTCTGCTGGCTTTGGAGGGCGAAAGCCAGTCCGAGGCAGCTTTACAAATCGTTGAAAAAGGTCTGTCGGTTCGTGAAACAGAACAGCTTATTCGTCGATTATTAAAGCCATCCTCGGCAGATAAGCAGGAAGTTCCACAACCGTCGCTGGAAGAAATCGAACGCATAGAACAACGTATCTCCGACAAGTTAGGTAAAGGCTTCAGTATCAAACACCGCCCTAATGGCAAGGGTAAACTGGTGTTTGATTATTCCAATGTGGATGAGCTAAAACGCCTTATCAAACAAATAGGTGTGTAAAGCAGCGTAATGTAATGTGCACATAATTAGTGAAATGTTTGTTTCACTGTGGTGCAACTTTGTTTCATTACCGGTGATTCCAAACGCTTTAACTACAGACGCGTAAACTTCAGCTGCTACATAAGCTCAGGGTTTTAAAGCATTTCACTCTTTGCAGTATCATAAATCCATCCGCTGGACTGACAATTGCATATTCCTGCTGACTCTAAACTATGGAATCCGCAGTGAAATTGTTGAGCAGACTACTTAAATCATCTGAATTCATTGAAACTCCAATAGCAAATGCCAAGGTGCAGGAAGATGTGGCAGTAATTCCGCATTTTACCGAAGCAGAAAAACGCTTTTACCGTTCCCTGCAATTGGTGAGCAGTCAAACCGCTCAGCTTTCAAGACAGATTTTCCGTGCGCTTGAGGTTCAGGAAAACTTTTTATCAGAAATCGGCCAGCGTACTGACAAACTGGATAATGAACTGAAGCGGGCCAGTGATTACCTGAATAGCTCAAACTCAACGGTCGGGGCTTTACAGGCCCAGATAGATGTTGAAGCGAACGATGTAAACGTCGCAGTCGGCGAAGCGATGCAACATATCTCCCTTACCCTTGATGAAAAATCCCATAGTGTCACCGATGTGCTGGACGGCATTCTGGAAATCGGTAAAGGCGTTAATATGTTGGCACTTAATGCTGCTATCGAAGCTGCACGTGCCGGGGAACATGGGCGAGGATTTGCCGTGGTGGCTGATGAAGTCAGACGTCTTGCAGCGGTTACCATGGAACAGGCACAGCAGGCGGCAAGGCAACTGGACTTCACTCAGGTTAACGCCGAGCTGGATCAGATCCGTCAGACAAATTCTGAAAGACTGAATAGTTTTGTAGAGGTTATCCAATCGGCTACAGCGCAGCTCACCGAATTATTTCAATCCATTAGTGAACAGTTGAACGCGGTTATGGAAAACACCGGGGTAATTTTTGAAACGCTGGATCTGAGTAATGGTGTTATGCAACGCATACAAAGCAAGAATAAAATCATCAACGATGTGGTTGAAGATATGTCCACTGGCCTGGAACAAATTGATATTCAAACAGCGGAGATCGATTCAGCAGTCAGGTCAATGGATAGCACACTGAAAAAACTCTATCTGGTACCTGATGCATCACATGATCAACTTGACGATATTCTGCAGCGCGGAAAACTAAGGGTTGCGATAGAACCCAATTTTGTCGGTTTATCGTTTCGCGAAAAACTCGGTGAGCCATTGAAAGGGCTGGATGTGGATTATGCCAGAGCCTTTGCGCGGTACCTGGGAGTCGAATGTGAATTTATCGAAGCACCATGGGATATGTGCACTGAATTGCTCACGGTGGGTAAAAAATATGGCGAACCACCAGCGGATATTGTTATCAGTGCACTTCCTCCGTCGGCAGAATACGATAACGTGGCGTATTCCGAAGCCTACACATATCTGCATTGGGTACTGGCTCGCAGGAAAGGTGATAACCATATCAATCGGCTTGACGATCTGAATGGCAAAGTCGTTGGAATTATCAATGATCCTGCAGCGTTTCAAGTGCTTGAAGATTGTGGTATTCGCTGGAGCAGTAATGAAAACAAACCCGGTGAAAAGGTCCGACTGGATAATCTCATCGCTTATTCCGATCAAACGCGCATCCATAACTGTCTAGCGGATGGTGTAGTAGATGCCTTTGGTGTCGATTTGCCGATTTATTACTGGGCCTGTGAAAACCCCGCCAGTCCTTGGTTTGGCAAGATTGAAATTCTGCCTGGAAATATTGCGCCCCAACCGTATTACTACACCATGGCAGTTAATGCCTGGGGGTCAAGTTACCGTCTGCTGGCCAAAGCCAATGCGTTTATTAGCTGGTTTAAACAACAGGATGAACGCCAGCAGATAGAACGCAAATGGCAGGGTGCCGCGGTGAATGGCAATATCAGTTACCGCAATGAACCGGGAGATCTGATGGGAGAGGATGAATTAAAAATTTTATACGAAGCACATTGCAGCAAATTTAAGCTGGCGCCCAAAACCCTGTAATCGAAGAGAGTGTTGTCAGATGGCAAACGATGGTAGTTATTTACTACAGCGTTAGAGGTCTGGTTAATTAGCCGTTTAACGGGAAAATCTCCCAGTTATAATCTCCAAAAATCAGATGCCTTAATGGATTCTTTCATAATGGCAAAGACGGTTTGAACAAAACCTAAATCAGTGTGGCATACCCTATCAAAAATAAATTAAGCGATATAGTCGTTGACCGTGCAAAGGGTAGGTCTATATAATTCCCTGATTTGCTTAAGGCAAAACTAAAGATCCAGCGGATAGAGATGGAGCAACTAGCCAGAGTCAGGCCCGTAAATCAGCTGCTAATAACGCAGGTTATAGCGTTGGTTGTTATTGTGGTTTGTGTCTCATGGTTACATGGCAAGGATGTCGCCATAGCCGTATGCTTTGGGGGCATGATCAGTGTGGTCAACACACTGTTGCTGAAATGGCATTTACTGAGAACAGTCGTTAAGGCTGGTGCCAATCCGGCAAAGAATCTCGGTGGCGTATACAGGTGTATTGCAGAACGATGGGTTTTTACCCTGGCCATGTTTGTGGTTGGCTTCGCGGTGTTTGAGTTTTCCGCGTTACCGCTCCTGCTCGGCTTCGTCGCGATACAAGTGGTTTTATTGTTTGGAAATATGAAACAGGCTTGAGACAAACATGGCGGAAGAATTAACAACTTCAGGATACATCAAGCATCACCTGCAAAATCTGACCTTTGGTCCGAAACATGAAGAGCTAGAGCCAGGCGTTTGGGCTCCAACAGGTGATTATGGTTTTGCAATGTCTTCTGGTGAAGCAGCACAAATGGGTTTTTGGTCCATTAATGTCGACACCATGTTTATGTCGATTCTACTTGGCGGTTTGATGATGTGGTTTTTCCGCAGCGTTGCCAAGAAAATCTCCGCAGGTGTCCCTACAAATACACAGAATTTCGCAGAATGGATCATTGAGTTTATTGATGATTCTGTACGTGGCTCCTTCAGTGGTGGCAAAAATACCCTGGTTGCCCCGATGGCATTAACCATCTTCGTCTGGATTTTCCTGATGAACCTGATGGATTTAATTCCAGTCGATCTTATTCCTTTAGCCGTAGCACACGGCGCATCAGCAATCTTCGGTGTTGATCCCCACGATGTCTTCTTCAAAATCGTCCCAACTACCGATCCAAATGCCACTCTCGGCATGGCATTATTTGTTTTCTTACTCATGCTGTATTACAGCTTCAAAGTCAAAGGCGTCGGTGGTTTCATTGGCGAGTTGACCTTGCAGCCGTTTGGTAAATGGGCGCTGCCTATCAACTTTGTGCTCGAAACTGTCACTTTGATTGCAAAACCATTTTCACTGGCATTACGGTTGTTCGGCAACATGTATGCAGGTGAGATGGTGTTCATTCTGATCGCCACCATGTACGGTGCCGGTCTGGTTCTAGGTTCTTTTGCTGGTCTGTTACAGGTTGGCTGGGCGATTTTCCACATTCTTATTATTACCTTGCAGGCATTTATCTTTATGGTGCTGACCACGGTATATATGGATATGGCACATCAGGAACATCATTGAGTTTGATTGAGTTGTAACTTTATTTTTTTAGTCTTTAGACGTTTGTAGGAGAGAAAAATGGATATGGGTTTAGTTTATATTGCTGGTGCACTGATGATTGGTCTGGGTGCTCTGGGTGCCGCCATTGGTGTTGGTCTGTTGGGTGGTCGCTTCCTGGAAGCTGCAGCTCGCCAACCTGAATTAGTACCAATGTTGCGTACACAGTTCTTCCTGGTCGCAGGTCTGGTTGACGCGGTACCAATGATCGCTGTTGGTTTGGCAATGTATGTACTGTTCGCGGTAGCTGGTTAAGATTATTAACTCAACTCCCAATAGCGATAAACAAGAGGTACAGGCATGAATATCAATGCAACCTTGATAGGCCAGCTAATTGCCTTTGCGATTTTCGTCGCATTCTGCATGAAGTACGTCTGGCCGCCTATCATGCAGGCGTTGGAAGAACGCAAAAAGAAAATCGCTGATGGTCTGGCTGCGGCAGAACGTGGTCGTCATGAACAAGAGTTGGCAGAAAAACGTGCCCAACAGGTAATTCATGAAGCAAAAGATCAGGCAAGCGAAATTGTTTCTCAGGCTCAACGCCGCGGAAACGAAATTGTCGACGAAGCCAAAGGCACTGCGCGTACTGAAGGTGAGCGTATTCTCACATCTGCCCGTGCAGAAATTGAGCAGGAAGCGAACCGAGCCCGTGATGAACTGAGAGCACAAGTTGCGTCAGTTGCACTGGCAGGTGCTGGCAAAATCCTTAGTCGTGAGATTGATGACAAAGCCCACACCGACCTGCTCGATGAGTTGGTCAGCCAAATCTAGAGGAATCATAGGATGGCAGAATCAATAACCATCGCTCGCCCCTACGCATCAGCCGTATTTGCGATTGCACAAGAAAAAGGCGACATGCAGGCATGGTCTGAACTGCTCACAGTACTGGCGCAATGCGCTGATACACCCGAGGTCGAATCCATATTGGTGAGCCCTGCGGTCAGTGATGAACAGGCAGTCAATCTGCTTGCTGATATTACTGGTGAGCTCAGTACAGATGCTCGTAGTTTTCTGCTGCTTCTGGCAGAAAACAATCGATTGCTGCTGTTGCCGGAAATTGCAGAGCTATATGAACTGTTACGCGCCGATGCGGAACAAATGCTGTCAGCTGATGTGATAACTGCACGGCCGTTGACAGATGAACAAAAAAGCAAGATTGCAGCCGCACTGAAAAAACGCCTGGGTAAAGAAATCACCCTTAGCGAAAGTGTAGACGAGAGTCTGCTGGGTGGCGCAATCATTCGGGCAGGTGATCTGGTAATTGATGGATCTGCCGTAGGTAAATTGAACAGACTGGCCAGCGCGATAAGCTAAGCGGCCCGTAAAGAGGAAACAGAGATGCAACTGAATTCAGCAGAAATCAGTGACCTGATTAAAAAGCGAATTGAAAGCTTTGACGGGGCTACTGAAGCACGAACAGAAGGCACCGTAGTCGGTGTAACCGATGGTATTGTGCGTATTCATGGTCTTGCCGATGTCATGTCCGGGGAAATGCTTGAGTTTCCAGGCAACACTTTCGGTATGGCTCTTAACCTGGAGCGTGACTCAGTCGGTGCCGTTATTCTGGGCGCTTACCAACATATTTCTGAAGGCGACAAAGTCAAATGTACTGGTCGTATTCTTGAAGTTCCAGTAGGCGAAGGCCTGTTAGGACGTGTTGTTGACTCACTGGGTAAACCAATCGACGGCAAAGGCGACATTCAAGCCAGTGGCTCTTCTCCAATTGAGAAAGTAGCGCCAGGCGTTATCGCACGTAAATCAGTTGACCAACCATTACAAACTGGTCTGAAATCAATCGATGCGATGATTCCAGTCGGTCGTGGTCAACGTGAGTTGATTATCGGTGACCGTCAAACTGGTAAAACAGCTATCGCGGTTGATGCCATCATCAACCAGAAAGGTACAGGCGTTAAATGCATCTATGTAGCGATTGGTCAAAAAGCATCTTCTATTGCGAACGTGGTTCGTAAACTGGAAGAACACGATGCACTGGGTCACACCATCATCGTTGCGGCATCTGCTTCTGATTCAGCTGCTTTGCAATTTATTGCACCTTACGCGGGTTGCTCAATGGGCGAATACTTCCGTGATAAAGGTGAAGATGCACTGATTATCTATGATGACTTAACCAAACAAGCATGGGCTTACCGTCAGGTGTCTCTGTTATTACGTCGTCCACCAGGTCGTGAAGCTTATCCTGGTGACGTTTTCTACCTTCACTCACGCTTGCTGGAACGTGCAGCACGTGTAAACGAAGATTACGTAGAAAAACTCACTAACGGTGAAGTGAAAGGTAAAACCGGTTCATTGACTGCGTTGCCTATCATCGAAACCCAGGCGGGTGACGTTTCTGCTTTCGTACCGACCAACGTAATTTCGATTACAGATGGTCAGATCTTCCTGGAAACTGACTTGTTCAACGCCGGTATCCGTCCTGCGATTAACGCTGGTTTGTCGGTATCACGTGTTGGTGGTGCCGCTCAAACCAAGATCATCAAGAAACTGGGTGGTGGTGTTCGTCTTGATTTGGCACAGTACCGTGAACTGGCAGCGTTTGCTCAGTTTGCTTCTGACCTTGATGAAGCAACCCGTGCACAAATTAGCCGTGGTCAACGTGTTACCGAGTTGATGAAACAGAAACAATATCAACCATTATCGATTGCTGAAATGGCGATTTCATTGTTCTCAGCTAACGAAGGCTTCCTGGATGATGTTGACGTCAGTAAAGTCGGTTCATTTGAAGCGTCACTACTGTCAACCATGCGTTCACAGCATGTTGAGCTGATGGACACAATCAACACTACTGGTAATTTTGATGACAATATCGCTGGCCAAATGCGCAGCGCGATTGAAAAATTCAAAGCCAACGGTAGCTGGTAAGCGAGGCATAATTCATGGCTAGCGGTAAAGAGATACGTACGCAGATAGCAAGCATCAAGAGCACGCAGAAGATCACCTCTGCGATGGAAATGGTGGCTGCCAGTAAAATGCGTAAGGCTCAGGAACGCATGGCGGCAACACGTCCTTATGCTGACAAGATCTTAAATGTTATTCAGCATTTGGCGTTTGCCAATCCGGAATACAGACATCCTTATTTGCAGGATCGTGAAGAGAAACAGCGTGTAGGTTATATCGTGGTTTCTTCGGATCGTGGTTTATGCGGTGGTTTGAACAATAATCTGTTCAAGGAAGTGCTGCACGAAATCAAATCCAAGTCAGATAAAGGCCTGCAGGTTGATATCTGTGCAATTGGTCAAAAAGCCTCAACATTCTTCAGCCGCTTGCCAGTGAACATGGTTGCACAGGTTACCCAATTGGGTGATGCGCCACGCGTTCATGAATTGATTGGTAGCATCAAGGTTATGTTGGATGCTTACGAATCAGGTCATATTGATAGTCTGTACCTTGTTTATAACCAGTTTGTGAACACCATGACGCAGGAAGACACGTTTATCCGTCTGCTACCTGCCACTCCTGGTGCGCCAAGCGAGGAAATGTCTCATCACTGGGATTATATTTACGAGCCGGATGCGAAAGAAGTTTTGGATGATTTGCTGGTCCGTTACATCGAGTCAGTGGTTTATCAAGGTGTTGTTGAAAACATTGCTTCTGAACAAGCATCACGCATGATTGCGATGAAAAATGCGTCTGACAATGCCGGCGATCTTATTGATGACCTGCAACTGGTTTACAACAAAGCTCGCCAGGCTGCGATTACACAGGAAATCTCTGAGATTGTTGCGGGTGCCGCTGCGGTCTAACTGAATTAAAAGGGCTGAGCAGCCCGAACTTATTTGAAAGAGGAAGCAAGATGAGCTCTGGAAAGATTGTACAAATTATCGGTGCGGTCGTTGACGTGGAATTTCCCCGCGACAGTCTGCCAAATATTTATGATGCTTTGATGGTTGAAGAGGCTGGTTTAACCCTTGAAGTACAGCAACAACTTGGTGACGGCGTAGTTCGAACCATTGCCATGGGTACGACTGATGGTCTGAAACGCAGCCTGGCAGTAAGCAATACTGGCAAAGCGATTAGTGTTCCAGTCGGTCAGAAAACTCTGGGCCGTATCATGGACGTATTGGGTAACCCAATCGACGAAAAAGGCGACATCGGTGAAGAAGAGCGTTGGGGTATCCACCGTAAAGCACCTTCATTTGATGAACTGTCTGCCAGTAATGAATTGCTGGAAACCGGTATTAAAGTTATCGACCTGGTTTGCCCGTTTGCCAAGGGTGGTAAAGTCGGTTTGTTCGGTGGTGCCGGTGTCGGTAAAACCGTCAACATGATGGAGCTTATCCGTAACATCGCTATCGAGCACAGTGGTTTCTCGGTATTCGCTGGTGTTGGTGAGCGTACTCGTGAAGGTAATGACTTCTACCACGAAATGACCGATTCCAACGTAATCGATAAAGTATCACTGGTTTACGGTCAGATGAACGAGCCACCAGGTAACCGTCTGCGTGTTGCGTTGACTGGTTTAACCATGGCGGAGTTTTTCCGTGATGAAGGTCGTGACGTATTGTTCTTCGTTGATAACATCTACCGTTACACATTGGCCGGTACCGAAGTATCAGCCCTGTTAGGCCGTATGCCTTCAGCGGTAGGTTATCAGCCAACACTGGCCGAAGAAATGGGTGTACTGCAAGAACGTATTACCTCAACCAAAACCGGTTCTATCACGTCTATCCAGGCGGTATACGTACCTGCGGATGACTTGACTGACCCATCTCCTGCAACCACCTTCGCTCACTTAGACGCGACTGTTGTATTGTCACGTTCAATTGCTGAACTGGGTATCTACCCTGCGATTGACCCGCTGGATTCAACTTCACGTCAGCTGGATCCTTTGGTTGTAGGTAACGATCATTATGATATTGCTCGCGGTGTTCAAAACACGCTGCAACGTTATAAAGAACTGAAAGATATTATCGCGATCCTGGGTATGGATGAATTGTCTGAAGAAGACAAACTGTCTGTATCACGTGCTCGTAAAATTCAGCGTTTCATGTCACAGCCATTCTTCGTTGCTGAAGTATTCACCGGTGCACCTGGTAAATACGTTTCACTGAAAGATACTCTGGCTGGTTTCCGTGGCATTCTGGATGGTGAATATGATTCACTGCCAGAACAAGCGTTCTACATGGTTGGCACCATTGATGAAGCGATTGAGAAAGCCAAAAAGTACTAATCTCTTGGGAGGTAGCTGATGGCTATGACAATTCATGTTGACATCGTAAGTGCTGAAGAATCCATTTATTCTGGATTGGTAGAAGCTGTAATTGCCTCGGCACAAGAGGGTGAGGTGGGTATTTACCCACGTCACGCTCCATTGCTGACACGCTTAAAAGCCGGTGAAGTGCGGTTACTGAAAGATGGTAAGGAAGAGCAGTTTTATATTTCCGGTGGCATTTTAGAAGTTCAGCCACACATCGTCACTATTCTGGCCGATACCGCATTACGCGC
>DELT01000011.1:10549-17150 GCA_002354555.1 Methylophaga sp. UBA2689
AAACTGGACTTTGCTGAAGCACAAGTTCAACTGGCAGAAGCAATGGCACAGTTACGCGCCATTGAAAGAGCACGTAAAACACGTAAGCATTAATCACGAAAGTGATGACCCAGAAAAGGCTGTCTTCGGACGGCCTTTTTTGTTTGCAAGTCTTTGCTAAACTACAGAGCTGAAACAAGGAAACTTTATATGTCTCTGGCTATTATTATTCTCGCTGCCGGTAAAGGCACCCGCATGAAATCCGCCAAACCCAAGGTGATGCACACTCTGGCAGGCAAACCCATGTTACAACACGTTATCGATACCGCTAAACAGCTATCTCCAGGCCAGTTAGCCGTAGTCTGTGGTAATGGCGCTGACGAAGTCGTGCCCTACCTGCAAAACCAGCAAATCGATGTTGTGATGCAGCATGAACAGAAAGGCACCGGTCACGCAGTAGAGCAGGCCAAAGCCAGTTTTGCTAATAGTGAACAGGTGTTGGTGTTATATGGTGATGTGCCGTTAATCACACCAGAAACACTGCAGGATTTGATTGAATCGGGTGATAACAACAGTCTGAAAGTGCTCACAGCAATACTGGACGATCCCACTGGCTATGGCCGGATTGTGCGTGATTATGTTGACAATATGCTGTGCATCACCGAAGAAAAAGATGCCGACGAAGAAACCAAACTGATCAACGAAATCAACACTGGCATCATGTGTATTCCGGCCAAGTGGCTAACTGAAGCCTTATCACAGCTCGATAACAATAATGCCCAGGGCGAATATTACCTGACCGATCTGATAGCGAAAGCGGTTAACCAAGACATCGAAATCAACTCAGTCACCTGTGAAGATGAAATGGAAATGGCCGGCATCAATAATCGCGTCCAACTGGCGGAAGTCGAAAGTTACTATCAGCAACTCAAGGCAACAGAGTTGATGATGTCAGGTGTCACTTTCCGTGATCCGGCACGAGTAGATATTCGTGGAGATATCAAAGCAGGGCAGGACATCACCATCGATATCAATGTCATCTTCGAAGGCAATAACACCATCGCCGACAATGTCAGCATCGGTGCCAACTGCATAATCATCAATAGTGTCATTCACGAAGGGGCAGAAATCCTACCCAATAGTATTGTCGAAAACGCTGAAGTGGGTACTAACTGCTCAGTAGGGCCCTTTGCCAGACTACGTCCCGGCACCAAGCTTGCCGCTAAAGCCAAAGTCGGTAACTTCGTTGAAGTCAAAAATGCCAATATCGGTCTGGGCTCCAAGATCAATCATCTTAGCTATATCGGTGATACAGATATGGGCGCTGATGTAAATATTGGTGCAGGCACTATTACCTGTAACTATGATGGGGCGAATAAACATCGTACTGTGATTGGGGATCGGGTATTTGTGGGATCGGATACGCAGTTGGTTGCGCCGGTTACTGTTGAGGATGGGGCGACTATTGGGGCGGGATCGACTATTCGGAAAACGGCTCCAGCAGATTCGTTGACGTTGACCAAGTCGGAGCAGAAGACAGTTAAGGGATGGCAGAGGCCGGTTAAGAAGAGTCAATAATGGATCCGTATCATATGGAAAAAATTAATGAACTATGGGGATGGTCGATAAGTTTTTTTAACTCAGATTTTATGGTGGCTTTATTGTAGGCCATGGCAGGTGCATATTTTGGTGCAAGTGCAGCACAAAAAGTTATTTTGAAGTAAAAAAAACGAAGACATAAGGCGCGAAATAAGAAACATAAATGCTGGAATTATGACTAGTTTTACTGTCAGTAATATGGCGTTAACGATAAAGACACAATTGATTCAGCCTATCTACAAGCAATTTGAACAAGATTTATCGAACTTTGAAAATTTCGATAAAAGAAGGACTGCTGGGCAAATAAAGACGGGGGAAATATTTAGATATAATGCTGATCTCCGTGATTTTGATGCGCCACCACTACCCATCAAAATCCTAAACAACATCCTCTTCAATAAGGTTACTTCTACAAATAGGTCATTGAGTGCCGTTGCATTTTTAGATGCATCAAACTCAGGACTAAAAAGGATGTTGGAAAAAAGACGTAATTTAATAGAAGTTTTCAGGGAACCCCGAACGGATAAAACTGAAGAAGCATATTTATATTTCGGCCTAAAAATGGAAAACGGAAATACATACAGTGAATATGCTGATTCCCTTCATGGGATTATGGAATATGTTGATGACATAATTTTTTTCAGTCAAATTATATGTGAAGATTTGATAGCAACAGATTAAAGGTTAAAGCTGATAATAAGTTTTTGAAGAAATTTGTAATCCATGAGGTTGACTTTTCTACACCAGAAAATCTTGGCCTGATGCCTAATAGAGACAATTACATTAACTGGTTATCATCTTTTAAACCAACGACATAGAATGCCAAGCAGTTAGCCCATAGGTTGGTTTGATCTACGAAACCCAACGTTAAATTTAATACCTCAACCCAAATACATCGGTAACAGTTTAATTCAACTACATGGGTTACCCCAGGATCGCCCAATAACTTGTATTGTGACTTCCAACTTAGCAAGTTCGGACTAAAGCCCGAGTTCATTTCTTTTGTTCGCCCAAAAGAAACGAACCAAAGAAAAGGGCACCCGATATTGCCTTGAATCCAAAAATTAACCTTGTTTTATGGCGTGGCCGAAAACTCGCTGCGCTCAAACACTCGACCACTTAATCCATAAAACAAGGCCAATTTTTGGCGGCAATAGACGGGATTAAATACGGCCAGTAGGTTGGTGCTGAGCTTGCGAAGCCCAACATAACATTCACGTAAAGATTGTTGGGCTTCATTGCATTCAGCCCAACCTACAGCCACTCCCAAAATCCCCTTTTGTGCTGCCGATAAAAATGGTTATCTCAGGATTAGAAATCGGAATGTTTGAGCGAAGCGAGTTTTTTCGATTACCCTGTGATAACCATTTTTGTCGGGGAGCCGCAGGCCAACACAAGGGGTGCCCTTGGGTTGTTAGGGAATTGGGCACGCAATTCCCTGACTCGCATTCATGCGAAATATGGGCAGTGAAAGATTTATTCGTTATGTTTAAAAAGAGAGCTAGAAGTACTAATTAAGCAAAAAAAAGCAGAGCCGAAGCTCTGCTTTTCCCTATAACAATTACTTAGCTTGTAACTGCGTAAACAAGGTATGCAAATTCATCACATCCCAATGTTCTGCTAATTTTCCATCTTCTATTCTGAAGATATCAATCGCATCAAACTTATACTCGGCGTGAGTGGCTGGAATGCCTAACCATTCATTTTCATGTGTACCTGAATAAGTCCCGTAGACCCAAACGAATTCATCATTGGCGATGATGTTTTTCAGCTCATAATGAAAGTCGGGGATAGCGGCAAACCAGTCAGCAAAAAAGGCTTTAAATCCTTCGCTGCCTTGGGCGACGGCAGGGTTATGCTGGATGTAATCTTTTTTCATATATGCATCCAGATTAGAGAGGTCTTTATTAACAAATACATCGCCAGCAAAATTGCTCAACAAAGTTAAGTTTGGGTTTGTGTTTTGATCAGCCATTACGTGTGTTCCACTAAATAATAAAGATGTAAATGCGATGATGTTTAAAAAATAACGTTTCATGGTGTTTTCCTTTCAGTTGCTTTTAATTGGCAAGAGAAATACTATGAGTGACGGTATCTTTCCGCAAGAAGGCACTTTAAAGTGCTATACATACTAAAAAGTGACTATAGAATGGAAACAATGGCTTATGGCTGAATGGAATGTCTATAATAAAAACTGTCCGACCCGTTTAGTGCTGGATCGGATTGCGGATAAGTGGACAGTACTGACCGTGGGGGCATTGGCTGAAGAGACAAAACGCTTCGGGCAGTTACGTCGGGAGCTGGATGGTATTTCACAGAAAATGCTGACACAAACCTTGCGAGGGCTGGAACGAGATGTCCTGGTTAACCGGAAGGTCTATCCGACAGTGCCCCCCAAAGTTGAGTACTCATTAACACCGCTTGGGCAAACACTTATTGATTTGTTGGATGGCATAAAAAATTGGTCAGAAGGTAATATTGAGCATGTGTTGGAAGCTCAGCAGGTTTACGATAGCCAGCCAATCTTTGGCGGCAATAAGCGGGATTAGATGCGTTGGCAGGTTGGCGCTGAGCTTGCGAAGCCCAACATCTTTTCAAAGATTACAGGTGATTTGTTGGGCTTCATTGTAATCAGCCCAACCTACCATTCGGTCATCAATGAAATCTAAGCTTCAGCCAGAGTCATGGCTTGTTGATAATTTCTTAAACCCATTTTATCGATCAGGCCAAGTTGTTGCTCCAGCCAGTGGGTGTGATCTAACTCGGTATCTTCCAATTGTTTAAGCAACATTTGCCGAGTTTCATAATCGTCTTCTGCTTCACATAAAGCGATGCCTTCACGAAGGTTCTTGACCACAGCGTATTCCAGATCCAGATCATTTTGCAGCATTTCCGGTACGGTATGACCTACACGTAGCGGTTCGCGATGTGTCAGGTCTGGCATGCCTTCCAGAAACAGAATGCGCTTGATCATTTGATCGGCATGGTCGGTTTCATCCTGCATCTCATGCGAGATTCGGTTATAAAGTCTTATAAGCCCCCAGTCTTCGTACATTCTGGAATGGATGAAATATTGATCCATTGCGGTCAGTTCACCTGCGAGGAGGTTATTAAGCAAATCGATGACTTTTTGGCTGCCTTTCATAAGCTTTTCCTTTTGGGGCTCGTGTGGAGCTCATAACGTGTATTTATGCCGTTAAGCTTGCATTATCTACAGACACTTGTCACGCCTTCGAGGTTTTCACCAAAGGAAATTATTATGTGATGCTCTCTGGTGAGAGCATCACAAAGGCTAATTAATTTTTTTCTGTTGATTCGATTTCAGTATCGCTAGCTTGAGCGACCTCTTTTGTTTGTTTGACTGGAATGACGATATTACCTTGATAGGTGCGATGTTTATCTGTGATGGCATCGGTAATACCAAAATCCCAGAAAATGACACTGGCAGCGAATTTACCCGATTCAAATTCACTCACAATTGAGCCATCAGTTTCCCTTCCATCCTCTGTACTGCAGGCGTAAATCAGAGAGTCATCCGAGCGTCGGATCATGGCGGTACCAGGCATATCTAATTCCCATACGCCACGCTTATTATGGAATTTACACTCACCCTCACTCCCATCAGAAAATGAGGCGGTTAAAGGGACTGTGGGGTCATTTACGATGGTGGCACAGCCGGAAAAAAGCATAGCCGAAGATAAAGCAATAATTAATTTACTGTTCAAAGTTAAGTCCTATTAAAATTATCCATAGATGTATGAACAGCTAAATATGTTTATAAGCGCGTCCATGCCCGCCGAATAATATCAGGAAAAAAGCAAATTTGTGCCAGTTTTAATACCGGTATTTTCTAAATCAATCAGATCTAGTTGAAATAAGTTCCCTCAAAAGAACAAAAAATTGACAGGCTTGTTACACTTCTTTACATTACGCAAATCTAAATCACTATCATTTAGCTTAAATTTAAATAATCTGGGAACCGTAATGTATCCAACTGTTCAAAAGCTCCGACTGTTTTGTGCACCAGCCGTTTTAGCTATGTTTGTATTTACACCTAATGCATCTGCCGAAGAAACCGAAGAAAAGTCTCTTGATTTGCCGACAGTAGAAGTAACTTCTACTGGCGCTGATGCGCTAGGTTATATCGAGCTGGAAGAAGAACCGGTTGTTGGTAAATTAAATGTGCCGATAATGGATCAACCATTTTCGATGTCCATTATCGATGATGATTTCATGAAAGATACTGGTGCAAAAAATATTCAGGATGCTCTGCAATATACTTCCGGTGTTTACTCTGGCGCATTTGGGGCTGACACCCGTATTGACAGTGCTAAAGTCCGTGGTATTTCTCCTGGACTTTACCTTGATGGTTTAAGACAACTCTATGGTTCTTATAATAGCGTTCGAACCAACGTTTATGCATTGGAAAGTATTGAGGTACTTAAAGGACCTTCATCCATGTTGTACGGACAGGGGGATCTGGGTGGTGTTATCAATTCGGTTTCAAAATTACCAAAAGCTGAACAGCAAGGTGAGATATGGGGGCAATATGGTTCTCACAATCGTAAGCAGATTGCATTTGATGTGACTGGCCCTGCGACAGATGATGGCAAACTGTTGTATAGGGTTGTTGGTTTGCAACGGGATGCTGATACTCAGGTCGATCATGTTGAAGATGATGGTTATGTAATTGCTCCATCTATAACATGGCGTCCCACAGATGACACAACATTTTCTTTCTTATTAAATCGCCAGGAAAATAGAGGCCAGGTTTCTGCTCAGTTTTTGCCACAAACCGGAACACTTGATCGAGGACCTTTAGGATATGTCGGCTCAGAAACCTTTGTTGGTGAACCTGACTGGGATAGATACGATAGGGAGAAAACGGAATTAACTTTCTTTTTTGTTCATAAATTTAATGAGAGCTGGTCATTTTCTACTACCGCTCGTTACACAGAATCTAGTACCAAAACTCGGGAGCATTGGGCCAGGGTGGGAGGAGTTGTTTCTCCTGAAGGCAATA
>DELT01000040.1:0-3001 GCA_002354555.1 Methylophaga sp. UBA2689
ACCTGCTGACAGATTTACCCATTGTCACGTTGCTGGTAGATATGCTGACCAGCCCGATGGTGATGATCTGGATGGTGTTGGCTTCGATTGCTCATGCATATTGTTATACCGCTTTTTATAAGAGTTTTTCACTGATTGGTGTAGGGCGGGGCGAGGCTATAGGTAATTTATACGGGGTGTTTGCAGTTTTGTTTGTCATGGCATTTACTCTGGAACTACCTGAATGGTATTTCGTGTTGGGCCTGATTCTGACCGTAACCGGCAGTTTTGTTATGTATCGTGAACCGGCAGAGAATATTTCTACCCTTCGCGAGGTGGAGTCATGAAGCTACCACAAAAGGGCTTTCTGCTGATCACGCTAAATCAGTACCCGAGTTTGTGGGATTTTGAATTGATTCAACGGGCACTAGTGGAATATGAGTTACAGGGTCATTACTGGATCAATCATTTCAGTATTGCTCTGGATGAGCTGGCTTCAGCCGGGCTCATTAACCGTATCGGGCATCGGCTTGATGATGGTGAAGCGATTGCGAAGGATCGTTTACTGTTTGAGTTTGCTTTGTCTGACTTTGGTCGACAACGCATGTTAGATACCGGTCTGTTAGAAGGAGAAACCACCAATGACTGAATTCTGGGGATATCCTTACGCCGATGTGCTGGCTTTTGTGATTATATTTGGGCTTAGCCTTGTGGCTTTAGTGTGTGCAAGGATCTTTGTCAAAACGTATTAAGTCTCTATAACGCAAGTCAGCTATTCATCTACCTCCTTGGAAGTACGTCTAAAGGCGTGTTGCCATAACATGTCATTAGCAATCATATTGTCAGATACCCAGCTTCGAGCTTTTGTTAATTGTATTTTCAGGATAGTCAGTTGACCATCCTTGATGCGTGATAATGTAAACAATAACAACTAAAAAAATACAGCCAAAGAGCTGTAACTACAGGGGAAAACGGGTGAGTGAGCCTTCAGTACCTGCCAATGTGGCAGCCGTTGATTTGCTGGCAGAAAATAGGGCAGATCCATCAACGTTGCACCGTAGAATCAATTGGACCGGGGCCTTCTGGGTAGCGAGTGGCGTACCGGCACTGGTGCTGTTTTCCATGGGGGCGGTAGCAGCAACAGTTGGCCAGCCTGCCTGGCTGATATGGATCATTTCTATCAGTTTTGGTTTTCTGCAAGCCTTTACCTATGCCGAAATCGCCGGATTATTTCCACATAAAACAGGCGGTGCATCAGTTTATGGTGCAGTAGCCTGGATCCGATATATAAAGATTGTTGCGCCAATATCAGTATGGTGCAACTGGATAGCCTGGGGGCCGGTACTTGCGATCGGATCGGGGCTGGCAGCAGGATATATTCTCTCCGCTCTGTTTGCACCTGATGCTGTCATCAATAGCTGGCAAATTACGCTGGTCGATCTGTCATATCTTAAAGACGGTTTGAGTTTGCGAATCAACGCGACATTTATCATCGGTAGTGCCCTGATGCTGGTGGTTTTTGCTATCCAGAATGGCGGTATACTTCGGTCGGCACGCGCCACCATGATCTTTGGTTTGACTGGTTTGTTGCCATTACTGTTAGTTGGCCTGGTGCCTCTGATTACTGGGGATTTACCGCTATCCAATCTTACCCCATTGACACCTCTGGCTTATGACTCAATCGGTAATGTGATCGACGGTGAATGGAACCTTGAAGGCTGGAAACTGATGGCCGGAGGACTGTTTATTGCGGCATGGTCAACCTATGGATTTGAAACAGCGGTTTGTTATACGCGGGAATTCAAAAATCCCAAAAGCGATACTTTCAAGGCCATATTCTTTTCGGGTTTGTTATGTATTGCAGTGTTTACCCTCGTACCTCTGGCATTTCAGGGACACCTGGGACTAGGACAGCTTGTAGAGCGGGAAACGCTCAATAGTGCCGGTCAGGTTGTGGCACCGGCAGTTTATGATGGAATGCTATCGGCAGAAATCTACAGTGGTATGGGCGTGGCGAATGTCCTGGCCGGTATTCTGGGTGGGAATAGTATGTTTGCCAATGTGTTTGTGGTGATGCTGGTGCTGGCGTTGCTGTTGTCAGTGATGACCACCATGGCCGGTTCATCACGCACCCTATATCAGGGATCTATTGATGGTATGTTGCCCGCTTATTTATCCAAGGTAAATGAACAGGGAGCCCCGACTGCTGCAATGTGGACCAACCTGATTGTCAATCTGGTGCTGCTCAGCATGTCTGATTATGTATTCCTGCTGGCTGCATCGAATGTAGGATATATCATTTTCAATTTTCTCAACCTCAACGCCGGTTGGATACATCGACTGGATAGGCCAAATTGGGAACGACCCTACCGTGCACCAACAGTGCTCATTGCGATTGGCACGCTATTGTCCTACGTAAATATGGTGCTGATGGGTATGGGGGCGAATGTCTGGGGTAAGGGAACGCTGATGAGTGGGATTCTGCTGGCATTGCTGGTGATTCCGATCTTTATCTGGCGACATTATCTGGTGGATAAAGGCATATTTCCTAAAGCCATGCGTGAAGATATGTCACTGGATGAAAATGGCGGCGATATTATTTGCCGTGCCGGTATTCTGCCTTATCTGGTCTTGCTGGCTGGCATTCTTATAGTCTTTTTCAGCAGTTTGCTGGTGGCTGATCTTTAGTCTAGGGCTTGATGATCTTTCATCTCCGCCTCTGTTGTGAGCTGAAAAAGTGTCACTCAAGGCACGAGGAGCGCCTTTTGTGAGATACATCCATGTATCTCACCCCATTGGGGCTTGCGCTCAAAAACGCTCCCGGCGTTTTTGTAGTTACTCTAAATAAGCGACGAGCAAAGCTTCCGCATCCTGCTCACGCCCCTGACCTACATCCATGTAGGCCACGCAGACCGGCGCGCGCCTCCTTGGCGTGCCGGCATATGATGGGCAAGGATGCCTGAATGCCGCGTTAGCAGGGATAGCGATAGCGGCCTGTTCATCCGTGGACATAAGTGGCGCT
>DELT01000040.1:3184-17089 GCA_002354555.1 Methylophaga sp. UBA2689
TCACTTATGTAGGATGGCTACACTGCGTGCTTTCCGCCTTCTCGGACACAAAAATAGCCACCAGCAGTGGTGGATATGAAAGATCAACAAGCCCTCGGCATTCAGTCAGTATTTTTTCTTTCCAAAATTCATGCATTCGAAGCAATTTCAATGCAAGGCAGAATTTGTGCTCATTAAGTCATATCTGACAGCCCATATGCTATCTCCGACAGAGTAACCACTTCGCTCAAGCCTCACGTACTTCCTAGGTGGTAACACATCAGGAGAATTGTTGTGGTCTTTGGCAAGGCTGAAAATAAGCTTGCCCGAACTCACAATAATGGAGAACAGAATATGGCACGCGATCCTAAGCACGATATATTATTTGAACCGATTCAAATCGGTCCCAAAACACTTCGAAATCGTTTTTATCAGGTACCACATTGTATTGGTGCCGGTTCAGATAAACCTGGCTTCCAGGCAGCCCATCGCTCATTGAAAGCTGAGGGTGGCTGGGCGGCGATGAATACTGAATATTGCTCAATCCATCCTGAATCTGATGACACCATGCGTTTGTCTGCCCGTATCTGGGATGAAGGCGACGTACGTAATCTAAAAGCCATGACCGATGAAGTCCATAAGTTTGGTGCTTTAGCCGGCGTCGAACTTTGGTACGGCGGTGCTCATGCACCTTGTCTGGAAAGTCGGGCAACCCCGATGGGGCCAAGTCAGATTGCTTCAGAATTTGAAACCCTGAGCTACTGTAAAGAAATGGATCTCAGCGATATCCAACGGGTGCAGCAATACTACGTTGATGCTGCTTACCGCTCACGTGATGCCGGTTTTGACATTATTTATGTTTACGGCGCGCACTCTTACCTGCCACTGCAATTTTTAAATCCTTATTACAATAAAAGAACTGACCAATATGGTGGTTCGCTGGAAAACCGGGCACGATTTTGGCTTGAAACATTAGAAAAAGTACGTAATGCAGTTGGCAGTGATTGTGCCATTGCAACTCGATTTGCTGTTGATACCCTGTATGGTCCCGGCCAAATCGAAGTAGAAGAAGATGGTATGAAGTTCATCCAGATGGCTGATCCGCTGGTGGATTTATGGGATGTGGATGTCGGTGATATCGCGGAGTGGGGCGAGGATGCCGGTCCATCACGTTTCTATCAGCAAGGTCATCAGGTTCCGTGGACCAAGTTTGTTAAAGAAGTTTCCAAAAAACCGGTACTTGGCGTAGGTCGTTTTACCGATCCGGAAAAAATGACTGAAATTGTCACCAAAGGCTATGCCGATATTATTGGTGCGGCACGTCCATCTATTTCAGATCCGTTCTTACCGAAGAAAATTGAAGAAGGTCGTTACGACGATATTCGTGTTTGTATCGGTTGTAATGTCTGTATTTCCCGTTGGGAAATTGGTGGCCCGCCAATGATCTGTACGCAGAATGCGACAGCAGGTGAAGAGTATCGCCGCGGCTGGCATCCAGAAAAATTCAAGAAAGCCACTTCCTCTGATTCAGTATTGGTTGTTGGTGCAGGACCTTCAGGTGCTGAGGCAGCACGGGTACTGATGGAACAGGGCTATGTGGTTCATGTTTACGATACCGCTGAAAAAGTTGGTGGTCATCTTAATCAGATCGCGTCGTTACCGGGGCTGGGCGAGTGGGGATATCACCGTGATTACCGTGAAACCCAACTGCAGAAACTGGTCAAGAAAAACAAAAACAGTGTGTTGGCTCTGGGGCAAAAAGCGCTCACTGCCGATGATGTACTGGAATATGGTGCAGAAAAAGTCATTATCGCTACCGGTGCCAAATGGCATACCAATGGGGATAACTGTCTGACTCATGATGCCATTCCGGGTGCTGATGCGTCATTACCGGATCAATTAACCCCTGAACAAGTCATATCAGGTGAAAAGAAAATCGGTAAGCGGGTTGTGATTCTCAATGCAGATAGTTATTTCATGGCGCCAAGTCTGGCTGAAAAACTGGTCAATGACGGTCATGAGGTCACCATCGTTTCAGGTGTCCATTTGGCGAAATATATGGAATTCACTCTGGAATATCCAAATATGATGCGCCGTCTGCACGAATTGAATATTGAAGAAATCGGTAATCATTTCTGCAGTCGCATTGAAACCGGACGTCTGGAAATTTACAACATGTGGGGCGATGGTTCACGTCGTAGCTACCGTGGTCCGGGCAAATTGCCGCGCGATGAAAACAAAACGCATCGCTGGCTTGAGTTTGATTCTCTGGTACTGGTCACAGGTCGTAAATCTGATAACAAGCTTTATCAGGAACTCAAGGCCCGTGAAAGTGAGTGGGCTGAGAATGATATCAAAGGCGTGTACCTGATTGGTGATGCTGAAGCGCCTCGTTATATCGCTGATGCCACCTTTACCGGTCATCGTGTGGCACGTGAGATTGAGTCTGAAAATCCACAATTCCCGCTGCCGTACAAACGCGAAACGATTGCCTGGGGCACACCGCATATGCCGGGTGGTAACCATGAGATCGAGTACAAGATCTAAATAGCAGGAACCGGTTGTGTGCTGTCGATTGTGACAGCACACCTTCCGTTTGCTCAATCATTATGAATTTCCCAGGAAAGTAGGTGTGTCATGAATGAAGCACATGAAATTACTCGAATTCTGTTTGAAGGCTTTTCAAACTGGTCAATTTATCTTTTCTACGTAATCGGATATACCGCTATCGGTATATTTATTTACGGTGTTTATGTGCAGATCCGCAAGTATCGTCGCGGCAAGCCTGATGCTTCTTGGGGTGAGTTTTTTGCACGCTTTAAAGACATGAGCAAGACCATGGCAACGCATCGCACCCTTAAACGGCGTGATAAGTCAGCTGGTCGTGCCCATGCACTGATATTTTTCGGCTTTGTGCTGCTGTTTATCGGCACAGCCACGATTACCCTCGAATACGACATTCTGGAACCGATATTTGGTATCACGTTCTGGTATGGCGATTTCTATCTATGGTTCTCCTTGATTCTGGATCTGGCAGGTGTCGGCCTGATTGGGGGGCTGCTATATATGATGTACCGCAGAAAATGGTTAAAGCTGCCCAAGCTTGACTATGCTCGCCCGGATCGTGAACCCGGCGATCCCGATTATGATCGCAGTGGTTACCGCCGCGAAGACTGGGCTTTTTTATGGGCGCTTATTCTGATTGGCTTTACCGGTTTTTTACTGGAAGCCGCACGACTGATTTGGTTAAGTGATACCGCGACTGTCTGGGATTATCGCTGGTGGTCACCCATCGGGGCACTGATGGCACATGTAATGGCTGGCCTGGGCATGGGGGCAGAAGCAGCAGGCAATTTCCGCACTGGACTGTGGTGGTTCCATGGTGTGTTGGCTTTGGCCTTTGTCGCACTGATTCCGTACACCAAAGTAAAACATATCTTCACCGCATCAGCGTCTTTGATGTTCCGTGATCCGATGGCGGGTAAGCGGTTGCCGAGTGTGCCTGAAGATCAGGAAGATATTGGTATCAAAACCATTACTGACCTTACCTGGAAACAGTTGCTGCATCTGGATTCCTGTACCAAGTGCGGCCGTTGCCATGAAGCTTGTCCGGCAACTGCTGTAGGTGCACCGTTATCACCGCGTGATGTGATCCTGTCGTTACGTGAATTTGCCAATAAATCATTGCAATCCAAGGAGCTGCCAGAACAGGCCGAGCTGGATGTTCATGGCAAGGATGTCGGTCAGGTATTCATGGAAACACTTTGGTCATGTCGAACATGTATGGCCTGTGTGGAGATTTGTCCTGTCGCGATCGAGCATGTTCCGATCATTGTGCAGATGCGCCGCAAGCTGGTGGATGAAGGCAATATGGAACCGATTCTGCAGAAAACCATGCAGTCAATCCATAAAAACGGCAACTCGATGAATGAATCGAAACGTAAACGTCCACGTTGGACCAAGGAATTGCCATTCACCATTAAAGATGCACGTAAAGAACCGGTTGATGTGATGTGGTTTGTCGGTGACTACGCTTCTTTTGATCCTCGTAACCAGGTAGTTACACGTTCTTTTGCCAAGTTAATGAAACAGGCAGGGGTTGATTTCGGCCTGCTTTACGAAGCTGAAATGAATGCCGGTAATGATGTACGTCGAGTCGGTGAGGAAGGGCTCTACGAGTTCCTGGCCAATGCCAATATCAGCACCCTGGAAAAATGCGATTTCAACTCGATTGTTACGACAGATCCCCACTCATTCAACACTATTCGTAATGAGTATCCGGATTTTGGTGGTGAGTTTGAAATTCAGCATTACACCACCTTACTGAAACAGTTATTCGAACAGGGCAAACTCAAGCTCAACAAAAAGCTCGATTATCGGGTGACATTCCATGACCCATGTCATCTTGGCCGCTATAACAAAGGCTATGACGCACCACGTGAATTGATCAAGTTGCTGGGTTGCGAGCTGATCGAAATGGACCGTAATCGTGACAATTCCTTCTGCTGTGGTGCCGGTGGTGGTCGTATCTGGATTCCGGATCCGGTCGGTATTGAGAAACCATCTGAGAACCGCATGCGTGAAGCGGCAGAAATTGAAGAGCTGGACGTCTTTATCGTTTCATGCCCGAAAGATCTGACCATGTTTGAGGATGCACTTAAAACCGCTGGGTATGAAGGCAAATTCGTCGTCAAAGAATTGATTGAGCTGGTCAACGAATGTGTTGAGTTTGATGAATCTGAGGTCATCGATGCCGATGTTGTTTCCGCCTGATACGCGTCTGCCGGAGACTGCCGATGCACTGATTAACTGTGCGATAAGCAGTGGTGATCTGCATAGTGCAGCAGCAGTGTATGAACTGGCTGAGGGTGAGCAAAAACAGCAGTTGAGTGGCATCCTTTGTGAGGAGCGTCGCAACACACTGTTGCTGGCCCGCTGGGAGCATACACCTGCAGCAGTGCTGCAAATGCTGGCGGAAATCGATGATGAAACAGTCAGGTTAAGATTGGATAAAAACCCAGCCAGTCGTGCCGGCACGTTGAACACTATCTATAAAAAAGGTGGTCATGATCGGCAGTTGATCAGCCTGTTGACTCAGCATGTACATAGCTCATCGACATTACTGAACAGTCTGGCAATGAGCGAAGATGACATTCCGATTCTTAAATCTATTGCTGCGCATCCAAACACCGATGCAAATACATTGATTTTCCTTGAACAACGTTATCCCGACATGTTTGATAACGAATTGGCTGTCCATGCTGAAACACCTCCTGAATTAATGGAAAAGATCTATCAGCGTGGTAACTGTTTTATCCGATCCGCTGTGGTCACACACATCCGTTGCCCACAGTTTTTGCTGGATTTGGCATTTAATGAAACAGACACAACCATCCTAAGACACCTGGCGGCAAATCCCCGGTTAGCCCCGGAAAAATTGGCCAATCTTGCTCAACATGATGACGTCAGCGTGCTTCGTACCTTGGCCGGTAACCCATCTCTGAGTAAAGAACTCGCTAATCAGATGATCCATAACAGTTCCAATAGCGTGCGTCGCGCTTTGGCAAGTCGAACTGACCTGACAGATGAGAATTTGCAACAGCTGGCTAATGATGAAGATCATTGGGTCAGACAGAGAGTTGCCCGTCATCCCCAGTTAGATGAAATGCTGCTTAATAAACTGGCCCAGGACCAGAATGATGAAGTTCGCCGTGCAGTTACTCGAAACCCACTGACATCCATCGATATTCTCAGACGGCTTTCTGTAGATAACAGCGTCTGGGTCAGAGCCGGTGTGGCCTATCAAAAGAACACACCTGCAGATGTACTCGACATGTTGTCTGCTGAAGATGATGTCGACGTGCTGAGTGGAGTGGCTAGCAACACTAATACCCCGCAAGCCATTTTGATCAGACTGTCGGGGTCTCAACAGACTGATATACGTCGTGGCGTGATTATCAATCCAAAGGCCGAGCGAGACACTCTACTGCCGCTGCTGGAAGACCCGTATTACTTGCATCGGTTAATGCTGGTATCTAACCCTTCACTGAGTGATCGCGACCGCTGGAGCCTGCATGACGATCCTGATCTATCCGTCCGTTTTATGGTGTTCAAATGGTTTGCACAAAAGTATTTGCAGCCTTCGCTGCATTAGAAATGCTGTTTTATACAGTCAACTAGGAGAGAAATCTGATGAAAATACTGGTTGCAGTTAAAGAAGTCGCTGCATTAGATGAAGACTTCGAAATTCGTGATGATCAACTTGATGTCGATGAGGATTTTCTGCTTTACGACCTCAACGAGTGGGATGACTTTTCACTTGAAGAAGCGATGGTTATCAAAGAATCATCTGATACCGAAGTTGAAGTGGTGGTGGTATCGGTGGGACCGGAAAGGGTCGATGACGTCCTGAGAAAATGCCTGGCTAAAGGGGCTGATCGTGCTATTCGAGTCTGGGATGATGCGATGGAAGGTTCTGATTCGGTCACGATCGGTCGCATTCTTTCTGCTGTCGTCGAAAAAGAAAAACCGGATATGGTATTTGCTGGTGTGCAGTCATCAGATGATGCAGCGGGTTCGACCGGTATTTCACTGGCCGCCAGTCTTAACTGGCCTCATGCGGCAGTGGTAGCAGGACTTGAATATAAACCGGGCAGTAACAAAGCCAAAATCACCCGTGAACTGGAAGGCGGACTGTCACAGGAAGTGGAAATTGACTGCCCATCGGTGCTCACCATTCAGCTGGGTATCAATACCCCGCGTTACGCCTCGTTACGCGGTATCAAGCAGGCAGCTGCCAAACCGGTAGATGAAATCAGCCTGAGTGATTTGGGCTTGAGTGACAGTGATGTTGGTGTTGATGCTGCTTTATCACGTGTACGGCGTATGTATATTCCTGAAAAAGGTATGGCCTCAATGATTGAGGGGACACCTTCTGAACAGGCAGCAAAACTGGCTGAAATTATTCGTGAGTTCAAAGGGGAATAACCATGAAAACATTCTTATTAATTACTGAACACCGTCGTGGCGAACTGCGACCTATCTCACTGGAAGTTATTGCTGCTGCACAGGAACTGCGTCAGGACGATGACAAAGTCGTCGTTGCAGTGATCGGCGAACAGGCAGAAAACTATGTTGCGGATCTGTCCGTTGCCGGTGTGGATGAAATCATCACGGTAAAAACGGCCACTGTCGAGTTTGATCCGGATATCTTTGAAGCTGCGATCACTTCGCTGATGGAAAAGCTGGATCCGGAAGTGGTGCTGTTGCCACATACCGTTGATTCACTGGGCTACGCAGCCACTTTGGCACGCAAGGGTAATTATGGTTTTGCTACTGATGTATATGGTCTGCAATACGATGGCGATGAGCTGGTGGCGACACGCTCCGGATATGACCAGAAGGTCAATGTAGAACTGGATTTTCCAGACAAGCAATGTGTGCTGTTGACCATTCGTCCAAGTGTCTTCAAGCCGACTGAGGAAAAAGCTTCTCCATCGGTAGCTTCAGAAGATATGACCAGTATCGAATCACGCAGTACTAACCTGGAATTTGTTGAGGCTGGCGGGGCAGATGATATTGATATCACCACGGTCGATTTCATTATGTCGATAGGGCGTGGTATTGCCGAAGAAGCCAATGTGGAACAGTTCCGAGAGCTGGCTGAGATGGCAGATGCCACTTTGTGTTGCTCAAGACCTATAGCCGATTCCGGCTGGTTGCCAAAATCCCGTCAGGTCGGTCAGTCAGGCAAAGTGGTTGGATCATGCAAGTTGTATGTGGCGATGGGTATTTCTGGATCAATTCAGCATATGGCGGGCATGAAACATGTGCCGACTATTGTTGCTGTAAACAGTGATCCAGGCGCTTCCATTTTTACTATCGCCAAATACGGCATTGTCGGCGATATTTTTGAAATCGAAGAAGAGCTGCGCAGCCATTTTGAATAGGCTGGACTTATAGGGTTGTTGTTGTCTCAGCACATTCAGCAGTTGTGGCGATGGAAGAACAATTGACCCTCCTAAAATCGTGGGCTGGCGGGGGTACTGGCAGTGTCTGCCTAGGCAGACATCCCCGTTGGTTTCGCGACCTATATGAAGGAAAAGTGGTATGACAGATGAACTAAAAGTGTCAGCAACGAAAGCTGGTTTAAATGGTAAAGGTCTGCGGATAGGTATCGTACAGTCACGTTTTAACCCGGCAATAGGCAGCGCGTTGGTCAGTGGTTGCATCGATGAACTGAATCGAGCGGCAGTGGCCAGCAACGATATTGTGCTGTTTACCGTACCAGGGGCGTTGGAAATATCATTGGTTTTATCAGAACTGTCGGAAAGCGGAAAATTTGATGGACTGATAGCGTTGGGCTGTGTGATACGCGGTGAAACCTATCATTTTGAGGTGGTTTGCAACGAATCAGCTCGGGCCATTACCGAAATACAGCAGCATTACCGTGTTCCTATTGCCAATGCCATTCTGACGACCGAAAACGAAGAACAGGCGAGTACCCGGGCTCGTGTCAAAGGCAAGGAGTCAGCCCAGGTTGTGCTGGAAATGATTCAAACGCTGCAACGGTTACAGCAACTCCCAAAATCTATATCGGCTTAATAAATATCCCTGATCTTAGATAAGACCTCAGCTAATTCAAATTCGAGTGCGGCTATTTACTCCATTGGGAGTACGCCATCTTGGGAATTTTCGAGCATTGTCTGCTGGGCTATGGTTTGCCTATGCCATAAATTTTAATGACTGTGGAGATCGCAATGCTTAGAAATTCAATCCTGAATGTACGTCATAAGGAACTCGGTTCGTTATTGAATGGGGATACCTGGAACAATATGCCGATTCCGTGGAGCTATAAATCGGATGCTGATGAAGAGGTGATTGCTGTACGTACTCGGGCAGGTCTGTATGACGTATCTGCTTTGAATATTCTGAATGTGAGTGGTCCTGATGCAACGGCAGTAGTGGACCAACTGGTCACCATTGATGTCACCAAAATGGAACCGGGTACCTCAAGGCTGGCAGCTGAAGTGGATGAGACTGGTGCATTATGTGATGACATTATGGTGATTTGTGATGCGCCGAATCAATTCCGCTTGTCGCATGGCAGCGGTGCCACCCCACAGCAGCTGGAGAAGCTCTCCCAGGGTAAAAATGTTCAGATCGCAGCGGATTTGGATGTACATATCCTGTCTTTGCAGGGACCGAAATCCCTGGAAGTGCTAAATCCTCATCTGGACTTTGATTTGGAAACGCTGCCGTATTTCCGTCATCTTGACGCGAAACTATTTGGCTGTGATATCAAAATTGCCCGTGGCGGCTATTCAGGCGAGCGTGGCTATGAAGTTTACTGCAGTGCCGATGATGCCATTCATCTCTGGGACATGATTCTTGAAAAAGGCCAGCCATTTGGTGTGATTGCCGCCTCCTGGGATTCGCTTGATCTTACCCGTGTGGAAGCAGGTCTGCTGTTTTTCCCATACGAAATGCCTGAGGGCGATACCACTCCCTGGGAAGTCAATATGGGCTGGGGTGTCGATCTGGATAAACCCGGCGATTATATCGGCAAGGCGGCTGTGTTGGCCTCTAAAGGCAAAGAACGCTTCAAGCAGGCCGGTATTATCTGTATGACCGCCGAAGCTGTTGAGCCTGGTTCTCGTATAACGCATGACGGTAAAGATATTGGGGTGGTGACCAGTTCCAGTTACAGCAATTACCTGATGCAATCTCTGGCACTGGTTCATCTGCATCCTGATCATCTCGCAATCGGGACTCAATTGATGGTGGAAGGCAAACAACCGGTCAAAGCCTATGTTGCCAAAATGCCTTTCTATGATCCGATGCGCCTGCGTACTCATCCGGAACAACAAAAGTAAATAGTCTGCACAGCGCCAGCCAGGAACCTGGCCGCGCTAAGCCAGATTTAATGAGGAAATCATTATGCAAAGAGGTTACTGGATAAGAAGCAAACCACTGTACGACTCACTGGTATGGCAAACCCCTGCGGTTGCACATCTGGTGGTGGCCGGGGGCGAGGGTGGTATTGCTGTTCTTAAATTATTTCAGCAGATGTACCCCAAAGACCCTATTCAGGTGCTTTATGCAGATTTACCAAAGGCCGAAAAGAATTATTCAGACATCCTGCAGCAAATAGTGCTGGAGGAACTTGATATTTGTGATTCAGAAGAAAGCTTGCTGGAAAATCTGGAACAACGACTGAAAGACTGCACGATGGGAACCCACTTTTATGTGGCAGGCAGCGAAGCTTTTATGTGGCAAGTTTTGCAGAAAACCCGTGCTGCTGGTGTGCAGGATGTTGATGTGCAGAAAGAGTTGTGCGGCACGTTGGCAAGACCGGTGTATTGCGTTCACTGCAAAACCATTACCCGTGATGTTCATCACAACGTCTTTCCATGTAGCAATTGTGGTCGACATCTGTTTGTCCGGGACCATTTTTCCCGGCGTCTTGGTGCGTACATGGGAGTCATGGTCGATGCAGAGGAGCCTGGCAACATTCCACAGATTGAAGAGGTTTATCCATGAGTATCCTGAACGTAAAAGTGGCCGATGTCGAACAGGTCACCGATATGGTGAAACATTTCACGCTGGTTGAGGAAAATGGCCAGCCGTTACCGAGGTTTTCAGGTGGCAGTCATGTAGTGGTGTCGATGAACATTAATGGTCGAATCCATCGTAATCCCTATTCACTGATGGGATCGCCGGAAAATACTGACAGTTATCATATTTCGGTTCGTCGGCAGGAGAATTCACGCGGTGGTTCAGTTTTTATGCATGACGGTATCGAGGTGGGCTCCAAGCTGCAGATAACCTATCCCGTCAATCTGTTCAGTCTTTCCAAGCTAGGCAAAAAACACATTCTGGTTGCCGGTGGAATCGGTATTACGCCATTTATGTCGCAAATCGCCGATTTAAAACGACTCGGTGATGACTATGAAATGCATTACGCCTTCCGTTCAGCTGAGCATGGTGCTTTTGTCGAACAACTGAAACAAATGTGTGGTGATCGATTGCATCTGCATATTGAAAGTGAAGGACAGCGAATTAATTTCAACAACCTTCTATCCAACCAACCTCTCGGTACCCATATTTATGTATGTGGTCCGGAGCCAATGGTCAATGCGTTATTACTGACGGCCAAAGATTTGGGCTGGCCCAAAACGCATGTTCATAGCGAGCAGTTCCTGGCGCCACCTATCGGTGATTCGTTTCAGGTTCAACTGGTCAAGTCCAATATGGAAATTGAAGTCCCTGGCGATATGAGCATGCTCGAAGCAATGGAAGAAGCTGGTCTGGAACCCGATTTTCTCTGCCGTGGCGGTGCATGTGGACGCTGTGAAGTAGAGGTTCTGGAGTGTGATGGTGCACTGATGCATAACGATCATTATCTGTCCGATGCTGAGAAGGCATCTGGCAACAAAATCATGCCCTGCGTATCCAGGGCCCGCTGTCAGAAATTATTACTCAATATCTGAGGACGTCTTATGAATACTCCAGCCTTTAAAAAAGAAACTTTCCGTGACGATTACACTTTCCGTAATTCACGTGAGGCAATACGGCGTTTCCCATTTCCGTTTGCCGAAGATGAATACATGTACAGCGTCAATATCGAGCAGCATGTTTCAACCAACCCTGGATCGGTTTTTGAACATGCCATCGATATTGATGAGCATTACATCGCCGAGTGTGAGGATCGACGTCTGACTCTTGAACGTGATCCTACGCGTTATATTGCTTTGCCACACATGATGGACGCTCAATGGGACATGGTTGAACTGATCATGGATTCATTATCGACGGATTATCCTCAATGGTTTGAACTGACCAAAAACGGCGATCAATGGCACTGGATTAACAAACCACTGGAAATTGACCAGACATTTACTTTTGGTGATACCAGTACGTTGCCAATGGAGCCGTTTGAGTACATCACCCGTCAGGTCCAGGGTGACTGGATCATCATGGATCATCGTGACGACGACTTGTTTGCTGATATGGGTATGGTCACCAGTCAGGCCGACTGGTCAATCGCTTTTGATGCCGGTATGTCTTTCAAAGAATGGCATGGTCCGGTTCCACAAGCGAATGAAATCGGTATTTTTGACCGGGCATTGAAATATTTGCTGCATCTGCAATATGGCAGTCCGGTGCGTCGGCTTAACTGGACCATGACGGTGAATCCGCGTCTTGATACTTCTCCAGAAGAGTTCCCATTGTGGGGGCCGGATAACGCTTCTGTTACTCCGGAGAACGTAGGAGAGAAAGTGTACCTTCGTGTTGAACTGCAGGCGTTATTCCGTCTGCCACGTAGCAATGCGATTGCCTTCAGCGTGCGTGGCTATCTTATCAGCCTAGATGAATTGATCACTTATCCAAAATGGGCAAAACGGCTACGTCGGGTGCTGACTAATCTGCATCCTGATCTCTCCGAATATAAGGGGCTGGATCTTTATCGACAAACCGTTATCGATTGGTTGGAACCATTAGAAGACGGAGCCGAACTGGGATTGGGTACCCAGCCGGAATAAATTTCCTTTCAAAGAATATGGGCTTTCGTCCATAGCACTGGCCGCTGGCTAATGCCGGCCAGCGGTTCGCATTACCTTTAAAAACCCAGAAGGAAACAAAAATGAAAATGAGAAATATGGTGGTATCAGGGTTGGCCGGGATGAGCTTAATGACGAGCGCATCAGTATTTGCCGAAACAACCTCGCCACATAGTTTCAGTGCCAATGTCGGTCTGTTCAGTCAATACAATTTCCGTGGTATTGATTTTAGTGATGAAGACGTGGCTCTGCAGGGTGGCTTTGACTATGCTCATACCAGTGGTTGGTATGCGGGCGTATGGGCTTCCAGTCTGGAAGAAGACCTTAATGTGGGTAACAGTCTTGAAGTAGACTTTTATGGTGGTTATTACCATCAGTTTACTGATGACTTTAGTGTCGATGTGGGGTTATTGCAGTTCTACTACCCTGATCGTGAGAAAGTACCAGGCTTGGGCGGTGGTAGTGATGAAGATTTTGATACCACAGAAGCCTATGTGGCTGGGACTTGGAAATGGTTTACTGCTAAATATAGTCGTACGCTGACAGATTGGGGCGGTGTCAATAATAATACTATGGGTGCTGACGCCAATGGTGATTCCAAAGGCACAGGTTACTATGAATTGAATTTCGCTTACGGTTTGCCAATGGGCTTCAATTTGTCAGCGCACGTTGGTCGTCTGGATGTCGAAAATTACAGTGAATATGATTACACAGACTATCAGATTGGTCTTAGCAAGGACCTAACGCTTGCTGGTTCCGAAGGTTGGACTGTAGGTGTGAACTATACCGATACCAACGCTGATGAAGATTGGTGGGGTGATCGTGGTGATGACCAATTTATCGGTTATATCTCACGCAGTTTCTGATTTAGCTTACTAAATGTATCACAGTCACAGCTCCCCTTAGGTAAGGGGGGCTGTTATTTTATTTAATCGGGTCTGTTTTCAAGCATTTCACGTAGTCCAAACTCAAGTTGAGAGGAAGTATCGTTACTCAGATCGATAACAACACCTTCCAGGGCAAGCAACTCGCCACTGGCAGAAAAGATACCTTCACCTTGTTCCATCACCCAGCGGGTTTTGTTGGTGCGGGTACAGATACGATAGATCATCTGGAATTTTCGCTGTTTGGCTATCTGTTCCTGTACATGTTCCCAGCAACGAGGTTGATCTTCGGGGTGAATCAGCTGCATATAGGTGACATTGTTTGAGTTTATCAGCTCGTAAGGCTGATATTCAGTGACTTCAAGGCAACTATCGCTGACAAATTCAAACGTCCAGTCACGATCATTTTTACAACGGTAAACCATGCTGGGAATATTGGTCATAATCATATCTACGGGTGAGTGACGATTATGTTTCTG
>DELT01000057.1:0-24419 GCA_002354555.1 Methylophaga sp. UBA2689
CCTATGCCAACGGTTCTGTCCATCTTGGACATCTTGTTGAATATATTCAGACAGATATCTGGGTGCGTTTTCAAAAGATGCGAGGCCACGAATGTCATTATGTGTGCGCCGATGATGCCCATGGCACGCCAATTATGTTGCGCGCACAAAATGAGGGCATTACCCCTGAACAATTAATTGCCGATATCAGCAAGGAACACCAAGCGGATTTTGCCGAGTTTGCGATTGGTTTTGATAACTATCACAGTACCCACAGCGAAGAAAACCGCCAACTGGCCAGCCAGATTTATCTGGCAAATCGTGATGCCGGACATATCGAAAGCCGCACCATCAGTCAGGCCTATGACCCAGAAAAAGAAATGTTTCTGCCAGATCGCTTTATTCGTGGTGAATGTCCGAAATGCGGTGCTGCTGATCAATATGGTGATAACTGTGAAGCCTGCGGTGCCACATATGATCCAACCGAATTAAAAAACCCTGTATCAGCCGTTTCTGGCGCTACGCCCATCACTAAAGAATCTAAGCATTATTTCTTCAAACTGGGTAATTTTGAACCGATGCTGCGGGAATGGACTCAGGGTGATCATTTACAGGCTGAAGTCGGTCGTAAACTCGGTGAATGGTTTGACAGCGGTCTGCAGGATTGGGATATCTCGCGTGATGCACCCTACTTTGGTTTTGAAATTCCGGATGCACCGAACAAATTTTTCTATGTGTGGATGGATGCCCCGATTGGCTATTTAGCCAGCTTCAAAAACTACTGTGACCGCACCGGTGTGGATTTTAATGAATTTATGCGTGCCGACAGTCCCACTGAAATGGTGCACTTTATCGGTAAGGATATTATTTATTTCCATGCGCTGTTCTGGCCAGCCATGCTCAAAGGTGCCGGTTTCAGATTGCCGAATCGTGTTTACGCACATGGCTTTCTTACCGTTGATGGTAAAAAAATGTCCAAGTCACGCGGCACCTTTATCAAAGCCCGCACTTATCTGAATCATCTGAATCCGGAATATTTGCGTTATTATTTTGCTGCCAAGCTGAATAACACCATTGAAGATATCGATCTGAGTCTGGAAGATTTTCAGAGCCGTATTAACTCCGACCTGGTGGGTAAGGTAGTCAATATTGCCAGCCGCTGTGCTGGTTTTATCAATAAACGTTTTGACGGCAAGTTAAGTGATGCATTGGCTGATGAGGTTTTATTTAAAGCCTTTACCGATCAGGCAGAATCCATTGCCAAACGTTATGATAATCGCGAGTTTGCTCTGGCGATGCGTGAAATCATGGCGTTGGCGGACAAAGCCAACCAATATATTGATGAACGAAAACCCTGGGTATTGGCGAAAGAAGACGGTAAAGAAGCTGAAGTTCAGGCCGTGTGCAGCATGGGCATTAATCTGTTCAGAGTGCTGATAGCCTATCTTAAGCCGGTATTGCCTCGCACGGCTGAACAGGCTGAAGCTTTTCTAAAAATTGACGCATTACAGTGGACTGATATTGGTCAACCATTATTGGGTCATACCATTGATCCATTCAAACCGCTAATGACTCGTGTTGAACAGGATAAGATTGACGCCATCATCGAGGAATCCAAAGAAAATATGACTGCCACGGCGACACCCGTAAAAACAGCTGAAAACATTGATCCGATTGCCGATGAAATTCAGTTTGATGACTTTTCCAAAATTGATTTGCGTATTGCCAAAATCATTCATGCCGAACATGTTGAAGGTGCTGAAAAGCTGTTGAAACTGACGTTGGATATCGGACTGGCTGAAAAACAGGTATTTGCTGGGATTAAATCTGCTTATGCTCCTGAAGATCTGGTCGGTAAATTAACGGTGATGGTGGCAAATCTGGCACCACGCAAAATGCGGTTTGGATTGTCTGAAGGTATGGTTCTCGCCGCGGGTCCCGGAGGAAAGGATTTATTTATTCTTAATCCTGATGCAGGGGCTCAACCTGGTATGCGGGTCAAATAACGTTCGGGTTCATATTGAACACCACGGATTGATACTCATAAAAAAAGCCGGCTTATTAGCCGGCTTTTTAATATTACTGGAACTGATCTTACTGGTTCAGTTCTTTTTCCATACCAATTTCATACAACTCTAAATTGGCTTCTTCAATTTCACCTGTTACTGCATTTACGTCGACTTTATATTCGCGACCGTGTTCATTCACGATATCAAATTCATAAGTGACCGAACCTTCGTAACCGATTTCATATTCATTGGCGACAACTTCACCAGGAATAAAGTCTAAAGCCGTTTGACGCGCTTCTGATTCAGTGATTTTTGCGTATTTTTTGAACGTAGCGTCGTCAGCGGCGACTTCACGTTCAATTTCGGTAACAAAACCTTCTTCTGCATTACATTCGACGTTGTAGGTATTGCCATTAGCAGTAGCTTCAATATCGAACTCATAGATAGGATCATCACCTTCCATTTTCATTTCCAGCTTACGAACATTACCAGGAATGGTATCCAAAGCAGCGTCCATACATGTTTCCATTTTGACCAGTTTCCATTCACGGATATCGTCGAGGTCATAATTATCGTTATCAGCCAATGCCATTGAAGATAATGACATGGTGATTGCAGCAGTTAATAATTTAGCTGTGTGTTTCATTAGTATTGCTCCTTAAATTTAAAAACTTGGTTCCATTCTCTACCCGCAAGAGCAATGTTGCTTATCTTTTTGAGTTGATTAGATATCTACTAACCTGATTACTATTATATTGGGAATTTTTCCTGTGTACAAAAAAGCCCCGGAAAAAGGATTTGTCCGGGGCTTTAATTTGATTTTACTGCTGCACATTCACCTCAATGCGTTTAGGTTGCAGCTGTGGCATTTTAGGAATCGTCAACTCCAACACCCCATCCCGTGAAGCGGCATTGATGTTATCTACATCAGCCGTTTCAGGTAAAGTGAAACGCCGCATAAAACTGCCACTGAAGCGTTCAATACGTTTGTAATTATCTTTTTCTTCAACTTTTTTACTGTCACGCACACCTTTAATGGTCAGCAGACCATTTTCGGCTGTCACTTCAATATCTGCGGCTTTAACGCCGGGCAGATCGGCGTGAATAATGTAACTCTCTGCGTTTTCCTGAATATCCACTGCTGGTGTCCAATCCTCTTCACTAAAGTTGGTTTCAGTGGCGGGCGACTGGAATAGCGTCGACATTTCACGTTGCAGATTATCAAGCAGACTGTAAGGTCTGTATCGTTGAATAGCCATAAAAACACCTCCATAACAAGTTCATCATGAAGACGAATACTGTCTTCTGATCAGCAAGATAGGGATGTGTTAATAAAATTCAAGAGGTTTGAATTATTTTTACATTAACTATTAATTATCAGTTGGATAGCAGTTGATGCTAATGTTTGATAATACCTAATACAACGGCAATATTCGCTAGATCTGCCGTGGTGTTTACATTCAGTTTACTTTTAATCTGGGTGTTGTAGTTCGCAACAGTTTTGTAGCCCAAATGTAATTCGGCAGCGACTTCATGTGCCGTCATGCCTTTGGCCGTCAGACAAAACACATCAAACTCTCTTGGCGATAACAACTCCACCACCTGACCGTAATGCAATGTATCACTGGGATGTTTGAAATCGTCTATATTCGGCAAAATATCCTGTTCAATATAACGTTTGCCCTGAGATACCGCTAACACGGCTTCTGCCAGTACTTCTGCAGCACTGTTTTTAGTTACATAGCCTTTAGCACCGGCCTGAATGGCACGCTCGACATAGATCGATTCATCATGAATGCTGTAGACCAGTATAGTGGCCTGTGGATCCTGCTTTTTAAGACGACGGATGGTTTCCAATCCACCAATGCCGGGCATGGATAAATCCATTACCACCACATCAGGACGCTTGCGTTCATATTCATGACAGGCCACTTCCCCACGATCAACATCCACTATGTCGCCAATAAAAGGTTGAGAATCCAGTAACATTCTGAATCCGGCTCTAACCACCTGGTGATCATCTACCAGTAATACACTTATCTTTTTATCATTCATTCTCTGTTTTCTCTATGATTGGCATCCATACACTGACATTAACGCCTTTTCCTGCCTCAGACTCAAATCTGAAACGGCCTCCCATATTCTCAACCCGTTCCCGCATGGCCAACACCCCGAACCCATGTCCGGAAGACTCACCGCCTTGCCCGTTATCACGAATCCGCATAACTACACGTGGGGATGTATGCTCTCCCTCCTGTCGAATCAGTAATGTTACCTCAGTTGCATTGGCATGACGCACTACATTGGTGAGACATTCCTGTGCAATTCGATAAACATGTATCGCCAACTCATGTGAAATATCATCCAGCCGGTCATCATAATCCAGTTTTATCACCAGATCAGGATGCCTGCGACGCCACTCATTAACAAGATCGGCCAGCGTCGCCCCCAAGCCTAAATCAGCCAGACTTAATGGATGCAAGGTCCGCATCATAGAACGTACCACGCCGGCCAAATGGTTACATATTTCAGCGATGGAATCGGAAATTTTTGCCACATCCGTGCCCGGCTGGCGAATCGCGGTAGACATAGCTTTTATAGCCGTCAGCGATTGGCCCATTTCATCATGCAATTCGCGAGATAAATTACGTCTTTCAGATTCCTGAATCTGCATCGTATGGCGGGCTAACGCCTGATTATTCTCTTTGGCAACTTTCAAAGCGTCGGACAAGTGATTGATTTCTGTGGCAATGGCATCGAATTCACTGATTTTGAAAGGTGGAAGTTTACGACCATATTGACCAGACTCTACTCGCCGTAAGCCAACAACAATTGTCCGAACATTTTGCAACATGGAATTAAATACGAAATTAATCGCTAAAAATATTACGGCAATCATCGTCATTACTGACCAGAAATAAGACTCGGATTCCTCCCAGGCTTCAGCAATCTCATCCATTGGATCAGCTCGAACAATAATTTTTTTCACTCTGCCATCGGCAAGCTTTATGTCGTAGTTTGAAAATGGATAGGTGGTTTTAACAGCTCGTTGAAACCATTCCGGTGGTAGCTCTTCATCGACATTATCAGATACAAACCATTCTACTTCCTCATTATCTTCATTCAGAATACTTATATGCAGATGACGGGTGTGTTGAATCGCACTAATCTGCTGAAGCCACTCATATTCAGTCATGGAAGTTCGGGATAAATGACTAAATCCCAAATCAATCATTTGCAGGGCCAGATTGAAAGAAGAATTTACCTCTCGCTCAACCGAATGACGTGCTTGCCATATGGTTAACAAGCCTCCCACAATAATAATAATGATCACCGAAAATAAAATTCGGCTGTTAATCAGGCCTCTTAAGCTCATTTATATTCCATCTTGATCTGAATAAGTTTCAGCTACTGTTGGTGAAAGTTTAGGTGATATTACCAGACCCTTACTAATAACTAAGTCTTGGTTGATATGATTTGAAATCTGGTTGAATGTTTATTTACGTTCTTAAATTTGGCATCACTAATAGATGTGATTTTTCAAAAATCATAATTCAATCCAAGGCTTATGCCATAGCTTTCCCATTCGGCTTCATTAAACTTCAATTTAACGGTAGAGCCATTGGCAAAATATATCTTATCCTCGCCGTTTCGGTCTGCGATCCATTTTTGGTAATGCAAATCTAAAGTAAGCGCTAAACGGGGTGATAAATACCATGCCCCCGTAATCTCGGTTACAAACCCTCCTCCCTCAGCTTCATGTGTAAAACTTTCCGGTTGGGCAAAGTCACTTCGCAAATTCCATTGAGCGGTCGCATCATAAAAAGCATAGTGATATTTAAGATTTAATCCCAGTTCAAATGCATCCTGTTTGACAAACAGATTTTCTATGCCAATCCATGGGCCATACCATGTGGCATCATAACTGGAATCCAGTCCGGGAAAAGGTCCGACTGGCGGTATACGGGGATCATCTGAAAGCGTTTGATATCCATCTACAATTTTTAAATCTTGTGAATAATAATAGAAGCCTGCCATGGGGCGCCATTCAAAACGAGTACGGGAACGTTCATTAAATAACCATTCGTATCGTTTACCGAATCCCAATGATAGATCCATTACACTGCCTTCATCCGCCCCGTTATTGGATCGTGAGAATTCCTGTGTACGGTTATTTCCAAAGTAATCAGAATCCTGGTTCTTGCCGTCGTAAACTTCCCCATACAGAAAATCAAAATTTACCAACCAGTTTTCCTTGGTATATAACGTGGAGCCGAAATTGATTGTGGCAATCTCCAGATCTTTCCAAGTCAATTCTGACAGGATATTCGGCTGGCCTCCCAACCCGGCTTTATTCCAGCGAAATTCATCGCGCCGATAGCCGGTTTTAAGATAGATATCTGCTTTCTCGTATTGCAACCACGGTGTGTTTTTCTCAGCTATTTTTTTGGGGCTTTCATAAATATGCACCCGCAAACGTTCAGGCTCTACAGCCTTACCGACCACCTGATTTTCAGGCGGTAACTGCACAGGTACCTCTTCGTATACATGCATTTGCAGCTTGGGGGCAGCATTAAGATAATGTGTCGGCAAAGCCGATAAAGCAATACTCGAAAGCAAAACAACCGGCTTAACGCGCATTCGCGACAACCTCCTCAAATGGTAAGGCCGAAATCAGATACATATAAGTAGAGCTCTCGGGCTGACCCATCGCCGATAATCTGCTGTTTTCAACAGATGAAGCTAACCAGCGGCCTTTAATATTCTGATAATCAACCGGCAAGGTCTGTGATGAACGATTGACTACTGAGAGAGCCGTAACATGCATACCACCACGGTTCCAGCTGCCTACAGGTGTCGCACTAATACGATTGTCATTAAATAATGGCTGACTGCTTTGTGTATTGACGCGCACAGGGCTGTAATTTTTGTCCCTTAAACGTTCCACTTCTGGAATGCGCACGGTTTCAGCCGCATATTGACTCATCTCCATATAGACTTGATGCCGCTCTTTCACTATCGGATCAGGTGATTCAGCCTGAGCTGCAGGGGTTGTTACGATGTCATCCGAATTATCTCGATCAATAAATCTGTTAGGTGCCGGGGCGGGTGGCGGATAACCTGCGTTATGCGAACGATAATATGGATTATCTGCCTGACGAATTTTTTCACTTTCACCAGGTGCATTCATAATACGTGGCGTAATCAGCAATACCGTTTCGGTATCTTCTTCCGATTCAATAGTGGATCGAAATACCCTGCCAATTACAGGTATTTCACCGAGTAACGGTACCTTTCTTTCATTTTTGTTCACGCTGGTTCGAATCAAACCGCCAACCGCTACTGTCAGGCCATCTTTTGCCATAACTGTACCCGTCAAGCGTGCCGTATTGATAGTATCAACTGCTAAATTGGTCACTCCTCCTTGGCCATCAGTGACCGGAATAGTTCCACCACCAACATTCACCGTTGAACTCTCCTGTTCCAATTGTAAACTGACCGTACTATCAGAGTTAATTCTTGGCGTGATGCGTAAGGTAATACCAATATCTTCTCGATTGACCAATGCTTGAACATAAGCAGGTTGTATCACTACTCCGTTATCAATTACTGAAGCAAAAAATTGAAAGCCTTCGGTGACCAGAGTTTCTTCACCGATGAATAGCTCAGCCTCACGGTGATTTGACGCGACAACCATGGGGTTGGATAACACTCGAACTCGCCGGTTTTCTTCTAAAAACTCAAGATTTGCCCGTAAACGGTTATTCAGAAATTCGTAAATAAATGTGCCTGAATTCAGTAAGGCATTATTTCCCAACAGAATTGGCTGAGACGATTGATTACTGCCACTTGGCTGCAATTCAAAATTGAAGATCGAGTTGAAATCCTCGCCCAGAATAACACTGAGGATCTGCATTTCCAGCATAACCTGTGGCACTGGAATATCCATTTTTTTAATCAGCTTTTCTATCGATCCAAGCACCGCCTTATCATCAGTACGCACAATGATCATATTGTGTTCGTTATTCACCGTGACATAAATCGGTTGTGACTGAATCGTCACCTCTTTAAGTGTTTCCTGACTGATATTGTTTGATCCAGAGGCCTCAACGGAAGCCGCGAGTTGTGAAATCTGGTCCACTGTTAGAATCGTGCCATCCAGCTGCGAACCAGCGGGAGTCAATGTATTGCCAGCCCCGGCTCTCCCTCCAGATGAACGATTGGTTGAACGTCCTATTCCTCCACGATTGGAAGAGCGAACATTACGAACTGTACTGTTGCTACGACCGACACCACTCGACCCTGTTCTACCACCACTGCCAAATGCATCCTCACCAGGGGCCTGGCCCAGTGATAGAATCACCCGTCTTCCATAGAGATCTTCAATTGCCTGGGCAATGATCTGCACATTGGCATTTAACAAAGTGAATACTTCAATATGTTCACTTTCACGAACCACAAGATCCTGACTGTACTCCTCACGAGTCATAATACGGTAGGTGTTAGTATCTTCATCGTAGCGATACCATAAGTTACTGATTCGGCTGATAGATTTAACGGCGTCTAGCACACTGACATTTTTCAGGTGAATCGTCAGTTGACGGTCAGTGGCCTCCGGCGTAGCAATGATATTGGTATTTGTTAATTCGGATAAAGTCCGAACAACATCTGCTAGTTGGGTTTCGTTAAACTCCACTTCATCTATAAAATCTGCAGCACTTATCGAACTCACAGGCAAGAAAACCAGGCAGAATAACTGAATAAAAAAGAAAACTTGCTTTATAGTCATTTATTTCAACACCCGAATTTTGCCAATCGTGCCGGTTTCCACTGTCACACCTAAACGCGTAATACTGGTAATACGTATCGCCTCGGTAGGTCGTCGTGGATTGATATTGATCTCATCCCCCTCTCTGACCATATAAACGCCACGGCCAACGACTTCCAGTAAGGCCAGCATTTTTTCATTCTCATCAGATACAAAACCACGCAGGCGCATATCCGGAATATCCTCAGCAACTACCTCATTTGGGTTAAAGCCTCCCAGTCTGGAGTAATTGTTCAGTTCTGTGCCTCGAATCTGATACATTAGTTGACTCGGTGTAAACGGATCCCGCATAGGAGCGAGTTCATTCATTCCTGGTTCAAGGTTTTCTACTGCGATGACCATACTCGCCCACCCCCCTGAAACCATTAATACGTATAAACCAGTTCTTCGCAGCACGTGTTTAACTCCCGCCAGCTAACGCAAATAACGCCTGGAAAAAGGCGTAATAGACAAATCCCACCATGCCACCAATAACCAGAATCATTGTTGGTTCAATCAATGCTGTGAGTCGTTTGATTCCTGTTTCGAGCAACTTTTCGTAATAGGTGCCGAGTTCCTGCAGAATATTGTCAAGTGTGCCGGTGCGTTCACCCACTGCAATCATTTGCGTCACCAATGCCGGTAACATTGGGTGACGAATACTGGACGACAAATCATGACCCGCAAAAACCTTCGCGGCAGCTTGTTTGAGCTTGTCGGCATAAACACGGTTAGGCATCAAGTCAGCTGAAATTTTCAGTCCATCAAAAATACTGACGCCACTGCTCAGCAAAATCGACATAGCCCAATTCAGTTGGGCCATCGAACCATTGATCAGCAACTTACCCATAACCGGTACGCGTAATAAAAGCTGATCAATCCATAATCTCCCCTGTGGCGTTCGATAAAACAACCAGATCGCTATCAATGTAGCGATAGCCGCAATAATCAGTTGAATTCCGTTCTCCCGGATCCCAGCTGAAATATCTATCAATGCCTGTGTGGAAGCTGGTAATGCCTTGCCCTGCCCCTGCAAGAAAGTGGCAAACTTTGGGATGATGCTGACAACCATGAAAATCGCCACACCAATTGCAACCAAAACAACGATTACTGGATAAATTAATGCCGTAATCATTTGTTTTTTTAATGCAGAGCGTTTTTCAAGATGGCTGGCCAGTCGTTCCATAATCACATCAAGCTCACCGGTGTTTTCACCGGCCACCACCAGATTGATTATCATGTTGCTAAATACATCACGATGTTTTCTCATGGCAGCAGACAAAGCTTGTCCACCTTCGATATCTTTGAGCATTACTCTTATTGCCAGATTGAGGCGACTACTGGTGATTTGGCTGGCTGACAATTCAAGCGCCTGAGCAACCGGTAATCCGGCTCTGAGCATAAAGGCCATCTGCCGGAAATAAAAAATCAATGGATCAGGACCGACTGAACGTTGCGTCGCAAGCCAGTCCGCAAAATTTGCCTGTCCCAGAAAGCCGCCAGTTCCTCTACTCTCGCGAATATCCAGAACCCTTAAACCCTGTGCTCTTAAGTCCTGTACAGCCATACTTTCATTAGCCGCCTGCAATGAACCTTTCTGTTCATTGCCAGAGCTGCTGAGTGCGTTGTAGCTATACTGCGGCATCGTAAGTCACCTCAGATTGAGACAGATGTTTAACTACGGCCACTTTTTGTATTTCTTCCAGGGTGGTCATACCGCGCAGCACTTTTTCGCAGCCGTCCTGCCACATAAAACGCAGCTTGTCGCCGGCAGCCTGTTCCAGGGTTTCCTCATCAGCCCCTTTGGCTACCATTCTGGCGAGCTGTTCATCAAACCACAGGGTTTCAAACAAACCCAAACGTCCCCGAAAACCAGTGCCCTGACAGACTGCACAGCCCACAGGATCAAATATTTCTATTATTTCATCTTCATACCCCAAAGCCTGTCGCTCGGCTTCTGTTGCAGTTCGCTTGCTGGCACAATGACGACATAACCGTCTGACAAGCCGTTGAGCGATAACGGCGGTCATGGTGGAACCAATTAAAAACGGTTCACAACCAATATCGATCAAACGGGTAACCGCACTAACGGCGTTGTTGGTATGCAAAGTTGAAAAAACCAGATGTCCGGTCATCGCTGCTTTTACAGCTACATCGGCTGTTTCGGCATCACGAATCTCCCCGACCATCAACACATCCGGGTCATGCCGTAATAAGGAACGCAAGGCATCGGCAAAACTGATTTTAGGTCCGGTCTGAATTTGTGACACACCCTCAATCACATATTCAATCGGATTTTCCACCGTCATGATATTAATGTCCGGTTTATTGATTTCCTGCAGGGCAGCAAACAGGGTGGTTGATTTACCACTTCCTGTTGGACCGGTCAGTAAAATCATTCCGTAAGGATTTCGAATAGCTTGACTAAAACGTGCCAGATCCTGCTCCAGCATGCCTAGATCAGTCAGTGTCAGCCCGCCTGATTCCTGTCCGAGCAAACGCATGGTAATACGCTCACCCAGACGGGTGGGTGCGGTGGCAACACGAATATTGAAATCCAAATCAAAGGGGGCTACGAGATGATAGGTAAAACCACCATCCTGTGGTTGACGTTGTTCAGCAATATCCAGACCGGCCAATACTTTAATTCTGGAGACCAGTCCTGATGCAACTGACTGATCAGCCGCCAGAGGATAATCAGAAAGGCTGCCGTCTATCCGCAAACGAATCCGAAGCCCCTCTTCTTCAGTCAATAGATGTACATCTGACGCTCTGGTCAGATAGGCTTCTGTCAGTATAGTGTCCAGTAGTACTACCAAATCAGTTTCCAGAGGAGCTGTTGCATTCTCCTCTACTACAGCCATAGCACTGGTGGCCAGGTAATTATCTACCATCAGCTTAAGGCGTTTAGGCTCTGCCATGACGATGGGTAGTTCAGCACCAATTAACCGTGTTGCTGCGGCAATGCCTGCCATATCATCCGGATCTGCGGTGACCAGCATCAGGTTCTGGTCAATCTGTACCGGTAGAAAATGCTTGCGTTTGATGAGGCTTCCAGGCAGTTTTTTCAGTAATTTTCGATCAATAGTGGCAGTAGTCAGATCAATAAACGGAATCTGACGCGATTCTGCCACTGCCCGATGCAATGCCGATACAGGAATACGATAATGTGCAAGCACCTTACTCAGAATTGGCACACGCTCGCGCCGTGCTGAAACTCGCAAACGCTCAACGGTTTCTCCGTCAAGCAGCTCGGTTGCCACACCAGCCTGCATTAAGAGTTCGTCCGTTAGCGCCATAAAGCCTCATTTCTTACCGATAAAAGCGCCACTTCATCACCGTTATAAAAGGTCTCTGAGCAATTCATAAAGCCAGAATCACATCTATGGATAATGGTTGAGGCATCCCCCGTAATGGGGAAACAGGCAACTTGGTAATATTCATCCGCAATACCGACACCTGCCACGGCAGCCCATCCAGACCATGTAAAAAACGTCTTAACGATTCATAACTGCCTTCAAGCTGAAGCTTTTGTAATGGTCTTGCATACATCGATCCCGGTGACATCCGGGCTATCCAGCCTGCTGTCGCAGGTAAAATCACATCCTGGGTGGGTTGTGCTGTGGTTTTACGATTATTACCACGGGTTGTCTGGACGATTTGCGTGACAGGTGAGGCCTGAAAGGTCTCATTGGAACGAATGCGGATACCGGTTTCCAGCGCCAGAGATGAAATCATCACCCTTAATTGTTGCGAATCACGGCTTGCCAAGCGGCTTTCAATAGTGGCAGAGCTCTCCTGCAGCGCAGCGACTTCAGCCTCCTGATCATCAAGCTGATCCAGAATATCCTCAATCACTTCATCAGATTCTTCAGGGATTTCCAGCTCGGCGATACGAGATTGAGTCGCTAACACCTGCTTCTGTAATGACTCAATATTGGTCTTGGCTGGCTGATATCTTATTAATCCATACCCACCAACAACGATGACAATCACAATGGCAATTGCCAGGATCCTTTCCCGTTTATTCAACTCTCTCAATTTCATTAATTTCTCTCCGATTGAGAGATTTGCATTGTTCTGGCCTTGACCTTCACCAGGCTCAATCCAACCGCATAACCATCCAGCCCAAGGGGCCCAGAACGCTCAAGAATCTGTACATCCTTAACGATCAGATTCCAGGTGGTAGCTGAATCCTTTAATGCCTGAATAAATTCCTGAGCAGCGCTTTCTGAAAGTGACCAGGCATCAATATTGAAATTGTCCAGCTCAATGAAATCACTTTGAACTGGCTGGTTAGCTGCCATCATCGGCAGACGTTTACCCATTTCATCAATGCTATTGATAACAATATGATCGTTAAGTGCATTTTGCAGCGTGCCCAATACCGCCTGCAGCAGCATATTCCGCTCTGGCAGTTCTTCTCCAAAGAAGGTCATTCGAGCTTCCATTCGCTGCTGACTGGCCTGTTGTTCTTTGAGCAGACTTTTACGGGCATCAATTTGATCATTGATAGCGGTAATCCGCTTAACAGCTTCATCCAGTGTTTTAGCCCGTTCATCCAACTCCGTTTTTTGTTCAACAATCCGTGTTTCCTGAACATGCATCGTCACTTCCGACGCAACAATCAACAACAGAAGCAAGGCTGCCACGCCAGCAAACTGAACTTCCTGACGCTGAATAAGCGGTGGTTTTGCGCCACCAACTCTTATCGGAACACAGGCTGAGCCGCTATAAAGTCCTGTTACCTGTGATGCGGCTCCCAGCATGCCGGGAGTAACCCCAGTCGAAGCATCAATACCACTGAGAAATTCAACCGGTTTATCCAGAACATCACTCAGCTCCTGATAAAGTTGATTGGCTTTGTCGCTATGACAACTTAGCCAGATTTCTTCTACAGAATCAGTATTTGCCGCGTGATAAGCTTCAAGACAGGCTTCATAGGACTTTGTTGAAGCCATATGATGTGTCTGGAACTGATTAATCTGGCCTTTCAATAAGCCTGTTGTGGTAACGATTCCGGGGCCCGATTCAATCAATAACTGTTCATTATTGCCTGACTTCAATAACCCGCCGGAAGCACCGGTTAACGGGAATACCTGTAATAGTTTTATACCGTGATTTTTAAACGATTCTGACCAGCGGTTAATTACAGATTTATAGACACAACTGATTAACCAGTTGTAAATACCCGGTGCATCCTTAACGGCAGCCTGCGGCTGCCAGCCGCACTCAATATCTTCTTCATCAGATCGTAACCAGTTCTGACACTGAATAAATCCTGCCAGACTATCTTTATCAACATAGCCATGTTCCAGAGCAAGCTCACCAAATCGCTGGAAATTGCTCCGTTGTTGAGCACCAAGCCCCATCCCGGCGGGTTTATTAGCCTGTTGAATACCGCGAATATGATTAACCTGTTCAGGCGTCATCAAGCCCTGTTTGATCATCAGATAACCAATGCTCCACTGGTTTTGCTGTTGCAACAGCAAAGGTTCTGCCTCCCAGCGAATCAGCGCCTGCATCTGAGGCAGAGGTTTTGGTTTCTTGGGATTAATCGGTAATTCAATCAGGCTCGACATCGCTGCCGGGGTTAATAACACCGCCTGACCGCCTGACCAGCCATTTGTCCGGATGCTATTCACCACTTCGGTCAGCGCCAACCCAGGATCCAACAGATTGGATACGGCATGTTGATGTGTCACCAGTCGATTGCCCTCGCGACTGATGACCGCTGCTCTCAAGGTCAAACCATCACTCTCGCAGACCAAAATATGGCTGGGCCGGCCAAATGAAATATTTTTCAATGCAGAAAGCGTATTCATATTCATGGTGTTGGGATGATCCAGTCGAGTTGCAGGTTCAGGCTGTTTCTTGGAACGACAGTAAACGTTCTTACCGTGGATGAGTCTGGTTTGATATTCCCAGTTTCGGGAACAAGTCCGGTAGTTGGATCACAATCACCATCAAAGATTACATATTCATCAGTATCACCTGCTGGAACTTCGTAACAAACTACTGCGTATGTCCGTTGCCCCATAGAAATCTCTTTTGTATCAGGTAATACAAAAGACTTAGTGCGAGTCATTAACTCCGGCACCTCACTCTGGGCTAGTGTTAATGCCACGTTAATGCCATCCGTGACATCAATATAATCTGCAAATTCAAAGGAATAGAGTCTTAGTAAAAGCTGCAAATCACTTTCCGGCAGTGCTTTTACTGAAGATTGGTTCTGGAAGTTAACCGTGATGGTATTAGGCAGAGTCACTTTCCAATCATTGTTAACGATTAAGGATGGAATAGCCGAAATATCTCCTTTGGGAATATCATCTACAGGGTCAATTGCATCAAATCCAAGACTTTGCAGACTGGCTTTAACTGCACTTTTGGCCTCAGTAACGTTCAATGAATTGTCATTCTTATCAAACAACTGCCATTGCCAACCAAAGTTTTCTGTATCGTCATCGTTACCATATCCATCCCGGAATCGAACCTCTCCATTTCGATCCGTTAAGGTCTGGATATAAGGGCCTCTCCATCCGAAACCTATTCCAGTCGTTTGATTCATAAACCAGTAAGGTAACGGCAGGTCCGTAACATTAGAGGTATCACATGGTGAACGATATAAATCAGCAGCCACACCTGAAATCGGATTTTCTGTATTTAAATAGAAAAGTTCAGCAATGCAGGCTGGCAATCGTCCGGTATCTGCAGCAAAGCCACTAATTTCTGGTGCGCCATTAATCGTGCGTGTGGTATCACCGATAATTGCCTTGCGGATCAATTCCATACGACGTTTGGTTTCATCGTATTTGGCCTGATCCTCAACACCTTCAGTAAACAGCAAACCAGCTGATGCCAGTAAACCAATCAGGAATAAAACCAGCACCATTTCAAGCAGGGTGAATCCCTTTTGATATGATTTTGTTCGACTGAATGAATCAGGCAGGGTTGAAAGTGTTGGGTGAGACATAAAGGTGATCATCATTAATCTCGCTTAGCGCAATAAACACAACACTAAATCATCACCTTGGGCAATGCAGGGATCGGTGGTCAGGTAATTTGTGACATCGCTTTCGAAATCACCGTTTGGCCCTAAGCTAACGACTCGAGCCACATTGGCAGGTAGAATATAGGTGGCGTCATCCCAGTCGTCATCATTTGGAGTTAAGCAGGAATAGCTTCCGGTTACACCGTCGACATAATAATTGGTGCCATCTGCTCTGCATCGATAGGCCTGACTATAATCCAGCTCAGTGTCAAGTAACCGGTAGCCGTTGCCCCAGGCATCCGTCAGCCCCTCTTGACTGATGTAGGGTCCATTCCACCCCAGCTTGGTATCTGCATTCCAAAGTAAATCTTTATTTGTTTCTATGTCACCAAATGGAAAACGATTTAACATGCTTAAAGCATTATCTTCCTGCAAAATCTCCTCAGTATTTTCACACCAATTTGCATAATTTACCGATGTCCACCCTGTCGTATCCGGGAAGATGAGTTCGGTCATTTCGACTTCATCAGGCTGATATTTCCCAACGCGATATTCACGACAAGGTAATTCGCGATTATCACGTCGAAATTGCAATAATGCTTTACGTAATTCGGCTATTTCCTGTTTAGTGACATCAAGACGAGCCTGTTCATCCGTGCCATCAAAACTGACTAAAGCTGCCGCACTGAGGATTGCCAGCAACGCGATAACCGCCAGCAACTCAAGCAGGGTAAATCCTGCCATTTTGGTTGTTGGCTGTAAGAAACAGATTGAATGCTGCCAATTGTGTGCAGTATTGCCGGGCAGACGCATTTGTTTGCTCGGTTTCAGTTGTCGGTAAAACAATAAACACCTCATTTACTTGTTCCCGATGTATGGCAGACCATCAATTCAAATTGGATTTTTGATTTCCTGTTTATCAAAAACCAGTTGTTGTTCTGGCTGATACTCCTGTATCAGGTTTTTGTTGGGTTTTGTGCCTTAACTCAACCTACGATTCATACACAAACTATTTGTTTGTTGGGCTTCGTACCTCAGCCCAACCTACCAAACTCATTCTGTTAAAGAATGTAGTGCTTTAACGCAATGAACTTTTTTTGGTTTAAATAAACAAGGGGCAGGCATTACCTGCCCCAAGTTAAATTTCAAGTTTCTAATTAAAACTAGTCTTGAGTTGCTGCAGCGATATTGGCATCGATAGTGTTACCTTCGGTGTCAATGAAGCCCAGCAGACGTGGACGAGGTAGGAAGTTTTCTTCAACCAAAACACTGGTTCCATCGCCGAAGTCCGCAGAGGTATCAGCTTTTTCACCACTAGCCAAAAGGAATAAACCTACGTAACGAGCATAACTCTCAGCAGGATTTACTAATGCACTGCTATAGGTTGGGGCTTGAATAACACCCGCAGCAGAATCAACCGTTGATTGCGCAGCATCACCACCAAAACCTAATGCTAATACCAGGTTACAACGTTGTGTGCTGAGTGCATCGTTAATTGAATTGATTACTAATGGATTAGCTACACCAGCAGTACCAGAACCGGTACCATCATCCCATGTTGCATTTATTAAGTTACCTGCAACACCAACAGAGCATGCCATTGGATCACCATTTCTTGCTTCAGCTTGTGAAGCTAAGATCGAGATGTAATCAGGTTCATCAGCGGCACCACCACCAAAATCGCCATATTCGGTTTCGATAGCACCGTTTGTACCATCTGGAGGGTTAGTCCCTTCATTGTGTAACCGATTAGGTTCGACCGATCCATTCAAACCTACACCAGTACCAAAAACATGTTGGACTTCATCCATTCCAAATTTTTCCTCGAAGTATTCTTCGAGATTGTTAAAGTCACCACCAACATCAGATGCTGCCGTAGCAAGGTTTAAACTACCTAAAATTTCTTGAAGATTTAATGGAACAGGAGAATTCTCGCCAATACCTACCATTGGTTGGCCTGCAGTTTTAGGGTTAGCAAGGTTGTCCCATTGGTTAGGATAGGCTTGAGTTACAGCTTTATAAGCACGAACGCCTTGATCCAATATGGCAGTTGTATTAGCCGCTTTAGATGATTGAGCTTTTTCACCAGCACCGTCATACGCAACCAAAGCACCTGTTGCTAAAATAGCCAGCAGGGTGATAACAACCAGTAATTCCAGCAGCGTAAAACCTTTTTGTTTTGCTTGCAGTTTTTGAGCTTTTGCACGCATAAACGGGTCTTGTACACCAGAGAAATCAGCGTTACGGAAACGGCTGACCATAGATTTCATTTGTTTAATGTTCATTTATAACTCTCTCTGTTGAATGCCGCAGCTGCCCCGAACAGCCTGTTGGTCATCTGGATTTAATTTTTTTGTTTGTGATGTGCCCCACACACATTCAACATTCGCCGACGGATTGAGTCTTTTTGCTTTGTTATGAGCAGGCTTTTTACGCATTTTGTTCAGAACTGGGAGATTCATAACACCGACGTTTAATTTGATACCGCATGATGTTTGGAGGTATGGACCTCGGCTACATCCGGCATGTCGACAACAAAACGGTACTGCTTACCACAATGCAAAATCACCTCTTTCTGACGGCGTTTGAGGATTTTGACCTCAATCCGAATATCACCAAAACCATCATGTGCCAATACATCATCGACCAGTTCCATCAATTTGAATTTAAGTGGTTTGACGGTGGTGTCAGTTGTGCTTGTCATATCTCACGGCTCTGATTTGTTTCGGTGAGTGGATAGTAGTGAAATGGGAATTTATTCCCTATAGGAGATTTTCCTTATTTTACTTAGGAATTAATGCCTTACTGAAAAATCGGCGCTAAGATGCTGTTTTTAAATGTGATGTACATCACATTTTTATACGCTACCTAGTTAAATAAAAAGTTCCTGGAAGGCTTGCTAATAGGAAATATTTCCTGTTTTGCGTATATCTTCATACAAAATAACTCCGGAGTCAGGGTGTATTATGAATAGGAATATAAGAAAAGTTGCCAAATGAGATTACCCATTCGGCAACTTTAAAGTTCCTTATTATTGCAGAGGAAAAGTAGAATCCTGATAGTCTTGCAGTTGCTGTATCAAAGGAAATAATTGCTTATGCCCTCCGACCAGTAGGCCTCTGGTTGCTATTTTCCAGTATTTATCCATGTATTTGGGATAGTGGCGCATAGCCAGATCAAGCTGATGAGCAGCGGCTTCTGGCTGATCCGATAAAGCAAGCAAAGTCACCTGGTTATAGACTTCTTCTTCACCGGGAAGATATCTCATTAACTGGGTATTCATCGCCAGTTTGTCAGTTAAAACCTCTTCTGCATCAGGAAGCGCCCTAATAATCACTAAATCCAGATATGGCGCAAACAACGATTTATCACGGGTTTCGGCCATTTCATAAAGTAAGGGAACCGCCTGCTCGTCCGAGAACAGGCCCATTTTCCCTTTGGTGTACCAATTCTCTACTTTGCTGTATTGCATAAAGATATTGCTCAGCATAAATAGGCTAAACACTAGCATTGCAGCAGAAAGCAGAACGCCCAGATTTAATTTTAGTGCAATGCCCTTCTCAGAACTGATGCCAATGACGACAGCTGCAATCCCCAGAAAATAGGCATACCACAATGGGTATTCAAGCAAGCTGTGAATGGCAAACACTGCCAGGATCGCATATACCCACCAGCGCTCAGCAGAAATAGTCACACCACGTTGTTGCCAGAACCACAACACGATGCCGGATAATAGAATCAAACCACCGAAAATGCCTGTTTCGGCCAATAAATGTAGCAGCATATTGTGTGCATGATCGGCATAGCCTTCTAACCCTGGATAATTTTCGGTCATTGCAAAATTATGCCAACCGAACTGTCCCCAACCTATACCCCATATTGGATTATTGGTGAACATTTCCCAGGCCTGCTGGATCAATAACAAGCGTATCGATTGTCCACCCATGCTCTCTGCCACCCGCTCGGCTGGCATGGCCGGTATATCAGCACTGAACAATGGCAATAACAATTGCACCAGAATAAACAAAGGAATTAACCACAGTAACCGACTTGATATGAAATGCATTTGCCATTGAGTCGATTTTCTGGCGATTAACCAACCACCGATGGACAGTAAAACCACATACAACCAGCACATTCGCTGACCGGTTAATGCCAGAATCATCAGAAAGATGATTGTGGTGATAACCAATGCCAATAAATTTATCCGTTGTGCTAGATAGAGATATAAAAGTGAGCCTAATGCAAGTGCCATGTATGTTGCCAGATGATTGACCTGCCCTAGATTGGCTGCAAAACCACCTGACTTATGTCGCAAAATAAAATGTGATTCATCCCAGCCGATGTATTGAAGCGAGACGATAAATGCAGAGATAAGCCCGCCTGTCACCAAAGCCCAGGCTATTATGGGAACCAGTTTTTCCAGTGTTATCAGGCGTTTTAGTTGTGCGCCCAGAACAATCAATATGGCCGCCCAGAGCAGATATAAGCTGACCAGAAAGGTTTGTTGCCAATAGCTGAATAACCCAAGCTGATATTGAATGAGCACAATCCCCCATAACCCGACCGGCATCAATGCAAACCAGGGAATATGCATTTCATCCCAGGACTGTTTACGCAACAGAAAAATCATGGCCATTGCGCTTAGAGCCATCGCTGTCCATTGATTATAAAACGTCGTCAGAGGTATTCGATGATGTGGGATCACAAAAGGTAAAACACAGAATAAAGCCAGCAAACCGCAGGCAATAATAGTAACTCTGCTTGTGTTAATTGGTGGGGTAGCAGCAATGTCACTCACGTTAAATTCTCCTGATAGCGTCATTCAGACAGTAAAACTATTGCTTACTGAAAAGTGCGCACATAATAGGAGAATTACTTCCCGTAAAGCATTAGGAAAAAATCCCTATTTATTTTGGGAGAAATTTTTAAACGAAAATACCAGGCTGGGAAGACAAAAGAAAATTTATAAAAACAGGGGGATGAATGTAATTTTTTAGACCAGTATGAAAGATTGGGCTCTGCCGAAATAAAAAGGAATTCCTCCTATATGCGGTGACGTCTTAGATGACTATGATTAACTCCGACAGCTTGCTAATGAGATTCTCTCGGGGCTTAGCCCTGAAATAGTTGCTTACTGTAGCCTTAAAGTTAGTTACCTCTGCAGATTGGTCATGCGATCTGAGTTACCGTGGATAAACCTATCCACGGTTTTTTTTTGCCTGATGTCTGTAACCGGCAGAGTTTGTCAGACAGAACAAGACAAACTTAAAACATACCCAGTTGCAATTGAGCGGCTTCACTCATTTGGTCTCGGGTCCAGGGTGGATCCCATACCAGTTCAACATGCACTTTGTTTATACCGTCAATGCTGCTGATCTTGTTTTCTACATCACCCGGAAAGGTCTGTGCCACTGGGCATCCCGGTGCGGTCAATGTCATTTGGATAACCACATTTCCCGATTCACTCACATCGATCTCATAGATCAATCCAAGTTCATAGATATTGACCGGGATCTCGGGATCGAAGATGGTTTTGAGCATCTCAATTACATCTTCTTTTAAATCTTCTGCGGTAAAAGGTTGTACCTGATTGTCGTTCATAAGTTACTCAGTACTAATCGAAATATCATGATCGCTGTCTATCGCTGCATGCACGGTATGCCACGATAAAGTCGCGCATTTTACCCGTGCCGGAAACTCTTTAACACCACTCAGCACTTCCAGTTTTCCCAGCAGGTTTCTGTCAGTTTCTTCGCCAGTCATTGATTTATGGACCTGCTCATAAATGGCCTGAGCTTCTTCAATGGTTTTGCCTTTCAAAGCTTCTGTCATTAATGATGCTGAAGCCATGGATATGGCGCAGCCACTGCCTTTGAAACTGACATCTTCAATCTTATCGCCATCAAGCTTGAGATAAACCACCAGCTTATCGCCACATAACGGATTATTGCCATGCGCAAGATGATTGGCTTTCTCAATCTCACGAAAATTACGTGGCCGTTTGTTGTGATCCATGATCACTTGCTGGTATAGCTCTCTTAAATCACTCATCAGGCAAAAAGCTCCTGTGTTTTTTGTATGGCGTTAATCAATGCGTCAACCTCTTCTTCAGAGTTATAAAAGGCAAATGAAGCGCGGGCTGTGGCCGGAATATCGTAAAATTCCATCACCGGCTGAGCACAGTGGTGACCGGTACGAATAGCCACACCTTGCTGATCAAAAATAGTGCCGACATCATGTGGATGCACGCCTTCGATCATGAAAGAAATGACTGCAGCTTTCTCGGGGGCGGTGCCGATAATGTTGACGCCTGTTAAGGCTTCGATTTTACGTGTTGCTATCTCCAGCAAGTGATGTTCCTGGGCGGCGATATTTTCGATGCCCACCTGCCACATATAATCAATTGCTGCGCCCAGACCGATAACTCCGGAGATATTTGGTGTCCCAGCTTCGAATTTGGCAGGCAACTCGTTATAAATAGTTTTTTCAAAACTCACCGAAAGGATCATATCGCCACCACCTTGATAGGGTGGCATGGCGTTTAGCAGATCTTCACGTCCATACAACGCACCAATACCAGTGGGTGCAAACATCTTATGGCCGGAGAACACATAAAAATCACAGTCCAGATCCTGAACATCAACTGTCATATGCGGCACAGCCTGCGCACCATCAATTAATACCGGGATATTTTTCGCATGGGCTTTTTCAGTCATGGTTTTAACTGGATTGATGGTGCCCAATGCATTGGAGACCTGACCGATAGCCAGAATCTTAGTGCGTTCAGTCAGCATGTCATCAAAATGGGTTAAATCCAATTCACCTGTCTGGGTCATCGGAATAACTTTCAGTTTGGCACCGGTCTGTTCACATAATATCTGCCACGGCACAATATTGGCGTGATGTTCCAGATGACTGATCAGGATTTCATCATTTGCCTGCAGCTTTGGTCTGACAAAGCTTTGCGCTACCAGATTAATCGCTTCAGTCGCACCACGGGTAAAGATGATTTCTTTATCCGAATTGGCATTTACAAACTGGCGAACTTTACTACGTGCAGCCTCGTATAAATCAGTAGCACGTTGACTTAACTTATGTACGCCACGGTGAATATTAGCATTATCGTGCAGATAGTATTGACTGACTGCATCAATGACCTGACGTGGTTTCTGGCTGGTGGCCGCATTATCCAGATATACCAATGGATAGCCATTAATCTCCTGATGCAGGATCGGAAAATCTGCACGGATGGTATTAATGTTCAGATTACTCATGCACACCACCTTTAGGTAAACGTTTTTCAATTACCTGGGTAATAGATTGTTTGAGTTCCTGATTGGTAATGCGTTCAATCACGTCCACCGCAAAAGCAAAGGTCAGCAAGCTACGAGCACTGACTTCATCGAGACCACGGCTACGCAGGAAAAACAATTGATCTTCATTGATTTGACCTACTGCACTGCCATGTCCACATTTAACATCGTCAGCATAGATTTCCATTTCAGGCTTGGTATCAATTTCACAACCACGAGATAACAGTAAATTGCGGTTGCTTTGATTGGCATCGGTTTTCTGGGCATCTTTATGCACAATTACTTTGCCGTTAAACACCGCATGGCTTTGTTCATCCAATACGCCTTTGTAGACTTCTTCACTGGTCGTATTGGGCACGCTATGATCAATACGGGTGTGATTATCAACATGCTGTTCACCGGTCACCAGGTACAGACCGTTCATCGTCACATGGGATTGTTCTCCCAGTAATTGGCTGTGCACATCGTTTCTGGCGAGTTTTGCACCGAGAGAAATACTGGTGTTATGCCATTTACTGTCAGTGGCCTGCGAAGCAGCCATGGTGGCGACATGATAATGATCCAAAGATTCACGCTGTAGTTTGAAATGAAATAATTCTGCATTTTCAGCCAAACTTATTTCAGTCACTACGTCAGTCAAACCATTGGCTTTGTCATTGCCAGCATAGGTTTCAATAAAGGTTGCCTGACTGCCTTTTCCCAGCACAATGACATGACGCAGATGCATTGCGTAATGTTGCGTATGGCCACTATTTACCACGATTAATTCAATCGGTTTATCAATCCTGGTATTTTCGGCTACCTCTATGAAAACACCTTCATTCATCAACATGGTGTTCATCGCATTAAAGCCTGGCTTTTCCATGCTGATTTGTTGATTGAGAAATTCGCTGGCGCGGTCAATTGATTGAGATAACGGCGTTACAGTAAGCCCCTCTGGCAGCCTGTCGATAGATGATGCAGTCAAATCCACACGACCATCGACAATCACCAGACGATAGGCATCTTCCACCAGTTTCAGCTCATGAATATCCGCATATCCTGGTTGAGATACCTGATGAACAAACTGTTCCTGACCAAATTGCCACAGGCTGGTGTATTTCCAGTCTTCTTCTTTTCTACCGGGTAAGCCCATTCGTGCAAACTGATGCTGAGCCTGTTCACGCAGGGTTTTCCAACGTGCGTTGTCAGCCACCATGATGTCACGGCTGTTAGCAACAGCAGAAAAATCGGTATGAATGTCTGTTAATACTTTCATGCAGGCTGCCCTTCCGGCTCTGGTGCATCATGCACCCAGCTATAGCCGGATTTTTCCA
>DELT01000057.1:24645-27311 GCA_002354555.1 Methylophaga sp. UBA2689
TCAATATCCAGGCCTGAATCGGTTTCATCCATAATGGCCAGTTGCGGTTCCAGTAAGGCCATTTGCAGGATTTCATTACGTTTTTTCTCACCGCCGGAGAAACCTTCATTCACACTGCGGTGCAAAAACTGTTCGTCCATTTTGACCAATGCCATTTTGCTGCGGACCAGCGTCAGGAAATCGATGGCATCAAGCTCTTCCAGACCCTGATGTTTACGAATGGCATTTAATGCGGCTTTAAGCAGATAGATATTACTGACGCCAGGAATTTCTACCGGATACTGAAACGCCAGAAACACGCCGCGTCTGGCACGTTCTTCAGGTTCCAGTTCCAGCAGGTTTTGACCTTTGTAAATGACTTCACCCTGGGTGATTTCATAGCCCTCACGACCGGTTAATACGTTAGACAAAGTGCTTTTACCGGCACCATTTGGCCCCATGATGGCATGGACTTCGCCAGCATTGACCGTCAGATTGATACCACGCAGAATTTCTTTGCCCTCAATTGATGCGTGTAAATTTTTTATTTCCAACATTTTCATAATTATTCTCTATTCATTTTTTATAGGTTAAGCGGCCTGACCCGCCCAACATGTAGTTATAAAGTGAACGATGTTTAACCAACCGAGCCTTCCAACGACAAGCCAAGCAGGTTCTGTGCTTCAACCGCAAATTCCATCGGCAACTCACGAATAACCTGTTTACAGAAACCGTTGACAATCATTGACACAGAATCCTCGACATCAAGGCCGCGCTGTTTGCAATAAAACAACTGGTCTTCACTGATTTTTGAGGTAGAGGCTTCGTGCTCGACCTGAGCGCTTGGATTTTTCACTTCAATATATGGGAAGGTATGCGCTGCACACTTATCGCCCATCAGTAACGAATCACACTCAGTGTAGTTTCGTGCATTTTCTGCATTGGGTCCAATACGAACCAGACCACGGTAGGCATTGGATGATCGACCAGCTGAAATACCTTTGGAGATAATGGTCGAGCTGGTGTTTTTACCCAAATGAATCATCTTGGTTCCGGTGTCAGCCTGTTGCATATTATTGGTAACAGCCACCGAGTAAAACTCACCTACTGAATTATCACCCTGCAAAATTACACTTGGATATTTCCAGGTTATAGCTGAACCGGTTTCGACCTGAGTCCAGGAGACTTTTGAACTTTCACCTCGGCAGGCAGCACGTTTTGTTACGAAGTTATAAATACCACCCTTGCCGTTTTCATCACCTGGATACCAGTTTTGTACAGTGGAGTATTTAATTTCAGCACGATCCATTGCCACCAATTCCACCACGGCCGCATGCAGCTGATTTTCATCACGCATAGGTGCTGTACAACCTTCAAGGTAACTCACGTAAGAGTCATCATCAGCAATGATTAACGTTCGTTCAAACTGTCCGGTATTTGCCGCATTGATACGGAAATAAGTGGAGAGCTCCATCGGGCAACGCACGCCTTTAGGAATATAAACAAAAGAACCATCTGTAAACACGGCACAGTTCAAAGCAGCGTAGTAGTTATCTTTATAGGGAACAACACTACCCAGATATTTTTTGACCAGTTCCGGGTGCTCATGAATGGCTTCAGAGATTGGCATAAACAGGATGCCCTGCTCAGCCAGTTTATCTTTAAACGTATTAGAGACCGAAACGCTATCAAACACCGCATCAACGGCAACGCCAGCCAAACGTGCTCGTTCGTCTAGTGGCACACCCAGCTTTTCATAGGTACGTAACAATTCCGGATCGACTTCATCGAGACTTTTAGGGCCATCCGTTTTTTTCTTTGGAGCTGAATAATAACTGACCGACTGATAGTCGATTTCCGGATAATGCACATGGGCCCATTCCGGAGTTTCCATAGTTAACCAGTGGCGGAAGGCTTTCAAACGCCATTCGAGCATGAACTCCGGTTCACCCTTAATCAGAGAGATCTGACGAACCACATCTTCATTCAAACCGGGTGGCAAACTGTCTGATTCAATATCAGTATAAAAGCCCGCTTTGTATTCTTTCTGGGTAATTGCTTCTAGTTGTTGTGTTTGATCATTCATGTTGATCACCATCCTGTAAGGTAACTGTTCTTGCCCTGTAATTGGGCGGGTAAAATTGAACTGTTCGCGGCGCTGAAACTGTTGGTGCCACCATATCGGCTAACTTGACCTCATCCAGCGCATGAAATACGGCATTATTTATCTGGTTCCAGTTCGTCTGCACAGTGCAATGCGTTTCCTGATCACAATGCGTGACTGTGCTGACACATTCGGTTAAAGCAATAGGACCTTCAATTGCAGTAATAATTTGTGCCACTGAAATACTCGCTGGATCACCAGTTAATGTATAACCGCCTTGAGCACCACGTTCAGAAGTCAGAAGACCTCCGGCTGATAGCACTTTTAAAATTTTTCGCACCGTCGGTAATGGCATATGCACGGCATCAGATAGCATGTGGGCGCTATGCTGTTTGCTTCGGTGCTCGGCAATGTAGCTCATCAGCACAATGCCGTAATCAGTCAATTTACTCATGCGTAACATTTCACGCCCCTCCTAATTGATACCATTATAGTATCATTTGAACGAATAACCAAGTGTATTACTCGGCTATTCAATCTGAAAGCTGTGAAAAAATATGAGACAATCGCATGGCGAACTTCG
>DELT01000057.1:27531-75220 GCA_002354555.1 Methylophaga sp. UBA2689
TGAGAGTCATAAGACATGAAACTGAAATATCTCGCTTTCCTTCCCGTTTTATTTGGAGCTAATGTAATGGCAGAAAACGCCACCCTCGATACCGAACAACAAAAACTCAGCTATATCTTCGGCATACAAGTCGGTCAACAAATGATGATGGAAGGTGTAGAGCTGGAAATGGATGCATTCAGTGCAGGCGTTGCCGACATGATGGCTGGTCGTCAACCACAAATGGATCAGGCAACTGCGCAGGAAATCATTGGTAAATACCAGCAGAAAAAATCACAGGAACTGGCTGCTACAATGAACAAAAAGCAGGCAGAATCTAAAGCTTATATGGAAGAAAATGCTAAAAAAGACGGTGTTGTCACAACTGACAGCGGTCTGCAGTATGAAATCCTTAAAGAAGGTGATGGCGCAACACCAAAGGCAACTGATAAAGTCATTGCTCATTACGAAGGTACTTTGATTGACGGTACTGTGTTTGATAGCTCTATTGAACGCGGCGAACCAGCAACTTTCCCGGTGAATGGTGTTATTCAGGGCTGGCAGGAAGTCTTGCAGATGATGAAAGAAGGCGGCAAATGGCGCGTGGTCATCCCAGGCAATCTGGCTTACGGTCCACAAGGTGCCGGTGAAATGATTGGTCCTAACGAAACATTGATTTTTGATATCGAGCTGATTGCGATCACGCAGTGATAATCATTTAATATCAACTAAAGCCGCCCACGGGCGGCTTTTTTTATGCTTGCAATACTTGTTTGAAGTAGACCCAATCAAAATGAGGTCCAGGATCGGTCTTACGTCCAGGAGCAATATGTTCATGACCGGTAATTCGTTCTTTCGATAATAATGGATAGGTTGCAAACAATGCTTTGCTGACTTTAGCTAGTTGTTGATATTGCTCTTCGGTGAATGCCGTTTCATCATCACCTTCCATTTCAATACCTACTGTAAAGTCATTACAACGTTCTCGCCCCTCCCAGCAGGATACCCCTGCATGCCATGCGCGTTTATGAAAAGGCACAAACTGCTGTATCAATCCATCTCGTCTTATCAACAAATGTGATGAAACTTTAAGATGCGCGATCTCAGCAAAATAAGGGTGTGCATTCTGATCGAGCTGGTTTAAAAACAGATCGGCAATCCAGCCACCGCCAAACTGGCCAGGAGGTAAACTGATATTGTGAATAACGATGCCGCTAATATCGTTCTCGTCTGGACGATCATCACAATTGGTTGAAGGTAAAATCTCTGCCGCATCCAACCATCCGCTCTGTCTATCAATAATCACTGCTCACTCCATCATAGGTTTCTGAATAGATTATCAGAGCTTTAACGGTTACCCTATCGGCTGTTTAAATTTAACCTTGAAGACTATGACGATTCAAAACTTTATCCCGGCTAATTTTATTAGCTCACAGGTCAAGCTCTCCTTGCTGGAAGATATTGGACAGCAGGATCTCACTGCTGATCTTATTCCTACTGATGCAATAGCCAAAGCCAGACTGATCAGTCGTCAGAATGCCGTTTTATGTGGTCGTGACTGGTTTAATGAAGTATTCAATCAGCTGGATCCAGGGATTCAAATCAACTGGTTTTTTGAAGATGCCGATCTGCTACGTGAAAACGCGGTGCTATGTGAACTTTCTGGCAATGCCCGGGCGTTATTGAGTGGTGAACGCACGGCTATGAATTTTTTGCAGACATTTTCCGGCACCGCCACTCAGACCAAACTTTATGCTGACATTATCAAAGACTTGCCGGTTAAACTGCTTGATACCCGTAAAACCCTGCCAGGATTAAGACTTGGTCAGAAATATGCGGTACGTTGTGGAGGCGGAGTTAATCATCGATTTGGGCTGTATGACGCCATATTGATTAAAGAGAACCATATACTTGCTGCTGGCTCAATTGCAGCGGCGGTGGCTCAGGCCAAAGCTTTGCATCCCAATGTATCAATTGAGGTCGAAGTCGAGTCTATGGATGAATTACATCAGGTACTCAATACTGCTGTGGATATTGTGTTGCTGGATAATTTTTCACTGGAGATGCTACATGAGGCTGTTACCGTTACTCAGGGTAAAGTTGCCCTTGAAGCCTCAGGGGGTGTGAATAAAGAGACGCTACGAGGTATTGCTGAAACCGGCGTTGATAGAATTTCAGTGGGACAATTAACCAAAGATTTACAGGCTGTGGACCTATCGATGCGATTTATTGAGTTATAAAAAAGAAAGGCCGCAAGTAGCGGCCTTTCTATTAGCTAAACGATCGCATTACATTGTAATTTTGAAACCAATCCAGCCGGCTCTCGGTGCACCTGCACCAACAAAGCGTGGGTCTTCATAATCAAGGCCTGGTGCTTCATCGGGTTCACCGTACAAACCAAAGTTCTCGTATTCGCTATCAAACAAATTGTCGACTTTGGCAAAGAACTGGACATTTTTGTTCAGCTTGTAACGACCATGCAGATTAACCAGTCCATAACCACTGATTTTCTTATCAACATTCGCTTCATCGCCACGGTAATATTGGCTTGAATGATATGAAGCCGTTGCACCTAACGATAATTTCTGGGTAAATGCATAGTCGACACCGATCTTAATATTGTGTTCAGGAATACTTGGTAGGCGATCACCTTTACTGACACTATAGAGCTCGCCGTTTCGTGAATAATCGAAATCATCCTCAAAAGTCGCACGAACATAACTATAGTTAGTGAACCACGCCAATTGTTGATATTGACCATTCAGTCCAAACTCAAGCCCGGCACGTGCTGTTTTATCAATATTTCTGAAGTTACCTAAACCTAAACGACCACTAACTTCCTCAGATACTTCCTCATCCTCAGAGAAGAAGAACAAATCATCCGTTAGCTGTGTGTAATAAATATTGCTATACCAGTTAAACATTTCTTGCTGACCGCGCAAACCTGCCTCAACTGTTTTAGCAACAACATCATCCAAAGGTGGATCTGCTAAAAAAGCATTAGGATAAGCACAAGGTGACTCTGGTTCAGCACAAGTCAGCTCTGAGGCGGTCGGGGCACGATTAGATTCACTGTAATTACCATAGACAGTCAGGTTATCCTGTAATGCATAGGTCAAGCCGATTGTAGGATTAAAGCGTTTGAATACATGTTTATTACCAGACTCATTAAGATCCTGTTCACCACCTTCACTGGTCCCAGAAATATCAATCTGAATCCAGTTATAACGTCCACCCAAAGTTAAATCGAGACGTTCAGTTAATGAGTGTGTGTTAGTGAAAAACAAACTGAATGTGTCTGTTTCAATATCACCATCAACTACTGTTTCATCAATAATGAAGCCTGTTCCATCGGTACCACGCGAATCAGTAAATTCTGCTATTTCAGATTGTGATGAATATTTAACATCTGAAGTATCGTAGGAAGCACCAACAATCAATTGGTTTTCCCGATCAAATAAATCATTCAAAAAGGTTGACTGTAAAGCAAAACCATAACTATCTTGTTCAGTTTCACTGGTGTTATTCAGGGCTACATCATCACCATCTGCAAAGCCGAGTGAATCAGTACTAATGATTTCGTCATCACCATCAAATACACCTTCAACACCATCCTCGTCTTCGCCGATTTGTCCACCAATTACACTTAACTCAGAACCATCACCATTAAACGTACTGCGATCACTGCGACGATAATAGGTATTCGCTGACAACATCACATTGTCATTTATCCAATGTGAGCCATTCAAGGTAAACATACGCAATTCATTTTGCGTGTTATCCGGATGGGTGAACACAGCTTCCCGATCGTCAGCAACTAACTCAATTGGTGATGCACCATTTCCGTTCAGATCACTGTCAACAGCAGTGATACCAAAATCCAAACTGCTGGTTTCATTACGATAGCTCAAGTTGGAAAAGAACTGTTCTACTCTCGATGGTGAAAAATCACGCCAACCATCTTCTTTGGTAATAGAACCGGTCACAAAATAACCAAAATTGCCGTCATTACCACCGCTTTCAATGGTTCCTGAATCTCGGCCAAATGAACCGGTGTAAGCTTCAAGACTATGTCCCGGGTGCGTAAAACCATTTTTGGTTTGAATCGATAGAGCCCCACCTAAAGTATTCAAACCAAACAAAGGATTTGAACCTGACATCATATTCATGCTGGCAATCGCTGATTTCGGTATTAATTCAAAGTTGATAGCATCACCGAAAGGTTCATTGATACGGACACCATCCTGATAAACCGAAATACCTTGAGCATTACCTACAAGTGGAGAAGCCGTAAAGCCACGGAATTTCAAATCTGGTTGGAATGGATTATTTTGAGCATTGTTGATACTTACACTGTCCATTGTCTGATTCATAAAATCAGAAATATCTAGGCTTTGAGTGCGCTCAATATCTTCATCTGTAGCAGTTTGAACATGGCTAGGAATTTTATCTGCCTCCAGTCCTACACCATGTAGTGGCGTAAGGCTGATGACTTCTATATTTTCAAGTTGAAGATCCGGTTCTGCAGCTAAGCTGAGTCCCGGAGTCAATACACTAGCTAATAACGCAGGCAGGACACCGCGTCGGAATGGAATCGCCATCTTTAATCTCCCAGATTAATATTTTGTAAATACTTTTTATATATAGCTTTCTATGAAGCTTAGGACGATGCTAGCATGACGTTTCACACATAGAATTAGGAAAAATTCCTAAAACAATACGGGAAGATTAATCTGTTGTTTTTATTAAGAAAACCAAGCTAGTTGATTATGCAGTTGTACAACTTCACCAATAATCAGTAGCGTTGGTGCGACAGGTTGTTGTTTTTTTGCCAATTCAGGAAGCTCGGCAATAGTACTTGTCCAGACCTTTTGATTCTCTGTTGTGCCTTGCTGAACCAGCGCGGCCGGCATATCTGCTCTCATGCCGTGCTGTTGTAACTTCTGGCTAAGTATATCAAGGCCTGCGAGGCCCATATAAACCACTACTGTCTGACGTGGTTGCACTAACGCCTGCCAGTTCAAATCCAGCTCACCTTCTTTTAATTGTCCTGTTACAAACACACAACTTTGGGAATAATCACGATGCGTTAATGGAATACCAGAGTAGCAAGCAACACCCGAAGCGGCTGTGATACCCGGTACGACCTGAAAAGGAATTTTCTGTTCAGCCAACGTGGCAATTTCCTCTCCTCCACGACCAAAAATAAACGGATCGCCACCTTTCAAACGTAAAACGCGTTTGCCAGCCTGAGCATGTTCCAGCAATAACAGATTTATTTCATCCTGACGTTTGCTGTGCCATGCCCGCTGCTTCCCGACATAAATCATTTCAGCTTCTTTACGTACTAATGCCAGCACTTCCTTACTGACCAGACGATCGTAAAAAACCACATCGGCCTGTTGCATCAATCGTAAGGCTTTAAAGGTTAATAAATCCGGATCACCTGGGCCTGCTCCCACCAGATAGACTTCACCTTGTTGCAGAGCATTATCAGCGGTTTCATCAAGCAGAGTTTCAAGCGTTTTGCTGGCCAGTTCATCACGTCCAGCCAATACATGATCGGCAACAGGGCCTTGTAAAACTGATTCCCAGAAACGACGACGCTGTTTAATATGGCCAAACTTTGCCTTCACCCGTTCACGATATTCACCCACCAGTAATCCCAATTTACTGTAAGCAGGTGGAATCAGTGTTTCCAGCCGTGCGCGTAATTGTCTGGCTAAAATAGGTGACTGACCACCACTGGATATCGCCACCACAATGGGCGAACGATCTAGAACCGAAGGCAAAATAAAGTCACACATCTCGGGTTGATCAGCCACATTGGTGAGAATATTTCTGGCTTTGGCTGTCTGATAGACTTCGAGATTAACTTTTTCATCATTGGTTGCCGCGATCACCAGCGTTTGCTGATTAAGATAGCTTGAATCAAATCTATCATTGATCCAGTGCACCCTGTTCTTATAGTCAGGATCTTCCAGCAATTGGCGCGTCATCTCAGCAATATCTGGGGCAACAATAATTACTGATGCCTGAGCTTTCAATAGTAATGCTGCTTTACGAGCTGCAATTTCGCCGCCACCAACCACCAGACAATGGCGTTGTTTTAAATCTATAAATATAGGTAAATAATCCATCTAACTTCTATTGTGTAAAAGGTAATTCCACGGCCTGCAAAATATATCCGTCGGATAAATTTTGAATAATTGCCACCAGTTTCAGTTTGTCCTGCTGCCATTCAGGTGACAATTTCACTTGATGTTCAATAAAGGTTTCACCAGAATCATCAAGTTCAAACGGTCCCAACCATCGACGAACCAGGTTTTGATGATTAAATGTCTGTCCGGCATTATCTCCACCAAGGACCAGACTACTGACATCATCCTCAGTAATAGCAAGATACAGTTTGCTGTGTTGACGATTTTCCTTACCTGTTACCTGGCTTCGGCTATCGATCATCAACTGATCATTAATCAGATAAGCTCTTAGATTAATCTGTGCCTGAGCATCAAATTCATTGAGGAAACTTACTGCTTCTGCGAAATTCGCCCGCCAATTTGGCAGGGACTCACCACTCAATACAAATTCCGGAGTGTAAATAGTCTGATATCGGTTCAACCGCGCCAGTTGTTTCTGACGTTCGGAAAATGCCGGTTTGGCAAATGCATCCACCCAGCCTTTCTTATCGTTCAGATAATCAATATGAAAACCCAGAACAATATAATCAAGCTCTGCCTGCTGCTGTTGATATAACCAGCGTTCGGCAGGAGGGCAAAGCCCACAGCCTTCTGAAGTAAATAATTCCAGTACGGCAGTATGTTTATCGCCACTTGACGTCTGCCAACGGTCTACTGCCTGAACAGTAAAAGGGATATAGCATAAAACCAGCAACAACATCTTAATCATGGAGTGATTCATATCAGCCTCCTTCAGAGATCACTGAATCCTATTCACTAGGTGACACTGTGGAAATTTTCTGCGACATATCCTGAATTTCAGCGAGTTCTCGCAAAACAGCCGTTGCATAACTGCCCGGCCCCAATTCAAACTCTAACAGTAAACTGGTTTGGTTGATAAATTGCCATTTAAGATTCTGTGGAAATAATCTAAGTGCACGACGTTCCTGCGATAAACCAATTTTCTCCAACTGCTGCTGCCAATCCAGCCAATCTGTTAATACGCTCTGTTCCAGAGCCAGCGTATCATTCTTACTGATAGCCTCCCCCTTACCCCAGAGTGGCCCGGTCGGATGGATGTCCATTTCATTAATCCGCTGTTCAAGCACATCATCTTTAGTCTCAGCGACAAAATAACTGGCACGGGTACCGGCCAGTAACATCACGTCACCCGCCAGCATTTGATTCCAGTTGCCTTGGCGGATTCGTTCGGCCAACACCAGATTGAACAGCCAGGAACGTGCTGCTGAAATAATAATACTGCGTTGATTTCGCTTTTTCGGCTCGGTTCCTTCTGTGAACCATTGCTCTGCTTTTTTCAGGTTATTACCGTGATGACCGAAACGTTGTTCGGCGAAATAATTAGGTACTCCCTGCTCCGCAATTAATTGCAGATTCTGCTCCCAGATACTCGGGTCACCGACAATGTCGGTTAATCGCAAACGGAAACGGTTTCCGGCAAGTGCCCCACGTTTTAATTTTTTGCTGTGACGAACCGCTTTAAGAATTTTAATTTGTTCATTTTCAAATGCCAGCCAATCCGGTTCCGGCAAACCCTGTAAATTAACACTGAACCATTGGGATGTAACTGCATGACGATCCTTAAGTCCGGCGTATCCGACAGCAACAGGCGACACACCGGCAAATCGGGCAATTTCCTGGGCCAACCAGTCAGTGTTGGTATCGGTTTTCTGCACATATAACCAGACATGCGATCCTTCGCCCTCCGGCGAAAATGGCAGATGTTCCTCTACTTCAAAATAAACCGCTTTTTCACGTAGCTTGGCACTACAGCCTGAAGCAGTTTCAGAATGGCGTGGCAGGGATAAATAATCGAAATGTTTCAAACAGATTCAACCTTTTGGATAAGCGCCACAGCATGAGCCGATATGCCCTCCTGGCGGCCGACAAATCCCAGTTTTTCGGTGGTTGTCGCTTTGATATTAATTGCCGAGGACTCAATATGCAGGTCTGTGGCCAGCAATTCTCGCATTTGCGGGATATACGGCGCCAGTTTAGGTACTTGTGCTACCACTGTAGAATCGACATTGCTCACCTGCCAGCCTGCCGCCGCTAAATCGTCATATACACGACGTAACAGTACCCGACTATCAATTCCCGCAAAAGCCATATCATCATCAGGAAAATGGTGACCAATATCCCACCAGCCTGCAGCGCCGAGCAAAGCATCACATATTGCATGAATCAATACATCCCCATCGGAGTGAGCCTCAAGTCCATGCGTGTGAGGAATATTTACACCACCAATAATTAATGAACAGTTTTCAGCAAACCGATGAACATCATAACCATGGCCTATTTTCACGCAGCTTCTCCATTATTCTGTTGTTGTAAAAATAGCGCTGCTAATGCCAGATCCTGTGGCAGAGTAATTTTGATATTGTCAGCATGCCCGGCAACCATTTTGGGTACTAAGCCCATAAATTCCATTGCACTGGCCTCATCTGTAACATTGATATTGCATTGTTTCGCTTGAGTTAATGCCTCAGCCAGGCCTTTCAATCGAAACATCTGAGGAGTGGATGCCCGCCATAATCCAGTTCGATCTACTGTTGCTTCGATGGTGTTATCTGCGTTCACACGTTTGATCGTCTCACTGAGCGGCACACCTAAAATACCACCTACCGGATCATCACTTAATTGCTGCAACATGGAATCGATATCACTGTGACGAATGCAGGGACGTGCGGCATCATGCACCAATACCCAAGGATCCTGCTGGGTAAGATTTTTTAGAAACTCTAGCGCGTTGCTCACTGAATCCGCCCGATGCTCTCCCCCAAGTGTTGTATGGATGGGCCAGTGTGATGGCAGATTCAGTGAGGGCCAGTACGGATCATTGGCTGAAAGCGCAACAACGACCCCTTCGATTAAAGGATGACTGATAAGCCGTTGCAGACTATGAACAATTACTGGTTGATTATTCAGTAATAGATACTGCTTAGGGCGATCGGCCTGCATTCTGCTGCCAATCCCCGCCGCAGGCACCACCGCCCAGACTTTATTGTTCATCTTCAGGAAGTTCAATTATGTGAAAAAAGGTTTCTTCCGGCTTAACCATCCCCAGTTCACTGCGAGCACGCTCTTCCAATGCATCCAAACCGCTTTTAAGATCAGCAACTTCTGCAGCCAGTACCTGATTGCGCTCTTCAAGTTTTGCATTATCAATACGTTGTTTTTCAACTGTGTGATGAAGTCTTAACAAAGCTGGTAAGCCGTCATGACTCAACCACAATCTGTATTGCAGCATGACAAAAATTAACGTCAGCACAATCAGTACTGTTTTCATACGTCAAACTTCACTGACAGGCGAAAGCCCGCAAACCCGGATAAATTGCTGTAGCACCCAGTTCAGCTTCAATACGCAGCAACTGATTATATTTTGCTACCCGGTCTGAACGCGACATCGAGCCGGTTTTGATTTGTCCACATTGGGTGCCCACCGCCAAATCGGCAATAAACGTATCTTCAGTCTCACCACTGCGATGAGAAGCAATAGATTTATAGCCTGCTTCGGCGGCCATATTCATCGCATGAAGTGTTTCACTCAACGTACCGATTTGATTCAGCTTGATCAAAATTGCATTGGCCACCTTGGCTTCAATACCCTTCTGTAGAATCGCACTGTTGGTCACAAATAAATCATCACCCACTAATTGAATACGATCGCCTACTCGATCGGTCAGCAATTTCCATCCATCCCAGTCGTTTTCATCCATGCCGTCTTCGATACTGATGATTGGATACTTATTGCACCAGGTTTCCAGCAGATCCGTTAATTCAGCCGCGGTGAGACTACGTTTTTCGGATTCCAGACGATACATCCCGTCTTTATAAAACTCGGAACTGGCGACATCCAGCGCGATCATGACATCACGGCCCGGCTCATAGCCAGCCTGTTTGATGGCTTGCATAATTAGTTCCATAGCCGCTTCATTTGAAGCCAGATCGGGGGCAAATCCACCTTCATCGCCCACAGCGGTATTAAGACCCTGTGCCAATAAAACAGCTTTTAACTGATGAAATACTTCTGCTCCGGCACGAATTGCTTCCTTGAAGCTTTTGGCACCGACCGGCACAATCATGAATTCTTGGAAATCAACACTGTTATCAGCGTGTGATCCACCATTGATAATGTTCATCATCGGTACCGGCAAGGTCACCGCTTTATCTCCGCCAAGATAGCGATATAAAGGCAATCCCTGTTCATCCGCACCGGCTACTGCCGCTGCCATGGAAACCGCCAGAATAGCGTTAGCACCAAGACGTTGTTTATTTTCAGTGCCATCACAGGCAATGAGTTTTTCATCCAGGCTGGATTGATCGAGGCAATCCATTCCAACAACGGCCGCACGTAATTCAGTATTGATTGCTTCAACAGCTCTGGTTACGCCTTTGCCCAGATAACGTGACTTATCACCATCACGTAACTCAATCGCTTCACGTTCGCCAGTTGAAGCACCTGAAGGTACAGCTGCTCTTCCTATGGCGCCACTGGCAAGAATAACGTCAGCTTCGACCGTAGGATTGCCACGAGAATCAATGATCTCACGGCCACGAACATCTATAATTTTACTCATAATTGTCTCCATCTATAGTTGAAGTTGCCAGACAATAACCCTTTTCTGGCATGCCACCTGTTACAGGTAAGCGTCTTCAATAAAGTCTTGTTGTTTAACTGTTTTATCGATAGCAATCAGCGTTTCCAGTAAAGCCTGCATTTTATGCAGTGGCCAGGAATTCGGTCCATCACTGAGGGCTTTTTCAGGATCCGGATGCGTTTCCATGAACAAGCCAGCAATGCCAGCAGCTACTGCAGAACGTGCCAGTACAGGTACAAACTGTCTCTGGCCACCGCTTTTGCCACCCTGACCACCGGGTTGCTGCACCGAGTGGGTGGCATCAAATACTACCGGGCAATCCATATGACGCATGGTCGGTAAACCACGCATATCTGAAATCAACGTGTTATAACCAAATGAGGTACCACGTTCACATAACATGATCTGCTGGTTACCAGTTGATTTGGCTTTATCTGCGACATGCTGCATATCCCATGGCGCCAGAAACTGACCTTTTTTAATGTTTACCGGTAAGCCCTGACTGGCGACATTAATAATGAAATTGGTCTGACGACACAAGAAAGCCGGGGTTTGCAATACATCGACCACACTGGCAACTTCAGCCAGCGGTGTGTCTTCATGAACGTCTGTCAGAATAGGCAGGCCGAATTCTTTTTTGACCTTTTCCAGAATCGCCATACCCGCTTCAAGACCGGGACCGCGATAGGTATTAGTAGAAGTACGATTGGCTTTATCGAAAGAGGATTTGTAGATAAAGGGGATACCCAGTTTGTCTGTCATCTCTTTTAACTGACCAGCCACATCCATGGTCATTTGTTCACTTTCGATGACACAGGTGCCGGCAATCAAAAATAACGGTTGTTTACCGCCAACTTCGTGACCACATAATTGCATTACAGCTGTCCTCGTTTTTTATGATTCGCCACTGCAGCATTGATAAAGCCTTCAAACAGACGATGTCCATGTCTCGGGGTGGAGGTGAACTCTGGATGGAACTGACAAGCCACAAACCAGGGATGCCCCGGGATCTCGACCATTTCTGCCAGTGAGTTATCTTTTGACATGCCCGAAAACAGCAGACCGGCATCTTCCAGTTTCTGTTTGTAATTATTGTTGAACTCATAACGATGACGGTGACGCTCAACAATTTCATCAGCTCCATAAATCTGTTGTGCCAGCGATCCAGGTTTCAGAACACATGGATAGCCACCCAAACGCATGGTACCGCCCAGATCTGAATCATGATCACGCTGTTCTACACTGCCATCCTCTTTCTGCCATTCTGTAATAAGACCTATCACCGGATCTGGTGTATTCGGTTCAAACTCGGTACTGAAAGCCTGTGTCAGTCCTGCTTTATGACGAGCATATTCAATGACGGCTACCTGCATACCCAGACAGATTCCCAGATACGGGATATTATTTTCGCGGGCAAACTGAGCGGTTAAAATCATCCCTTCAACACCACGTTTACCAAAGCCGCCAGGCACCAGAATGGCATCCATATCGGCAATACTGTTGGTGCCATTTTTCTCGATCATTTCAGAATCGACATAATGCACATTGACCTTGGTACGGGTATGAATACCGGCATGAACCAAGGCTTCGGAAAGCGATTTATAGGCTTCGGTCAACTCCATGTATTTTCCGACCATGGCAATATTGACTTCACCCTGCGGATTGGAGAGATTTTCATAAACCTGCTGCCACTGACTCAGATCGGCCGGTTTAGCATCCAGTCCCAGTTGTTTCACCACAATGTCATCAAGACCTTGTTTGTGTAATTCCATTGGTATTTTGTAAATGCTGTCCACATCAATACAGGTGATAACCGATTTTTCAGGAACATTGGTGAACAAGGAAATCTTGCGGCGTTCGGATTCCGGTAAAGGTCGATCCATACGACACAGCAAAACATCCGGTTGAATACCGATAGTGCGTAGTTCTTTTACTGAATGCTGAGTGGGTTTGGTTTTAATTTCACCGGCAGAAGCAATATAGGGCACCAGTGTCAGATGAATAAACAAAGCACGATCACGGCCTAATTCAGTTGCCATCTGACGAATGGTTTCCAAAAATGGTAATGACTCAATATCACCGACCGTGCCACCGATTTCCACCAGTGCAACATCGGCATCGCCAGCGCCTTCATAAACACAGCGTTTGATTTCATCGGTAATATGCGGAATGACCTGCACCGTATTGCCAAGATACTCACCCCGGCGTTCTTTACGGATAACGTTTTCATAGATTTGGCCAGTCGTATGGTTATTGCGGCTGGTCATATTGGCATCAATAAACCGCTCGTAGTGACCTAAATCCAGATCAGTTTCAGCACCATCATCCGTTACAAACACCTCACCATGTTGCAGTGGGCTCATTGTTCCGGGATCAACGTTGATGTAGGGATCGAGTTTAATCATTGTGACCTTCAGGCCACGAGCTTCTAGAATCGCTGCCAGTGAAGCCGCCGCGATTCCCTTACCGAGAGACGACACAACACCACCAGTGACAAATATAAATTTAGTCATATTATGGAGAGTTTTTGCAATAGCGGCGCAGCCAGAATAGCCACACTCAAAAATATCCTCATAAAGTACCAGAATTGCCCGAGTGGCTCAATCAAAATATCCCCATCAAGTCTGCTCAATCACTGGTAACCAGCCAGTTTCGTCGGATAGCGGCTTTGCTGTTTCTGCAAAGGCATATCCGACAATTGCGACTAATTGCTGACTGGCAAACAACAACGGAATTGAATCGCGTTGCCAAACAGGGATTTGCCATTCCTGGAACAACTTTTTTAATGACTGATGATGAGACTTGCCGGCTAGCTGAATTTTTTCTCCGCCCTGACGAAATGTTAGAGCCAAACCAGAGCTAAACAATTCAGCACGAATCCCTTCCCCCCTTGCAGCTTTCCAAACTAACTGATGATCAGCATCTAACAATATGGGCTGTTGATCATAAAGCAGATTAACGGAAGAAAGCGTTAAAGGTTGTTGCGTTAACCTACTGATATAAAGTGTGTTCTGATAACGTCTGGCAATGTATTGGCTCCAACTGACCTGAGGCTGCCCATCTACAGCAGCATGACAGACTTCAGTCAAAATTCGTTGCAGATTTGTGCGTGATGGCAGCACTATATTTAACTGTTTTATAAAAAACCGCAGCACATTGCGTTGCCGTGGCTCGCTCAACATAAGCAGTTTAATAATGTTTAAACTGCCGTCATTTGAATTCGCTTCGACAGAATTTAGATCATCTTGCGCTAGCTCATCCAACAAAATCTGGCTTTCCTGCAGGTTATTTGCGGAACGTGCCAGATTTCGATTTATGGCAGGCCAACGCCGTTGTAACAATGGCCAGATTTGATGACGTAAGAAGTTACGATTTATCTGGGTATTTTGGTTACTGGGGTCTTCAATCCACTGCAACTGATGTGTTGTTGCATATTCTAATAAAGCTTCTCTGGAAATAGTCAGCAAGGGCCGGACAATCTGCATATTCTGCCATTGAGAAATTGCTTTCATCGCTCCTAATCCACGATTGCCAGCCCCTCGCAGTAATTGCAACATCAAGGTTTCAGACTGATCTTGCAAATGTTGTCCAGTTAGCAAAACGCCATCATCGTTAATCAGTTGTTCAATAGCTTGATAACGCGCGGTGCGTGCGGCTGATTCAACACCTGACTGATTAATATCTGTAACTGTCACTTTCAGGCAGTGAAATGACATGTGTAATGAAGCAGCAACCTGTCGGCAGTGTTCTGCCCAATGGGCAGATTGCGATTGCAGCTGATGGTCGACATGCACGACCTGGATCTTTTGTGGAAATTGCTCACGATGCGTTGCCAAAAAATGCAGCAGCACATGAGAGTCCATGCCACCGCTGTAGGCCACCCATAAAGTAGAAGATCCGCAATATTTGCGGATCTTCTGAATAACTAATTCTGTGTCAAAAGACACTTTTATAAACCAGGGCCTGTTTATCCTTCAAAGGCACCATAATCAAGCAAACGCTTTTGACGACGCTTAACCAGTTCATCTACTGGCATCGCCTGTAACTGTTTAATTTTAGTGTTGATTGCTGTTTTCATGTTTGCCATCAGTGCTTCAGGATCACGATGCGCACCACCCAGGGGTTCTTTGACAATTTCATCTATCAAACCCAGTGATTTCAGACGATCTGAAGTCACACCTAGCGTTGCGGCAGCATCAGAAGCTTTTTCAGCGCTCTTCCAAAGAATGGATGCACAGCCTTCCGGTGAAATAACTGAATAAATACTGTATTGCAACATCATTAGATGGTCGGCAACACCAATTGCCAGCGCACCGCCTGAGCCACCCTCACCGATAACGGTACTTATAATGGGGGTTTTCAACTTGGCCATTTCAAACAGATTCCGAGCAATGGCTTCACTCTGACCGCGCTCTTCAGCACCGATACCGGGATAAGCACCTGGCGTATCAATAAAGGTCAATACTGGCATGCCAAAGCGCTCGGCCAATTTCATCACACGTAACGCTTTACGATAGCCTTCAGGGCGTGGCATACCGAAATTACGTGCCACTTTCTCTTTAGTATCACGGCCTTTCTGATGACCAATAACAATCACAGGCTGACCGTTGAAACGGCCCATTCCGGTAATTAATGCCTGGTCATCGGCGTAGGCGCGATCACCATGCAATTCTTCGAAGTCTGTGATTAGATGTTTGATGTAATCGAACGTATAAGGACGCTGAGGATGGCGCGCCATTTGGGTGACTTGCCATGGCGTTAATCCGGAAAAAATCGAGCGCGTCAGCGATTCACTTTTTTCCTTAAGCTTCTGAATTTCTTCGGTGATATTCAGATCGCTGTCATTGCTCATGTAGCGAAGTTCGTCGATTTTGGCTTCCAGCTCGGCAATAGGCTGCTCGTAGTCAAGGAAATTCAACTGCATTACAAAATTACCTTCGAATCAAAATAGTTCGATTATACACGCACTAGGGCTTGTTGATCTTTCATATCCACCACTGGGCGTTGCTCGTCGTTTATTTAGAAAGATTACAAAAATGCCGGGAGCATGTTTGAGCGTAAGCCACGAAGAGGTGAGATACATGAATGTATCTCACAAACCGCAGTCCTAGCGCCTTGATTGGTGGACTTTCAGTCACCAGAGAGGCGGCTAGGAAAGATCAGCAAGCCCTATGTTTACGCTCAGCTGAGGATTAATTCATCTTCCGAATCATTGTCATCATGGGATGCCCCCATGCGGATTTCCAGACTCAGGTCATTACGCGAATCAGCATTACGTAATGCATCTTCCTGAGAAATTTTACCTTCCCGATACAGTGTCAACAAAGCCTGGTCAAAGGTAATAGTCCCCGGTTCACTACTTTCTTTCATCGCATCTTTGATCGCACCGATCTGACCTTTATTAATCAATTCTGCGATATACGGCGAGCTGAGCATGACTTCCACCGCCGGCACCAGATTGCCATCCTGCACCGAAGGTAATAAACGCTGCGAGATGATGGCACGCAAATTCAGTGACAGATCCATCAGGATCTGACGATGCATCATTTCCGGGAAAAAGTTAATGATCCGGTCCAGTGCCTGATTAGCATTATTGGCATGCAATGTGGCTAAACACAGGTGACCGGTTTCAGAGTAATTGATTGCGTGCTTCATGGTGTCCATGTCGCGGATCTCACCAATCAGAATGACATCGGGCGCTTCACGCAGAGCATTTTTCAATGCATTTTCATAAGACAGGGTATCAATACCGACTTCACGCTGCTGCACAATAGAGCGCTGATGGGAATGCACAAATTCCAGCGGATCTTCAATGGTCAGAATATGTGATCCGGAATTTCGATTCCGATGACCAATCATCGCGGCCAACGTCGTGGACTTACCACTGCCCGTGGCCCCTACCACCAGAATCAAACCACGTTTTTCCATCACCACATTGCCCAGTACAGGCGGCAAACTCATTTCTTCAAAATTAGGAATATGGGTACGGATATAGCGAATGACCATGGATACTTCGCCACGCTGCCGGAAGATATTGACCCGGAACCGACCAACGCCATGGACTGGAACCGCAAAATTCATTTCCAGATTTTGTTCGAATTCAGCTATTTGTTGCTGATCCATTAATGAATAAGCGAGCTCTTTCACTTCCCCTGTCAGCATTTTTTTACTGCCAACGGGGCGAATCACCCCTTGAATTTTGACTTGCGGTTCGGTCGCAGTACAAAAAAACAAATCTGAGGCTTCCTTATCGGCCATCAGTTTCAGGTAAGGCATCATTTCCACGTCAGCAATCCTTAGAGTAAACGTTTGAGTTGCATTAATCGTACACGATTGACATCAGCCAACAAAGCCGATTAAGTCGCTTAATAGCGCACCGTCACAGTTTCACTAATCGGTAAATCCGCCAGCTCTTTCAACAGGGTATCCGATGGGGTGATTTGCCAGTCATGACCCAGTCGAATCATTACTTCAGCATTCTGATTATGGTACTTGAGCTCCACTGGGATGACGCCACCGCAGAAGGGTGACATCACGGCTTGCATCTGCGAGATCCATTGTGCGTCATCACCCTGCTGTTTCACCGTCAATTGTACTGACTTACCAAATAATTCACGGGCTTTCTGTAAATCATAAACGGACTCTGCTGTACCAGCGAGACCACCGCTGAAATTATCCTGACCAATCTTTCCTTGAATCACCACCAATTTATCCGGTTGTATAACACTTTGATATTGCTCATAGACCTCGCCAAAAACCCGCACTTCGAGGCGTGCTGTCTGATCATCCAGAGTAATAAATGCCATCCGGCTGCCATTTTTGGATTTCATCGTACGAATTGCCACGATCAACCCGGCAGTCAGTAATGGAATTTCATTACGTTGATAGCCTTTGGATTCAGGCGCATCCAGTTCACTGATTTTTTTTGGAATAAATTGGGCCAGCTCATCAGCATAGCGATCGATCGGGTGCCCACTTAAATATAACCCCAGTGTTTCTTTTTCAGCACGTAATAACTGCTCTTCCTGCCATTCAGGCACATCTTCCAGTAAATCGGTTTGCGGTTGATCAGCATGGGACGGCTCAGCCAGGCCAAACAAATCATTCTGTCCACTGGCGGCATCACGCCGATGCTGCTCTGCAATCTGCATCGCCCGGCTAAGGCTGGATTCAAGACTGGCACGATGACCGCCAAGCGAATCAAATGCGCCAGCTTTAACCAGCGATTCCATTACCCGGCGGTTAATTTTTTTCAGCTCTACTCGACGACAAAAATCAAATAATGAGGTAAATGCTTCCCCCTGCTCGCGTTCTGAAACGATACCGGCCAGGGCTGATTCCCCCACGCCTTTTATGGCGCCCATGCCGTAACGGATGGTGGTTTCGTTTTCTACGGTAAACTGGATTTTGCTGAAATTAACATCCGGCGGTAATACCGTCAGATTCATATCACGACATTCATCAATCAAGCCGACAACTTTATCGGTGTTGTCCATATCCGCTGATAATACTGCCGCCATAAACGCTGCTGGATAATGGGCTTTCAGCCAGGCCGTTTGATAGGCAACCAATGCATAAGCAGCTGAATGCGATTTGTTAAAACCGTACTCAGCAAACTTTTCCATTAAGTCAAAAATCGGTCCTGCAGTGTTTTCCTCAATGCCTCGATTTTTAGCACCTTCCAGGAAAATCTGTCGTTGCTTGGCCATTTCTTCGGGCTTTTTCTTACCCATCGCCCGGCGCAGCATGTCGGCTTCACCGAGACTATAGCCCGCCAGAACCTGGGCGATCTGCATAACCTGTTCCTGATAAACAATGACGCCATAGGTAGGTTTCAGAACGGGTTCAAGATCAGGATGTGGATAATCGACTTTGGCACGGCCATGTTTACGATTAACAAAGTCATCTACCATGCCCGACTGCAACGGCCCAGGTCGGAACAATGCCACCAACGCGATAATATCTTCAAAATTATCCGGTTGCAGTCGCTTGATAAGCTCTTTCATACCACGCGATTCCAATTGGAATACCGCCGTGGTTTCACACCGTTTTAACAAGTCGTAACTGGGCTTGTCATCCAATGGCAGAATGGCGATATCAATCTTATCCGCTTCTTCAGCTGGCAAAACCGCTTTTACGTTTTTAACCGCCCAGTCAATAACGGTCAGGGTTTTCAGACCCAGAAAGTCGAATTTAACCAGACCGACACTTTCAACGTCGTCTTTATCATATTGTGACACCAGGCCGGCACCATTCTGTTCACAATATAGCGGGGTGTAATCAGTCAGTTTTTTTGGTGCGATAACCACACCACCGGCATGTTTACCGACGTTTCGGGTCAGACCTTCCAGCTGCAATGCCAGATCGATCAAGTTACGAACTTCTTCTTCCTTATCATAACGTTCTTTAAGCTGCGGCTCTTGTTCCAGTGCCTTGCTCAGCGTCATTTTCAGTTCAAATGGCACCAGTTTAGCCAATTGATCAACAAAGCCATAAGGATGACCTAAAACGCGACCAACATCGCGCAATACCGCCTTGGCCGCCATAGTACCGAAGGTAATAATCTGCGAGACATGATCCCGGCCATAATGCCGGGATACATAATCGATAACGCGATCACGGCCATCCATGCAAAAGTCGACGTCAAAGTCAGGCAATGATACCCGTTCCGGATTCAAAAACCGTTCAAACAGCAAGTCGTATTGCAGTGGATCAATATCGGTAATTTTTAATGCATAGGCCACCAGAGAGCCAGCACCGGAACCCCGTCCCGGTCCAACCGGAACCCCATTGTTTTTGGCCCAGCGAATAAAGTCGGCAACGATTAAAAAGTAGCCGGGAAAACCCATTTCATTGATAACGTCGAGTTCAATCTGTAGCCGTGATTCATATTCAGCGCGCTTTTGTTCACGCTCTGTCTCATCCGGAAACAATACTGGTAAGCGTTCAGCAAGCCCGTCAAATGATTCCTTGGAGAAAAATTCAGCCAGCGTCATGCCATCAGGTACCGGGAAATCCGGAAGGTAATGCTCACCCAGTGTTAATTCAACATTACAACGTTTGGCGATTTCAACCGTATTGGTAATGGCTTCCGGAATATCAGCAAATAAACGCACCATTTCTTCAGGGCTACGCAGATATTGCTGTTCGGAATACATTCTTGGGCGACGTGGGTCATCCAACAGCCGGCCTTCGTTAATACAGACCTTGGCTTCATGGGCTTCAAACTGATCCGGGGTTAAAAAGCGCACATCGTTGGTCGCCACTACAGGCAAGTCTAGCTCACTGGCCAGTTGCAACGCCTGTTGAATATAACGTTCTTCATCATCACGGCCAGTACGCACCAGCTCCAGATAAAACCGATCGGGAAACAATTGCATCCAATGTCTGGCCAATTGTTCAGCTTCTGTTTGTCGCCCCCCCAACAGATCTCGACCTAACAACCCTTCACGCCCACCACTTAAACAAATCAACCCGTCAGTTTGTCCATCAAGCCATTCAGGTTCCAGCATTGGCACACCCAGATGCTGTCCTTCGGTATAGGCTCTTGAAATTAACCGTGACAGGTTGTGATAGCCCTCCATGGTGCTGCACAGCAGTACCATTCGCAGGCTTTTTTTACTGTCGTTGCTGTCACGCAGCCGGATATCGGCGCCCAGAATGGGTTTGACCCCGGCTTGCATTGCCGCGCTGTAGAGTTTGACAGCGGCAAACAGGTTATGTTGATCGGTTATAGCAATTGCAGGCATGCCAGAGGCAGCCGCTGCCTTGACCAGAGGTTTGATACGGACCAGTCCGTCAACCAGTGAATAATCAGTGTGTAAATGCAGGTGTACGAATTGCGAGGTCATTAGACAGTTTTTTAATTCAAAGCAAAATGATAACACTGCCGGTAGGCAGCAGAAGATGAATCTACCGAAAAAATATCAGGCAAGATCCAGTTGCCGATCGGTATCAGGTGCATAGTTGGCAACGGTATAAACTGCCTGTTTCCATTGGTCGCTGGCCATTAGCGTTTCGCGGTCAATCGGGTGACGACCATGCAGTCGTACCAGACGCATATGCCTTAGCGGATCGGCATCACATTTGAGGTTATCCAATACGCTTTCAACTTCTGAGGGGTTATTGCAAAGCAGCAACAAATCACACCCCGCCGCTAAAGCGGCTTCTGCACGAGCTGTGCTATCGCCCATAATGGCAGCCCCTGCCATACTTAGATCATCACTGATTACTGCGCCCTGGAAACCCATTCGCTTACGCAGAATTTCCTGGATCCAATAGGGTGAAAAACCAGCCGGCAAACTGTCACATTTTTCATAAACAATATGTGCTGGCATGATGCCCGCCAACGTTTGTGAGCAAAGTTGCCGAAACGGCAACATATCGGCCTGCCACATATCTTCCAGATGGCGTTTATCGACCGGCAAACCTAAATGCGAGTCGATTTCCACTGCCCCATGACCGGGAAAATGTTTACCAACTGCAGCCATGTAAGCCTGTTTCATGCCGCTGATATAGGCAGCAGCCAGTTTGGTGACCGCTTGGGGATCTCGATGAAACGCACGGTCACCAATCACTTCACTGACGCCGTAATCCAGATCCAGAACCGGTGCAAAACTGAAATCTACTCCCACGGCACGAAGCTCTGCCGCCATTAACCAGCCGGTCACTTCAGCTTGTTTAAGGGACTGTTGAGGATGTTGCATGTAATGCTGGCCCAACGTGCCAACAGGCGGAAGACGGCTGAAGCCTTCACGAAAACGTTGTACCCGCCCACCTTCATGATCCACAGCAATGATGAGATGTGGTTGACGTATTGCATGGATTTCAGATGTCAGTGCAGCAATTTGTTCTGGAGATTCATAATTACGGCTAAACAGGATGACGCCACCAACCAATGGATGTTGAAGAATTTCTCTTTCTTTCTCACTGATCGTTACCCCGATCAGATCCACCATCAACGGGCCTAATGTCATGTAATTACCTTATTCGTGAATGAGGACTTTCAAACCGGGTTTGACCAGATCAAACAACGTCAGCAAATCCTGATTATGCATGCGGATACAACCGTGGGATTCAGCGATACCCATTGGCTCGCTATCCGGTGTGCCATGTATGTAAATATAGCGACGCATTGTATCAACATTTCCCAGTCGATTCCTGCCAAGTTCCAGTCCGCTTAACCAGAGTATGCGCGTTAAAATCCAGTCTTTATCGGGAAACTGTTCCGCCAGCTGTGGTGAAAAAATTTCGCCGGTGGGGCGTCTGCCACGAAACACTGTATTAACCGGTTGGCCGTCACCTATACATGCCCTGATTATATGCCAGCCTCTAGGAGTGCATCCTGAACCTTCATGTTCACCGGGTCCATTTAAAGCCGTAGAAACAGATGCAGAAAACAGCACCTCATCATCCCGTTTTAGCTGGCAACGTTGCTGAGACAGAGAAATGTCGAGAAGATGATTTGCCATGGTTAGATTTAAATTCAGCCTGCTTTGCAAGAAACATCAATGGCGTGTTGAACGATACGCACGCGAGACACCAGACCAAGTGTATATCTGTGATGCAGTCAGCAGCAACAACCCTACCATTGCTACCCAGAGGAAATAATCTGCCAGTGATTCACGTGGCATTTTGCGTTCGACTAATAAAGTCTGATAATGCTGTTGGTCTATATTCTTCATAGCTGCTGCAAATTCATCGAGGGAACCCGCCTCAAAAGCCTGATATGGAACCGCCAGACTTTTAAAAAAAGTATGTAAGTGTCTTTCAGGCGCTCCTTGCCAGAGCACGCTTTCACCGGGCATTTCGTCGAGCGTCATGCCACTTACGGAACGCAGATAGATCCAATACAAGCTTAGATTATTGTCCTGTAATATCTGGCTGATCCGTTGTTCCTGCTCAGCGGATAAAATTTGTCCACCATCAGAAATCAGCAACACAATTCGCGCTCCCCGATAGACTTCTCCCTCAAACATTTCACCGGCTTTTTTTAATGCCACAGAGATATCCGTTTTGGTCAATCCGCGACCCAATCCCCCTGCTTCAATGGTGGCCAGTGTGGTTTCCTTACTGTAGGTCAACGGCAAAATTCCGCTTGCCTGCTCACTGAAAAACACATAGCCAAAGCGGTCATCAGGACGACTGGAGACAAACTCGGTCAAATAATAACGGGCGACACTACGCTTACTTTCCTTGAAATTCATTTTAGTGGAGAGACGATAGGTATGACGGCGAGCAAATGGCTGATCCATACTGCGGCTGCGATCCAACAGAATAATCACTTCTGCTCCCTGACCGCTGCGTTGCACAGTATGTTCAGGTATATGCGGTTCGGCGACTGCCATAATTAATGCAGCAATAACGATTGATGCCACTACCCGCAGTGTATAACCAATAACCGTGGAAACAACATCCTGGGGTAATAATGATTCCCAGACAATTTGCTTTTCAGTATTTCGACTTAGCCATGGCAGCAACGCCAGTGGCAATAAATAAAGCAGATATGGATGTGACCAACTCATACCTTACAGACAATCAAACAGGTCAGAGAAGTTTCAATATTGAAATTCCATTTCGCCTGACAAAAAAAGTAAACAGCAACTTACTCATGCTGTTTGGTGAACATACTGTAGGGTAAAAATACCAGAAGCAATAAAATCAATGCGATTGATGCCAACCAGACAAACAAGTCATATTTGACTGGTTGCTGACGGGTTTCAGAGATCTTCTGCATTTCTTTGATCAGATTCTGTGGGGATTTTGGGGACGAGATAAACTCAAAGCCAACCCGTCTTGACACGGTTTCCATATGGGATTTCTTCTGAGAAGATAAATGTTCTGTCCGTGGGCGGTTATCATTCAGCTCGGCCGCATCTCCTCGACTCGAAGCATAAACATCTTTATGCATAACCTCGTTTATTTCCCAATATCCTTCTATTTCACCAAACTCATTGGTTTTTGGAATAGGTACCAGATCACTCCCACCGATACCGACAATCACCCCAGGTACTTCGCCTGGTGTGTCAGTAAATTTGGGGAAAAGTGTTTCATGAACCGGTGGCGCTTCGTGACCATCAGTTAAAAAAACCACAGTAGGTTGTGGGGTAATTTCTTTGGCCTGACGAATGGCCGTGTAGAGCGCTTTGGATACTTCACTGGAGCGAGCCCATGCCATCGTTGGACGAAACTGCGACAGCATCTGCATCAGATCGTGATAATTGGCGCAAACTTCCACTGGTGTCATCAGAATCAGGCTGCGGGCTTCGCTGAAAATCGCCAGACCAGCATGAGAACCACATGGCATACTCAAAATTGACTGACGCGTATATTCCTTGGCCCATTCCAGTCGATTAATGGTTTCATTGCCAAAGCTGACATCTTCAACATTCATGCTGTCTGTTATATCAATAACAAACAGACTGTCCATTACCTCTATTTCACGATCAACCTGAGGTAACCATAGCGCCGCCATAATCATTAACAAACTGATCAGCATGACCAGAGCGGTTAAAAATATCCGTTTGGGATAACTCAGACTCATGGCAAATCAACCTTGAATGCCTTGGTTTCAATACTGCGCTCGCTGTAGATTTCCTGCTTTTTAAAATTACCATTTACTTCAGGATCTTCTGGCACTAAACGCAATGCGACCTCAAGATTAAAGCGGGCATCCCAGAATTCCGGCTGTTGTTTCAATGCACTGCGGTAATCCTGTTTAGCTAATTCAACCAGTGGAATCATCTGCGGATCGTTGCCATCCATTGCCATCGCTTCACGTAAATTGATGTTGCCACGATTGAAATAGGCAGCAGGTAACCATTCTGTTTGCTGGCTGCCAAGCACCAACGTGTATTGCTCTAAAGCTGCATCGTTTTCGTTTTGTTCAACCAGATAGCGGCCTTGTGCAAAATGTGCCCGAGGATGATCCGGAATCGTTTCATATTGTTCAGGAGCTGAAACAAAGGCTTCAACTCTTTTTTGTTGCCATAACTGCCAACTTGAAAGCAACATCACAACAATGCTGATAACAAAAATCGACAGCAACACCCAGCGTAATAATTTTAATGTGTTACTCATGCGCTTTTCGAACTCCCCAGTAACTGTATAGATGTGAACTTGCCAACGGCAGCATGGCAAGCAAAGCTAACCATAAAAACAAATCTGCCTTGGGTTCGTGCGGCACCAGCTCTTCGACAATCAAGGTCTGATATTGCTGTTCGTCAATTTCATCCATCGCCTTGGCAAACTCATCAAGTGAGCCGGCCTCAAATGCCCGATAAGGGATGCCAATGCCTTTAAAGAACTCGTGAACCTTACGTTCGGGCAGATCGGTATAGAGAATATTGTCATTTTCCGAGGGTTCCAGCGTCATTTCCTGTCTGGCTTTAAGATAAATCCAGTAAATACTCAGATTCATTTCTTTGTAACGTTTGGTGATTAATTCCATTGCCTCATCGGTCATTAATTGACCGCCATCAGAGACCAGCAATACAATACGTGAACCTCGATAAGGCTGATCCTCAAACATTAAAGCCGAATTCATTAACGCATCAGCGAGATTGGTATCTGACAGGCCTTTGCCTAATGAATTGGCCTCAATGGTGGCCAGAATGGCCTCCTTGCTATAAGTCAGCGGCAGCAGGTTGATGGAGTTAGTACTGAAAAAAACAAAACCAAACCGATCATCAGGACGTTTCTTCACAAACTCAGTCAGATAGGTTCGGGCAACCCGGCGTTTCGAATTGTCCCCTGCAACTGAATAATTGGCCGCCTGAGTGGTCACAGCAAACGCATCATCCATACTGCGACTGCGATCTAGCAGCAATACAATCTCTGCTCCTTCACCAAACCGCTCAACGGTACGTTCCGGTATAGCCGGGCTGGCAACAGCCAGTAATAAGGCAGCAATAACTACGGAAGATAAAACTTTCAGCGCCAGGCTAATGGTTCGGGATAACGGGTCATGTGGAACAAGCGCTGTCCAGGCCACCGTTTTATCCAGATTGTTATTAAACCATGGCAATAACGCCATCGGTAATAACAACAGTACCAGGGGGAAAGCCCATTCGAGCCCAAACAGCATCATGCCATTTTCTCCCTCGCCCGGCAGGCACGAGCCAGTTTAATCAAACTGTCAAAATCTGCATTTTGCTGAGGATCGCGGCTGAAATAATGTGATGCTGATTGCTGATAAAACCCGGTAATCTCTGGCTGCAAATCAGCTAACCATGGACAGGCATCCCACAATTGCTGAATCTGACTGTAAATCACCACAGTGCCGGCACTGTCATTAAATGCGTGATGCATAACGCGTGTGGCAGCATCCACGTCTTTATGACCAAACCAACGTAATTTGTTCATTGAAAAAACGGCTCTAGCAAACGGCAGTCGTTTGCCAGGGCGCAAGCCAATATGCCAAACGAGCCAAATAAGTGCCGTAATCAAAGCGACGGCAATAGCATAAGTCAGTTGTTTTTGCAGCGGAGCAAAGTCTGCAGGGAGTAATTGCTGATCACCACGCAACGGAATTTCCATCGCATTTTCTGCTGTGGCATTCAAAAATGACCCGGCAGAAAACTCGGCTGATGGGATATTCAGCAACTCACCCGCATTAGTTCTGAAGGTATAGGTGGGAGTCTGTAATGTGCGTGTTTCAGCAGGAACATTAACTAACTGATACTGCAGCTCAAGCACATTATTGTTACTGGAAACCTGCATCAAATTAAGCCATGGCCCATGCCGTTTGTTCAATTGCGGCAAACTGTCAGCATCAATATCACTGACGCTTATCGGCAAGACAATGCTGGTCGTTACAATGTCACCAATCAACAGACCCCAACTGCGATCCATATTGATGGACACATCCTGAGCCATGAGCTGACTGCTGAAAATAAAACTGATAAAGAGGATCCAACGGCGCATTATGTGCATTCCTATGATTTTTTCATGGCGGAGAAATACTGGGTCAACTGTTGTGGGGTGATCTCTCCAGAGACAAAAAGCGGCTTAACGCGATAGCGCATAAAACAGGCCGTCAATTTCTCAAAATGTTCATCTAATTGCTGCTGCCAACGTTTTTTGATACCTGGCCGAATCCAAACGCTATGACGTTTTCCGGTCTCAGAATCCCGGGTTTCGGTCCAACCGGCATGTGAAGGCAGATGATCCACTTCATCATGTTGCCAGACGATAGGTATCACCGTGTAATGTGCCAACTTGCGTAAAGTGCGATCCACCAGGTCAATATCACAACAAAAGTCTGACGCAATAAACACCATAGCTTTAGGGCTGGTAATCAAATCTGCAGCATCAAATAAACCCGCTGCGCCTGGCTCTGAAGGGGGGCTTGCATGAATGATTTTTTCAGCAGCCAAGGCAGGCATACTCCGTTGTCTGGTAGGCATCACTGAAACATCTTTGCGCCACATGGCATCAAATCCAGCCATGGCAAATCGATCGCCAAAGCCAATAGAGCTGTGAGCAATCATGTGCGCCAGACGCGCCACCCGTTCATTACTGACACTGGAAACCGACATCGATCTACTTAAATCGGCAAGTAGCCACAAAGTAATGGAAGAGCGTTGCTGATAACGGCGTACCAGCCACCGTTCCTGATTACCTAAGGCGGAATCGGCAATATTAGTGCGTAAGCTGGCACGCACATCCAAACGCCGTGGATCGGGGTAATCAAACAAATCGGCAAAACCGGCAAAACGATCACCACTTCCCATTGCGGTTCCATTATGTGCACCTGGCACATGTCCGAAAACCTTATCTGGAAAGCGGTAGCTAAATTCCTGAGGTTGAATAGGCTTCATGATGATGCCCGCTTACGGCGTAGCGATATGGTCGCGTAACGCCTGTACAAACTGTGGCATCAACTGCTCACGACGGCCATCATAAACCGGTGACAGGAATACGCGATGAGTCAGTGATGGCAGTAACACAAAATGAATATCGTCAGGCATCACGTGGTCACGTCCTTCCAGCCAGGCACAGACTTTGGCTGCACGAACCATCGCTGACATACCACGAACACTGGCTCCGGCAACCACCAGATCCTCGACATAGACATCGGGTAAGGTAATACCCAGTTTATGCGGTTCCCAGCTGGCATCCCATAACCGTACTACATAGTTTTCAATTTCCGGAGAAACATAAACACTATTCTGGATATCCCGATCCAGAGCATTCAAGTCACGATAGTTCAGCAGAGGATCGCCTATTGAACTCAGTAATTCATCCACATCATGAAACGCCGGATCAAAAATCAGTTTACGACGCTGCTCATCTTCAAGTGGTCGACTGATATTAATCTCAAACAGGAAACGATCTCGCGCTGCAGCACTGAGTTCAAATGTTTCCTCTTTTTCCACCGCATTGCGATCAGCAAAAACGATCATGTGTGGAAAACGATACTCTTTACCAAACGCTTCAGCACTGCGCTCGGCCATCGCTCTGAGCAGCAGGGACTGAACCTGGGGACGGGCACGGTTGATTTCATTAAAGAAAAACACCGCCGTTTCCTCGCCTTTGGCAATCAGCGGACCGGGTTCGATTACCGGTTTTCCATCCGCATTTACCCAGGCACTGTAAAGCAGATCGTTAGGCATTAAATCCACACTACCTTCGATACGACCAAATGCCCCACCCAATGCTTTGGAGAAAGCCCGTAACAACGTAGTTTTCCCTACACCAACACCACCTTCAAGCAGTACGTGACCGCGAGCATGCAATGCGATCAGGATCAAACGAATCGCCTGCTGCTGACCAATCACCACATTATTGACGACCTTTTCCAGTGCCAATGCATGTTCACGAGCAGTAGCTAATTGCTGCTTATCCGACATTCTCTCTCCCCTTTAATAGGTAATTTTTTATTTTGAGCCTTATTCGAAAATCATTTTTCAAATGAAGGCTACTTATCTAACGCATCTTTGCAAAGCGAGCAAAACCGTAGACTGACAGTAAATGCTGGAAAATCCCAGTTATTTACTGTTTAGTTTTGATTTTTATCGTTTGACTAGGGCTTGTTTATCTTTCATATCCACCACTGCTGGCGGCTATTTTTTCATCCTACAAGGCGGAGATGAAAGATCAAAAGCCCTGGTAAGCTTTGGTGTTTTGTTATCACAGGAATTTATCACTGAATATCAAAATGTGGAACCAGCTAACTAACAATAGATTTAAAATAAATACTCCATAAGTACATAAAATGTTGTATCAGCTTTATATGCATAACGTTGCTTATTAAACAGTGAAAGCCAGTATCACACATCAGATATTTGCCCATGGACGTCGGGCAAATATCCCGTTAACTGTGGTTCAGCTTTGCAGAGCCTATATCTGCGCCTAGACTATAGCGATTGTTTAGATGGATACATGATGAATCTCAGACTACAGCTTTTCTTTAGAATCATGCTGATAGGCTTTGTCTGTCTGGTCGTTAGTGCTGGGTATGTGCTTTATCAGACCGATCAACAAGCCAAAATGGAAGCCGATCTGACTGCTTTGCGTATTGAAAAGCAACTGACTCAGCAGTTACTGAAAATGTTTTCTCGTTATGATTACTCGGTTGCATTCCCCGATACCAATATTTTGCAGCAACTGAATGGCGTACCAGGCTCGTGTGTTCAGTTTTTATCACGCACGGAAAGCCGTCGTCGTAGTTTGTGTAATGAAGTTGTTCATGATGAAACACGTTGGCCTCAATGGTTTGGTGAAGTATATCAACAGCTTTTTCAACCAAACTATGAATCCAGTCGGCGGTTTTCTTTTAATGCCATCACCTATGGCAACATTATTGTTTCGCTGAATATGGAAACCGAGATTGCCCGTGCCTGGAGTAACCTGCGTGCAGTGTTCGGTATTTTATCGGTCAGTATTCTGGCTGTATCGTTGTTGGTGTTTATGACCATTCACCGGATGCTGCGCCCGGCACAGCTTATCGTTCATGGTCTGGAAAAAATGCGCCAGGGCGAGTTGCAGACCCGTATTCCCAGTTTTGAAATAGGCGAATGGCGGCGTACCAGTGAAGCAATCAATGCGCTGGCCTCCACCCAACAACAGATTATGGATGAGAACCGCCAACTCGCACTGAAATTGATCAATGCACAGGAAGAAGAACATCGTTTTATCAGTCGAGAACTACATGATGAGTTCGGTCAGTGTCTTGCAGGTATTAATGCATTAACCACTTCTATCAGTCAGACTGCGCGTAAGGATTGTCCTTCAATTATCAGTGAAACCGAGGGTATCAGTCATATAACAGCCCATATGATGTCAGCTTTGCGTGGATTATTAACCCGTTTACGTCCAGCAGATGTCGATGAGCTGGGACTAACAAGAAGTCTGGAAAAACTGATAAAAAGCTGGAATCAGCGCACTGGTGGAGAAACCCGATTTAATCTTCAAATAGACGATGGAGTTGATTCCTTGCCAGAGCCCTTACCGGTCAATCTCTATCGGATTGTGCAGGAAGCACTGACCAATATTGCCAAGCATGCAGATGCCAGTGAAGCCAACATCCAATTGAAATATGTTCATCAAAATCAATTAACCCTGCAGGTTGAGGATAATGGCCAAGCCAAACGTGACAGCTTCAATCAACAGATGGGCGTAGGGTTATTGGGAATATCGGAACGCGTTAATGCTTTGGGCGGTAAAATTACCATGGATATCCAGAGCAAGGGCGGGTTGAAACTGCTAATCAATTTACCGGTTAATCCATCACCTGCATCGACAACGGAGCAACTCCATGTCTGAAAAATCGATTCAAATTCTGTTGGTCGATGACCATGCTATTGTGCGTGAAGGTTATCGCTCGTTATTACAAAAACAACCCAATTTAACCGTAATAGCGGATGCCCGTGATGCTGCCGAAGCCTATCAGAATTACAAAACCTTCCAGCCAGATGTGGTTATTATGGATATATCCATGCCAGGACAAAGTGGTCTGGAAGCCATTTCACGCATCAGACAATATGATGGTCAGGCACGTATTCTGGTGTTTAGCATGCATCAGAACCCCAGCTTTGCATTACAAGCGATTCGAGCTGGTGCGCTGGGTTATGTCACCAAAAGCAGCGATCCGACCTTATTGATACACGGAATTTATCAGGTGTATGAAAACAAACTCAGTCTCAGTCCCGATGTGGCTCAGGCACTGGCCGTAGAAAAACTGGGTCAGGACAAAGCCAGGCTGGATGATTTAACGGTCAGGGAGTTTGAAATTTTGCGTTTATTATTGGAAGCCAAGAATAACCAACAGATAGCTGACATTCTGAATATCAGTCCGAAAACTGTCTCAAATTCGCATTACATTATTAAACGCAAACTTGAGGTGAACTCAGATATCGAACTCACTCGCCTCGCCATTCGCATGAAGTTGTTGAACCTGCGCGACTTAATTGACGAGGCGGAATGAACTCTGATTAACAGAAAACAGGGTTAAGCTGCTTTATCCTTGTCATCAAATTCATTACGAATAAGATAATCAAAAGCACCCAGGGCCGCTCTGGCACCCTCGCCCATTGCCATAATGATCTGTTTGTATGGAATGGTCGTTACATCACCGGCAGCAAAGACGCCGGGCATTGAGGTGGCTCCGTGAGAATCAATTTCAATCTCACCGTATTTGCTCAATGTGAGTGTGTCTTTTAACCAGTCGGTGTTGGGCAACAAACCAATCTGCACAAACACACCAGCCAGCTCAACATGATGCGATTCCTCAGTCGCACGATCTTTATAATTAAGACCGTTCACTTTCTTGCCATCGCCAGTAATTTCGGTGGTCTGCGCACCAATAATTACCGTTACATTATTCAGACTGTGCAGTTTTTTCTGCAATACCGCATCAGCTTTCAGTTGATCGGCATATTCCAGCAAGGTTACATGTCCAACAATACCTGCCAGATCAATTGCGGCTTCGACACCGGAATTGCCGCCGCCAATTACCGCAACATGTTTGCCTTTGAATAACGGTCCATCACAGTGGGGGCAATAGGCAACGCCATGACCACGGTATTCTGCTTCACCCTGCACGCCCAGTTCACGCCAGCGGGCACCGGTCGCAATGATGATTGACTTGCTGGTCAGTGTGGCACCACTTTCCAATTCCACTTCAAGCATTTTGCCTTTCTGACTTAATTTGTTAGCGCGCTGTAACTTCATCACGTCTACTTCATATTCTTTGACGTGTTCTTCAAGTGCGGCGACCAATTTTGGCCCTTCGGTCTCTTTGACTGAAATAAAGTTTTCAATCGCCAGCGTATCCATCACCTGCCCACCAAAACGTTCAGCCACAATACCGGTACGAATACCTTTACGTGATGCATAAATTGATGCAGAAGCCCCTGCAGGACCACCACCAATAATTAATACATCATAAGGGTCACGCTGACTGATTTTTTCTGCTTCACGTTTAATGGCACCCGTATCCAATTTGCCAATAATTTCTGTCAGGCTCATACGTCCCTGACCGAAGACCTCACCATTCATGTAAACAGTCGGCACTGCCATAATTTGGCGTGCTTCGACTTCTTCCGGATACAACGCGCCATCGATCATAGTGTGATGAATATTTGGATTCAACACCGCCATCAGATTAAGCGCCTGTACCACTTCAGGACAGTTCTGGCATGAAAGTGAAATATAGGTTTCAAATACAAACTCGCCGTCAAGCTGTTTGATTTGTTCAATCACTTCAGGCTCAGTCTTCATCGGATGCCCACCAGTGTGCAACAATGCCAAAACCAATGAGGTAAACTCATGGCCCATTGGGATTCCGGCAAAACGGATTTGCTCCTGGCCCTCAGGCTGTTTAATTCGGAATGAAGGTTTACGTGCATCATTATCGGCATCAGAAAAGCTGACTTTGTCTGACATATCAGCAATTTCCACCAGCAACTCACGCATTTCCAGAGATTTCTTGCCATCATCCAGTGACGCAATGATCTCAACCGGGCGTTGCAGATTCTGCAGATAAGTTTTTAATTGTGCAGCAATATTAGCATCCAACATAAGGCACCTGCCTGTCTAAAATTCTATAAAGTATTTGGGTGATGTCCGGACCGGTCGGCCCGGACACACTGATCCAACGGATCAAGAATTTCGTGAGAAGTTGTCGTAAAATTAAACGAAAACTTGCTTCAGATTTTCTTTAGATTTTGCCAACCAGATCCAGAGATGGAGACAAGGTTTCTTCACCTGGCTGCCATGAAGCTGGGCATACTTCACCATCATGTGAGGCAACATACTGAGCTGCCTGGATTTTACGAACCAGTTCTTTTGCACTACGGCCGATCCCCAGATCGTGAACTTCAGACACTTTGATCACACCTTCTGGGTCGATAACAAATGTGCCGCGCAGTGCCAGACCTTCTTCTTCAATCATGACTTCAAAGTTACGGCTGATAGCACCGGTTGCATCACCAAGCATTGGGAAGTTGATTTTCTTGATGGTTTCAGAAGCATCGTGCCATGCTTTGTGTGTGAAGTGGGTATCAGTGGATACTGAATAAACTTCAACGCCCATTTCCTGCAGTTTTGCGTAATGGTCAGCCAAGTCACCCAGTTCAGTCGGGCAAACAAAGGTGAAATCAGCTGGGTAAAAGAATACTACTGACCATTTACCTTTCAAATCAGCATCAGTAACAGGTATGAATTCGCCTTTGTGAAATGCAGTGGTTTTAAATGGTTTAACGGTTGTATTAATCAAAGTCGACATGGTCTACTCCTTGTTGATTGTCAAAAGCGACAATGTTTATTCTATGGTTCGATGATGCAACGGTCAAACAACTTAATTCTATTAATATAATCGGATTAAACGATTGCTATACAGCCTGAATGAAAAAAGCCCCTGAAGCTAAGCTTCAGAGGCTTTTAAAGTACATTTGAACCGATATTAACGGTTGCAGATGTACATTGTTACTTCAAAACCGAAACGCATATCTGAATATTCTGGTTTAGTCCACATAATCATTTCTCCATTCTATTTTAAGGGTATCGCTATCCGTTTTTTCTGGATAACGTGGTGAAGATATTACGCCGCAATATAAAGAAAACTATCAGGCATAAACTTGATCGGACTCAGGATTTTACTGATTCATCCAACTTATTCACGATAGACTTTATTGCGGTAGTCAACGTGGTTAACTGCTCCGAGGTAATGATATAAGGCGGCATGACATAAATCATCGAGCGAAATGGTCTTATCCATACGCCCTGTTCCACAATAAATCCTGGCAGCCAGTCCATAAATTTATCCAAAGGCTGATTCAGCTCTACCACCCCAATCGCACCTTTAATCCGAACATCTTTAACCAGTGAGTGAGAAGATAGTTCATTCAGCTCATTCCTAAGCTGAGCTTCAATTGCCCGTACACTTTGTTGCCAGTTTGATTCAAGTAATACATCAATACTTTCACAGGCTACGCGACATGCCAACGGGTTACCCATAAAGGTTGGGCCATGCATCAATACGCCCTGTCCGTCGGCTGAGATCCCTTGCGCCACTCTGGTTTGGCATAGAGTAGCCGCCAATGTCATGTACCCCCCTGTCAGTGCTTTACCCAGGCATAAAATATCTGGCACGACACCAGCGGTCTCGTAAGCGAACAGATCGCCGGTCCGGCCAAAACCGGTGGCTATTTCATCAAAAATCAGCAACACATTATGCTTATCACACAAAGTCCGAAGCTCACGCAGATATTGCGGACAATAAAAACGCATTCCCCCAGCGCCCTGAACCAACGGCTCCACAATCACGGCCGCCAGTTGTTCATGATTGGCTTCAATTAACGCACGCATTTCTGCAATATCACTGTCCTGCCAGTCAACATCGTCACGACAGGTGGGTGCTGGAGCAAACAGATGTTGTGGAAGTACTTTGGCAAACTGGGAATGCATGCCATTAACCGGATCGCAAACCGCCATTGCTCCAAAGGTATCACCGTGATAACCGCTTCTTAGAGAAAGCAGTTTCTGTTTCTCCGTTTTACCTTGTGCAAACCAGTATTGAATCGCCATTTTAATAGCGACTTCGACTGACACCGAGCCGGAATCTGCCAGGAAGACATATTGCAGGGCATCATCGGTGATATCGATTAAACGTCGTGCCAGACTAACGGCCGGATCATGCGTCAAGCCGCCAAACATCACATGCGACATTTTATCGAGCTGATCTTTAGCTGCGGCATTGAGGCGTGGATGCCCATAACCATGAATAGCTGACCACCAAGAGGACATACCATCAATGATTTCCTGACCATCAGCCAGTGTTAAATAGACGCCTTTTGCCGAAACAACTTCATGTAAAAGCGGCGGATTTTCCACGCTACTATAGGGATGCCACAAATGCTGTGCATCAAATTGCAGATTGCTTAGTTCGGTCATGGTCGGAATTAAATCACGCTTAATGGTGGGATAAAACAAAACTGCCCGTACTTGACGGGCAGTATTCATTATAAAAAATTAATCGTTTTATTTTGTTACGCTGAAGCTCTCACCACAGCCACATTCAGAGGTGACATTCGGATTTATGAATTTAAAGCTCTGGTTCAGTCCTTCCTTAACAAAGTCCAAAATCATGCCTTCCAACAATGGCAGGTTGTCTTTATCTACCACGACTTTGACATCGTCCTGCTCAATAATCATATCGTTAGCCGCAACGCTATCAGCGTAATCAAGGGCATAGCTGTAACCTGAGCAGCCACTTTTGACTACCCCTATTCGTAAGCCAATGCCACTGTCACGCTTGGCAACCATGTCGCGAACGCGTTTTACTGCTGTTTGTGTCAATGTAATTGTTGTCATTTCATTACCTGTTCATCAAATGGTTAAAACGACTGGCTTCTTTTTCAATTACGACTGCCAGTTGTTCAATTTGTTCTGTAGTATTTTCTAATGAAACACTCACCCGGACAGCACCTAATGCCGTCATGTCATCTACACCCATGGCTTTAAGCACATGGCTTGGTATTTGTCGTCCAGTCCCACAGGCTGAACCACTGGAAACCGAAAACCCCTTGCGATCCAGTGACATCAGTAAGGTGTCGGAATCAAACCCCTGTAATGAAAAAAACACTGTATTTGGCAGACGTTCTGTTGACTGTGCAAAAACCGTAACCCCTGGTATTTCGCGTAATCGAATTTCCAGCAAATCTCTTAATTCACGACAATGATGCTGATAATGGGTTAATTGCTGCTTGGCTTTTTCAGCCGCTGCACCAAACCCGACTATTGCCGCAACATTCTCAGTACCACTGCGCTTTTCGTGTTCCTGACCACCACCTAATACATATGCAGGCCAGTCCAGTTTTTTATCAACAATCAGCGCGCCAACGCCTTTTGGACCACCAAATTTATGTGCGGACAGACTCATCATCTGAATCCCAGCAGCCTGAAAATCAATTTCCAACTTGCCGGCTGCCTGCACCACATCGCAGTGAAATACAATATCCCGTTGCCTGGTCAGCTCGGTTAACTGAGCTATATTCTGTACTACGCCTGTTTCATTATTTGCCCACATCACTGACACCAAACGGGTATCTTCGGTCAGTAAGGTTTCAAATATTTCAACGTTGATCAGTCCATCGGCTTTCACCGGAATGAACAACACTTCAAAACCTTGCTGTTGTAATCTTTTGGCAGGTTCAAGCACAGCAGGGTGTTCGGTACTGCCAATTAAAACTCGCCCGGAATCGTACATCTGAGCAACGCCACCAATGGCCTGATTATTCGACTCTGTGCCACCACTGGTAAATATAATTTGATCGGTTTCAACATTAACCAAATTAGCGACTTGTTGTCGTGCATGATCAATTGCCGCGAGTGTATAACGACCAAAACGATGGCTGCTTGAAGGATTACCCTGTTGCTGTTTTAGATAGGGCAGCATCATATCCAGAACGCCTTCAGCCAGTCCGGTTCCGGCATTGTGATCTAAATAAGCAAAGGACATAAGACTCAGTAACGAAAATTAAAGCGCATCAAACTTGATGACTTTTTCGCTGTTACCCCGGTTGTTAAGATTACGTTCGTAGTCATTTACTACATGATGCAAGGTGATACCAGCCAGATAGACTCGAATCTGATCACTCAGACTCTGCCATAATTCATGACTGACACATTGCTCATCTGCATGACAATTATGTTTGCCTTGGCATTGCGTGCTATCGACTTTTTCATCAACCGCTGAAATCACATCCAACACGGTAATTTCGGTAGCCGCACGGCTTAAACGATAACCACCGCCGGGACCACGAGAACTGCTGACTAACCCCTGTTTACGCAATCTGGCAAATAACTGTTCCAAATAGGAAAGCGAGATACCCTGACGCTCGGATATATCAGCAAGCGTAATCGCGCCGACACCGTAATTGAGACTTAAATCGAGCATTGCTGTCACAGCATAGCGACCCTTCGTCGTTAAGCGCATATTGATTTCCTATCACTGACTATTTTGATAGTTTTCCATACCCGACTATTTTAGTCAACTTTAGCTGAATCCTGATCTTTATCCAACTCGCATCCTTCAAGTTCAGGCATAGAAACATCCGGCATTTCGCCGCCTAAACGATGAATTGTCTGGCACATGGCATCCATGCGCTTTTCCATTAAATGAATATGCTCAATCAATCCATGAATAGCAGATGCCACCGGATCCGGTGTTTGTGTTGAGGTACCGTAAGCATCAAAACCAACCGATTGCGCCAGCTTTTCCTGGGCTTTTTTGTCGGGGTTCTTCTGACTTCTGACTACACGTCCCGGAATACCAACAACGGTTTCATTCGCTGCAACATCTTTAACCACTACCGCATTGGAACCAATACGAGCACCTTCATGAACAGTAATCGGACCTAACACTTTTGCCCCGGCACCCACAACAACATTGTTAGTTAACGTCGGATGGCGTTTACCACCTTTCCAGGAGGTGCCCCCCAATGTCACACCATGATAGAGCGTGCAATCATCACCAATTTCGGCGGTTTCACCAATCACTACGCCCATGCCATGGTCAATAAAAAAGCGTCGACCGATTTTGGCACCCGGATGGATTTCAATGCCAGTCAACCAACGACCGATAGTCGACATAAAACGCGCCAGCCACATCCAGCCTTTTTTCCATAACCAATGACTGAAACGATGCAGTGTTAATGCATGCACACCCGGATAAGTGGTGACGATCTCAAACACATTGCGCGCCGCAGGATCTCTGTCAAATACACAGTAGATATCTTCTTTAAAACGCTGCCAGCGGGTCACATGTAATTGATCGTTCATTTTGAACTCCTCGCTTTGGTCTCTGCTGCACGCAAAATGCCATGCAAAATCTGAACTTCATTCCGGTCAAGGTCTGCACGATTAAATAAACGACGAATCCGCCGCATTAAATTACGTGGATTGCTCGGATCTAAAAAGCCGATGGTGGTCAAACTGCGCTCGAAATGATCATATAAATGCACCAGATCTTCGGCGTGAATAGCCTCACGTTCTTCTCCCACACGACCTCGTTCAATGGTCGGATTGAAACTCATACGTAATTCATAGGCCATAACCTGAACCGCAGCAGCCAGGTTTAATGAACTATATTCTGGATTTGCCGGAATATTTATCAAGGTATGACATAGATCCAGTTCGTCATTTGATAACCCCGAATGCTCCCGCCCGAATACAATTGCAATATGGGTATCATCATTATATTTTTCAAGCGAGGCAACCGCTTCGCGCGGGTTCATTAATGGTACTGCAAGGTGTCTAAGCCGAGCACTCATGCCAAACACATGCTGACAACCGGTTAATGCAGATTGCAAGTTGTCATGCACAACTGCTTTGGCCAACACATCATCTGCTCCAGAAGCCCGTGCTGTCGCCTCGGCACTGGGATATATTTTCGGCGATACCAGATGCAGATTTGATAAGCCCATAGTTTTCATTGCCCGGGCAGAAGCACCGATATTACCTGGATGTGTGGTGCCAACCAGCACAAAGCGAACTTTGTCTAAAAGAGTCATGCAGTTTTCCTGGTGATAAACATGGCGTCACCGTAACTGAAAAAACGATAACGTTGCTCAATGGCGTGATGGTAGGCCGACATTATATGATCTCGTCCAGCAAAGGCTGAGACCAGCATTAATAAAGTCGATTCGGACAAATGAAAGTTAGTGACCATCGCATCTACTGAACGAAACTGGTAGCCCGGATAGATAAAGATATCTGTTTCACCAGAATAGGCCTCAATTTCGCCACTACGTGAAGCACTTTCCAATGCTCTAACACTGGTGGTACCTATTGCAATAACTCGTCCACCTTTTTCTCGGGTTTGACGAACCTTTTCACAAACGGTTTCGCTGACTTCAATACGTTCAGAATGCATTTGATGCGTACGAATATCCTCAACCCGTACCGGCTGAAATGTTCCTGCTCCGACATGCAAAGTGACTTCTGTCATGTCTATACCACTGTCGCGGATACGCTGCATCAGCTCATTATCAAAGTGCAACCCGGCTGTCGGGGCAGCTACCGCACCGATTTGCTTGGCATAAACGGTTTGGTAACGATCCAGATCGTTTTTATCAACTTCACGCTCTATATAAGGGGGTAAAGGTAAGCGTCCGTATTGTTCGAGCGCCTCAATCACATCGCCTTCTATATCAAACTTAAGTTCAAATAACGCATCCTGACGGCCAAGAACCTCAACCCGAAGCGCAGTTTCCAGAATTAAAATTCGACCCGCACCGGGAGATTTGCTGCTGCGAATATGCGCCAGCACACGTTTATCATCCAAAACCCGTTCTACCAATACCTCGATTTTACCGCCGGTTTCTTTTTCACCTAATAACCGGGCCGGAATGACCTTGGTATTATTAAAAACCAATAGATCATTGGGTTTGAGTAACTCCAGAAAGTCACTGAACTGGCGATCAGCCAGCTCACCATTATTTCCACCAAGTGTCAGCAATCGGCTGGCAGTTCGGTGTTTGGACGGATACTGGGCGATTAACTCCGGTGGGAGTTCAAATTGAAAGTCGGTACGTTGCATGGCGAGATCATAGCAGAGCTCTTGTGTTTTTCGTTAGGTAATATCGCTTCCCGCTATGAAAATATCATCAAAACGTTAAAACGGGCTTTCATAATCGGACAGCCCTCGTTATAATGCTCGGCTTGTTGCCGGGGTGGCGGAACTGGTAGACGCGCCGGATTCAAAATCCGGTTTCTTCGGAAGTGCGAGTTCGATTCTCGCCCTCGGTACCAACATTAAACCTTTTAAAATCAACAGGTTTATCCAGAATATTAAAGCCCCATCAGTTATGCTGTTGGGGCTTTTTATTTACCAGCATTAAACGTAAATTACCGCCTGTTTTGCTGTTTTAATGCTCAAGAACGATTCGATAACGTACATCCCCTTTTCGCAGTTTTTCAATCGCTTCATTTATCTGATCAAACGGATACATTTCCACAATTGGCTTGACCTGATGACGCTGAGCAAATTCCAGCATTATGCTGCAGGTTTGCATACTGCCGGTATCTGACCCGGAAATACTTCTTTGCGCTTCTGTCAGGTTAAATACTCTAATATCCAATGGCTCCATCGTTGCACCGACAAAATGCAGCCGCCCTTTTGGTTTTAATTTACTCAGGTACAGATTCCAGTCCAATTTGACGTTGACTGTAGATAAAATCATATCGAATTTTCTGGGCAATTCTGCCATAACGATGGCATCACGCGAATCCACACTGTAATGGGCCCCCATATCCAGAGCTTCCTGTAACTTTGCTGCGCTGGTAAATGCTGTGACTTCGCATCCCCAAGCTTGCAGAAATTGCAAAGCAATATGTCCTAGCCCGCCAATACCAATAACTGCCACCTTATCTGTTGGTTTGATATCAAATTGCACTAATGGATTGAAGACCGTCAATCCACCACAAAGCAAAGGCCCGACAGATTTAAGATCAATAGCTTCAGGTAATCGAATAACACTATTGGCATTTGCCCTCACCTTATCGGCAAAACCACCATGATGACCGACAATGGTAGGCGTAAGATCTGAACAGATATTTTCATCACCGTTATGGCATTGTTCGCAGGTTTCACAGTAATCGGCATACCAGCCCAATCCGACAGTTTGTCCGACTTCCAGATTGGTTACAGCAGTGCCTACCTTGTTTATTGTTCCCACTACCTCATGTCCAGCTATGACCGGGTAAGAAGACATTCCCCAATCGTTGTCGATAATGCTTATATCGCTATGACAGATACCACAATATCGCACCTCAATCTCGACCTGATGCTCTCCTAACAGGCCAGGGTCATATTGATATGGAGTAAGTTTGGCCCCCGGCTCCAACGCAGCAAAAGCATTAATCATTTGATGTCCTTTTTACAGTCAGGATTTTTAATCAGGTGATGATTATAAGTCAGCCTGGTCAGGGCTTTTATCTCAAACTGGCAAACTTTCAATGAAATATGACAGCCCGGTGACAAATGCAGATTTCACTTTTTATCTTTTGCTTTATTCAATGTCTTTAATGAATTAAATATCACTCAGCTATCCGACATGACAGCGCGTTGGTTTCATCAGTGAATCTGGAGCCGAATTTTTCATAACCCCGGACAGATGTTATAGTCAAACAAACACGATATATAGCTCTGTTTCAGACCTTAACGATAGGTTTTTCTATCCTCTTTTTGCCAATTTCCTTTTCTTTAATCTATGGATTCCGGTTTATCTCCCTGTAGTGATCTTTGAGAGGTATTTATGCATAAGAAATTAACAGTTTCAGTATTTTTAGTCTGTTCGGCATGTAGTCAAAATGATGCGGATCTGACATTTTCTGAGTTGGAAGCTGCTGGTTTTGAAAAACATCAACAACAGTATTTTCAACTAGTAGGAGCAACCAACGCATGGTCGGGCAGATGGGCCAATGAAGATGTCGAAGTGTATACCTTTGATGATCCCGATCTCGAAAATGCACCTTTTTATGAATCCATAAAAACGGAGGATCCCGGATCGACTTGGGCAGATAAATGTGTCCACAAGAATGTTATTTTGCTTAGTAAGGGTTATCAAGCCTGTGACCGTCTATACGAGCTTTAGACCAAAAGATGATGACGATAATTTAATTTATGCGAGGAAATGGAAATGAGTGAGGAGTATGCTCAACAACTAATTGATATTCTGCTTTTATCTGATAATTTTCAAATGGACTTAAAAGCCCTGATTTCCAAGGTGGCCCATTTTGATAGCGATTCAGCTGGGGATAAAAAATGTCTGGCAGAAGCCTTTGATATGTTAATGAGAGAAAAACTAATTTGGGTAGAAGATGAACCCATTTATGAAAGCCAAGGGGATCACGTGCACTTCAACGACATGAGTATTGGCTTAACGAAAACAGGATCCAACGCATCGATAAACTAATAAAATAGCCCTTCCAGATAAACTGAAAGGGCTTCTGTAAACGAAATATTATTCGGCTTCTTTAACAATCTGTGCCTGATGGAAGTTTTCAATACCCATTTTATCGATCAGACTAAGTTGTGTTTCCAGCCAGTCCACATGATCTTCTTCTGATTCAAGAATATTCTTGAATAAATCACGGGTGACGTAGTCACCAATTTGTTCGCAATATTGGATACCTTCTTTCAGGTCTGGTATTGCATCAAGTTCTAATGAGAGATCGGCTTCCAGCATTTCACGCGTATTTTCACCGATACGTAACGCACCCAGATCTTGTAGATTCGGTAACCCTTCCAAAAACAGCACACGTTCAGTCAGGGCATCAGCATGTTTCATTTCATCAATCGATTCATGATATTCATGCTCATAGAGATTTTTCAGCCCCCAGTCCTTATACATTTTTGCATGCAGAAAATATTGGTTAATGGCTACCAGCTCATTACCTAATACTTTATTCAACAGCTCAATAACTTTTTTATCACCTTTCATCGGATTCTCCCTTATTCCTGGATCTGATGAAGACGATTATCGTTCATAAAGAATAAATGTCAAAGATAAGTTATTGATATTAAAGGCAAATGATAACAATTATCATCTACATTCTGTTCCAGATGAGGTGAAAAAATAACAATTAGTAATTAAAGCTAAGTAAATTAGTGACTTGTTTGGTTGGCAAAAAGCCACATATAATTTATGGAAATAAAACGTTGGAAGTTTCTAAATTGAATTGGAGTTGAGATGGTTCTACTATCTGCGCAGAGTTAACGTGAACCGTTCACAGTTTGTGCAACCAGAAAGCTATCCTGCTCAATGGACTGTGGGGCATGTTGCTGCAAAACACGATTCACTTTGAACTGGCATTTACCACAGCAAGCTGTTGCTCCCGTGGTTTCACGGATTGCTTCAAGCGTGTCTGAACCAGCATCAATTGATGCTTTTACTTTATCGACATTCACGTTGTTGCAAACACAAACTATCATGAAATAAACCCTATTGGTTAACCTTGTTGCTAATGATAATGATTGTTATTTATTAAGTCAAAGGTCTTTTGTTATTTTTTGGGAGAAATTCCCAAAATTGTTACTTGCGATGCAGATGTTAACATCGTAACGTAGCTGTAACAGGCCTTAAGAGAACAGTATGAAAGCAATATCAGCGACGGTATTAATAGTTGAAGATCATCGGGATTTAGCTGCTAATGTAGGTGATTATCTGGAAGTTGGCGGCTTTACCGTTGATTTTGCTACAGATGGCATTACCGCATTACAGTTGTGTGAAGAACACCATTACGACGCAATCGTTTTGGATATCATGCTTCCTGGAATTGATGGCTTTGAAGTCTGCCGCAGATTACGTCAGGAAATGCATTTACATACCCCAATCATCATGCTGACCGCCCGTGACACCATTAATGACAAGGTGAACGGTTTTGATTTGGGTGCTGATGATTATTTGATTAAACCTTTTGAAATGCGTGAGCTCGAAGCCAGGCTGATTGCAATGATACGACGTCAACGGGGAGAACTCGAAGGTGGAAAATTAACGGTAGCCGATCTCACCTATGACCTCGATACCATGCGTGTTATGCGCGGCGATAAGCTTATCAAGCTGTCTCCGATAACTCTGCACATCTTGCGGATCCTGATGCGCGAATCGCCAAAAATTGTCAGTCGTGAACGTCTGGAAGCTGAAGTGTGGGGTGATGATGCACCCGATAGTGATACGCTACGCAGTCATTTATATAACCTGCGAAAAAGTCTGGATAAACCCTTTCAAAATCAATTAATGCATACCTTACCAGGTGTGGGTTATAAACTTTGCAGAGAAGAAGACCTTTAAAGATTATGTAGATTAACGGCTGCGAAACTGTGCTTTGGGAAAGTGCACACTGACCTCAGTCCCCTCGCCCATTTTGCTGGATAAACGCAGATTCCATTCATAACGATTACATAACCTTTTAACAATAGTCATACCAATACCATAGCCCGTAACCTGTTGTTTTTCATCTGCACGGAAAAATGGTTTAAAGACTTTCTGCATTTGATCCCGATCCATACCAATTCCGCTATCGGCAACCGAAAATCCGTCCGACCGGATAGAGACCGTAATATTGCCCCGCAGAGTGTAATTAAAGGCATTACGCAGTAGATTACCAATAAGAATCGGTAACACTCGTTCAGCAGCCAGTACGACTAAAATACCCGACTCTTCCACATTTACCGTGATCGGTTTATCGTGATGAATCATTCGCAGATTATCCAGTTCAGCAGCGATCAAATCATTGACGGTGATTTCCCTTAAAGGTAAAGCCTCTACCTGCTCTCTGGCTAATAACAACAACGTTTCAATCAGCGATTCCATATCCGTCAGCGTACGATACATACGATTCATCTCGGTCACTGCCTGATCGCCGTATTTACGTTCAACCAATTCCAATGCACCACGAATTACAGCTATTGGAGTACGTAATTCATGACTGACGTCGCGGGTAAAATTTCGTTCACGTTCAACAAAATTTTCCAGACGGTTCGTAAATTCATCCAATGCCCGGACCAGACTGGAAACCTCGTCATCCGGAATGCTTCTCAAATCATGCAGATCCAATTGGGGAAAATTGCCTTCCCGAAAGTCCACTTCATTGACTGCCCGTGAAAGTTTCATTATAGGTGAAACGGCCTTATGTGACTGTCGATAGGCAATCCAGGCCAACAGATAAAGCACTACCAGAACCATCGCCAGAGGTAATAGACCAAAGACTAAAGCCAGTCGGGAAACCTTCACTTCATCAAATATCAGATAGAGACGACGATCACCTTTATCCTCAACATAGACAATGGGCTGCTGGCCCGCCAGCTCAGCCCTTTTCAAACCTGGCCCCAGCTTCTGTAAGGCTGGTGGCAACTGGGAATAATTATCCCGTTCGGCCATGTAAGCTTTAAGGTTCATGGTGTTTGGTAATGGAAACGCTGGATCTTCTGAACGCATATCCCAGAAATGCTGGGCTTCACCCTCCAGAGCAGCACGCACCAATACATCTTCGAGAGTTGCCTTTGCAGCATAAATTCCTGCTATAGCCACCAGACTGATTAATGCAATTTGTATTAAAAAGACTTTAACCAGCTTGGCATGAAGATTGGTATTGGATTTAGCCATCGAATCAGTTTACTCGCTTGGAGAATAAATAATGCGTGACCAACCACTCGGTTCCATCGCGATAGCCAAATAATTCAGCACAGGCCATAAAGAATAACCGCCAGCGTTGTAGCCAGATAGTACCCTCACCTTTACCGTAGGTTTGATCAAACAATGCTTTAATCTGACTGGCATTTTTATCCGTATTTTCCAGCCAGGCTTCAGCTGTTTTCTGATAATGCTGACCATTGACCAACCATTGCTTTTCAATCTGCAAAGCCTCCTGAAAATGCAATAACGTGTCTGCTGAAGGCATCAATCCACCGGTAAAAAAGTAGCGTCCCATCCAGTTATCATCGCCTTCAGTTTCGAAAGGATAAACGACATTACGATGACAGAAAATATGCACAAAAAGCTTACCGTCAGACTTAAGCCAGCAACTTACATTGTTAAGCAACTGCTGATAATTACGCATATGTTCGAACATTTCTATCGAGACAATTCGATCATACTGCGTGTTCAGTTCGAGTTTATTGACATCGCAGGTAATGATATGAATATTAGTTAATCCGCGGGCAAACGCCTGCTTTTCAATGTACTCACGTTGCGAATTGGAATTTGATACAGCAGTGATTCGTGAATACGGAAATCGTTCAGCCATATACAGAGTCAGTGAGCCCCAACCGCAGCCCAGTTCAAGAATATCCTGCCCGTTTTTGAAATCTCCCCGTTCGAGATAAATATCCAACATGGCCTTTTCAGCCTGATCCAGCGATATGGTGTAATCATCCCACCAGCAACCGCTGTATTTGAGATGTTTGCCTAATGACAGTTGATAAAATTCAGCGGGTACTTCGTAGTGTTGTTCATTAGCCGCCTGGGTTTCTATCGCAATCGGGCTGTTTCGTAGCATTTCCATGCATTGATTTTTGATTTCACTGGCGGCTTCCGGATCATAGGCATTTTCATCTTGCAGGCGTTGCTTAAGCAGCCTGCGAATGCCAACTCTTACTAGCATGTCAGGCACCAGTCCTTTTTCAGCGATAGTGATCAGACTCATATTTTTTTCCTCCAGGGAATAAATGCACTGGTTGTTTGTTGATAACGACGATATTTATCCCCACGACTGCGAATCGCGTGTTGTTCGGTGTAGGGTATGCCGGTAATGAAATACAGAAATAACAACATCACTAATGGCGCTAGCCAGAGCCACGCTGCGTGTTCGATGCCAATCGCCATTAAGGGATAGCTAAACCAATGTAACCACTCGAAAAAGTAATTCGGATGTCTGGAATAATTCCACAAGCCTGTTTCGCAGACTTCACCTTTATTTTTCGGATCAGCTTTGAAATTGGCTAATTGCTTATCCGCAACAGTGACGCCGGTAATGGCAATAATGGCGACAGCTAGACCGGCATATTGAGCTAGCCCTAAAGATTCAATCTGCCCCTGATTAATGAACCAGACTGGAATAGCAAATCCCCACGCCAATAAAGCCTGAAACTGGAAAAAGAAAAAGTGATAAAAATTAGTTTTGCCCCCCCAGTACTGCCTCAGATATTTATAACGTCCATCTTCATCTTCTCCTAACACTCTTTGAGCAAGGTGTGTTCCCAAACGCAAATACCAAAGCAGCATGATGCCAGATGCCATAATGCTCAGTGGAAAATAGCCCTCACTGGTCAGCAAATGAAAGAAAGCCAGAAAACTTAATGAAAAAGCCCACAACACGTCGACAATTCCAGCATTTTTACTGCGAATCTGCCAAAACCAACCGCACAGCATTATTAAAGATACAATGCAAAGACTAAACCACAGCATGTTGTTTTCCTGATTCTTGATTGCGCCAATAATTCGCCAATGTCATTAATAATGGAATTGCCAATCCCCAGCTAATGGCAAGTACTACGATTAATATCTCTGGTTGCAGCCAGTCTAGTGCACCAAGACGACTACCTGCATAGTAGGAAACCGGGCTAGCAATAGCAGAAAATATTCCTGCCATCACACGACGTTTTAATAACCATGAAAGTGAGTGGTTAAGCGTTAACGCAAAATTGATCCATAAACACCATATCCACCAGGGTGCAATCGGTTCAATAGTTTGAGCTTGATAAGCCATTAAATTCCAGGCTGACCAGCTCGAATCCAGCACGACACCGATTAAAATTGCCGCCAGCACCAGTTTGTAATCAGTCTGTTTCCAGCGATAAAAACGAAAATGAAAGATCAAAAGGGCGACGGTAAAAATAACGGCCGGTGAATTCAACTCCGCGGCCCCGCTTAATACACAGACAAACCAACCGATTTGAAACAG
>DELT01000057.1:75368-97383 GCA_002354555.1 Methylophaga sp. UBA2689
TCGACTTTACTGAATAGTAAGTGCACGTCACTGATACTGCGTTCGGCAAAACCACCTTCGCAATAGCAAAGATAAAACTCCCACATCCGAATAAATGAATCCGGATACCCCATGGTGCGAACTCTGTCCAGCGAAGCGTTAAAACGTTCCCGCCAGGTGGCCAGAGTAATCGCGTAACTTGGGCCAATATCTTCAAGGCTGGTGAGTTTCAGCTTGGCTTTGGCAGCAGCATTACTCAGCACGGTGACACTGGGGATAAAGCTGCCTGGGAAAATATACCGCTTGATAAAATCCACTGATTTTACTGCCTGGGCATAACGGTGATCTTCCAGTGTAATCGCTTGAATGATGGCCAGGCCATCTGGGGTTAATAAATCTGCACACCGCTGAAAATAGTCATCGATATAGTGATGCCCCACCGCCTCAACCATTTCAATCGAAATCAGCTTGTTATATTGCCCTTGTAGATCACGGTAATCTTCAAGCAATACTGTTATCTGATTAGTTAGGCCCGCTTTTGATACACGCTGAACAGCATAATCATATTGTTGCTGGGAAATAGTCGTTGTGGTGACTTTGCAGCCATAATGCTGAGCAGCAAATACCGCACAACCTCCCCACCCAGTACCAATCTCCAGCAGATGATCTGTCGGCTGTAAATCCAACTTGTCACACAGTCTCGCCAACTTTTGCCGCTGAGCTGTTTCAAGAGATTCAGTACCACTGTAATACAAGCCGGATGAATACATCATCCAGTCTTTATCCAGAAACAATTCGAATAAATCATTCCCCAGATCATAATGGGCAGCGATGTTCTTACGGCTACCTTTTCGGCTATTGCGATTAAGCCAGTGAAAGCCTTTTAACAACGCACCGGTAATTCTGGCAAAGCCCTGTTCGAGTTCATCAGTCAATGACTGGTTACGAACCAGAATTCTCACCAATGCAGTTAAATCACTGCAATGCCAGTCACCCTGCATGTATGATTCAGCAGCGCCGACGCTGCCGCCTTGAACGACAGCTTCAAAAAAACGCCGATCATAGACGGTCAGGCTAATCGATAGATCCGCACTTGGATCCCCTAATTCATAAACTTCACCTGCTGTATGTAGATGAATATAGCCTTTCTGAATCCTGCCTAGCTGACCGATAACAGCTTTTTCATACAGTTTTGATAGTCGGCTGGGTTTGCCACTCTGAGTTTCAATGACGGCCGATTTACTCATTTGTCCTCTCCATTCGGTATAACAGGTTGGGTCACGGTATCGGCTTGTTGATCAGGATGACTGAATGAAGGGGTATGCTTGCCCCATAAGCGTAACGCCTGCCAATAAATACGCATAACAACTCTGAGTGTCTGTAGTGGATAGCGAATAGGTAACCAACGCATACTTCTGGCTGTCATTGGCTGGAAATCAGCCTGTAATGTCGCATCAAACTGGCGTTCTCCCTCGCGCATTAACACCATGTTGATATTGATTGCATCTTGTTCCAGCTGAAAACGCCAGTGATATTGAATATCCATTGGCATAAACGGTGAAATGTGAAACTGCTTATCAAAATCAAACCGCCATGGCTGATTTTGTTGCTGATTGACTTTCAATACATAGGCATAACGCTCATTCCAGGGTGTATTGTTAATTTCAGCGACTATGAACTTAAGCTGTTGCTGTTCATAACAAAAATAAAACGTCACCGGATTGAATATAAACCCGAGATAGCGTGGATGAGTAAGGATCTTTACCGTACCTGAGAATGACTCACCACTCCGTTGTTGTATCAACTCCACCACTGCCTGTTTCAAATCTGTCTGGTCTGATTGCAGATAGTCCTTACGGTAAAAACTAATCAGATTGAAGCGTTCCAATGACCAGAAACGCGAGCGTTTAAAATGGGATTGCAGTTCATCAAGATCCAGCATCAACATTGCCAGTGGATACTGGAACTCATGATTTTTTGGCAGATGACGCTGATGATGCACCCAGCCACGATAAATTCCATCAGGCAACATTGGCAACTCCCTGCTGAGAATTTTCCAGAGCATCAATCACCCGCAAAGCGCTACTCACACCATCCTCATGAAATCCCCATCCCCAATAAGCACCGCAATAAAAAGTATGCTGTGTATCAGCAACTTCCTGCCAGCGACGTTGAGCATTAAGCGTGGAGAGATTATAAATTGGATGGGCATAACGTCGATGCACCAGAACTTTTTTCGGGTCAATCAAATGTCCGGAATTTAACGAAACGATCAGCTCTGCTGGCGCATTCAGACTTTGTAACGTATTCATGTGATAACTCACGGTACATTGCTGACGCAATTCAGGGCTTACGCGAACATTCCAGCTGGCCCACGCCTGAGGATTTTTCGGCAATATATCTGCATCTGTGTGCAGATGCATCTCGTTTTCCTGAAAGCCTATTCCCCCGAGAACGGCCACTTCCGTTTCACTGGGCTGATCCAGCATGCGTAATGCCTGATCTGCATGAGCGGCGATGATTACTTTATCAAAATGACGCTTCTCTCCGTGAACCGATAAGCTGACACCATGAATATTTCGCTCTATCCGTTGAATGGGTGAACCCGTCATAAACTCTGCATTTGTCTGCTGTACCAGCGCATCAACATAAGTCTTTGAGCCACCTTTAACCACACGCCATTGCGGTCTGTCTGTTAACGACAGCATGTGATGATTATGCATAAAACGAATAAAATACTGTGCCGGGAAATCCACCACTGAAAGACTGGGGCCTGACCACAAAGCACAAGCCATAGGAATTAAATGGTCATTGATAAAAATATCACTGTAATTATTGATTGCCAGATATTGGCCCAATGTCAGACCGTCGTCGTCTTCATTTAGCAGTAAAGGGGCTTCACGATAAAACCTTACCAAATCCCATAACATTCGATAAAAACGAAAGCTCACCAGATTACGACGCTGACAGAATAATTTATTCAAATCAGTAGCGTTATATTCCAGACCAGAAGTGGCATTACTGACACTGAAGCTCATCTCAGTGGGCTGACTGTCCACCCCAAGTTGGGATAATAACGCACTGAAATTTGGATAGTTCTGTTGATTAAAAACGATAAAGCCCGTATCCACATGAAAAGCTTTGCCAGATATATCTATCAAGTGGGTATCGGTATGACCGCCTAGGTAATTGCCAGCTTCAAACACGGTTACTTCATGTTTTTTGGCCAGATAATATGCCGAGGTCAAACCGGATATTCCAGCACCAACAACAGCAATTTTCATAAAGCGGCCTCAGAGAGGACTTTCTTGCTTTCGCGTTTGTGAAGCGGAACTGTGCGAACATCCCAGATGAGCCCAGTTTTTTGCATGAGTTTTAGCAGGTAATAACTTATATCGACTTCCCACCAGTAAAACCCTTGTCTGGCAGAAGCAGGATAATGATGATGATTGTTGTGCCAGCCCTCCCCCAGGGTCAATAATGCCAGCACAAAATTATTACGGCTTTCATCGCCTGTGGTGTAGCGTTTTTTACCAACTCGATGCGCCATGGAATTTATTAACAGCGTTGCATGTAACAATACTACCGTCGAAATAAAATATCCCCATACCAACATTTGCCATCCATTTGTTCCCAGTCCGGGAGCAAACTTTTCCAGTAATACACCCGAAATAAATAAGCTTGCTGCTAATACAATCGGTGCGATCAAATCGAATCGATCCAGCCAACGCAGTTCAGCAAACCTTTTCCAGTCCAGAACCAGACTGTAATCAGCTTGATAATGTTTTCCTGAAAGAAACCAGCCCATATGGCTCCAAAAAAAACCCTGTTTGGGGGAATGAGGATCGGCCGACTGATCTGCATGACGATGATGCTGACGATGATGTGCTGCCCACCATAGCGGTCCACGTTGTGTTGCAGTTGCGCCAATAAATGCAAAAACAAATTGGACTGTCCGTGATGTTTTAAAAGATTTGTGTGAAAAATAACGATGATAAAACGCTGTTATGGCAAACATCCTAATTAAATATAAAGCGACTGCAACAGCCACTGCAATTGAAGAAATGCCTACAAAAATAACTGCCAGACAGGCCAGATGCATGATCAGAAAAGGGATAACCCTTAACCAATCAACACCTGTATCTGCATTACCAAGTTCGGCAACAGATAAATCGGCTTCACCATTGTCAAACCATTGTCGAATTGATTTCATGAAGTGTCTCTTTTGCGATGATGTGAAGCTTAGTCAGCAAAGTGTGAATTGCATGTGAAGAGTTAAGGGCGTGTTTTTTATCTCCGGCTTTGTTGAGAGCTAAAAAAGTTTCCATCAAGCAGGAGATCGTCTTTTGTGAAATACATTCATGTATTTCACTGCTGCTCAGCCAGCCAAGCTTTTCAAATAAGTTCCAGACTCATTTGTTAGTAACTTAATATAGAGGTCAGCTACGTTCTTTTCGCCTTGCCGTAAACAAGTAAAGTCGCCAGATCAAGATAAATAGGCCATGAAGGCTATGCTCTTTCAGAGCCTGGCAGTCTCTTCACTTCATTTTCACAATCTTTACGGTTTGATGAGAATAATAATCAAGTTCATCGGAAAAGAACCATGTTAAAGAAATCTCTTACGCTAAAATTGACTTGGCTCTTACCCATATTTGTTTTAATAGCGGCCTGCAGTGGAAATTCTATGCAAAGTGCTTATGTAACTGACTACCAGAAAGCTCTTGAATCAAAAGGCTCGCAGCCAGTTGAAAACAACGAGGCTGTGAACGGCTTTATTGAGGTTTTTAATCAGACTCAACATGGTGAAGTGGCAGATATTATCCGTCAAACCTATGCTGAACAACTTTATTTTAACGATACCTTCAAAACCATTACTGACAGAAATGAACTCATAGAATACATGGAACAGACCGGGCAACAGGTCGATCGCCTTGAAGTTCAGGTTCAGGATGTTGCTCGCAGTGGTCACGACATCTATGTGCGCTGGATAATGCAAATGCAGTTTACGGTAATGGGAAAGCAAGTCGACAGCAAATCTATTGGTATCAGCCAATTACGCTTTAATGAACAAGGCAAGATCATCTTACATCAGGATTTTTGGGATGGTGTGGATGGCTTTTATCAACACTTGCCGATTATTGGATACTCCCTTAGGAAAATCCGGGAAAAATTATGATAAAACGCATTCTGTTTTTTTCGCTCATCCCTTTTCACTTGGCCAGTGCAAACAGCTTTGAATCTGAAATAAAGCTGGGTGATTCTATCCTGCAGCAATGTTCAGCCGTTCCTATCAAAGTGATGTTATTCAATCTTGGTGACGTTGCTTTATATCGGGAACAATGCAGTGATGATACAGAACTGACCAGTCAGCCAGTTCAGCTTTCATTTATTTATAAGCGGAGTTTTGATGCCGAGGATTTTCAAAAATCTTCTGTGAAATTGTTACAGCGTAATCTGGAGGATGACTTTTTCAAATCAATTGAAATGGCATTATTGGATTTCAATGCTGGCTATCAGAAAGCTGAAGAAGGTGATCGTTACGATATCCGCTATTCGGCTGAGTCAGGTTTACTGTTATTCAAAAATGGGCAACAGCTGAGTCAAAGTGATGATGCACAACTTGGCAAAGCTTATTTTGATATCTGGTTTGGAAAAGATCCTTTCAGCAATGGAATGAAAGAAGATTTACTGGCAGGTCTGAAAAATTAAACCCGCCTGTTGGCGGGTTCAAATGGGTTAACTTTTTATTCACTGGGATATAACAATTTTTGTAAGCCCGGATGATCCTGCAAAGGCTGTAATGCTAGTTCCTGAGCAATTTCTTCACGATAGCTCTCACTGCGCGAGATGGCTTCTTTGAGATAATACAGTGCTTCTTCAAATTGCCCCATTGTCGTATAAGCGCATGCCAACTGATAAAACGCATGGCTGTTTTGTGGGTCACTTAATAAAGCCTGATGACAAAGGTTGGCCGCCCATTGAGGCTCACCTAATTCAAGCACGGCATCAGCTTTATAGGTCAAGGCCTCACAATCATCGCGTTTAATCTTCAAGATGTGGTCATAAATACCAATTTTATGTGATGCCGTATTTTCCTGAGCGGCACGTAGCCATAGTGACTGCAGTTCCTGAGTTCGCTCAATCTCTTCGCGGTTCTCTTCAATATGCTGTGTTTTTTGATTAAGTTGCAGTTCTATAGCGTGTAAACGCTGCTCATATTCCAGCACCAGTTTTGAGATCTCTTCATCTGCCAGTGAGTGCACCCGCTCCTTGATTTCCCGGATCGATGTCCAGCCCACCAGAACCAATATCGATGTTGCACCCGCAATCAGATAGAAAAAATAGGTAACCGTGTTGGTTGAATAGGTAACCGCTTTATCCACCGCGTTAATTTCACGATTCACTATCTGCTGAATCATCTCATTACGCTGGGCAGCCATATCGGTACGTAACTGTTTTAATTCATCCAATACATAACGCTCTATAAATGGTGAATAAAGCGGCTGTTCCAATACATCAACTTCTGCTTCGAACTGTTCCATTTGTGCTTCAGGTATAGGTGCTACCTGGGTTTCCGGCTCTGCGTTTGCCAACATTGGCAAACATAAAAAAAATAAAGCAACTACGATGCGAGGCATATAGCTCTTCCGTGATCATGCACCTCAACAAGATAACTGTGCAGATTTTTGATCGCATCGGCATAGTCATCTTCATCAATAATAAATTGCATATCTACCTGACGCATAGACTGATGCATGGCCAGCACACTGATATTTTTCTCTGCCAGTGCACTTACCGTACGTGCCAGGATACCGGGGATTTTCATATCGCTACCAATCGCCGACACAATGGCCACTTTCTGCTGATTAATTTCTGCTTCCGGAAATTGTTCCTGCAGAGCTTCCCTAATCCGTCGAATATTCTTCAGGCTCGCAGTAAGATAATGCGTAATGGTGTTGGCATTAATATCTTTGGAAATAATATGGGCTTTATTTCTGCGGATCTGAGCCAGGATTTCACGATCATAATTTTCAATATTGCCTGCCATATCCTGATCAAACAGCTCAAATGCATAAACATGCTTGCAGCCAGCAATAATTTCGACACATGGTTTGCTACTGATATAGTCACCGGTGATTAATGTTCCGGCATGTTCAGGTTCAAAGGTGTTTCTTACCCTTAACGGAATATTATTCTGCCGTAAGCCTTTTGCCGCTTTGGGGTGAATGGCTTCCATACCCAGATTGGCTAATTGATCAGCAACATCATAATTGGTCCGGCCAATCGGCACAGCATTATCTTCGCCTACCAAACGTGGATCAGCACTGCTTAAATGAAACTCTTTATGAATAATCGCTTCATTGGCATTGGTCAATACAGCAATACGGCTGAACGTCATCTCGCTGTAGCCACGATCAAAGGTCGACATCAGACCATCATCACTATGGGCATACCCAGTCACGATGGGTAACTCTTTATTCAGATCAATTTTGGCAAACGCTTTATTAATACGCTCATCAAGTTTCATGTGCTTATCAGTCTGCCACCCTGTCAAATCTACATAACGAGCATTGATTTTGTCTTTTTTGAGTAAAGTTGCAGTATTCCAGGCACTGTGAGCCTCGCCAATACTGGCCAGCATTTCACGCACTGTTGCCAGATGCATATCCAAAGCAAAGTGACCGTGCTGGCAAAGACGTTGCAGATCCGCCAAGACCCGTTCTGCATCATCAAGACGTTCGCCAATAAACTCATTAGCTTTATTTAATGTTTTTTTATCTTTAAACAGTTGCTGGTTGATGGAAAAAATCTCTTGTTTGAGCTTTTCCATCGCTTCCATCCAGCTATCATCATTCAAACTATTGGCAAATTCAGCGTAAACACCAGATGTGCCATTTTTCTTATGCTCAAGCAAAAGGTTAGTAATACCACCATAAGCTGAAACAACAAACACACGATTGTAAATTGACTCGTTATGAACCGGTTTCAGAATAATATTGTCGCGCACTGCGACATAGTCGCTCATGGAAGTGCCGCCTATTTTTTCTACCGTATGAAATTGCATATCTACTCTCTGTTAATTCGTTGTACTCCGGGCTAAACCGGAAAGGCTGCATTGCCTGTTATTCAGTTACTGCTTCGGCGTCTAACTCATAAGCACCTTCAGCGTTGTGAACTTCTTTACCATTTAATGGTGGATTGAACACACAGGCCAGATGAAGCTCTTTAAACGCACGCAGGATATGACGATCATGTTTATCCAGGTTGTATAAAGTACCCGGGGTAATTTTGTAGACCTTGCCGTCATCCAAAGTTTCTACTTCGCCTTCACCACTGATGCAATACACCGATTCAAGATGATTCTGATAGTGCATACGGAAATCGGCACCGGCATAAATAGTGGTGATATGAAATGAATACCCCATGTTGTCGTCTTTCAATAACATACGGGTACTTTCCCAGTTGCCATCCGGTGAAACGATACGACGAGAGGTTTGTTGAGCTTCTTGAAGTTGTCTGACAATCATGATTTTGTCCTCTGTAAATGCTTTGGCAAAATCCGGTGAACGGAAAACCGTTCACCGGATTACTTAAGTTGGTTTGGTCAGTTTATTAACTTGCCGCTTTTTTGCTTTCCGGCTCAACTACATCAGATTTACTGGCTTCATCACTTACTGAATAATCACCTTCAAAAAAGTCCTTTTCTTCAGGAATGCTGTCTGCTTTATCACAAACTTCTTTAATCGCCTGTTCCAGAATATCAATACCTTTTTTCAGATTTTCATCCTTGATGGTGAGTGGGCAGAGGAATTTCACAACATGATCGTCTGCACCACTGGTTTCGATAATCAAACCTTTCTGGAAACATTTACGGGTGATTTGTCCAGCCAACTCGCCATTGACACAATTAATACCTCGGAACATGCCACGGCCATGTGAATTAAAGTTACCTTCACCGTATTTAGTCACAATGGTATCAACGCGATCAGCTATGTACTGGCCTTTACGCTGTACTTCCTTGGCAAATTTATCGTCTTTCCAGAAATAATCCAGCGCTGCTTTAGCAGTAACAAACGCATGATTGTTGCCACGGAAGGTGCCGTTATGCTCACCTGGGGACCATTGATCAACTTCCGGCTTCATCAGCACTACGGCAAATGGCAGACCATAACCACTGAGTGATTTGGATAAGGTGACGATGTCAGGGTAAATACCTGCTTCTTCAAAACTGAAGAAGGTACCGGTGCGGCCGCAACCCGCCTGAATATCATCAACAATCAATAACACATCATGACGTTTGCAGATTTCTGAAAGACTTTGTAACCAGGTCATTGAAGCAGCATTGATACCGCCTTCACCTTGCACCGTTTCAACAATCACCGCCGCCGGCTTGTCGACACCACTACTGGAATCAGACAACATCTTGTCGAGCAGGTTAGTAGTATCAAAATCATCACCCAGATAACCATCATAAGGAATTCGGGTTGAACCATGTAAAGCGATACCAGCACCACCACGGTGAGTTGAGTTACCTGTTACCGATAACGCACCAAGACTCTGTCCATGCCAGCCATTAGTAAATGAAATAATGTTTTCACGGCCGGTTTTTTTACGGGCAATTTTTAACGCGGCTTCGACCGCATTGGTGCCAGTAGGACCGGTAAACATGACAATGTAATCAAGGTCACGAGGCTTCAGAATATTCTCGTTAAAGCTTTCCAGGAATTCACCCTTGGCACGTGTGTGTAAATCCAGGCCCTGAGTAATACCATCACGTTGAATATATTCAATCAGCTTCTCTTTGAATAAAGGGTGATTGTGACCATAATTCAGCGAACCTGCACCAGCCAGAAAATCTATATATTCATTGCCATCATCATCATAAATCAACTCGCCTTGAGCTTTGTCAAATAGACGAGGGAATGCGCGGGCATATGAACGCACTTCTGATTCGATCTCTTCAAAAATTTTCATTCGCTTTTCTCTCCTGTGAAAGTTGTGGCCATCGCTGACCTGAATTCAGTATTAATTAAGCTATGGGTTTAAACGGACCGACTTTAACTAACATTTCAGTATCATGTTGATCGGCAAAATGTTGTTTTCGATCAAACATCACACTACTGCTAATCTCGGTATCCAGTTTACGGGCAAGACTTTCAAATAACGCCCAAGAAGCTTTGTTGTCTGGAGTTATCGTCGTTTCGATTCGCTTAATGTCACGGTTTTGTTCACGCAACAGAATTTCTTTAAGCATTCTTCCGGCAAGCCCCTGACCTCGGGCCTTTTCACCAACGGCAACCTGCCAGACAAATAATGTTTCAGGGCGTTGTGGTATGCGATATCCGGAAATAAACCCCACCAATTCATTTTCAAGAACAGCTGCAACAGCTGTCTCGGCAAAATGGCTGCTTTGCAATAAGTTGCAATACATCGAATTGGTATCTAATGGTGGGCATTCAGAAATAAGTTTATGCACGGCTGCACCAAGTTCTGCCGTTGGTTGCACTAACTCAATAGGTAAAGGCGCAGTCTTTACTTGGCTCATATATGTAATCAACTCTAATGTTTATTGCACTAAGTACTTAGTGATGTAAAAAAACCTTTAAATTCCATCATAATGACGTTTAATTAATATAATCATACATTTATGACTTGCAGATGACAGAATCTAAATATATAGTACACTAAACAAATTAAAAGTCCAGACCACTTTGTGCTCTATAATTTAGTTCGAGCTCTTTAAAATGGTCTGGATAAAAGTCTGGCTGATAAGCCGACAAGACTCGTAAAGCGGTTTACCCCAAGTTGAAATATTCATCAAAGAAACGTGGGAAAATATGTTGAATTCAATTCAAATTAATACTGAAACTATAGACGCTCTTGGTCTAGACAAAGAGCAAAGGGAACACCTGTTGAATCATATTGAAGAAGTGCTTATTGCATTGCGTCGGGTTATCCGCGCCACCGATCTACATTCCAAATATCTGGCCAAAACCACCGGTTTGACCGCACCCCAGATACTTTTATTACAGACATTACGGGATAAGGGGCAGGTGACTATAGGTGAGTTGGCTCAGGAGATGAGTTTAAGTCAGGCTACAGTGACCACCATTCTGGATCGCCTGGAAAAACGTGGATTGGTTTATCGACAACGCTCTCAGACCGATAAACGTAAAGTTCATGCTTACCTTACAGAAACCGCTACAGAAACGCTTAAAAGCGCGCCTATTCCTTTACAGGATCGTTTTACTCGTGAATTCAGTAAATTAGATGAATGGGAACAGGCAATGATAATGTCCGCTATAAAACGGGTTGCTCAAATGATGGACGCCCAGCATATTGACGCCTCACCTGTTCTTGATATTGGTTTGCTGGACCGATACGAGGATGAACAGGATGTTGTTAAAATGCCTGCAAAAAAGCGTTAGAGCTTGTTGGTTTTTAATAAGCCCTAGGAATTTTGCAGCCCATTTCCGCTCTCAAGCAGACGTTCAATTTCACTAACTGGAAGGGGTTTACTGTAGTAATACCCTTGTAATTCCTTACAGCCCATTGTCGTCAGCATGTTTACCTGATCAATCGTTTCGACGCCTTCTGCAATGGTTCTCAACCCAAGATTATCTGCAAGCTGGACAATGGTACGAGCAATAGCGGCATCTTTAGGGTTTTCGACAATTTCATCAACAAAACTTTTATCAATCTTCAACGTATCAATCGGGAAATTTTTCAAATAACTTAATGAAGAATAACCGGTTCCAAAATCATCAATTGCCAGGCCTACTCCCATGTCTTTTAATGCACTAAGTAATGGAATAGTTTCCATTACATCCTTGAGCATAGCCGTTTCAGTGATTTCCAATTCCAGAGAAGATGCGGGCAGCTCCGAGTTTTTAAGGCTTTGGCCAACCTGCTCCAATAATAACTGCTGATTAAACTGCATTGCAGACAGGTTCACTGAAACACGCCAGTGAATATCGAATCGTTTTTGCCATTGGCGTGTTTGTAAACATGCCTGTTGCAAAACCCATTCACCAATGGCAATGATCAAACCGGTCTTTTCGGCCACTTCAATAAAGGTGAGTGGGCCTAGCAGACCTTTTATCGGGTGCAACCACCTCAACAAGGCCTCAAAACCAATTATCTGCTGTGTTTTTACATCAATTTGCGGCTGATAAAACAACAGAAATTCGTTCCGCTCCAATGCCTGCCGAAGATCCTGTTCGGTCTGCAAACGCTCATACAAATAATCATTCATTTCTGCTGAAAAAAACTGGTAATTATTGCGCCCCAGTTCCTTGGCATGATTCATTGCCACATCAGCATGTTGCATCAAACTTTGTACGTTATCCCCATCTTCAGGAAAAAGGGCAATCCCAATACTCACCGTACTGAAAACGTTATAACCTTTTATATCAAATGATTTTTCAAACTTGGCAACAATACGTTGCGCTATATTTGCCAGTACATCCACATTATCAATATTGGTCAGCATTACAGTAAATTCATCGCCGGCAAACCGGGCAACACGGTCATCCTTATCCTTACTTACCGCAATCAAATCTGCATCTCGCAGACAATCCTTAATCCTTGCTGCAGCCTCACATAACAATGCATCACCTACCGCATGACCATAGGTGTCATTGATATGTTTAAAGTGATCCAGATCGATAAACATCAACGTTAACGATTGTTTTTTATGTCGGGCCCTAGCAATTGCGGTTTCCAACTGCTCAATAAACAAACGTCGATTGGGTAAGTCGGTCAACGTATCGTAATAGGTAAAGTAAGCAATTTCCTGCTCAGAACGTTTAAGCGAGGTGATGTCCTGCAAAGTGCCAACTATCTTCCAACCACTATAATCCTCGATAATTTCCGTGCGTTCATGCAAATAGAATAGTTGGCCATTATCTGACTGAATACGATATTCAATATCATAAGGATATTTATTATTTATGGCCCTACGCAAAGCCTGCTTAAATAAAGGCCTGTCTTCGGGAAAGATACGACGAAGAATCTGTTTAAAGGAAATGCCTTGGGAGGTATCATCTATACCCAACAACTGATGCAGATCAGCACTGCATTCAATTTCATTCTGCTTAAAATTCCATTCCCAATAAACCAGATGGGCAATTGCCTGTGCCTTGGCCAGTTTGGAGCGACTCTGGCTCAGTTCGCGTAAGGTATTGTTAGCTTTGAGAATGTAACGAATTCGGTGGGCAAATAAAGGCCACTTGAAGGGTTTGGTTATAAAATCTGTTGCACCCGCTTCAAATGCTTTTTCAATGTCATCAACTTTGTCATGAATGGTTACCATAACAATCGCTGACTGCTGTCCCTTGGGAAGTAAACGTAGCTTTCTACAACAGGTAAATCCATCCATGCCAGGCATGGAGACATCCAATAGGGTGATATCAGGTAAATGCTCGGCAAATAAATCGATTGCCTGTTCACCGGTTTGGGCTTCAATAATGGTTAAGCTCGGATCCTGAAGTGATTGCTTCATCAGCAGGCGAGTCACCGGATCGTCATCAACAATGAGCACGGTATATAAGGATGGACTATCCATGTTGCCAGATACCTGAATTTCTAAGCAAAGAAACACTGATATAAGAATGACCAAACAGATCAGCGGCAGTTTATATCAGCAATATTAAAGAAGAATATAAATTACCATAGCGTTGTCAGCTTTAACCTGCGCTAGCGCACATTTCTGAAAAGTAAGGTTCAAGGTGCCGGGTTAGGTAATGTTTTATGGATATCCTCAATCGATGCAACAACTTCATCGGACAGCATTAATTGATCGCTGCCAATATTAATCTTTAGTTGCTCCATACTGGTTGCGCCGATGATGGATGCCGCAACGAATGGTCGACTATTCACATAAGCCAACGCCATTTGCGCTGGATCTAACTGATGTTGCTGCGCTAAATCAACATACAACTGCGTGGCTTGAACAGCCTGAGGGTTGCTGTAACGGGCATAGTGTGGCCATAAACTCATTCGTGCATTGGCTGGTGCATTGTTGTGTAAATATTTTCCGGTTAATACGCCAAAACCCAAAGGTGAGTAAGCCAACAATGGAACATTCTCACGATAGCTGATTTCGGCACAGCCAATCTCATAGGTCCGGTTTAACAAACTGTAAGGATTCTGCACTGAGGCAATCATAGGTAGATTCATCGCTTTTGCCACTGAAATAAACTGCATCAAACCCCAGGGAGTTTCATTGGATAAACCGATGTAGCGAATTTTTCCGGCTTTTATCTGTTTTTCCAATGCCTGCAGGGTTTCAATGACTGGCGTCATGGCTTCTTCAGCGGCATCGTGTTGATACCCTAATTTCCCAAAATAATTGGTTTGTCGTTCAGGCCAATGCAATTGATACAAATCCAGGTAATCGGTTTGCAGGCGTTGCAAACTATTGTCTAACGCTTCGCTGATATTTTTATCATCAAATCGTGATTTACCCTTACGAATATGCCCTACCCAATCAGCTCCTGGCCCGGCGATTTTACTGGCGAGCACCAAATCATCGCGACGACCACGTTTCGCTAACCAATTACCGATAATTGCTTCAGTGGCACCGTAGGTTTCAGCCTTGGGAGGAATTGCGTAAAGCTCGGCTGTATCAATGAAGTTAATACCCTGCGATACCGCGTAATCAAGCTGTTCAAATGCTTCCTGTTGGCTGTTCTGTTCACCATAAGTCATTGTGCCAAGACAAATCTGGCTGACTTTTAGATTACTATTGCCCAGGGTATTGAATTGCATAGTCGATCCTGTGATTTTCAGACGGTAGAAACAAAACAACGCCCATTAAGAGCGTTGTGATGATATTAAAGTTGCGTATGGTCGGGACAGAAGGATTTGAACCTTCGACCCCTTGCACCCCATGCAAGTGCGCTACCAGGCTGCGCCATGCCCCGACAAGCAACAAAACAGTGAAATTATAACGTATTAAGCCAGTATCGTACGAATTTGTTCCAGCTCTTTCAGCATTTCATCAATCAGTTGTTTGCGATTTTCATTACTGGGGGCAGCTTCTGGTTTGTGTTCCGTTTCCAATTGCTGACGGGCACCGCCAATGGTAAACCCCTGTTCATAAAGCAAGCCACGAATTTCACGAATCAACACCACATCATGGCGTTGGTAATAACGGCGATTACCACGGCGTTTAACGGGTTTGAGTTGGGTAAACTCCTGTTCCCAATAGCGCAGTACATGTGGTTTCACACCACATAACTCACTGACTTCACCAATGGTAAAGTAGCGTTTACCCGGAATTGCAGGTAGTTCGTTGTTATTACTCGCCTCTAGCATAACTGTCCACCCTTGCTTTCAGTTTTTGGCCAGGACGAAAAGTAACAACACGACGGGCGGTGATTGGAATTTCTTCACCCGTTTTCGGGTTACGGCCAGGCCGTTCATTTTTATCGCGCAGTTCAAAATTACCAAATCCTGAAAGTTTCACTTGATCACCTTCCTCAAGTGCTCCACGGATTTCTTCAAAGAACATTTCGACCAGTTCTTTTGCTTCACGTTTATTAAATCCCAACTCTTCATAAAGTTGTTCAGTCATATCGGCTTTTGTGAGTGCCATTCTTTACCTCTATTCTTATTATTGAACCGACGTTAGGTTCTAACCACCGCACCCAACTCACTTTGCAGCTTGTTGGTAATTTGCAGCATTAATGCATCGACTTCATCGTCGGTCATGGTTCGCTCACCATGTTGAAGATGGAAAGCGACCGCAATACTCTTCTTGCCAAGCTCGACACCATCTCCAGAATAAACGTCAAACAATTGAATTGACTTAAGAATATCAGACTCGATACCTTTCAGGCAATGCTCAATTTCAACGGCTACAATGGCATTGTCGACAACTAATGCGAGATCTCTGCGAATAGCAGGATAACGCGATAAAGCAGTAAATGTTGGAATGACAGATTGCAGACAAACCGTTAATGCCAATTCGAAAACATACGCTTTACCAGTAAAGCCTAATGGCTTATTGAGTTTGGGATGCAGTGCTCCCAACCAACCTACCGGTTTATCATTTTGATAAATACGTGCTGATTGTCCAGGATGCAATGCAGGATGTGTTTCTGCGCGAAATTCGACCTTGCCATTTCCCAACGCCAATAACGCTTCGACATCAGCTTTCACATCATAAAAATCAACTTTACGATTTTTTTCCGCCCATTGTTCAGGATTAACATCGCCATAGACCAGTCCGCCAATACACAGATACTGTTCGATATCAGCCAATTCCCCCCGGAACACACGACCCACTTCAAACAATCTAATCCGATCATGCTGACGATTCAGATTATAAACCATCGCCTGCACCAGACCCGGCCACAATGAATGACGCATCACTGACAGATCAGCTGAAATCGGATTGGCTAATTTGATTGGTTCAATATCACTGTCGGCAAAGTGTTTTTGCAATGTCGGGTCAACAAAGCTGTAGGTGATTGCTTCAAAATAACCACGATCCACCAAAAGACTTTGTAAGCGTTCTGTCGCAAGCTGCTTTTCTGATATTGCACCTGGCAATACACTGATTTCAGGCCGTGTTTGCGGCAATCTATCATAGCCGTATAAACGACCTAATTCTTCAATCAAATCCACTTCGATATTAATATCAAAACGGAAACTTGGCACCATCACCAACCAGCCATCTCTGACTGCAGTAACTTCCAGCCCTAACCGTGTCAGCTGTTCTTCTACTTCAGCAGCATCCAGCTCAATGCCCAATACCCGTTTAATACGATTTGCACGTAGCAGGATTTGCGGTATTTCAGGTAATGCACTTTCTTCGCTAACCACAGTTAGCGGGCCTGCCTGACCACCGGCAATCTCCAGAATCAACTGAGTGGCCCGTTGCATTGCCTGTTGTGCCAATTGAGGATCAACACCCCGTTCAAAGCGATGAGATGAATCAGTGTGTAACCCATAACTTCTGGCCTGCCCTGCAATCGCATCAGGCGTGAAAAAAGCCGCTTCGAGAAACAGTGAGGTTGTTTTATCATCAACCGCTGTGGTCTCTCCACCCATTACACCAGCAAGAGCCAGCGGACCAGAGGCATCGGCAATCACCAATGTCTGTTCAGCAATCTCAACTTGCTGACCATCTAATAGCGTCAGCTTTTCGTCTGCCTTGGCAAACCTTACGATAATGCTCTGCTGTAACTTCTGCAGATCAAATGCATGCATCGGTTGACCCAGCTCCAACATCACATAGTTCGTGATATCCACGACGGCGCTCAAACTCCGTAATCCACTGCGACGCAGTTTTTCCTGCATCCATAACGGCGTTTTAGCATCAGGATTAATATTTTCAATCACCCGACCAATATAATTCGGGCAGGCTTGTTTGGCTTCAACTAAAACTGGAAATGTAGTCTGAACAGATGCCGCTACTTCGTTAATAGCTACGGGGGTCAGATTGGTACGACTAATCACACCCAATTCGCGTGCAATACCGGCAACCCCCAGACAATCACTGCGGTTTGGGGTTAAATCGACTTCAATCGTGAAATCATTTAATGCCAGGTAATCGCGAATATCACTCCCAACAGGTGCATCAGCCGGTAATTCCATCAGTCCGTCAGAGGACTCAGCCAAGCCGAGTTCTTTAGCAGAACACAACATACCGAAAGAGGGTTCACCGCGCAGTTTGGCTTTTTTAATTTTAAAATCACCTGGCAAAACTGCACCAACAACGGCAACCGGAATTTTCAAACCTTCACGAACGTTGCTGGCACCGCAGACAATATGCAATAATGAATCACCGGCAACATCCACCTCACAGACACGTAATTTGTCAGCATCGGAGTGTGGTACAACTGATTTCACCTGCCCGACCAATACCCCTGAGAAATCTCCAGCCACAGGCGAAACCGAATCAACTTCCAGACCCGCCTGAGTCAGTTTCTCGGCAATAACCTGCACATCAAAATCAGGATTTACCCATTCACGTAGCCAATTTTCGCTTAATTTCATGGCGAACTTCCTATCCTATTTGAACTGACGCAGGAAGCGCAGATCGTTCTCAAAAAATAATCGCAGATCATTAACGCCGTATCGCAACATCGCCAGGCGCTCAACGCCCATACCAAATGCCAGACCCAGATATTTTTCACTATCAATATTGACGTGCTCGAATACTTTTGGATGCACCATGCCACAGCCAAGCACTTCCAGCCAGCCGGTATGACTACAGACTCGACAACCTTCGCCACCACAGATCACACATTCAATATCCGCTTCTGCAGAAGGTTCGGTAAATGGGAAGTACGATGGACGAAACCGCACATTGAGTGGTTTTTCAAAAAATGCCTGGAGGAAATCGGCAAGAATACCTTTCAAATCGGTAAAGCTGATGTTTTCATCCACCATTAAGCCCTCTACCTGATGAAACATCGGTGTATGGGTTAAATCCGAATCACAGCGATACACCCGGCCCGGGGCGATGATTCGTAAAGGTGGCTGTTCATTTTCCATGACGCGGATTTGCACCGGTGAAGTATGGGTGCGCAACAGCATTTCTGCATTGAAATAAAACGTGTCATGCATCGCACGCGCTGGATGACTTTCAGGAATATTCAATGCGGTGAAGTTATGATCACCGTCTTCGATTTCCGGTCCTTCGGCAATTTGAAAGCCGATTTGACGGAAGTACTGTTCAATGCGTTGCAAGGTGCGAGTCACTGGATGCAGACCGCCGACTTCAGCATTCCGACCGGGTAAGGTTACATCAACCGTTTCGGCAGCCAAAGCTGCATTCATGGCCTGTTCAGCAAGCAACTTGGACCTGACTTCAGTCAGACCTGCAACCTCCTGCTTTGCCAGATTCACTTCTTTACCAATTAAAGGACGTTCTTCTGCACTGAGATTGCCCAACTCTTTGACATAACCAGTGATAAGGCCTTTTTTGCCGAGATATTCAACCCGGACATTATCCAGCGTCTTGGCATCGGTCGCGTTTTGAATCGCGGTCTTCGCTGCCTCAACAATATCTTTTAATGCCAGTAACTGCGATGACAGTTCAGCCATATTTCCTCCACCTGAGGATCAATCAGAAATAAAAAAGGGCCGTCATCAACGGCCCTTTCCTGTGTAACTAATAATAAGATCCGCGCTAAAGCGAACCGACTGATTAGTTAGCCAAAGCCGCCTTTGCTTTTGCAGCAATAGCAGCAAATGCAGCAGAATCGTGATAAGCAATATCTGCCAGTACTTTACGATCGATTTCAATAGATGATTTTTTCAGACCATCGATCAAACGACTGTACGAAATTCCACATTCACGGGCAGCAGCGTTAATACGCGCAATCCACAATGTACGGAATACACGTTTTTTCTGACGACGATCACGGTATGCATATTGACCGGCTTTGGTAACTGCCTGGACAGCTACACGATAGACATTCTTGCGACGACCATAATAGCCTTTGGCCTGCGCGATAACTTTTTTATGACGGGCTCTGGCTGTTACACCACGTTTTACTCTAGCCATTGGAATACTCCTTAATTATAGAAGAGGCAATAATTTGCGGACTGACATATGATCTGCTTTACAGATTGTCAGCGTGGAACGCAGTTGGCGTTTCCGCTTAGTGCTTTTCTTGGTCAGGATATGGCTAGTAAACGCTTGAGCGCGTTTGAACTTTCCGCTACCGGTGCGTTTGAAACGCTTCGCTGCACCGCTATGATTTTTCAATTTTGGCATTTGGAACTCCGCATTGTTAATTTAATTAATAGTTATTTTTTATTACTTGGCGCCAAAACCATAATCATTTGCCGACCTTCTTTCTTCGGATGTTGCTCAATAACCGACAGGTCTTTCAGATCATCAGCTACTCGTTCGAGCAGTTTCAGTCCTAATTCCTGATGGGCCATTTCACGTCCACGAAAGCGGAGGCTGACTTTGGTTTTATTACCTTCTTCGAGGAAACGTGTCAGGTTGCGTAGTTTTACCTGATAGTCACCCTCTTCCGTCCCTGGTCGGAATTTTATTTCCTTTACCTGTATCTGTTTTTGCTTTTTCTTAGCAATGGCCTTTTGTTTATTAGCCTCAAACACATACTTGCCGTAATCCATAATACGGCAGACAGGTGGTTCTGCCTGAGGGGCAATCTCCACCAAATCCAGCTCGGCTTCTTCAGCTAATTCCAAGGCTTTCGCCAACGGAATAATACCTAATTGTTCACCGTTTGCATCGGTTACACGAATTTCTCTGGCTGTGATTTCAGAATTCAGCCTTTTTTGATCTGTAGCGATGTTTTTAATCCTCTAAAATAATTCGACCGCGGCGAGCGACGTCTTCTTGAAGCAAGGAAACGAAGCTCTCAAGCGACATAGCGCCTAAATCTTCGCCTTTGCGAGTACGTACTGCCACGGCATTTTCTTGTGCTTCGCGATCCCCAACAACGATTAGATAAGGTACGCGACGCAATGTGTGCTCGCGTATTTTAAAGCCAATCTTCTCATTTCTCAAGTCCGTATCAGCTCTAAATCCCTGATTTTTCAATTGTTGGGCAATTTTTTGAACATAATCTGACTGTTTATCGGTAATTCCCATGACCATAACCTGACGAGGTGCAAGCCATGCCGGAAACGCGCCAGCATATTCTTCGATGAGTATACCGATAAAACGTTCGAGTGATCCAAGAATCGCACGATGCAGCATTACCGGTACCTGCTTGGAACCATCATCAGCCACATAAGTTGCATCTAATCGACCGGGCATTGAGAAATCCACCTGAATGGTGCCGCATTGCCAGACTCGCCCCAGACAATCTTTTAAGGAGAATTCGATCTTAGGTCCGTAAAACGCGCCCTCGCCAGGTTGCAGTTCCCAGTCCAGATCTTTGGCATTTAATGCCTGTTCAAGAGCGTGTTCCGCTTTATCCCAAACGGCATCACTGCCGACACGATTTTCCGGACGAGTAGATAACTTGATAATAATGTCGTTAAAACCAAAATCGGCATAAACGTTAAACAATAGATCTATAAAGGTAGAAACCTCAGTCTGGATTTGGTCTTCAGTACAGAAGATATGCGCATCATCCTGAGTGAATCCACGCAGACGCATCAAGCCATGCAAGGTACCGGAGGGTTCATTACGATGACATGAACCAAACTCGGCCATACGTAAAGGTAAATCACGGTAGCTTTTCAGACCCTGATTAAATATCTGGATATGACAAGGGCAATTCATCGGTTTAACCGCGTAATCACGGTTTTCAGAATGGGTGCTGAAAATCATGTCACCAAATTTATCCCAGTGACCGGATTTTTCCCACAAACTGCGATCCACAACCTGAGGGGTACGCACTTCCTGATAATCATTTTGAGCCAGTACATCGCGAATATATTTTTCCACTTCACGATAAATCCGCCAGCCATTGTCATGCCAGAAGATCATGCCAGCCGCTTCATCCTGCAGATGGAACAGATCCAGACTTTTCGCCAACTTCCGATGGTCACGCTTTTCGGCTTCTTCCAAACGATGCAGATAGGCTTTCAGCTCTTTTTTATCTGACCAGGCAGTACCATAAACCCGTTGCAACATTTCGTTTTCAGATTTACCACGCCAGTAAGCACCGGCCAGTTTCATCAGTTTGAATGCTTTAAGTTTTCCGGTATTCGGTACGTGCGGACCTCGGCATAAATCCATGAATTCACCCTGTCGATAAACTGACAGGATTTCATCCTTAGGAATATCTTCGATGATCTGAGCTTTATATTCTTCGCCCATTTCGCGAAAGATCTGTATTGCTGCATCACGGGTGACTTCTTCACGAACCACTTGCAGGTCCTGCTTGACCAGCTCTTCCATACGTTTTTCGATTTTCTGCAAATCTTCTGGTGTAAAACCTTTGGGATAGGAAAAATCGTAGTAAAAGCCATCGTCGATAACCGGGCCAATAGTGACCTGTGCATCGGGATAGAGTTGTTTTACGGCTTGAGCTAACAGATGTGAGGTCGAATGTCGGATGATATCGAGCCCTTCTTCATCACGTTC
>DELT01000057.1:97512-100056 GCA_002354555.1 Methylophaga sp. UBA2689
TGATCGAACTGGCGTTGACTGCCATCAGGAAGGGTAATTGAAATCATACTATATCCTTGGTTGTGGCCAATACGAGAGGCCTTAAAAACCAAAAAGCACCTGCAAGAGGTGCTTGATGTATATATCTGGTAGGCACGATTGGATTCGAACCAACGACCCCCACCATGTCAAGGTGGTGCTCTAACCAACTGAGCTACGTGCCTGCTGTGAAGCGCGAAATTATACGCAGTCAGGCATATTTTGCAAGCGCTTTATACCGTCAATAGAACTAAGTAAATCCAGCCATATAATTAGGTGTCAATTACAGAGCAACCGGTCCCAGCGCCATCTTTCTTACTTTATCAAGTTCATCTCTTAATTTAGCTGCTTCTTCAAACTCCAGATTCTGTGCGTGTTTATACATCGCATTTTCAATCTGTTGAATACGTTTAGCCAATTGTTGTGGAGACAACGAGGCATATTTGGCATGCTCTTCGGCCACTTCAGCAAAACGCAGTTTTTCCTCTTTTTTGCTTTTCGAATCATCCATGCCACCACGAATCGATTTGATAATACCCATTGGAGTAATACCATGCTCAAGATTATGAGCAATCTGTTTTTCACGCCGCCGATCGGTTTCATCAATTGCCCGTTGCATTGAACCGGTAATCTTGTCTGCATATAAAATCGCTTTACCATTAAGGTTTCGCGCCGCACGTCCGATTGTCTGAATCAGCGATCGATCACTACGCAGGAACCCTTCTTTATCAGCATCCAGAATAGCTACCAGCGAGACTTCAGGTAAATCCAGTCCTTCCCTGAGTAAGTTAATCCCCACCAGCACGTCAAATTCACCTAGCCGTAAATCACGCAGAATCTCCATCCGTTCGACCGTATCAATATCCGAATGCAGATATCGCACCTTGACGTTGTGCTCGCGTAGATAATCAGTGAGATCTTCGGACATACGCTTGGTCAATGTGGTGACCAGGACCCGCTCATTGACCGCTGTACGTTTATTAATCTCGGAAAGCAAATCATCGACCTGCGTACCGACCGGACGAATTTCCACTTCGGGATCGATTAACCCGGTTGGACGCACTACCTGTTCGACGATATTGCCAGCATGTTCTGCTTCATATTTCCCAGGCGTAGCCGAAACAAAAATGGTCTGCGGTGCCTGCTTTTCCCATTCATCAAACATCATTGGTCGGTTATCCAGTGCAGACGGTAATCGGAAACCATAATTTACTAGCGTTTCCTTACGTGACCGATCCCCCTTATACATTGCGCCAATCTGCGGAATCATCACGTGGCTTTCATCAATGACCAAAATGGCATCATCAGGCAGGTAATCAAATAAAGTGGGCGGTGCCTCTCCTGCTTGTCGAGTCGATAAATGTCGAGAATAGTTTTCAATACCGTTGCAATAACCAAGCTCTAATAACATTTCGATATCAAAACGGGTGCGCTGCTCTAAGCGCTGAGCTTCGACTAATTTATTCTGTTCATTTAGTTCAGCCAATCTTTCACGTAATTCATCTTTGATCGAATCCACAGCACCAAGAATAGTCTCGCGTGGCGTGGCATAGTGGGTTTTAGGATAAATGGTAATGCGGTTCATGCGTTGCAATATTTCACCCGTTAACGGATCGAAATAACTGATCTGCTCTACTTCATCATCAAACAACTCTACACGTACCGCATCACGTTCCGATTCAGCCGGGAATATATCAATAACCTCGCCTCGAACCCGATAGGTACCACGCGATAATTCAATATCATTGCGTGAATATTGCAGTTCCGCTAATCGGCGTAATATTTCACGTTGATTAATGATATCGCCCTGAACCAGATGCATGACCATCGCCAGATAGGCATCTTTATCACCCAAACCATAAATACAGGAAACACTGGAGACGATAATCGCATCGCGCCGTTCCAGCATGGCTTTGGTTGCCGATAAACGCATTTGTTCGATTTGTTCGTTCACCGAGGCATCTTTATCTATAAAAGTATCGGATGACGGCACATAGGCTTCGGGCTGATAATAATCGTAGTAGGACACGAAATATTCCACCGCATTATTGGGAAAGAACTCTTTCATCTCACTATAAAGTTGTGCAGCCAGCGTTTTATTGGGAGCCAGAACCATTACCGGACGCTGCACAGCTTGCGCAACATTGGCAATAGTAAAGGTTTTTCCCGAGCCGGTGACCCCCAACAGGGTCTGCCACATTTCACCGTTGTTTAATCCCTCAACCAGCGACGCAATCGCAGTTGGTTGATCCCCCGCCGGTTCAAACTCGCAGACTAATTCAAATTGTTTTTTCATACTCTTTAGCAATGTCCGTGTTTATCGTATATTACGGTTTTCTAATCACTATCGTTTCTCGAAGGACAGATTTTGACTATCAAACTCTCACAGCGCGTTCAAAGCATCAAACCCTCACCTACTTTAGCCATTACCGCACGCGCCGCGGCCTTGAGAGCCGAAGGTAAAGATATTATCGGTCTTGGTGCCGGCGAACCGGATTTCGATACGCCGGATCATATTAAACAAGC
>DELT01000057.1:100201-101332 GCA_002354555.1 Methylophaga sp. UBA2689
GCCATCATCAAAAAGTTTTCCCGTGATAACGGTTTAACTTATGAAGCCAATCAAATTCTGGTTTCATGTGGTGGTAAACAAAGCTTCTTTAATCTGGCACAGGCTTTATTAGAGTCTGGCGATGAGGTAATTATCCCAGCCCCTTACTGGGTATCTTATCCTGATATGGTTTTACTCGCTGATGCCAAACCTGTCATCATCATTGGCGATCGTGATCAACGTTATAAAATCACCCCGCAACAACTTGAAGATGCAATCACCGACAAAACCCGGTTATTTGTCATCAACAGCCCTTCCAACCCGACCGGCATGACATATACCAAAGCCGAGCTTGAAGCTTTGGGTGAAGTGTTGCGTAAGTATCCTGACATTCTCATCGCTACAGATGACATGTATGAACTTATATATTGGGCCGATGAACCGTTTTACAACATCGTGATGGCTTGCCCTGATTTATATGACCGCACAATCGTTATGAATGGTGTCTCCAAAGCCTATTCAATGACTGGCTGGCGTATTGGTTATGCCGGTGGTCCTGCTCAATTGATCGGCGCGATGAAAAAAATTCAATCACAAAGCACATCAAACCCCACCTCTATTTCTCAGGCAGCCTCCGTGGAAGCCTTAAATGGTGATCAGGGCTGCGTACAAACCATGCTGGTTGAATTCAAAAAACGTCATGATTTTGTGGTCGAAAAACTGAACCAGATGCAAGGCATTACCGCTCTCGAAACAGACGGTACTTTTTATGTGTTCCCGGATATCAGCGGTGTACTGGCCAACAAACCAGATTTAACAGATGATATGGACTTTGCAGAAGCCTTATTGGTTGAAAAAGGCGTTGCTGTGGTTCCTGGAACCGCATTTGGTCTGAAAAACCATATTCGTCTATCAATTGCCACCAGCGAGAGTAATTTACAAAATGCTTTACAGCGCATTGCTGAATTTATTGAGCAATAAACTACTCTGATAATTGCATTTGAGCCTAGGGCTCTTTTCGCGTTTCCTGATCATCTTTGTCTTTTGGGTGATTAACTGGGTTAAGTTCTGTTTCAATCCAGTTAATCACCTCTTTCTGTTGTTTACGGTTCACCATCTGCTCAGTGGAGATCTGTTTTGGAAAAATGCATG
>DELT01000030.1:0-8672 GCA_002354555.1 Methylophaga sp. UBA2689
TTTGTACGTTCAAATTTTGCCTTAGACATGCCAGTCTCCCCGCCAAACTTTTTAATTGTTAAAATCAAAAACAGGCAAGGTACTCCCTGCCCAATCAAATCGAAATAATGGAGCCCGCAATCAGAATCGAACTGATGACCTCATCCTTACCATGGATGCGCTCTACCGACTGAGCTATGCGGGCCATATCTTCCAAACTAAAATGGAGCGGGTGATGGGAATCGAACCCACATAGTCAGCTTGGAAGGCTGGAGTTCTACCATTGAACTACACCCGCAAAATAGTAAACTCTTTAATACAAATGGTGGAGGGGGGAGGATTCGAACCTCCGAAGGTAGAACCGTCAGATTTACAGTCTGATCCCTTTGGCCGCTCGGGAACCCCTCCACTAAAGAGGTCGCATTTTCCGGAAATACCCGCTCGCTGTCAACCACTATCTCACTTTTAAATTAAAAAGCATCAAATTGCTGAGTAAAACGGATTTGGAATCGGCATCAGAAGTGACACCATAGTATACTGCACCGTTGTTTTTCTAAATATTAATTGGAGTTTTTTATGGAGCAATACCGTGGCACCACGATCCTGTCCTATCGTCGTGATGGCCAGGTAGTGATTGGTGGTGACGGCCAGGTCAGCCTTGGCAATACTATTATGAAAGGCAATGCCCGCAAAGTAAGACGCCTTTATCATAATAAAGTAATTGCCGGATTTGCTGGCGGCACCGCAGATGCCTTTACATTATTTGAACGTTTCGAAGCTAAACTGGAAAAACATCAAGGCAACCTGACCCGCAGTGCTCTTGAACTGGCTAAAGACTGGCGTACGGATAGAATGATGCGTCGCCTCGAAGCTCTGCTTGCAGTTGCAGATGCCGAAGCGTCTTTAATTATCTCGGGGAATGGCGACGTCATTGAGCCTGAACACGGCTTAATTGCAATTGGCTCAGGTGGTCCGTTCGCCCAGGCTGCTGCAACAGCTTTACTGCAAAACACTGATTTATCTGCCAGTGAGATTGTTGAGAAAGGCTTGAATATCGCTGCCGATATCTGCATCTATACCAATCACAACCTCACTATAGAAACTTTGGATTACAACAAATAATGATGAATCAATCACTAACGCCTAAACAAATTGTTCATGAATTAGATAAACACATTATCGGTCAGCATGAAGCCAAAAAAGCCGTTGCGATAGCCTTGCGTAATCGCTGGCGTCGACAACAGCTTGATGCGACTTTGCAACAAGAAGTAACTCCCAAGAATATCTTGATGATTGGTCCGACCGGTGTCGGTAAAACTGAAATCGCCAGACGACTGGCTTCCCTGGTAAATGCCCCTTTTATTAAAGTTGAGGCGACTAAATTTACCGAGGTGGGTTATGTTGGTCGTGATGTTGAATCCATTATTCGTGACCTGGCCGAAAGCGCGATGAAAATGTTGCGTGAAAAAGCCATTAATGATGCCAAACCGCTTGCCGCTGATGCGGCAGAAGAACGTATCCTGGACTCATTGCTCACACCTGCACGCGGCACATTAACTGAAGAAGAATCCAATACCCGACAAAAATTCCGCAAAATGCTGCGTGAAGGCAAACTCGATGATCGGGAAATTGAACTGGAACTGGCACAAAACCAAATGGGCGTTGAGATAATGACCCCGCCTGGAATGGAGGAACTCACCAGCCAGTTACAGGATATGTTCCAAAATATGGGTAATCAACGTAAGTCAACCCGAAAACTAACCGTGGCGAAAGCTATGCGTTTAATCAGTGAAGAAGAAGCTGCCAAGCTGATCAACGAAGAAGATTTAAAAGCTGAGGTTATTAATCGTGTCGAACAAAATGGCATTGTGTTTCTCGATGAAATAGACAAGATTACTCATCGTGGTGAGGGTGCCGGGAGTGGAGCAGATGTCTCGCGAGCCGGTGTGCAACGTGATTTATTACCGTTGGTGGAAGGCAGTACGGTTTCAACTAAATACGGCATGTTGAAAACAGATCATATTCTGTTTATTGCCTCTGGTGCTTTTCATCTTAGCAAACCTTCAGACTTGATCCCGGAACTGCAGGGACGATTACCTATCAGAGTCGAGCTCAATGCTCTGACAACAGAAGATTTTGTCAGAATTCTGACAGAACCGGATGCCTCGCTTACTGAACAATACTCAGCATTAATGGGCACTGAGTCTGTTGATTTGAGTTTTACAGCTGATGGCATCAAACGTATTGCCGAGCTTGCATGGCAAGTAAATGAAAAGACCGAAAATATTGGTGCCCGTCGTCTGCATACCCTGCTGGAAAGGTTGCTGGAAGATATTTCCTACGAAGCAGGTGAAGAATCTCAACAAAAATTTATTATTGATGAAGATTATGTCAGTCAACAGCTGTCAGAGCTGGTGCAGGACGAAGATTTATCACGCTATATTCTTTAAGGACTTTTATGAGCCAGGCACCATTGCCAAGCGAAATTCAACTGCATAAGCACTCTCGTAAACTGGAACTGGTCTACGGGGATGAGCATTATTTGCTATCAGCAGAATTCCTGCGAGTGCACTCACCTTCTGCCGAAGTTCAAGGGCATGGTCCTGGACAGGAAGTGTTACAAGTGCAAAAAGAAAAAGTGGGTATCAGCAATATTGAGCCAGTTGGTCATTATGCCATCAAAATTTATTTCGATGATGGTCATGACAGCGGTCTGTTCAGCTGGGAATACCTTTATGAACTATCAATAAATCAGGATCAATACTGGCAAACCTATCTGGAAAAATTAATGGCTGAAGGCTACGAGCGTCAGCAAGACGCCTGAGGAATTTATGGAAGATAACAACACTACCCATTTTGGCTTCAAGCAAGTTCCTACTGAGGAAAAAGCCAGGCATGTTGCCGAAGTATTTCATTCGGTGGCCGGTCGATACGACTTAATGAATGATTTGATGTCAATGGGGATTCATCGGCTTTGGAAACGTTTTACTTTACATAACAGTAATGTGCGTCGCGGAGCCAAAGTCCTGGATATTGCCGGTGGGACGGGAGATCTGACGGCAAAGTTCGCCGATATGGTTGGGCCAACCGGTAAAGTGGTGTTGGCAGATATTAATGCTTCCATGCTGAATGTTGGTCGTGATCGGCTTACCGATCTCGGTAAAGCCGGTAATATTGAATATGTCCAGGCCAATGCTGAAGCATTGCCATTTCCTGATAATACCTTTGACTGTATCACCATTGCTTTTGGCCTACGCAATGTCACCGATAAAGACAAAGCACTTGCTTCTATGTTGCGAGTACTTAAACCCGGCGGAAAATTAATGGTACTGGAATTCTCCCAGCCTGCCAGCTGGTTGACACCGATCTACGATACCTATTCATTCAAGGTGTTACCGGCGCTGGGCAAACTGTTTACCAATGATGCTGAAAGTTATCGTTATCTGGCTGAATCGATTCGCATGCACCCGGATCAGTCCAGTCTGAAACTAATGATGGAAGAAGCCGGCTTTGAACGCGTTGACTTCATCAATATGTCTGCGGGTATTGTGGCTTTACATAGTGGTTATAAATTTTAAATCATGAGTTTATTTTTAAAACCGCTTGAAATAGCACTGAATCATGCCTTGCGTTTTGATATGGAAAGTCATGAAAAGCTTCAGCGTTTTGCCAGTCGTAGTATTCGAATTGATATTACCAACCTGAATATTGCCGTTATCGCCAGATTTACTGATGACCGGATTCTGCTAGAAACAGCCGAAGAACATGTCGCGGATTTAATGATCAAAGCAGATAGCTTTGCCTTACTGAAACTAGTACAGCAACCGGACAGCCTGTTTTCCAATCAGATTCAAATCCGTGGGGATGTCCAGTTTGCCAAACAGTTACAGGACTGGCAGCAACACTTTGATTTCGACTGGGAACAACAACTCGCCAGAGTTACTGGTGATACCTTGGCTTATCCGCTGGCTCAGAGTCTTCGACGTGGTTTTGACTGGTTGAATTACAATCGCTCAGAATTTGAGCAGAGTCTGGCCGAATATCTGCGAGAAGAAAGTCAGTATTTGCCGGATAAATCGCAAACACAGCGATTTATGCAAAATGTGGATCTGCTTCGTGCCGATACCGAACGACTGGAAGCCCGAATAAAAAGGCTGCAAAACCTTATCGAGAAAAAAACATGAAGCTCAGTCAGTTCGGACGTTTATTACAAATAAATCATGTGCTAGGTCGCCATCGTCTCGACGAATTGATTTTGGCCATACATTTTTTCCGGCCATATCGTTTCCTGAGCTGGTTTTCACCCTATCGCTGGCGTCATAAAGCTGACTTGCCCAGAGGAGAACGAATTCGCCTCGCGCTGCAGGATTTAGGACCGATTTTTGTCAAATTTGGTCAAATCCTTTCTACCCGCCGGGACTTATTACCGGAAGATATCGCTGATTCATTGGCAAAACTGCAAGACCAGGTTGCGCCCTTCCCCAACGATGTTGCGTTAGCTTTAATTCATGCTGCCTATGAAGAAGGTGAACCGGAACGAATTTTCAGCCATATAGAGGCTGAGCCATTGGCCTCTGCGTCAATCGCGCAGGTACATGCCGCGACCTTAACTGACGGTAAGCAGGTTATTCTTAAACTGGTGCGTCCAGGGATTGAGAAAGTGATTCGTCGCGATGTTGACCTGCTTTATACCCTCGCCGGTTTAGCGGAAAAATACTGGTCTGAAGGCAAACGTCTACGTCCTCGTGAGGTGGTAGCCGAGCTGGAAAAAAACCTGTTCGATGAACTGGATATGCTGTGTGAAGCAGCTTCAGCGTCGCAATTGAAACGGCATTTTGCTGATGAACGGTTATTGTATGTTCCGGAAGTTTACTGGTCACTAACCAGACCGAATCTGTTGGTACAGGAACGGGTATTTGGCGCACCTATCAGCAATATAGCGTTATTAAAACAACATAATATCGATTTGGAACTGCTGGCGACGATTGGAGTGGAAATCTTCTTTACCCAGGTATTCAGACACAGTTTCTTTCATGCCGATATGCATCCCGGTAATATTCTGGTCGATGTCAGTAATCCGCAATTGCCCCGTTACATTGCCATTGATTTTGGCATTATGGGTACGCTGTCGCCGGAGGACCAACGTTATCTGGCTGAAAATTTTCTGGCGTTTTTCAATCATGATTACCGCCGTGTTGCGGAGCTGCATATCCAATCCGGCTGGGTACCGGCAGAAACCCGAATGGATGAATTTGAATCGGCCATTCGCAGTGTTTGCGAGCCTATTTTTGCCCGTCCTTTGAAAGAGATTTCATTTGGACAATTGTTGCTAAGACTTTTTCAGACGGCCCGACGCTTTAATATGCAGATCCAGCCACAACTGGTTTTACTGCAAAAAACACTGCTGAACATTGAAGGTCTTGGACGTGACCTTTATCCCGACCTGGATTTATGGCAAACCGCCAAGCCGATTCTGGAACAATGGATGAAGGAAAAGCTGGGTTGGCAGGCAGCTGTTAAATCGCTGCAGAAAGAAGTACCAACCTGGGCAGAGACATTACCAACCTTGCCCCGAATGTTGCACGATTTAACCAAGCAAGCTCAGGCGGGTCAATTGCATATGCAATTATCATCTAAGGATTTGGACAAGATTCGTCAGGAAGTTCGCCATTCCAGCTACCGTACGGCCACCGCCGTTAGTGGCGCTGCCTTTATTGTGGGCGCAGCTATTATCAAAGGCCTTGATGGCTATTCAGCCAATATGCTGGCTGGCATGCCCGTGCTTAGCTGGGTTCTGGGACTTTGGGGCGGCTTAATGCTTTATTTCAGTCTGCGACGTTCCGGTTAATCAGAACAAGCCACTGATAACACCTTTCTCATCAATATCAATGCGTTCTGCTGCAGGAATTTTCGGCAGACCGGGCATGGTCATCACATCACCGCAAAGCACGACAATAAACCCTGCACCTCGCGACAAACGAACATCACGAATAGTCAAACTGTGCTGTTCAGGGGCTCCGCGTAAACCAGGGTCACTACTGAATGAGTAAGGCGTTTTTGCCATACATACCGGTAAATCTCCATGCAATGATTGAAACTCGCCGAGTTTGTTCAGTACTTTTTTATCGGCAATCACTTCATTTGCCCCATACAATCGCGTGGCGACAGCATTAATTTTTTCCCATAACGTTGCGCTGTCGCTATACAGCAAGTTACATTTTCCAGGTTGCTGTAACTTTTCCACTACCGTCTGAGCTAATAACTCGGCTCCCGCTCCACCTTCAGCCCAATGCCGGGCTAAAATGGCAGTTGCCCCCATGGATTCAACAGCGTCTTTAATCAACGCAACTTCTTCATCACTGTCCTGAATAAAGTGATTAATGGCTACCACGCATTCCAAACCGAACTCGTTTTGTAAATTATGTAAATGTTTACGAAGATTGGTTAAACCCGATTCAAGCGCCGTCAAATTTTCAGCAGCCAAATCCGGCACATTGACACCACCATGGTATTTCAATGCCTTAACTGTCGCGACAACTACCGCAAGATCAGGACGAATACCGGCTTTCCGGCATTTGATATTAAGAAATTTCTCAGCACCCAAGTCTGCACCAAAGCCAGCTTCAGTCACCACATAATCGCTAAGTTTTAACGCCATTTTGGTAGCGATAACTGAATTGCAGCCATGCGCAATATTGGCAAAAGGTCCGCCATGAACAAACGCAGGATTATTTTCCAGAGTTTGCACCAGATTCGGTTTAATGGCTTCTTTAAGCAAAGCCGTCATAGCACCCTGAGCATTTAGATCACTGGCATATCTTGGTGTGCCATCAATCGAATAACCAATCAGAATATCACCGAGCCTTTGTTTTAATTCGGTTAATGATGCTGCCAGACAAAATATCGCCATGACTTCTGAGGCCACCACAATATCAAAACGATCCTCCCGAACAAAGCCATTTGCTGGGCCACCCATGCCTATTGTGATATGACGTAAGGCCCGGTCATTCATATCCACAACCCGTTGCCAGGTAATTTTACGGGTATCCAACTGCAGGGTATTGCCATGGTGAATATGATTGTCAATCATTGCTGCTAGCAGGTTATGTGCTGCTGCGATCGCATGCAGATCACCAGTAAAGTGCAGATTGATGTCTTCCATTGGAACCACCTGCGAATAACCGCCCCCGGCAGCTCCACCCTTTAAACCAAAACATGGACCCATTGAGGGTTCGCGAACACAGACAGTGGCTTTTTTGCCAATGCGGTTCAACGCATCGCTGAGACCAATAGTCGTAGTGGTTTTACCTTCGCCAGCAGGTGTAGGGCTAATGGCTGTAACCAGAATCAATTTGCCATCGGGTTTAGTCGCCAGATCATCCATTACCTGCAAAGAAACCTTGGCTTTATAACGTCCATAGCTATCCAGATCGTCAACCTGCAAACCTAATTTTTGCGTGGCGATCTCGGTTATATTCTGCATTTTGGCTTGTTGGGCGATTTCAATATCTGACATGCTATTATCCGAATTTTGACTCTGCGGTCATTATACGCGAGTTAGTATATGGCTCAGTATCTGGGCCGATAATTACTCGCCCCAGCGTGGCATCAATTGGTGTTTTATAGAGGCTTGATCGAGAATTCTGGCCACCACGAAATCAACAACGTCTTCAAGTGTCTGCGGTCGGAAATAAAAACCGGGATTGGGCGGCATAATACAAACACCCAGCCGTGAAAGTTTCAGCATATTTTCTAAATGAATAGGCGAAAAAGGTGCTTCACGTGGGACAACGATCAATTTACGTTGCTCTTTAATCATTACATCAGCGGCACGATTAATCAGATTATCGCTGCCGCCACAAGCGATGGCCGACAAGGTTCCCATGGTACAGGGACAGACAATCATTGTGGGGACTGAATGCGAGCCACTGGCAAGTGGCGAAGACCATTGTTGCTCGCCATACAGTTTTATCTGTCCAGCCTGGCAATTAAATTGTGTTTCCAATACTTTGGTGGCATCTGCTGCACGAGCCGGTAGTTTCCAGTCCAGCTCATCGGCTAATACAATTCGACCAGCAGCAGAAATCATCAGATGCACTGTGATTCCCTGCAACAGCAATTGTTCTAGTAAACGTTTGGCATAGGGTGCACCCGATGCGCCGGTAATGGCCAATGCAATTTGTTGTGAATCAGTCATTGGCCAACGCATCCAGGATTTTTTGATGAATGCCGCCAAAGTCGCCGTTGCTCATCACCACAATATGGTCGCCGGCTTTACTTTGGCTGACCAATTGCCCGACCACATCATCAATATTTCGCAGCAATACCGAGCTATCACCCAGTTGTTGCTGAATATTATCTAATGACCAGGTTAAATTTGGATCCTGATAGAGAATGACCTTATCAGCTGCGTTTAGCGATGCAGCCAAAGTATGCTCATGCACGCCCATTTTCATCGTATTGGAACGCGGTTCCAAAACGGCAATCAATCGCTGCTGACCAACGTTGGCCCGCAAACCTTGCAAGGTGGTAGCAATCGCCGTGGGATGATGGGCAAAATCATCATAGACTTTGATTCCCCGACATTCACCTCGTAGCTCAAGGCGACGCTTAACACCTTTAAACTGGTTCAATGCTTCACAGGCATGCTCCACTGTCACACCAACATGATGCGCGGCCGCAATAGCTGCCAG
>DELT01000030.1:8885-10670 GCA_002354555.1 Methylophaga sp. UBA2689
GCAGGGATAGCGTGCGGCGTAATCACCAAACCTTCAGCCGGAACAGTACGAATTAAATGATGAAACTGCGTTTGAATGGCAGCCAGATCAGCAAAGATATCAGCGTGATCAAATTCCAGATTATTAATGACTAAAGTACGCGGGTGGTAATGAATAAATTTGCTGCGTTTATCAAAAAATGCCGTGTCATATTCATCGGCTTCGATCACAAAGAAAGGGGTATTTCCAATCGCAGCAGACTGACCAAAATTACCGGGTACTCCACCGATCAAAAAACCAGGTTGCATTCCTGCATATTCCAGAATCCAGGCCAGCATACTGCTGGTCGTGGTTTTACCGTGAGTCCCGGATACCGCTAGCACCCACCGATTGAGCAAAATGTTTTCTGCCAACCATTGTGGTCCGGAGATATAAGGTAAATTACGGTTCAGCACATATTCTACGGCAGGATTGCCACGAGACATCGCATTACCCATAACCACCATATCGGGAGCCGGTTGCAAATGCTCCGGCAAATATCCCTGCATGACGTCGATTCCTGCGGCGGCTAATTGATCGCTCATTGGCGGGTAAACATTGGCATCAGAACCGGAAACATCGAAACCACGTTCACGAGCCAGTAAAGCCAGCCCCCCCATAAAGGTACCGCAGATGCCTAAAATATGGATATGCATTCAGGCTACTCCGGACATGACCAGGCCATTAATAACAATAGCCAGCACTACATATAAAACCGTTAAAGCAACCGCCTTAGGTGCTGATGTTTCAATACTACGGCGTATGATATGTGCGGTGACCATCAAACTCCACAACATCACCAACATCAGTGCAAACAAGATGAAATTTGCTGTATCGGATTGTTCAGCGTACTGATGAAAGGCCCATAGCAGTGGCATGGCTAACAGACCCAACAGACTGCCGGTGCCGGCCAATGCCATTAATGACTGTTGGTAACGCGGCAAAAAGTGGTTCAGGCGAAGCAGTCCATAAAGAAGGGTCGTTAATACGATCACATCTGTTAAACCAATCCATAGACTGATTCGGAATGACATATCAATTTGGTTGACCGATACGCTGACAATAAAATATATCAACAATAGCAATTGCATCAGTTGATTATTAGCCGGAAGGCTATCTGGTCCTGAACGGAACAGACAAATGTCGATTAAACGCAGTATAACTTTCATGTGCGGCATCATAGCGCGTCAGCAATAGTTCACAAAATTTTTCTTGTCTCTTTTATATTTTTAATCATAAAAAAACCCGGCAACGCATAACGCTGCCGGGTTTAATTTTAGTTATGTTTTATACTCAGTCGTCCAGAGCAACACCCCATGGGAAGGAGCCGACTTCGATGGTTTTAATACGCTCCTGCTTAGCAGTATCGACAACTGAAACAGTGCCATCCACCCCGTCTGCGGTGTATAACATTGAACCGTCTTTCGATAAATCCAAGCCCCAGACCCGTTTACCAACTGGAACATTCCCTTTTAATTCCAGAGTTTCTGCATCGAGGAATGCTACCGAATTACCACGACCTGTGGTGATATAAAGCATTTTATCATCAGGACTGACTTTGATATCCATTGGCTTGGAGTTTTCTACATCAATCCCTGACTTCTTGATTACTTTCAGTGTTTCCATATCGATAATGGCAACTTCATTGCCAATTTCGCTGGTGGCATAAGCCAGACTGCCATCACTGTTAAAAGCCAGCCCTCTTGGACGTGCGCCAACAACAAGGTGTGCCACTGCTTCGTAATTAGTTGTTTCAATAATATGCAC
>DELT01000058.1:0-11919 GCA_002354555.1 Methylophaga sp. UBA2689
TCAGCAAAACCAATCTGACGCAAGGATTTCAATAGTTCATCACTATCCAAATCTTTATTACCGATAAACTCAATGCTGGAAATCGCCGGGCGCTCACTTACGGTGATAACTAATACGCCTTCATCACGTTCGACCTGCACATCATTAAAGTATTTTGATTTAAACAGGGAGCGAATGATGCCTCTAACATCATTTTCAGTCAGTTCATCACCGATTTTAACCGGTAAATAGTTGAAAACGGTACCTGCAGAGATTCTTTGCAGCCCCTCCACCCGAATATCTTTGATAATAAATTCCTCGGCCCAAGCTGCAGAGGATAACAAGATGAGCGTCAATGCTGTGATGATTTGTTTCATTGTTGTTTTACAGTCAGTCAGCCGAAGAAATCGTAAGTGTACCTGCAATGTTTCGATTAGCCAATGAGTCGGGCGATGTCATTTGTAAAAGCGAATACCATTAGCAGAAGAATCAGGAATAATCCTATTTTTTGTCCCTGGATTTGTACCGATTCTGGCAAAGGCTTGCCACGAACCCATTCAAAAAAGTACATCAGTAAATGGCCTCCATCAAGTACCGGCACTGGAAGTAAATTCAGAATCCCTAAACTGATACTGATCATCGCCAGAAAACTGATAAAGGCAATAAAGCCCTGCTGCGCAGAATCCCCGGCAAATTGGGCAATGGCGATAGGCCCGCCAAGATTGTCACTGGAAACCGTACCAACCAGCATGCCCCATAATCCACTAAACGTGGTGACACTGAATTGCCAGGTCTGGCTGAACGCCTGGGGAATCGCCGCCAATGGACCATAGCGCAATTCTGATCTTAATTCTGCGGGGATTTCATACCCTTCGGTGTTGACTGCCGCACCTATCCTACCGACATTGTTTTCATCTGCGGCGGGAGTAATATTGAGCTGTTGAACTTGTCCATCACGAAGAATTTCAATACTCATCTCTTCATCAGCACTGCTTTGAATTAAAGCGACCCAACCCTGCCAACTGGATAATTGTTTTCCATTAGCTGAAATTAATTCATCGCCCGTTTTTAAGCCCGCCCTTTCCGCCGGGCTGTCAGCGACAATTTCACCCAGAATCGGGGGCATATCGGGTTGTACGGTTTTGATACCAATCTGACGAAACAATGAACCTGCATCGTCCAGCCCAATTGTAGGCAATGTTAGTTGTTTGGTGGTTTCAATATCAGTACTACGGATTGTCAGGGTGACAGTTTCACCAGACTGCGCGAACTTCAACCATTGTTGAAACAAGCTGTTGACTGTCGGGGTTGCTTCGCCATTGACGGCTATAATTTCTTCGCCGGGCATGAGCTGTGCCATCGCAGCTGGCGAATCAGCTCTTACATCATCAATGATCGGTTTTAGACCGGGCACACCGATAACCATGATTACCCAATAGGCAAATACTGCAAATAACAGGTTTGCGATAGGTCCGGCAGAGACAATTGCAACGCGATTTCGTAACGGTTGACGATTAAAGGCCTGATCAAGTTCTGCTTCTGCTACCGGCGCTTCCCGTTCATCCAGCATTTTGACATAGCCACCTAATGGCAAAGCTGCAATGACAAATTCAGTGCCGTTTTTGAGTTGTTTTGACCAGAGTTTTTGTCCAAAGCCGACTGAAAAGCGTAATACTTTGACGCCACATCTTCTTGCCACCCAGTAATGTCCAAATTCATGGATGACCACCAGCAAGCTGAGGGCGATAATAAAAAAGATTAATGATTGCATAAAATTTTCGTCTGCTTTTGGGCAGCCTCTCTGGCCAGCTTATCGGCAGACAAAATCTGTTCCAATGAATCTGCTGGTGTTGCTGTTACGCTTTCCAATACGTCCGCGATGATACGGGCAATATCGGTAAATTTGATTTGCTGTTGCAGAAAAGCTTCTACCGCCACTTCATTTGCAGCATTAAGAATGGCTGTGCTGGTACCTCCGGTGTTCAACGCCTGATAAGCCAGTGCCAGACAGGGGAACCGTTCAAAATCCGCAGTGGCAAAATCCAGTCTGCCTGCTTTGACCAAATCCAGTGGTTCAACACCTGAATCAATTCGCTCTGGCCAGGCCAGGGTATTGGCAATCGGTGTACGCATATCGGGATTACCCAACTGCGCCAGCACTGAGCCATCAATATAATCCACCATTGAATGAATAATACTTTGACGATGCAGAACAACTTCAATCTTGTCACTCGGCATTCCAAACAGCCAATGCGCTTCGATAACTTCCAGCCCTTTATTCATCATGGTGGCTGAATCAACCGAGATTTTCTGCCCCATCGACCAGTTGGGATGGGCTACCGCTTGTTCGGGCGTTACAGCTTCCAAATCGGTAATATCCCAATCACGAAATGGACCACCTGATGCGGTCAGGATAATGCGGCGAATACCTTTGTTATCAAACTGATACTGTTGGTTTTCTCCAACTGGCATACATTGCCATATAGCATTGTGCTCACTATCGACAGGAAGCAGAACAGCATTATTTGCCTGCACTTCGCGCATTAGTAAAGCACCGCTCATCACCAAGGCTTCTTTGTTAGCCAGCAGGATTCTTTTTCCTGTTTTGGCTGCTGCCAAAGTTGGTAATAACCCAGCAGCGCCCACAATAGCGGCGACCACGATATTCGTTTGTTCAGAACTGGATATTCTCTCTAAAGCTTGCATGCCGCTTTGTACTTCAATAGCCACGCCAGCATCATCGAGTTTATTTTTAAGTTTTTCAGCAGAATCCGGGCATAACATCACCGCAACTGCAGGCTGAAATTGCAGGCACTGCTCAAATAAAGCATCCACTGATTTATTCGCTGCCAGCGCGTATACCTGATACTTTTCGGGATGCCGTTGTAACACGTCCAGGGTACTGATACCAATGGAACCGGTCGATCCCAGGATAGTGACTTGCTGCATCAAAACTGCCCTGTCAACCAGAGTAATGCAGCAAAGAACGGAACAGCAGCCAGCAGACTATCCACCCGATCCAGCATTCCCCCATGGCCCGGCAGCAAGCTGCCGCTATCTTTTATCTGATAACTGCGTTTGAACAGACTTTCAAATAAATCACCACTAACGGAAACCAGACCAGTTAAAACACTGATAAAAATCCATAATGGCAGCGATAAAAATTGAGAAATGCCCATAAAATAGGCCATTATGCTCCAAATCATGACCAGCACTATTGCCCCCATAAGCCCTTCAAGCGTCTTATTGGGACTGATCGCTTTCGCGAGGGCGTGTTTACCCCAGCGCTTACCTGCAAAATAACCACCCGTGTCTGCCAGCCAGACACTGATTAATACATATAACACCAGCCATGGACCTTTGCCGGCAATTCCGTGTAACCAGACGGTACTGTAAACAAATAACAAAGCAACGAGCATGCTGAGTAAATATGTCACAAATTTATTATGAAAAAGCTGTGCGAGAGAGCTGGGTAATGGTCGGTGAGCAAATAAGACAATGATGAAACTGATCAGCAACCAAAATACCAGACCAGTTAGCAGCATATGATTTATCCCTGCCAGCGCCAATAGCGCCAAAAGAGCAGCAATGAATGACAAACTGGCAAGCACTTTGATAAGTGGTTGCATCTGCGCCATGGAAAGCCATTCCCACATAGCCATCAAGGCCACCACCGTGAGCAACCCAATCATACCTATCGTCGGTAACAGCAAAATTGCCATAATAACTAAAGGAATCAACAAAGCGGCAGTTAATAAGCGCTGTTTAAGCATCTTCTTGCCCTGTGAGTTGCTCTGAGGTTCGACCAAACCGACGTTCCCGGCTGGAAAATGAGTCAATGGCATTATCCAAATCCTGAGCATTAAACTCAGGCCAAAGTTTGTCGGTAAAATAGAGTTCGGTGTAGGCCAGCTGCCACATCAGAAAGTTACTGATGCGCTGTTCTCCACCAGTACGAATAAACAAATCAGGCTCAGGTAAATCCGCAGTAACCAGGTGGCTGGCAATGACACTTTCGTCAACCTGGTCAGGTTGCAGTTCACCGGATTTAATTTTGAAAGCAATTTGCTGGACCGATTGGGTGATATCCCAGCGCCCACCATAGTTAGCCGCAATATTGAGAATCAAACCATCATTTTCTGAAGTTAATGCCGTGGCATCCAAAATCTGCTGTTGTAACGCATCTGAAAATCGGCTCAGATCACCAATAATATTTAAGCGGATATTATTTTTGTGCAGCCGTTTAACCTGGTTATCCAGTGCATGACTGAATAACTCCATCAGTAAATTAACTTCTTTACCGGGTCGCCGCCAGTTTTCGCTACTGAAAGCAAAAAGACTGAGGACTTCTACCCCACTTGCCACGCAGTGTTTGACAATGCCTTCAACCGCTCTAACACCAGCTCGATGCCCCATAAACCTGGGTTGTAAACGTTGTTTCGCCCAACGGCCATTGCCATCCATAATAATAGCAATGTGTCTGGGAATGGAGCGATTGGAAGAATTCATCAGTTTGGCTAAACCAGAATGGCTTAGACCGCCATCAAATCGGTTTCTTTTTCAGCCAGTACGTCATCAATCTGTTTAATAGTGCTATCGGTCAACTTTTGGATAGCTTCTTCAGCGCCACGTTGCTCATCTTCAGAAATAGCTTTTTCTTTCAACAAGTCTTTCAGGCTGCCGTTTGCATCACGTCGAATATTACGTACTGCAATACGTGCATTTTCAGCTTCAGACTTAGCCACTTTGACCAAATCCTTACGACGCTCTTCTGTTAACGGTGGGATTGGAATACGAATGGTCATACCGGCACTGTTTGGGTTGACCCCCAAATCAGAAGTCATGATTGCTTTTTCAATCACCGCCACCATGTTTTTTTCCCATGGCGCAACTGTGATCGTTCTTGAATCTTCAATGCCGACACTGGCCACCTGACTGAGTGGAACGTCGGAGCCGTAATATGGCACTGAGACATGATCTAATAAACTGGTATGTGCACGCCCTGCACGGATTTTCGCCAGTGCAGTACTCAGAGCGGCAACGCTTTTCTGCATTCGGTCTGCTGCATCTTTTTGAATATCATTAATCATGATTTGTCCTATTTCACCAATGTTCCAACATTTTTACCGTAAAGAATATCTGTCAGATTACCGTATTTATGCACATCGAATACTCGTAATGGCATTTTTTGTTCCTGACACATCACCACTGCTGTGGTGTCCATTACGCCGAGTCGATTATTGATAACTTCATCATACGATAACGTGTCATAGCGGACGGCATCAGGATTTTTACGCGGATCTGCATCATAGACGCCATCAACCTGAGTAGCTTTCAGCATCAGTTCAGCACCAATTTCAACAGCACGTAAACTGGCTGCTGAATCGGTCGTAAAAAATGGATTACCCGTGCCGGCAGCAAAAATGACTACCCGACCTTTTTCCAAATGCCGAATAGCACGACGACGTAAATAATCTTCGCAAACTTCATGAATACGGATTGCCGACATGACACGACAGAATGTTCCATTACGTTCCAAAGCATCCTGCAGTGCCAGTGCATTTAATACTGTCGCTAACATACCCATGTGATCAGCGCTGACTCTATCCATTCCACTGGCAGCTAAACCTGCACCACGGAAGATATTACCACCACCGATTACAATACCGAGCTGAACCCCTTGGGCATTCAGCTCGGTTATTTCTTGGGCAAATCGGGAAATGACTTCAGGTTGAATGCCATACTCAGCATTCCCCATTAAAGCCTCACCACTCAGTTTGAGTAAGACGCGCTTATAAACTGGCTGACTTCCCGATTCTGTCATATTTAGTTTCCCCGTGCCTGGGCCATAACTTCTTCTGCAAAGTTATCGACTTTCTTTTCGATACCTTCACCAACTTCAAAACAGGCAAAACCTTCAACTGTTGCACCAGCTTGTTTGACCAGTTTTTCAACAGTAACATCAGGATCTTTAACAAATGCTTGTCCGAGCAGGCTGATTTCGTTAACAAACTTGCTCATACGGCCTTCAATCATTTTTTCAACAATTGCTTCAGGCTTGCCGCTTTCGCGCGCCTGAGTTGCCACGATATCGCGTTCTTTCTGTAACAGATCTTCTGACAGTTCATCAGCTGATACGGCTTGAGGACGGCTGGCAGCAACATGCATTGCCAAATCTCTGGCCAGTTCTTCATTACCACCGTTCAATTGAACCAGAGTACCGATACGATCACCGTGACGATAAGCACCAATTACACCGTTATCTGTATTCATCAAAGTAAAGCGACGGATTTGGATATTTTCACCAATCTTCGCAACCAATGACTGACGAACGGTATCAACACTTTCGCCATTGCTTAAGGTCAATTGTAGTAATGATTCCAAATCAGCTGGCTGTGCTTCCAACACTTTCTGGGAGACCGCATTAACAAAGTTGGTAAAGTCATCTGCCTTGGCAACAAAGTCAGTTTCAGAATTTACTTCCAACATAACCGCTTGTTTGTTATCCGCACTGGTTTCAATTGCGATAATACCTTCAGCAGCGACGCGGTCAGATTTTTTATCGGCTTTGGCCAGACCAGATTTACGCATCGCTTCAATTGCAGCATCAATGTCACCGTTTGATTCAACCAATGCTTTTTTACATTCCATCATGCCGGAGCCGGTACGCTCGCGCAGTTCTTTTACTAAAGCTGCAGTTATAGCCATTTTTTGTAACCCTTAAAATCAATTTTTGTGAACGGCCTGTTTTCAGACCACACATACAACACAGGCCCGCTATACAGCGAGCCTGCTTAAGTCATTATCAGAGCTTATTCAGCTGCTGCTGGAGCATTTTCTTCCGCAACTTCAACAAACTCTTCTTCGGCATTACCCGTGGTGACCGATGCACGGCCTTCCAAAACGGTATCAGCGATGTTTGCTGTGTAAAGACGGATAGCACGCATTGAATCGTCGTTACCTGGGATGACATAGTCCACACCATCAGGATTACTGTTGGTATCTACAACCGCAATGACAGGAATACCCAGCTTGTTTGCTTCCTGAATCGCGATGCGCTCATGATCAACGTCGATAACAAATAAAGCATCGGGCAGGTTACCCATCTTTCTGATACCGCCGATACTTTTTTCAAGTTTTTCCTGTTCACGTGACAGGTTCAGAACTTCTTTCTTTTTCAAACCTTCAGTTTTACCTGATTCAATCATCGCCTGAATGGCTTCAAGACGTTTGATTGATTGGCGAACGGTTTGGTAGTTTGTCAGCATGCCGCCTAACCAGCGACGGTTGACATAAGGCATGCCACAACGTTCAGCATCTTCACGGATAGCATCCTGTGCAGCACGTTTGGTGCCGACGAACAGAATACGACCTTTTTTAGAAGCCAGTTTGCTGACGTAGTTTAATGCATCGTTGAACATCGGCAGACTGTGCTCAAGGTTAACGATATGAATGTTGTTACGCTTACCAAAGATGAAAGGACCCATTTTCGGGTTCCAGTAACGTGTTTGGTGACCGAAGTGAACGCCTGCTTCAAGCATTTGGCGCATTGTAATTTTAGCCATGATTATACCTATATATATGGGGTTAAACCTCCACGTACCCCAGCTATCGACTGATCTGAATTTACAGACAGCACCCCGAAAACTGTGTCGGCACGTGTGTGATTTTGCCTTTGCTAAGGCGCGCATATTATTCCACAGTTACTGATTAAAACAAAGCATATACCTTCGACACAGTGGATTAAGCCAGTTTGCTGGCAGTTCAGCGGTTTTTGCGGCAAACTATGCTTTCTCTTTTTATCGTTAACAGTAATCAGGATCTGGCATGGGCGTGACCATCAAAACAGCCGAAGAAATCAAAAAAATGCGTGTGGCCGGAAAACTCGCCGCAGACGTTTTGACCATGATCGAACCACATGTGGTTGCGGGAATAACGACGGACGAATTAAACACCATCTGTCATGATTATATAGTTAATGAACAAAAAGCCATCCCTGCCCCACTGAATTATCATGGCTTTCCCAAATCTATCTGTACCTCAGTCAACCATGTTATCTGCCATGGTATTCCCAGTGATAAAAAGCTCAAAGACGGTGACATCATTAATATCGATATCACGGTTATTAAAGATGGTTATCATGGCGACACCAGCAAGATGTTTCATGTCGGCAAGACCTCGATTCTGGCGCAACGTCTGTCTCGAGTATCCCGTGAATGCATGCTGATAGGAATTGAGATGGTCAAACCCGGCATCAAGCTGGGTGATATTGGTCATGCTATACAGCAACATGCGGAGAATGAGCACTTTTCAGTTGTCAGAGAATATTGTGGACATGGCATCGGACAGGTATTTCACGAAGAACCTCAAGTTCTGCATTACGGCATGCCTGATACCGGGATGACATTACAAACCGGCATGACGTTTACCATTGAACCGATGATCAATGCCGGTAAACGACAGGTACGTCAGCTTCCAGATGGCTGGACGGTAGTGACCAAAGACCGTTCTTTGTCTGCACAGTGGGAACACACAATTCTGGTGACTGATGATGGTCATGAAATTCTAACCCTTCGGGACGAAGAACGCTCATAGGAGCAATCAACCATGGCAATTGCTGCACAATCTGTCTGGGAGTTCGGCCAGGCGGATAATGCGACAGGCTGTCGCGATATTCTCGCCAAAGCCTCACAACATCTGAAAAAATGTTTTTTTGAAGATCAGGCTGATATTGACTGGCTGGTACACCAGCAAGCACATTTTGTGGATGAAGTACTGCAGTTTCTATGGCAAAAACATCTGGTGTCTGAAACGACAGTCAGTCTGATTGCTGTCGGCGGTTATGGACGAGGCGAATTACATCCACACTCGGATATCGACTTACTGGTGTTACTGGATGATTTAGTGGCTGAAACACCGCCAGAAGCACTATCTGTCTTCCTGACCCAACTGTGGGATATCGGCCTGGAGATTGGTCATAGTGTTCGTACCATTGGCGAATGCCGCCAACAGGCCGAAGACGATATCACCATAGCCACCAACTTGCTTGAAGCACGGTTTCTATCCGGTAATCGGGTATTGTTTGAACAATTACAGCAATTAACGGTTTCCAATAAAACCTGGGATAACCGGCTTTTCTATGAACGGAAAAAACAGGAACAGATTCAGCGTCATCATAAATACAACGATACCGGTAATAATCTTGAACCTAATCTAAAAGAATCGCCCGGTGGTCTTCGTGATATCCAGGTTATTAACTGGGTGGCACAACAGCATTTTGATGTTCGAAACCTGCAAGGTCTTAAAGCCAAGGGATTTCTGGCAGAGAGTGAGTTCGAGGTACTGCAACAGTCACGGCGTTTTTTATGGCGTGTACGTTTTGCTCTGCATCATCAGGCAGGCCGTAAACAAGAAAAACTGATGATTGATCATCAGCGTGAATTGGCCAAGCAATTGGGTTACGTCGAAACCAACAGTCGTATGGCTGTTGAACATTTTATGAAAGATTATTATCGGACAGTTCGTGCTGTGGGTCAGATGAATGCCCTGTTATTACAACTGTTTGAAGAGAATATCATTCTGGCAGATGAGCCTCGGGACATTGAACCGATAAATCGCCGTTTCCAATCCCATAATGGATATCTGGAAACTATCAACTCCGGTATTTTTGCTTACTATCCCTATGCTCTGCTCGAGGTGTTTTTGATTTTGCAGCAGCATCCGCATATCAAAGGGATTCGTGCTTCGACCATTCGCCAGATACACGCCCATCTGCATTTAATTGATGGACGTTTTCGTGCCGATATCAGAAATCGCAGCCTGTTTATGGAAATCATCCGTCAACCGAAAGGTGTGACGCATGAATTCCGTCGCATGAACCAGCTCGGTGTTTTAGGTGCGTATTTGCCCGAGTTTGGTCGAATTGTCGGGCAGATGCAGCATGATTTATTTCATGCCTACACAGTAGATGAACATACCCTGTTTCTGGTGGGAAATTTACGTCGTTTTTCCTGCTCCGAATTCAAAGATGAATTTCCGCTTTGTTCAGAAGTCTTCTATCAACTGCCAAAACCTGAATTACTCTACATTGCCGGCATATATCATGATATTGCCAAAGGTCGTGGTGGCGATCACAGTATTTTGGGTGTTAAGGACGCAGAGAAATTTTGTACCCAGCATAATCTGAGTGATTACGACACTAGCGTTGTCACCTTTCTGGTTCGCCAGCATCTGGCAATGTCTTCTACTGCCCAGAAGAAAGATCTGGAAGATCCGGAAGTCATTCAGGACTTTGCTGAATTGGTAGGCAGTGTGAACAGATTAAATTATCTGTATCTGCTAACGGTGGCAGACATTCGGGCAACCAATAATAACCTTTGGAATGGCTGGCGTGATTCGTTGCTCAAGCAGCTTTATCACAGCACGCATCAATGGTTGGAACATACCGAAGCTCAGGCGAAAAGTACTCAGGAAAAAAGTCATAAAAAGTATCAGCTGGCTTTGGAAAAACTCACTGAAATGGGATGGCCACCGCAAGACATTACAACTTTGTGGCATACGTACGACCTCGATTACTTTCTTCGACATTCAGTCGAGGAAATCGTCTGGCAAACCAATGGCAGATTGGAAAGTCCAGATCAGGAACCGTTGATTTTAGTGCGGCCTCACAATGAAAAACAGACGCTGGAATTATTCATTTACGCGCAGAATAGACAGGGCCTATTCGCAGCAATGACTGCCAGTCTGGAACAACTGCAACTGAACATTCTTGACGCCAAAATCAATATCAGTGGTGATGACAGTGCCCTGAATACGTTTATCATCAATGGCGCCCAACAACGTTATGAAGACATCATCACTGCTGTCAGTAAACAACTGGCCCGCAAAGAGCTTACCTCAGGTTATAAACCTCAATTGATGCCGAGAACCACAAAACTTTTCAAAACCGAGCCCGTTATCAAATTTTCAACCAACCAACAGCAAAACCACACGGTAATGGAGTTGTATATACATGACCGACCTGGCTTACTGTCGGCTGTGGCACAAGTATTTCTGGCGTATCAGATACAGGTTATTAATGCCAAAATGGTCACTCTTGGCGATCAAGTTGAAGACGTATTTTTCATCACCAATATTGAAGACAATGCGTTAAGTGAGGCAGAACAGCAGAATCTGTATGAATCACTCAAAGACAAACTAGTCATGCAGGCAGAGTCCGTTGTCTCAACATCTGTTGCCTTTTAACTAGATATAAAAAAGGTGAGGTTATAACCTCACCTTTTCATTACTTAATACGTTAACTTAATCAGATACTGTGACATTCTCAGCAATATTGGCCACTTTTTTCTCGCCAATACCTTTGATATTCGCTAAATCTTCAACATTTGCAAATGCACCGTTCTGCTCACGATATTGCACAATAGCATTGGCCGTAGAAGGCCCTACTCCATTGAGCAGTTGTAATTCATCTGCTGAAGCAGTGTTGATATTGATTTTATCTGCTGCGAATGCAGCGAATGATGAAAGTGAAAACGCTAGTAATAAAGCAACAATCCATTTTTTAAACATCTTTCCATACTCCTTGTTTAGTTAAATTCAGCTCTCCAGAGCTGCAATTAAAGAGTAAGGGATTTTATTGTTTTAGATCCAGAGAAACCGTTGGCAAAAATGCATAACAGGAAATTATCCTGCTTCAATTTGAGAAGCTGATCACAGTTTATTCTCCAGGGCTTATTGCTCTTTCATCTCCGCCTCTGTTGTGACCTGAAAAAGCGTCAATCAAGGCACGAGAAGCGCTTTTTGTGAAATACATCCATGTATCTCACCCCATGTATCTCACGCCGTTGGGGCTTGCGCTCAAAAACGCTTCCGGCGTTTTTGTAGTTATTCTAAATAAGCGACCAGCAACGCAGAGTGGCGCTTTTTCAGTCACACCCCGAA